>NZ_JBPESN010000128.1:0-580 GCF_051710625.1 Sodalis sp. (in: enterobacteria) | reverse complement strand
GCTTATGGCGAAACGTTGTTCCAGACGTCAACCCGCATCAAAACCCAGATAGAGGCAGCGCTGGCATGAAGCAGTTGGTCAAACTGTTGCCGGGCGCGTACCTCGACCCGGCCGAGATCAGCGTGGTTAGGGTCGCTGGCGAGAATGTGTCTGTCGGTCTGGGCGACGATGCGCATTTTTTGCGCCTGGCGAGTGTCGCCGGCAGCGTTGACACGGTGGCAGAAACCCTGGTGTCGCGCATCAATGCGGTACTGGCTGAGCGTCATCATGGCGTTTAAACGTGATTTAAAAGGGGGACATCATGACTAAAGACACAACATTTTATACGCAGGAGCGCATCGACACCGTTAATAAACTGGTGTCGTTAGTGCGCGACAATTTTTCAGATAGCGAGACGAACCGTGCTATTTCTGCCGAATCGACGTGGATAGCCCTGCAAATGCCGAGTGGCCCGATGGAGGCCTCCATGCTTATCAGACAGAGTCAGATTGCTGAGGGATAAGCGACGTGTGCTGATTGTGGTAGGGAGCCTGTATGGCGACAAAATTTTCCATCCGTGAATTCCAGCACTCGCTGGCGG
>NZ_JBPESN010000127.1:0-614 GCF_051710625.1 Sodalis sp. (in: enterobacteria) | reverse complement strand
TGTATTAATACTCTGTTTTAGAATGGCGTTAATCTGCCGGTGCTAGCTTGCGCCAAATAAACGTCATGCCTGTTTTTCTCAACCCACCCTGGAAGACATAAATATGTTATATCGCGTGATTAAATGTAAATATGGAAATAACGGCAATCGCTGTCTTTATTATCTTAATGACCGCAGTCTGGTGCAGGAGTCACGCCTCGTCCCGGTGCCATTCAGCCTGCGTTTTTATGATGCCCGGCAACGCATGATTTATTCAGGCGCTATTCGCCAGCAAATGAAACAGGCGGTAATGCGCTATAAAAAATAGCATTGAGGACAAGTGATGAACAGACCCATGAATAATGTGATGCTCGATATCGAAACGCTGGGTAAAAAAGCCGGTTGCCCGATATTGTCGGTGGCGGCGGTGATGTTTGAACCAGCAACGGGGCGGGTTGGACCGACGTTTTATGCGCGTATCGATTATCAGGCCGCACTCAAATGCGGCGAGCCAGAGGACGAGACCCTGCAATGGTGGCAAAAACAGAGTGATGAGGCACGTCACGAGGCTTTTGGCGGTAAAGCACGCCCCGACGTTGTGGCGCGCGCCTTGCGGATTTTTATCGCCACCTACT
>NZ_JBPESN010000126.1:0-755 GCF_051710625.1 Sodalis sp. (in: enterobacteria) | reverse complement strand
CATCATAAAAACGCAGGCTGAAGGGCACCGGGACGAGGCGTGACTCCTGCACCAGACTGCAGTCATTAAGATAATAAAGACAGCGATTGCCGTTATCCCCATATTCACATTTAATCACGCGATATAATATATTTATTTCCTCCCGGGTGGGTTGAGAAAAACAGGCATGACGTTTATTTGGCGAAAGCCAGCACCGGCGGATTGACGCCATTCTAAAACAGAGTATTAATACATCATTTATTCAGCATTTCGACGTCAGCCACAGAATGTTCGCAAAATAAGGCGCTACATTAATTTCAACCTCCGTGCAGGTGATTAAATCCGTTGCCCTGTTTAGTGTTCTTATTAATGTGCCCTCTTTTAAAATCCGGTTAGGTTGATAAATAAAGTATGCGCCGACCGGATAGCATTGATTAAACTGTTCTGCCTTCATAATTCATACCTCGGCGATATCCAGCGACAGCGGCCGATATTGCCCGGTCTTGTCGATGCGCTTATAAAGGCGGATATAGCTCTTGCTGCTGACCACCTGCACCGCTTCCGCCAGCGCATCTATCGCCCGCAACCAGCGCGGGTCGGTAATATCATGGCGACGCAGCTGCAGAATACGGGCCGGATTAATATCACCGTTCTTATCGGTGGAAAACGCTTGGTCAATAATGGCCAGCAGCGCCGGTCGCGCATTCTGCGTCCATTCCGCCATGCAATCATCAATTAACGCCTTGGCGGCCTGGATACGCTCATCAAAGGTAATG
>NZ_JBPESN010000125.1:0-927 GCF_051710625.1 Sodalis sp. (in: enterobacteria) | reverse complement strand
CTGCCAATGGCATTGCCCGGTAGCTACGTGCGGAAAAGATAACCGCTGAAAGCATCTAAGCGGGAAACTTGCCTCGAGATGAGTCTTCCCTGAGGCCTTGAGCCTCCTGAAGGGGCGTTAAAGACGATGACGTTGATAGGTCGAATGTGTAAGCGCTTGCGAGGCATTGAGCTAACCGATACTAATGACCCGTGAGACTTAACCTTACAACCCTGAGCTGTTTGAGAAAGGCGAAAGCCGAAGCCGTAACGAACGTTAACGGCAGAGCGCCAGCGACATAACCGCGAAAGCCAACGCCGGGGGTATACAGTTCCGTAGTTCCGTGATGCGAGGGCAAGGCGTGAACGCGTGCGCCAGAGACAAGACGATATCAGCGAAGTTCCGGATATAATGCCCGACCCTCACTCTCGTGACCGTCGGGCGGTAAGAGTAGTCTGTGCGGCGGGAGCGGCACGGAGAAAGAATTTGCCTGGCGGCACGAGCGCGGTGGTCCCACCTGACCCCATGCCGAACTCAGAAGTGAAACGCCGTAGCGCCGATGGTAGTGTGGGGTCTCCCCATGCGAGAGTAGGGAGCTGCCAGGCATCCACTACGTACCAATGGGTAACCCGGGGTGGTCAACAAGCGGCTGACCCCACGCATGTTAATCCAGCGTGTGTAGTAATTCGGTGGTGCGGTAGTTCAGTCGGTTAGAATACCGGCCTGTCACGCCGGGGGTCGCGGGTTCGAGTCCCGTCCGCACCGCCACCCTATTTAGGGGCGTAGTTCAATTGGTGGAGCACCGGTCTCCAAAACCGGGTGTTGGGAGTTCGAGTCTCTCCGCCCCTGCCAGTCATGAAAAACCCTTCGCAAACGCGAAGGGTTTTTTTTCGCTTGTGGGTTTTTCCCCGCACCGGAGTTGTCGGCCACATCTCCGCCCGATCTGAA
>NZ_JBPESN010000124.1:0-1170 GCF_051710625.1 Sodalis sp. (in: enterobacteria) | reverse complement strand
GTTCCTGGTGGCTCTGCCCCTGTTCTACTTTTGGGTGTTGCATCGGGACTGGTTCTTCATGATGAACAGCATGTCCTGTCCTTTTTACTTCAGCGTTGAAACCATTTTTATGATCGGCGGTGTAATGTACTTCTCTGACTGTACCATCGGATTCTTTCAGCATGTAAAATCCTTTGACCTTGTCACCTTCCCTTGTTTCATGGTGAGATTTCACATCTCCTTTATGCTCGTCGTGTACTTTATACTCAAAACTATAATGTGAAGGTGCCTGGAATCAGTAGAAAATTTAGCATAACTGTACCTATTTAATCATGTTTCAAGAACTAACGTAGTAGTTTTGATGTTCATGGTGCTGTCCTAGTCCTTCTTTGCTTTGCTCAAATGGCGCGCAAGTCGCAGCAACGATGCAGGCTATAAACACGATAATGCAGTTCATTGTTTGTTTATGGCTTCACAAAATTGACTGACGCTCATTCACTGTCGCTTTTCAGTTTTATAAGAAACACACGGAACTGAACCGTACAGGGTTAAGAAATACATTCTTAATTGGAAGGAATGTATGTTATGTAGTGGAGAAATACGATGAAGTGGTTGATTATATGTTGACGATTAAAATTTTCTTATAACTAATTGGTATCTTCAGTAATAAAATTTTGTGTTAAACAGATATCATTATTTGAGTGTAATAACATAAATTCTAGACATTTTTGATAAAATTAATGTATAACTACTCTGTTTAACTGTGAACTTTGCAATATTAATATATTAAAGTTCAAATTTCTTCCAAAAGTTAGAGCGACCTTGGATGATGTAGAGAACAAACTGAATACTTTCCGCCAGCAGAATGATTCTGTTGATCTGTCGCTGGAAGCGCGTTCGGTGTTGGATAGTCTGGTCAATATTGATGCGCAACTAAACCAACTGACTTACAAAGAAGCGGAAATATCCAAGCTTTACACCAAGGAGCATCCTGCGGCCGGACTCAACACAAAGTAGCTGCGGAAAAGGAAAACGTCGGAGAAGCTCTTCTAAAAGCACTCTCAACAGCTGATAGAATCTATTCGGAAAACCTTATAACTAGAAGAAGGGTCATCTTTACCCGATTGAGAATACGCCCTACGAGCTTTACTCACGACCGTGCAGCATGCAGGGAAAAATTGCTCGATAGGT
>NZ_JBPESN010000123.1:0-1719 GCF_051710625.1 Sodalis sp. (in: enterobacteria) | reverse complement strand
AAATAAGGCGCTACATTAATCTCAACCTCCGTGCAGGTGATTAAATCCGTTGCCCTGTCCAGTGTTCTTATTAATGTGCCCTCTTTTAAAATCCGGTTAGGTTGATAAATAAAGTACGCGCCGCCCGGATAGCATTGATTAAACTGTTCTGCCTTCATGATTCATACCCCGGCGATATCCAGCGACAGCGGCCGATATTGCCCGATCTCGTCGATGCGCTCATAAAGGCGGATATAGCTCTTGCTGCTGACCACCTGCAGCGCTTCCGCCAGCACACCCATCGCCCGCAACTAGCGCGGGTTGGTAATATCATGGCGACGCAGCTGCAGAATACGGGCCGGATTAATATCACCGTTCTTATCGGTGGAAAACGCTTGGTCAATAATAGCCAGCAGCGCCGGTCGCGCATTCTATGTCCATTCCGCCATACAATCATCAATTAACGCCTTGGCGGCCTGGATACGCTCATCAAAGGTAATGCGGTCTTGCAGCGCGCGAATGACCTCGTAGCGGCCATCAAAGGAATACAGCGTCACATTGCCTTTTCTGCCGCCACGCTTCACCCCGTATTGCTCAACCGACAGGTCAATCAATGCCTGGATATCGACAAACGCGCGGTGTTTAAAATCCCTCAATGCCTCATGCAGTGGCCGACCGCGTGCCACAATAGCTTTGATCAGCGCTTCGCGCTTCTTATCAATAAGCTTTACCATGGCGTCGGGTATCAATACGCCCTTGGCATCCTGCCAGTAACCGGCGGGCAGCGTATTGTCATGTAAGTTAGTGGACATGATGACCTCTCCTGTTAAATGTATTGGCAATAGAGCCTTTATTGATGGCCTCGAAATCAGCCCGGCACGATAATACGGTAGCAAGTGCATCGTGAATAAACTGGGCTTCATTCTTTTTAACTTCACTGCCCGTACCGCTGGCATTGATATTTACATCAATGCCGATGGGGGTTTGCTGAACAATAATGTTAATTTCAATTGTCATGGTGACCTCAATATAATGATGCTGACCAAATAACCTTGCATTCATTTTTCATGAATACCCATTGCTTAAAATTACCCCGTGCGTTTTTGCCAACGGCAATATAATCCGCCTGACCCTTTTTTAATAATTGCTTACAGAGCGTATGGTGTTCAATACGGATAACCGGCTTACAGTCATGCAATATCACGCTTTTTATCGTTAAATACGGTATAACGGCTTCTGCCTGCGTCAAGATGATTGTTGGTCGATACCATCTTTATAATGGACTGACATACTTTTCTCATTCAATGAATCAGCATTTCTGCATAGCGGTCGATTAACGTCACGGACATCCCCTGATTGCCGATAGCGCTTGTCCGGGCCACCCCGCACGCCAGCGGTTTATCCGAGACCTCGCCGTTCGATAGCAGGCTGCCAAGAATGGCCCTGAAGTCCTCGGCTTCGCTCTCTTTCCTGCGGGACGCCAGGTCTAACGCCATGCCCGCCAGGACAATGGCCACCCCGGAACGGTCGTGAATGCGGCGCAGGACCTCAAGCTGTAGGGCAGCAGCTCGGCCTCTTCAACCAGGACCAGCCAGTTTTTGTCGCGCAAGCCCCTGCACACACTCCTCGACCAGCTCGTGGATATTGCCGGTTTTTAACAAACCCAGCCGGGCGCACAGCGCCTGCAATAATACCTTGGCGGTATAGCCGGGGTCGGTTTCAATCAGGATGACGCCTTTG
>NZ_JBPESN010000122.1:0-2051 GCF_051710625.1 Sodalis sp. (in: enterobacteria) | reverse complement strand
GCCATGATGCCGCTGGCGCGAGAAGTATCGCCACCATGGCAACCCAGAGAGGCTTCCGCATGGGGCGCTGGCTCGCAGGCAGGCTCATGAAAGAGCTGGGGCTGGTCAGTTGTCAGCAGCCGACGCATAGGTATAAGCGTGGCGGTCAGGAGCATGTTGCGATCCCGAATTATCTTGAGCCCCAGTTTGCTGTAACGCAGCCAAACCAGGTATGGTGCGGCGATGTGACGTATATCTGGACCGGGAAACGCTGGGCATACCTTGCGGTTGTTCTTGCATCTGTTCGCGAGGAAAACGGTGGGCTGGGCTATGTCGTTCTCCCCGGACAGCAGACTGACCATCAAAGCACTGGAAATGGCATGGGAAACGCGTGGTAAACCAGCCGGAGTGATGTTCCACAGCGATCAGGGTAGCCACTATACGAGCAGGCAGTTCCGACAGTTGCTGTGGCGTTACCGGATCAAACAAAGCATGAGTCGGCGTGGTAACTGTTGGGATAACAGTCCGATGGAGCGCTTCTTCAGAAGTCTGAAAAACGAGTGGATACCGGTAACGGGCTACATAAGCTTCAGCGAAGCAGCTCATGAAATTACCGACTATATCGTGGGATATTACAGCGCACTCAGGCCGCATGAATATAACGGTGGGTTGCCACCAAACGAATCAGAAAATAGATACTGGAAAAACGCTAACGCGGTGGCCAGTTTTAGTTGACTACTATAAAATATCCTGGTGGGTCGCACTGGCCACCAGCTGGCCGTTGGGCGTGCTCAGGGTGGCGGCAGCCACAAAACCCTGCGGCTGTTTGGAGAGGATAATATGGGGATTAATCAGCTGGGTCTGCCATTTCGCCAGTTTAGCCAAACGCTTTTCCGCGTGTTGACGAATGGCGGGAGTGATATTTATTTACTTACCGGTAATGTTGATTATCATAGACTTACCTCTCTGCGTGTTTCCGTCAACATTGGTTAAGCATACCTGCAGTTGGTATCTTTTGTGTGATTTAGATCACTTTTTTCCCGGCGTGGCGGTGGAGGGAATGGGTTCTGTGAGCGGGGGTCAGGAACGGGATTTTTATCCTTGTCAGTGCATGCGCAACAAGGCTATATTATCAGGCTAACCTTTTAGAAACGGCGGCCAAAGCCGCCATTCATAGCACGTCTCGTCACGGCATCAGCCAGGATTCGCCGCTCTGATTTTCGACACTTTGTCCGCCTGGCCGCTCAACTGCAACTCCCGGTAGGCTTTTTCCATGTAGGGCAGCGCCTGGCATGTCGCCTGCGTGTCGGGGAAGTCGCGCAGCATTTGCTCCACGCGATTGGCCACCGCGACATAAGCACCGCGTTTGTCGTAGTACTCCACCACGGACAATTCATGCTTGGCCAGACGGTCTTTGAGATAAACCAGACGTTTGGTGGCATCCATGGCATACTGGCTGTTCGGATAACCTCGAATTAACTGCGTGAAATCACGGAACGCCGCGCGGGCATGCTCCGGGTTGCGATCGGAACGGTCTACGCCGAAGAATCCTTGCAATGCGCTGTCGTCAAGCGCCATATCGGTCAAACCCCGCATGTAAAGGACGTAGTCGACATTTGGATGAATTGGATTCAGCCGTAGAAAACGATCGATAGAGGCTTGCGCCAGCGGCAGATCGGCAGATTTGTAGTAGGCATAAATCAAGTCAAGCTGAACCTGCTGCGCGTAGGGACCGAACGGATAACGGTTGTCCAGCGCTTCAAGCTCCTTGATTGCGCCCTTGTAATTACCGTCCTGCAACTTTTGCTGCGCAGAGGCATAGATCTCGAAGGGGGAATTATCGGGAACGGCGTCTTTGTTACTGGAACAACCCGCCAGTACCAGGCAGAGTGTGGCGGCTGCCACCAGATATTTCATACATATCATGACGTTTTGCTTATTCCTCTGTAGTGGTCAACTAAAACTGGCCACCGCGTTAGCGTTTTTCCAGTATCTATTTTCTGATTCGTTTGGTGGCAACCCACCGTTATATTCATGCGGCCTGAGTGCGCTGTAATATCCCACGATATAGT
>NZ_JBPESN010000121.1:0-2061 GCF_051710625.1 Sodalis sp. (in: enterobacteria) | reverse complement strand
CAAGAAGAAGGTACAACGCATTGAAATGGAAAACGAAATATTAAAAAAGGCTACAGCGCTCTTGATGTCAGACTCCCTGAACAGTTCTCGTTAATCGGGAAACTCAGAGCGCATTATCCTGTGGCCATACTCTGCCACGTGTTCAGGGTTCATCGCAGCAGTTACAAATACTGGAAAAGTGTAGTGGTCAACTAATACTGGCCACCACATTAGACTGTATGTAGAAAAGTCGCTCAGATTCGTTTGGAGTTAAGCCGCCGTTACACCAGTGAGGCCGGATAGCGCTGTAATACCCCGTGATGTAGCGGATAATCGCGTCCTGGGCTTCGCTGAAGCTGTCGTAACCCTTTGTCGGCACCCATTTTGTCTTCAGGCTGCGGAAGAACCGCTCCATCGGGCTGTTATCCCAGCAGTTACCCCGCCGACTCATACTCTGCTTTATCCGGCAGCGCCATAGGGCTTGCCGGTATTGACGGCTGGTATAGTGGCTGCCCTGGTCGCTGTGGAACATGACTCCTGTTGGCTGCCCCCGGAGTTCCCAGGCCATCTGCAACGCTTTAACTGTCAGCGCCGAGTCCGGCGACGTCGACATGGCCCAGCCCACCGGTTTTCGGGCGAACAGGTCCAGCACCACCGCAAGTGTGCCTCAAAAGTTTGGCACAACGCCGTGACCGGGTATCGCGCTCTCAGCCTGTCGATTATCGTGAACCGTTGAGTGAGTCCGACATTAAGAGCGCCGTAACCTTTTTTAGAATTTCGTTTTCCATTTCGAGGCGCTGTATCCGTTTTCTCATTTCCCTAAGTTCAGTCTGTTCCGGAGTCAGAGGCAGCCCCGGAGGCGTTTTCCCCTGGCGCTCCAGACGTAACGATTTTGCCCAACGGTTGATAGCAGAAAGACTGACGTTCATCGCCTTAGCCGCTTCGCCGGGTGTGTAGTTCTGGTCGAGGACCAGCTTTGCCGCTTCGAGTTTAAATTCAGCAGTAAATGTTTTACTCATTGGTTCACTTGTAAGATTTTGAGGTGAGCATATCACCTCAACTCAGGTGGCCAAATTCAGTGTGCCACTACAAAGCGCATCTTCCGGATTGTCATAATGGAGCGCCGCGGCGATGGCCGTACTGATGCCCGCCACGGGGAGATGGTATAGCTGGACCAGTCTGGCGGCGCCGATCAGATGATCGTCAGAGCCCAGTTTTCTTATCGGGTCATTGGCATGGCGGCGTACATCATCAATGATGGCGTAATCCTGATATTTGCGTTTTGCCTGTTCAGAGAATCGGGTCTGTTCCTCAAGGATACAGTGATGCTTTAAGGACAATGCCTTATTGGTTTCCTGATATACCTGGTCCAAAACGGAAACGATGAATTCATCGTTAGCGGCGTCCGCCAGCGCAAAGCGTTTTTTTCAAATAACCGAGATAGGCAATGGTGGCGTTACCGGTGTTATAGGTAAATATTTTGCACTCAAGAAAACCGGCAAAGTTTTCCTGATTGACGATACCCTGAACCGCCGGCGGTTTGCCCTTGATGTTGTCTATGTCGACCGGCAACTGCCAAAAATCCTGCACCGGTACAATGAGCGGATCGCTTTTCAGCATGTCAGGTGTCGGATCCACGGCGGAACGCATCACGACGGCCTGAGCCACCCCGACAATATGGTCGAAACGTCGTGCATGTTCGGCCGAAAGATGACTGCGGATGCTGTCGGACAATACCTTGGCCGGATCTTTCCAGTTTTCACAGGTAATAATATTGAGGTCGCCCTCCCGCCCGTCGTCATTATAGGGATTTTGCCCTATATAAATCAGCAATCAAAAATAATGGAGGACTTCAGACAGGGAGGCAACAACTACCTCTAGAAGAATGAAGAAAACTTTATCAAATACAAATTTTACAGAATACAAAATTCGTTGAAATATTTTATAACACTGAATAATCATGTAAATAAGAAGAAATAACAATGATATTCAAATAGGTTATAAAATTACTATGGCAGAACAAATAAACTAGATCAGAATTCCGAATGAATTTCTGATCTTATAAACCTTGAACTGATTGGA
>NZ_JBPESN010000120.1:0-2411 GCF_051710625.1 Sodalis sp. (in: enterobacteria) | reverse complement strand
GGTAATAACCGGTAAGGATATATTCTATGACAACGCGAGAACGTATTTTCCAGCTGATGGCGCGGTCAGGCTACCAGCGCATGGTGGCCGATAAAACCGGATTAAGCGGCGCGACCGTTTCACAATATTTAAAGGGGGCTTACAACGGCAATATTGATAACGTCGAGGGCACACTGCGAGATTTTCTTGATCGTGAGACAGAGCGCGCCCACCGGCGGGACATCAAGGTGAATTTTGTGCCGACCCATCTGGCCAGGGTGGCGATCGACCTGATTAGTGCCACGCACGACTTCGGCGATATCGGTGTGATATACGGCCCGGCCGGCATGGGGAAAAGCATGGTGCTGAAGGAGTATGTGCGTGCCAACAGCGCCAATAAAAATGTCATCTTGATTGAAGCCGACCCCGGCTATACCGCCAAGGTGTTATTGCAGGCGCTGTGCGCCCGGCTGGGTCTGCGGAAGACCGGCAATATCCATGATCTGGTCGAGGAGTGCGTACAGGGGCTGCGCGATAAGCACTGGCTGGTCCTGGTTGATGAGCCTGAACTACTGCCCTACAGGGCGCTTGAGGTCTTGCGGCGCATTCACGACCGTTCCGAGGTGGCCATTGTGTTGGCGGGGGTGGCACGTCTGCTGCTCAATCTGAAAGGCTCACGCGGGGAATACGCCCAGCTCTATAGCTAGGTGGGCATGGCGTTTGACCTGGCGTCTCGCAGAAAAGAGAGCGAAACCGAGGATTTCAGCGCCATTCTCGGCAGTCCGTTATCGAACGGTGAAGCATCGGGCGAACCGCTTGCGCCCGAGATTGCCGCCGCCTTTTGCAAGCATTCACGGGGCAATTATCGCCGCCTGTTTAAACTGGTGCGTGGGGTGGCCCGGACAAGCGCTATCGGCAATCAGGGGATGTCCGTGACGTTAATCGACCGCTATGCAGAAATGCTGATTCATTAAAGGAGAAAAGTATGTCAGTCCATCATAAAGAGGTATCGACCAACAATCATCTTATCGCTGCGATGACGCAGGCAGAAGCCGTTATACCGTATTTAACGATAAAAGGCGTGATATTGCATGACTGTAAGCCGGTTATTTGTATTGAACATTATACGCGCTGTGAGCAATTATTAAAAAAGGGGCAGGTAGATTATATCACCGTTGGCAAAAACGTACGGGGTGGTTTTAAGCAAGGGGTATTCATGAAAAATGGATGCAGGGTTATTTTATCAGCATCATTATATTGAGGTCACCATGACAATTGAAATTAACATTATTGTTCAGCAAACCTCCATCGGTATTGATGTAAATATCAATGCCAGCAGTACGGGCAGTGAAGTTGAAAAGAAGGAAGCCCAGTTTATTCACGATGCACTTGCTACCGTATTGTCGTGCCGGGCTGATTTCGAGGCCATCAATAGAGGCTCTATTGCCAATACATTTAACAGGAGAGGTCATCATGTCCACTAACTTACATGACAATACGGTGCCCACCGGTTACTGGCAGGATGCCGAGGGCGCATTGATACCCGACGCCATGGTAAAGCCCATTGATAAGAAGCGCGCCGCACTGATCAAAGCTATTGTGGCACGCGCCCGGCCGCTGCATGAGGCATTGAGAGATTTTAAACGCCGCGCGTTTGTCGATATCCAGGTATTGGTTGACCTGTCGGTTGAGCAATACGGGGTGAAGCGTGGCGGCAGAAAAGGCAATGTGACGCTGTATTCCTTTGATGGCCGCCACGAGGTCATTCGCGCGCTGCAAGACCGCATTACCTTTGATGAGCGTATCCAGGCCGCCAAGGCGTTAATTGATGATTGCATGGCGGAATGGACACAGAATGCGCGACCGGAGCTGCTGGCCATTGTTGACCAAACGTTTTCTACCGATAAGAACGGTGATATTAATCCGGCCCATATTCTCAGCTGCGTCGCCATGATATTACCGACCCGCGCTGGTTGCGGGCGATGGATGCGCTGGCGGAAACGGTGCAGGTGGTCAGCAGCAAGAGCTATATCCGCCTTTATGAGCGCATCGACGAGACCGGGCAATATCGGCCGCTGTCGCTGGATATCGCCGGGGTATGAATCATGAAGGCAGAACAGTTTAATCAATGCTATCCGGTCAGCGCGTACTTTATTTATCAACCTAACCGGATTTTAAAAGAGGGCACATTAATAAGAACGCTGGACAGGGCAACGGATTTAATCACCTGCACGGAGGTTAAGATTAATGTAGCGCCTTATTTTGCGAACATTCTGTGGCTGACACCAAAATGCTGAATAAATGATGTATTAATACTCTGTTTTAGAATGGCGTTAATCTGCCGGTGCTAGCTTGCGCCAAATAAACGTCATGCCTGTTTTTCTCAACCCACCCTGGAAGACATAAATATGTTATATCGCGTGATTAAATGT
>NZ_JBPESN010000119.1:0-2732 GCF_051710625.1 Sodalis sp. (in: enterobacteria) | reverse complement strand
TAGCCCATGATGACGGCTAAATATTGAAGTAGACGCCGACCTGCTAACCCCGGCGGCGGCTGGGCCGTTCACCGTCGGGCTAAGCCAGGCCCGTCTGCCGCCGGAGGTCAGGGTGGGCGCACGGGCCAAACTGCGTGCCGGTGCCGCCCTTATCATGACCGGCCAGCTGGATGAACTGCGCCACGATCTGGCGCGCGGGCAGCATACGCTGAGCGTTTATGGGCGCTCTTCGGCCGCCGTGCTGGTTGACTGCTCGGCCCCGATATTCAGCGCACGGGACATGCTCCTGCAGGAGGGGGTCACCCAGATACTGCGGCCGCTGGGCGTCACCCGCATTCGTCTGCAGGCTACCTCGCCGCTGGCCGCCAAAAAAGTCAGCATTGACCCCGGCGCTACCGCCTGGGGCGCACTGCGCAAGGCGGCGGAAGCCAGCGGGCTGTGGCCCTGGGTGAGCGCCGATGGCACCCTGATGGTGAGCGGACCGGATCACAGCACCCCGCCGGTGGATACGCTGATATTTCGGCGCGACGGGACGGTTAGGGCAATAACCTGCTGCGCCTGGCGGTGAGCGAAAATATCAGCAGCCGCTACTCCGAGGTGACGGTACTGGCCCAGGGGCACGGCAGCGCACAGGCCGACGGCCGCCATTACCGCCGCAGCCAGGTGAAAGATAAAACCGTTCCGCTCTACCGACCCCTGGTGGCGGTGGTGGGTGATGCCGACAGCGATGAGGAGGTGTATTTTCGCGCCCGCAAGCTGATGGCGGACGCCAGGCTTAACGGTCTGCTTATCACCGCCGTGGTGCGCGGGCCGCGTACCGCCACAGGCCAGCTGTGGGCACCGGGCCAGCAATATGCCGAACAGGCATTGCAACCACTGCTGGCCCCCGCCGCATTGACGTCCGAGTCAGCCGTCCGGCACAAGGTGACCTGCGGCTGCATATCGACGTCGTGGCCGCCAACGGCAATTTGCAAACCTTTACTCACCCGGTAAAGGTCATTTAAACGGAATATCACCATGGCGCACAGCACCCCCACCCATACCGAGATTGCCGACACGCTCTTGCGCGATATCCGCAACCAGTTGCCGGACGCCGATACCGGTCCCGACAGTGACTACGCGGTGCGCGCGAACGCCATTGCCAGAGCGCTGCAGGGGCGGCTATACCAGCATCAGCTGTGGATAGTGCGGCAACTGTTCCCGGACACCGCTGACCATGACTATCTGGTAATGCGCGCCCGCACGCACAACCTGACGTCGAAAGCAGCTACCCCGGCCGGCGGCGAAGTACGCCTGACCGGCAACCCCGGCGCAAACATTACCGGCCTACTGCAATTGCGTCCCACCGGTAGCCGGCAGCGCTACCAGACCACCGGGCCGGGCACGACAGACGCAACGGGCAGCCTGACCTTGCCCGCCCGCGCGCTGCAAAGCGGTACCCAGGGCAATCTGGCGGACAATACGCCGGTGACGCTGCTGATAACCCCAGCCGGTGTTGACAGCAACGTCATTATCGCCCGCATGGTCGGCGGCAGCGAGGCCGAATCCAACGCCGCCCTGCTGGCACGTCTGCTGGAGGTGATACGCCGTCCGCCGGCGCGCGGCAATCAATACGATTACCATCGCTGGGCGGTGTCCCTGCCCGGCGTCACCGAAGCCCATGTCTACCCGCTGCGCCGGGGCTACGGTATGGTGGATGTGGTGATAGTCACCCATAACGACCTGCCGTCGCCGGAGACGCTTAAGGCGGTGCAGCGCTACCTTGACGAGATGCGCCCGTTCACCGCGAAAGACTGTCTGGTACTGGGCCCCGAGGTGGTGAAAGCCGATATCACGGCCCAGGTCAGCCTGAGCAATCTGACGCTGGAGGCCGCGCGCAAACAGATTACGACCGCGCTCAGTGACTATGTTAACCGCCTGGCCCCCGGTGAAGTGGCGGTCAGAACCCAGCTGGGGGCGCTGATATCCGAGGTGGTCGGCGTGGTGGACTACCAGTTGCTTGCCCCCAGCGCCAATGTGGTGCCGGTGGTGAACAAGCAGACCGTGCAGTGGATACGCGCAGGCACCATCACAGTGGAGAAAATGCCATGAACAGCCGCGATTACGCGCAGCTGCGCAGTGCCCTGCTGCCACCGAAAGGCTATGCGCTGACCGGTAAGCGACTCGGTGTCGAACTGCACGCCGAGGGGAAGAGCCTGGCACAGCTGGAAATCCGCACCGGCGAAGTGGCTGAAGGTATCACGCCCTTTCTGGCAGTCGGGCTGCTGGTCGACTGGGAGCGGATGTTGGGAATTTCCCCCGACAGCAGCATGAAGCTGCAGCAGTGTCGCCAGCAGGTACTGGCCAGGATTAACGCCACTGGTAGCCTGAGCCGGCAATACTTTATCAGCTTGGCCAAATCGCTAGGTTACCGCGTCACCCTCGATGAGGCGCCGCCGTTTCGCGCTGGCATTGGCCGGGCCGGCGAGCGTATCTGGGTGCCGGAGATTATCTGGCTGTGGATAGTCAATATCGATGACGCACAGGTGCCGGTCTACCGCTTCCGCGCCGGTAGCTCGGTGGCCGGGAAAAAGCTGCTGACCTTTGGGCAGAACCTGATTGGAAAGCTGTTTAAGGACCTGAAACCCGCGCACACCCAGGTGGTGTTTAACTACAGGGAGAAAACGCGCCCATGAAGGATATTATCGCGCCGATTGACAGCGAGGACGGGCTGTTTCATGACGGCGACCCGG
>NZ_JBPESN010000118.1:0-3087 GCF_051710625.1 Sodalis sp. (in: enterobacteria) | reverse complement strand
CCACGGTCGGGGGGTTTATCTCTTGGGCCGCTACCGGTCTTCAATGGGCCCTCCCCGTGCGGCCCCGCCTGCGTCCGTGACAAAGCCCCCCCCCCCCCCGCTTCACAAGATGGCGCCATGACGATTAACCACCCGATGCCAGGGGAGTTTGCTGCCTTCAGGCAGACGGCTTAACAGACCACCCACTTGTTGACGCGCCGCGCGCGGCGCGCCCGCCAGACGCGCCACTTCACCATATGTTATCAGTCGTCCATACGGGATAGCCGCCACGATGTGGTAAACGCGCGGGGGGAAATTATCATGAGAGGGCTTGGACATATTTCACTTTAACGGTTAAATCGGCGTGGGAATTATCCTGTCATATTCGGTTTGCCTCCCGCAAGCCGTCTGTGCTGAAGCGTTAAGTATGAAACATATTGGATAAGAAACGGCGCTTAAACCACCCCCGGCTTGCAATTACCGAAGCCTTAATTGATAATGCCCCGCCCTCGTTTGAAACGAGCCGTCAATGGAGGCCCCGTGGGTGCTCTCGCAACACTACCTTGTGAACTCGGTCAGGTCCGGAAGGAAGCAGCCGCAGCAAGCGACGTGTGTGCCGGGATGTCGCTGCCGGGGCCTCCACCCATTTCGGCCGCCACTCGTCCTGTCCTGACGCAACATACCCACGTGCCACCTTGGATCACGCCCTCTTTCAGTGGAAAATAAGGCGTGTTTTTCCCGGGATTACCATTTATTAATGGCGTGGTGAAATCGTCTCTGCCGGCCAGTGCATTCCCGTCCGGCACGTGTAAAAATACAATTGTACGAAATGACGTCAGGGCAACCCAGCGAAAATGAGGGAAATCCGATGCAATAGGCGCTTGACAGTGTGGCTTTTGACCTGCCTATAGAAAAGCCCAATAATGTTATTAACCAGTATGATAACGCACTTGCTATTTACACCTACATCGCGCGCCAGACAATAGGAGGTTAACCTGACGTCAGTGGCGCGAAAAAGGGCGTATTTCAGTAGGGGTGGGCAATAGATAATTTAATTGCCGGCGGGCAAAAAAGGTATTAATAATAATGTTTATTAACACTAACATTATGTTTAGAATAATCAGTTTTAGCGTACATACTTCCAGACAGAAATCGGTACTTTGTCGTATAGCTTGTTCATCGTCAGTTCCGCCAGACGATGATCGGCGGCGGAATTGAATATCTCTAGCTCGTCATCGGACAGTTCATATTTGTTTTTTTCAATCACACGCTCAAGGGTTTCCAGCGTTCGGCACTTCCTCAAGCGCATTAAATAGTCGATCTTTTTCATTTTTACCTTTTCGTACAGTCAGTTGAACGGGGATATGCTTACTTTCTCAGGTTGTACAGAGCTCTGTCTCCGAGAATGTTCCGAATAAACGCCCGCAGCTGCGCCGCCAGCGCTGGATATCGTAATTATTGATGCCATAGCTACTGAACAGAGTGAAAGTATCGTCTAAAAAGGTTTCAACCTGATCGGTAAGCTCACTTTCATTATGGTGTTTAGGTTTGAAGATGACAATATTCTCAGCTATGTGCTCAATTAATTCGTTAAGCTGCAAATTGACGGCGGAACTTGGGTCATTTACCCAACCATGATAGCTGTCGCTTAGACTGGCAATGCCTTCATCATAGATGATTTTCACACAGGGATTTCAATTGCGCAATATCGTAGCGTTTGGGTGGATACTCATCCATATTAGCCCTCCTAACACATAGCAATTGCAGTAATCTTAAAACCCGGCTGGGGACATGGATCGATACCCACTTCGCCCATTCCAGATTAAAGATAGGATATTTTAGGCGATTTGGCATCCCTTTCTTACATTCACTTATAGACTCTGAGTCATAGCCTGCCGTGACGGCAAAGCTCAGGTAAACAGCGTGGGATAAGGGCCTCTGCGTTCTCTCGTTGCCGGCGCGCTGGTGCGGAATGAAACAATGCGGCTGAATAACATTATACAGTGCTGATGCTCAATTAGTACCTTAAAACTAGCAGACATGTCGGATAAATAAAAGAGTGTTTTCTTCTTATTCACTCAATTACAATATTTGTTTATAAATATGCGAAAATCCCCGCATTACCCTTACAACGATCGTGTATAGACCATTTTGCCGTCTGACGGCGGCAAATAAAAAGCGCCGAAGGTATTCCCCCTGGCGCAGCGATGCGCTGATTTCTCTTTTGGCCCCGATGAGCCTCGCTTGCAAAGTCAGCAGCGTTTTTTGCGTCCTTGAACCGCCTTAAAGCGCGGATTGGCTTTGCATATGACATACACACGCCCGCGGCGGCGCGCCGCCACAAAAAACACTGGTACAAAGAAAATCGCCAGCAGGGTAGCGGTAACCATCCCGCCTATCCCGCCTATCCCGCCTATCCCGCCTATCCCGCCCATCCCGCCGGTACCGACCGCGTTTTGCGAGCCGGACCCGGCGCCGGTGCTGATAGCCAGGGGCAGTAAGCCGAGGATAAAGGCGAGAGAAGTCATTAGAATCGGCCGGAAGCGCATGCGTACCGCTTCCAGCGTCGCTTCTATCAGTCTTTTGCCTTCTTTCTCCATCAGATCTTTGGTGAATTCCATGATTAATATTGCGTTCTTGACCGATAGTTTGATAGTAGTCAGCAGACCTACCTGGAAGTACACGTCATTATTCAGAATTCAGACCGCGCAGCGTTGCCGCCAGCAATCGCGCCAATCACCCCCAGCGGTACGACCAGCATAACCGAGAACAAGATCGAGCATGTGGGGTGGCAATCATTTCTGGACTCTTAAGTTAAACGATGGGTTAGCCGGAAGCCCTTTAATGGCGCGGCTTACAGAGATTTTATAGATTCTGGACTCGTCGCAAAAAAATGGGCAAAAAATGATTTTTTTGCACTAAATTCTAGACTCGGATGACTGTGGTTTGAGCAGATTTAAAGGTAGTTTAAACGCCTTTTAGGCATCCATTAGATATATGTGAATTAGGTTAAAAAATATTAGTAAATCATAAAAATAATGAAATGAGATAGATAATGGCCTAATCTTTATTTAGGCCGCTCCACTTTTCTTACAGTTTAAGCTTGCC
>NZ_JBPESN010000117.1:0-3270 GCF_051710625.1 Sodalis sp. (in: enterobacteria) | reverse complement strand
GCATACCTTGCGGTTGTTCTTGATCTGTTCGCGAGGAAACCGGTGGGCTGGGCTATGTCGTTCTCCCCGGACAGCAGACTGACCATCAAAGCACTGGAAATGGCATGGGAAACGCGTGGTAAACCAGGCGGAGTGATGTTCCACAGCGATCAGGGTAGTCACTATACGAGCAGGTAGTTCCGACAGTTGCTATGGCGTTACCGGATTAAACAAAGCATGAGTCGGTGTGGTAACTGTTGGGATAACAGTCCGATGGAGCGGTTCTTCCGCAGCCTGAAGACAGAATGGGTGCCGACAAAGGGTTACAATAGCTTCAGCGAAGTAGCTCATAAAATTACCGACTATATCGTGGGATATTACAGTGCACTCAGGCCGCATGAATATAACGGTGCGTTGCCACCAAACGAATCAGAAAATAGACACTGAAAAAACGCTAACGCGGTGGCCAGTTTTAGTTGGCCACTACAAAATCGATATGGATCAGTTTCGGTTTGAACGGATGACGTTGCACCGCCTGTACCTTCACTTTGCTTTCTTTACCGTCGATCACCAGGGCCAGAATGTCGGTGTAAAAACCTTCTTTGGTCTGGGTGTTCAGAGTGATATCGTGATCCAGCGCGATGGCGACCGGCGCTTCGGTGCCGCCGTAAACGATAGCCGGAAACTTGTTCGCAAGCCGCAGGCGGCGGCTTGCATTCTTGCCCTGGTCTTTACGAATTACGGCGTTAATAATAGTTAACATAATTTTTCTCAAAACCCGAAATTGAACTTGCTACAGGCGACCCAGCAGCAGGCAGCATAAACATGCTTGCCAGTAAGCGGGCAGAATTTTACCGGAATTACCGGCGCGGAGCAAACGAAATCTGGTCAGCCGCGTAATTCATGGGCGCGGCGCAAGCGGCCCTGGTAGTCGAAGACTTTTTCGCGCACCTGCCAAAAATGGCCGCGCCGGGAAGCAACCACAAAATCCGGCGCCCGTAACTTGTCCGCTGCCGCTTCGATGTCCTTCGCCCGCCCCCAAGTAAACACCATCCTTGGGGGGCGCAGGTGCAACGGTAGAAACCAAAGCGCAAACAGCCGCCGCTGCGTCGGTGTATGCAGTCGGTAGTGCTCGCTCGCCGACGTCGGCGATGTCGTTCTGCGCGCCGCAGTCGGCGCACAGTTTAAAGCGAAAGCGGTAGTCGCATTGCTGGCGCGCGCCCCGTTCGTCTTCATGCCAGCCCTGGCAACGACGGCCGTAATTCTCAATCACCTCGCCGTCGCTCGTCGTTTTGCCCCAAAACAGATTGCCAAAACCGCAGGCGGGACAGAAAACCTGTAGCGGCGGGCTCTGCCCGTCCGGTTTTGCCTGCCCGACTTCCGGCGAGTAGAGATTGTGCCCGTTGCCGGCATAATCCAGGATGAGACATGCGGTTTTGCCGGGATAAAGCCGCAACCCGCGGCCGACGATCTGCTGGTACAGGCTCACCGAGGTTGTAGGGCGCAAGATGGCGATAACGTCAACGTGGGGCGCCTCGAAACCGGTGGTAAGCACCGCGACGTTGACCAGGTAATGCAGGCGCCGCGCGCGGAAGGCGGCAATCAGACTTTCGCGCTCCACGGCCGGGGTCGCGGCGCTGACGAGCGGCGCCTGATCCGACGGCAGCAGGCCGAGAATTTTGCCGGCGTGCTCAACAGTGGCGGCAAAGATCATCACGCCCTGTCTGGCGGCGTCGTAATCACGGATTTGCGCGACAATCAGCGGTGTGATGCGCCGCTGGCGCTGCAATTCACCGTTAAGCGCTTTTTCCGGGTAGTCGCCCAGCGCGTTGGGAAAAAGGCGGCTGAAATCATAATGGCGCACCGGCATATCTAACCGCTCAGGCGGCACCAGATAGCGGTGCTTCACCATATAATGCAGCGGTAATTCAAAAATGCAGTCGCGAAAGAAGCACTCCTCATCGCCGCGCACCATACCGTGGTAATGAAAATGATATATCCATCCCTTTCCCAGCCGGTAAGGTGTTGCGGTAAGGCTGAGAATACGCAGCCCGGGCGTGACATCGCGCAGATGGCGGATCACCTGCTGATATTGGGTGTCGTCGTCATCGCCCAGGCGGTGGCACTCATCAATGATCAGCAGCGAAAACGGGGTGGTAAAGGCTGAAAGATTGCGCGCTACCGACCGTACGCTGCCGAACACCACTTTGCCGGCGCTGTCGCGTAACTTCAGGCCGGCGGCGAAGATAGTCGCTTCCAGCCCCAGGGCGCGGTATTTCTGTTCATTTTGCGCCATCAGCTCTTTTACGTGCGCCAGCACCAGAACACGGCCACGCGCCAGGCGGGCCAGCTCGGCGATGAGCAGGTTTTTGCCGGCGCCGGTTGGCAAGACGATAAGCGCCGGCGTGCTGTGACGGCGGAAATGATCGACGGTAGCCGTCACTGCTTCACGTTGATAGGGGCGCCGCGTCAATGCCATCAGGGTCGCACCCTCGTCAGTGGGATAAAATCGGGGAAAATAAACGTGATAATGGCTGTCTTCCTAATGAATTAGGATGAATGCTAATAATTCAAGTGGATGCCTGCTAGGCGCGGCGGGCAAGCCCCGGTATACTCATCGTATAAACTGTAGTGGCACACTGAATTTGGCCACCTGAACAGAGGTGATATGCTCACCTTAGAACAACACGGGTGCACCAATGAAAAGGAAAAATTTTAGTCCTGAATTCAAACGCTAATCCGCTCAACTGGTTATCGACCAAAATTACACCGCCGTGCCAGCAGCAAAAGCCATGGACGTCGGCCTTTCTACGATAACGAAATGGGTAAAACAACTGCGTGATGAGCGACAGGGGAAAACGCCAAAAGCCTCTCCCATAACCCCGAAACAAATCGAAATACATGAGCTCAAGAAGAAGGTACAACGCATTGAAATAGAAAACAAAATATTAAAAAAGGCTACAGCGCTCTTGATGTCAGACTCCCTGAACAGTTCTCGTTAATTGGGAAAATCAGAGCGCATTATCCTGTGGCCACACTCTGCCACGTGTTCAGGGTTCATCGCAGCAGTTACAAATACTGGAAAAGTCGTTCTGACAGGCCAGACGGCAGGCGAACGGTATTTGCGCAGTCAGGTTCATGAACTGCACAATATCAGCCATGGTGCCGCTGGCGCGAGAAGTATCGCCATCATGGCAACCCAGAGAGGCTTCCGGATGGGGCGCTGGCTCGCAAGCACAGGCTCATAAAAAAGCTGGGGTTGGTCAGTTGTCAGCAGCCGACGCACAGGTA
>NZ_JBPESN010000116.1:0-3470 GCF_051710625.1 Sodalis sp. (in: enterobacteria) | reverse complement strand
ATGCGCAAGGTGTCGTAATTATGTTTGTTACGGTGAGTGAGTCGGTTTACCCGGATTGCCTGGCACCTTGCAGGGACTTCGCTGGTCATTGAATAAGCGGACTGCAAATTCACCCGATTTAGTCCGTAAGCGTTCAGGCACCAAGGCTTTCGAGTACCACATCGATTGTTTGCCGGAACAAACACGCGAGATCATCAAACAACGGCACTATAAATTCCTGATTGCGCAATCCCCGGGCCAGCTGGTTGATGAGTCGGTCAAGCGCAGTACCGTTATCAAGTCGCGCGATGAGCTGGCGATCATGCGTCAATGTCCGGCCCTGCTCGAGCGCAAGGTGCAGGCTCTGAACGATCAGCAGAAGCAGATTGCCGATGCGCGCATGATGCTGGCACAGGAAGTGGTCCGGTTACAACAGGCCGGTATAACCCGCATCGCGGCGGTGACCTTTATCGTCGATGAAGTCAAAGGCCGGCACATTGCCCGAGGCCCTGCAGCGCTCCGCCACGCTGGCTAACGCCAAAAAGGGCCGCACCCGGCAAGAGGTGGGCAAAAGCAGCCTACAAGAATGGGTGAGTCTCTATCTCAGCGCTGAGCGGCCCCAGGAGCGTCTGGCGATATTGGCTCCCGGGAAGCTGAAGAAGCAGCGCCACGAGGACATGACGTGGTTCTACTACGCCCTGTTCTGGCCGCATTATGCCCGACCCTGTGGCCCGACGGTGCTGGAAGCCTACCGCGCATTTCAGGCGGACTGGCAGAGTAAATACCATGACCAGCCAGCCATGCTGGCGGCCCTGCCGACCTACGACAAGGTTAATCGCATGGTCAAGCGGGTTGCGCCCAACCAAAGGGTCAAGGGGCGGGTCACCGGCTCGGCGCTCAAGGCGTATCAGGTGTACCAGCAGCGGGATTGGGCGCAGATGCCGGTAAATGGCTGCTGGATAGCCGACGGCAAGTCGCTGAACATGAAAGTGGCGCATCCGATACACGGGCGGCCCTTTACCCCGGAGCTGACTTTGGTGCTCGACGGGCGTACCCGCTATCTGGTGAGCTGAAGCCTATCACTGGCAGAAAACGCCATCGCGGTAGCGGATGCGTAGCGTTATGCCATCCAGCACCACGGCAAGCCGCTGTTTGCCTACTCCGATAACGGCGGCGGCGAGACCAACAAGATGCTGGATGCGGATATTACCGGGATTTTTCCCCGGCTGGGTATTGAGCATATTACCGGTATCCCCGGTAACCCGCAGGCGCGGGGCATTATCGAGCGGCTGAACGGCGTGCTGCCACGCAGGCTGGCCCTGCGCTTTCAGACCTATAACGGATTGAGCGCCGACCCCAACGGGGCGCGGGTGCAGGGGCAAAAACTGCTGAGTCTGTCGAATGCCCTGCGTCAGGGGAAGGAGCTGAACACCACGCAGCAAAAAACGCTGGCGATATTGCCCAGCTGGCGGCAGCTGATAGACGCCATTGAGGAGGAAGTGCAACGCTATAACCACAGCCACGAGCACAGCGCCCTGCCCAAAATCAACGGTAAATCGATGACGCCGGCCGCCTACCGTAAGACCCTGTTGGCTGAGGAAGGGGACAATATTGAATACCTGACGCCAGGCGAGTTGCGCGAGATGTTTATGCCGGAAGAAAAACGCGTGACCCAGCGCGGTTGGGTTGAATTACTGAATAACCCGTATTTTGCCAGGGAGCTGATTGAGGTAGACCGCCAGAGGGCGCGGGTGGCTTACGATATCCATAATCCTAATGAAGTGATTATTCGCCAGATGGACGGGGCCTATTTCTGTACTGCGCTGTGGAATGGCAATACTGCCTCGCCGGTGCCGGTCTCCAGAGTGGAAAAAGCGTTGGAAGCGCGCGACAAGCGTCGCATTAAATTCGCCGAAAGCAAAATTCAGGATGCGAAAGACGAATTACGCCCGGTGATTGATGCACCCAGGGAGAGCGATTACAGCCTGCTGATACCCCAGGTATCGGCACCCGAAAAAGACAAGGTGTATTTGTTTGAATCCGAATATGAGCACGATATCAAGCAGGTCGGTAATAACCGGTAAGGATATATTGTATGACAACGCGAGAACGTATTTTCCAGCTGATGGCGCGGTCAGGCTACACCCAGCGCAAGGTGACCGATAAAACTGGATTAAGCGGCGCGACCATTTCACAATATTTAAAGGGGGTTTACAACGGCAATATTGATAACGTCGAGGGCACACTGCGAGATTTTCTTGACCGTGAGACAGAGCGCGCCTACTGGCGGGACATCAAGGTGAATTTTGTGCCGACCCATCTGGCCAGGGTGGCGCTCGCCCTGATTAGTGCCACGCACGACTTCGGCGATATCGGTCTGATATACGGGCCCGGCTGGCATGGGGAAAAGCATGGTGCTGAAGGAGCATGTGCGCGCCAACAGCGCCAATAAAGGCGTCATCCTGATTGAAGCCGACCCCGGCTATACCGCCAAGGCGTTATTGCAGGCACGGTGCGCCCGGCTGGGTCTGTGAAAAACCGGCAATATCCACGAGCTGGTCGAGGAGTGTGTACAAGGGGCTGCGCGACAAAAACTGGCTGGTCCTGGTTGAAGAGGCCGAGCTGCTGCCCTACAAAGCGCTTGAGGTCCTGCGCCGCATTCACGACCGTTCCGGGGTGGCCATTGTCCTGGCGGGCATGGCGTTAGACCTGGCGTCCCGCAGGAAAGAGAGCGAAGCCGAGGATTTCAGCGCCATTCTTGGCAGCCTGCTATCGAACGGCGAGGTCTCGGATAAACCGCTGGTGCGCGGGGTGGCTCGGACAAGCGCTATCGGCAATCAGGGGATGTCCGTGACGTTAATCGACCGCTATGCAGAAATGCTGATTCATTGAATGAGAAAAGTATGTCAGTCCATCATAAAGATGCTATCGACCAACAATCATCTTATCGCTGCGATGACGCAGGCAGAAGCCGTTATACCGTATTTAACGATAAAAGGCGTGAGTGTAAAAAGCGTGATATTGCATGACTGTAAGCCGGTTATCCGTATTGAACACCATACGCTCTGTAAGCAATTATTAAAAAAGGGTCAAACGGATTATATCACCGCTGGCAAAAACGCACGGGGTAATTTTAAGCAAGGGGTACTCATGAAAAATGAATGCAAGGTTATTTGGTCAGCATCATTATATTGAGGTCACCATGACAATTGAAATTAACATCATTGTTCAGCAAACCCCCATCGGCATTGATGTAAATATCAATGCCAGCGGTACGGGCAGTGAAGTTGAAAAGAATGAACCCCAGTTTATTCACGATGCACTTGCTACCGTATTATCGTGCCGGGCTGATTTCGAGGCCATAAATAAAGGCTCTATTGCCAATACATTTAACAGGAGAGGTCATCATGTCCACTAACTTACATGACAATACGGTGCCCGCCGGTTACTGGCAGGATGCCAAGGGCGCATTGATACCCGACGCCATGGTA
>NZ_JBPESN010000115.1:0-3530 GCF_051710625.1 Sodalis sp. (in: enterobacteria) | reverse complement strand
GTTTACTTAATGTGTGTGATAGGCTGATAAGCTGCTGCAACAAGGTGACTGCTGATAAACTCAACCGCAGAATTTTTGCGTGTTTTTGCGTTCTCCATCGGAGATAATCCTTTGATTGATAATCAATAAACGTGATAATGTCGTGAGCTAGTCACAGTGAGTGGGTACTGTGGTATGTTGAGTTTTCGCTTTGTCAGCGACCTTAGGACGAATGTCCGTTGTGAAAGTGGTACTGTTGATTATGCGTTCTGTTCCGGGGGGGGGGGGAGAGCTTAGGTAAATCTGGCCGGAATTGGTAAGCAAGAACCTGACCTCCCGTGGCCTCAACTAGATCGGGCACATATTCTGGGGATATCTGTATTTTGCCATTTAGCCAGTCACAGATCGTCGATTGTGCTCTGCCACACTTTTTTGCTAATGCCATTTGGCTACCAGCGATGGCCATTGCCTGTTCTACTCCCAAATTCTTCATGAATCGAATCTCCTATAAGCAAATTCGATTATAAATAGATTAAAATGCGCAGTCAATCGCAGCTGCTATTTTGAATAAATATCGCTTCTGCGATATTCTTCAACAAATCAGTTCAAAAGGTTACTCATGTGAGCTTTTCAGAAAGGCTTAAAATAGCAATGCAAGCAACAGGGCACACTCAAGGCTCCTTGGCTAGAGCTGTAGGGATGGCACAATCTAGCGTTTGGAGGCTTACCAGTGGTGGAGCATCGGGAACCAAAAAGCTTTTCAAAATTGCCAAAGTTTTAGGTGTCAATCCTGAGTGGCTCTCAGATGGCATTGGGGAGATGAGAGCTAACTATAACAATAATGATTATCAATTTTTTTCTGATACAGTCTCGTTATATGATAAAAAAGAAACTATAAGCAGTGATGTTTTTGCTATAAAAATATATAACCGCATGGAGTGGGTGCTTTCCCCTGGCAAAGATGGTGAAAAGGATTTTAATCCCATGTTTTGGTTGCCTAGAAATATCCCATCAAAAACAAACAATTCCCTGGATTTCTCTGTGGCTATCATTGCGCCCGATGATAGTATGTCCCCTCATATAAATGAGGGTTCTATCGTAATCTTAGATAGAAGTGTGAAGGATGTGCGAAATGGTAAAACTTACGCGGTATCATACGGAGGCGTTTACATGCTCCGTACACTTTATCAGCTACCTGAAGGTAAAGTACGATTAAAGAATAATAAACCCGATGATTATCCTGAGGGGATAATATCCATATCCGATTTAACAATTATAGGTAAAGTTTACTACGCAGCAGGGATTTTTGATTAGCAATCAAGCTGTTATCTCAATTTAATTGGAGTTAATCACTCCCTCTCTTTTTGAATTTTTATCCTGTATCTCCTGCGGGGGTTTCCGCGTACAAAAAATCGAAAAAAAAGTTTCTAATCACTTAACCATCAAGCGGTTATCGCATAATGCGAACATTAATCTTATTTGCGATTGACTAATTGCAGTCTAAAAGTTTATCATCTATCCCATCAACCCAGCAGATAGCCGCAAGACGAGCCAGACGGTGGGATAGCAAATTGCAGTACTCTACTTCTACAACGAGCTTAACGCTCTACGGGCACTGACAAAGTGCAACCCTTTTGCTGATTTCTGAGTGTTCTGATGCCAGCATAGCCAAAAATCAACAGGAGAAAGTATGACGACTATCGTACATGGCAAGACGGTCAGGCCGATCACCCATGCTTCGGGACGCCTTAAAGATCGCCGCAAGGCAGAAGCAGTCCAGCGCGAACTTGTGGCATCCCGCATCGATAAGGTGCTGGGGCTGAAGCCAGAAAAACGTAAAACGCTTACCCGAATAGAATTAGCCTGCAAACGCAAACCAGCACTGTCGCTTGATTTAAGCACGCCGTCCCAGTACCAAGAACAAATTGCCCTTTCCGCCCAGAAGCACATGAAAGCCAGATATCCACATTGCGGATCGTTCGTGGCATTTAAGGAGGGTTCGTGCTGCCTGGAGAATGTGGCGTTATTTCAGGCTGGATATAGAAAGCAGGCGGGAACATTTGCGGCGAGGTAATATTACCGGCAAAGGATACTCTTTTATTCTAACGGAAACTGAGACCACCATGCAAAAGCTGATTGACAAATTTGACCACCTGATAGCCCCGGGGTCAATTGTTACTGAAATCATCCTGTCTGGCGCAACCTATGATGACTGGGGCTACACGTTGCAAGAGAATGATGATGCTGATTTTTTCACCGTCGATATCCGTAAGGCTGACGGTACAATGCAGGCCATCGGCGACTTCTCCGACCGTGAGGATGCACTCGCTTATGCCGCGCGGATGGTTGAGAAATATCAGGCACCGCTGACGGATAATACCCGGAAATTATTAAACGATTAGGAGCATGAAAGAGATTTATGGTAGATGATATCGATCTAGCTAGTCAGAACGAAGAAGCTTTCCGTCAACACCTGATTGCTAATCATCGAGAGCAAACATTACCTATTACCGGACGTTGCTATTATTGCGAAGCCCCTGCCGAGGGTAATTTCTGCTGCAAAGAATGCCGGGAAGATTGGGAGAAACGAAAATATTTTGATAGCCAACGGAGGATTGAATGATGCAACTTAACAAGCCTCGTATAATGACCTTCAACCATCCAAATTTCGGTGAAATGGTCGCCGTCACCAACGGTAGCAATAACATTAATGATTCGCATTATTTAATGCGCATCGACACTTATCCATACGACGACCACGATACAATGGTATATAAATTAACCATTGCCATATCTAATGGAGGAAAATAAACGACTTAAGAAGCAGGTAAGGAAATTAACGATAGAAAGCTATTGAAATGTGGAGGGTCGAGTAGGCATCGAACCCGCGCCCTTACGGTTTAACAACTCGTACGCTCTTCCAAACTGAGCTACCGACCCTAAAATCACACCGGCGGATTAAAGCACTAATTACTTTGACTTGTACCAAGCTTATCTCGGCAGATTATTCATTAACTACAGAATGATTGTTATACGCTATACAGGACCGTGTTACATTTTGAGGATGGCAGCAATGATACTGACGGCGGCGGCGACCATGAGCCCGAGCCTGATGCTCATCTGCATGCCAAACTTTTCAAATTTATCGTTAATTTTATCAAATTCCGCAGCCATATCCTTACGAAGACCGGCTATCTCTGCTGACAGGTCCTTACGGACATCGGCTATCTCTTTGCGGACATCCGCAATATCGGCTGAAAGCTCTTTGCGCACGTCCTCAAGGTCACGCCTCACATTGGCAATATCAGCCTTGGTAGCCACATCAGCCACCTCATGAGACTTGCGTACGACGAGCGAAATGGCCTTGATTGCTCACTGGTAAGCCCGGGTGTCTGAAGCTCTTCTGACGCCAGCAATGTATCAAATGCGACTTGACCCATGGGGAAATCCCCCTGTTTAGGCCAAGTGTAGCGTATCCACCACATCAACGGAAGGAGTTACCGCCATGAACTACAACCAAACGCTTATCGTGCCTAATGGTATTTTGTAGT
>NZ_JBPESN010000114.1:0-3659 GCF_051710625.1 Sodalis sp. (in: enterobacteria) | reverse complement strand
GCCACTACAAACACCAGCGCCAGGTAGGCGACCGGCGGTAGTATCACTTCTACTGCGCATCGCTGTCCGCCAGCGAAATATCGCGATAGATTGCCCGCACCATCAGCCAGCACAGGCCGATAAACAGCTGCGGTACCCACAGACAGGCCATCTCAAACCAGTGATACCCGGGCCGTTATCCGGCAGGTAAGCCGCCAAAATCCAGGCGGCCAGATAGGCGAGGGTCAGGCTGAAAACCCACCGCGCTTCACGGTGAGCCTGAAGGAATCGTTTATCCATAATGATCTTCATCGTAATAAAGTTAACGCGTGCCGCAAACGCGTGTGTTTTGCGGCACGTTGACGCTTGGCCGGGCGTTCATCGCCGTCACAGCAAAAGGCCGGTGTTTAACCGGCCTTGACGTATCATGCGCAAGCGTAAAAGCTTTCGCCCTGGCGCTTAGATTTCCTGCAGCCCGAGCTTCTTCTCCAGATAATGGATGTTGGTGCCACCCTGCTGGAAATGCTCGTCGTTCATAATCTTCAACTGCAGATCGATATTGGTTTTGATGCCGTCAATAATCAGCTCCGCCAGCGCATTTTTCATGCGGGCGATAGCCACGTCCCGAGTCTCACCAAAGCAGATAAGCTTGCCAATCATCGAGTCGTAATAAGGCGGTACTGAGTAACCGGCATAAATATGTGATTCCCAACGTACGCCCAAGCCGCCCGGCGCGTGGAAGCGGGTAATCTTGCCCGGACTCGGCAGAAAGCTGGTGGGATCCTCGGCATTGATACGGCATTCTACCGCGTGACCGGACACTTTCACTTGGTCCTGCTTCAACGAGAGAGGCTGTCCAGCGGCGATGCACAACTGCTCTTTAATAAGATCCACCCCGGTGATCATCTCGGTAACCGGATGTTCTACCTGAATACGGGTATTCATCTCGATAAAGAAGAATTCACCGTTTTTATAAAGGAATTCAAAAGTACCGGCGCCGCGGTAGCCGATTTCCACGCAGGCTTTGGCGCAGCGCTCGCCGATAAAGCGGCGCAGTTCCTCGGTGATGCCCGGGGCCGGCGCTTCTTCTACCACTTTCTGATGGCGGCGCTGCATGGAGCAGTCGCGCTCAGCAAGATAAAGAGCGTTGCCCTGACCGTCTGCCAGCACCTGAATTTCGATATGGCGCGGATTCTTCAGGTACTTCTCCATGTAGACCATATCGTTATTGAACGCGGTCTTCGCTTCGGCGCGGGTCATGCGGATTGAGGCTTCCAGCTCTTTGTCGCTGCGCACCACGCACATCCCGCGCCCGCCGCCGCCGCCGGAAGCCTTGATGATTACCGGATGGCCGATGCGGTTAGCGATAACGCGGTTTTTATCCATATCCTCCCCGACTGGTCCGTCGGAACCGGGGACGCAGGGGACGCCGGCTTTTTTCATCGCGTTGATGGCGGAAACTTTATCACCCATTAGCCTAATGGTTTCTGCGTGCGGGCCGATAAAGATAAAGCCAGAACGCTCCACCTGCTCGGCGAAATCGGCATTCTCGGACAGAAAACCGTAACCCGGATGGATAGCCACCGAACCGGTAATTTCTGCCGCAGAGATAATGGCAGGGATATTGAGGTAACTTTTTACCGAAGGCGGCGGGCCGATGCAGATAGTCTCATCGGCCAGCAGCACATGTTTCAGGTCACGGTCGGCGGTGGAGTGTATCGCCACGGTTTTGATACCCAGTTCTTTGCACGCGCGCAGAATACGCAATGCAATTTCACCGCGGTTTGCGATGACGATTTTATCTAGCATTTGGCGCCTCGTTATTCGATGACGACCAGCGGCTCGTCGAATTCAACCGGTTGACCGTTGTCTAGCAGGATAGCTTTCACCACGCCGGCTTTGTCCGATTCAATCTGGTTCATCATTTTCATCGCTTCAACGATACAAAGGGTGTCGCCAACGTTGACCTTTTGACCGACCTCGACGAAAGGTTTCGCATCCGGGCTGGGGGTGCGGTAGAATGTCCCCACCATCGGCGAGCGCACCAGGTGACCGCTCATGGTCGCGGGCACGGCGGCGGCTTCCGCTGCGACTGGCGCGGCGGCAGCGGACTGTTGCTGCACCGCAGGTATATAAGCCTGTTGCATCATCGGATAGGCCGGTTGCGCCGTAGCACGACTGATACGAACCGATTCTTCACCTTCAGAAATTTCCAGCTCGGAAATGCCAGATTCTTCAACCAGTTCAATCAGTTTTTTGATCTTACGAATATCCATGAGTGGGGTTCCATACTCTAATTAATTGGATGTGGACAGGCGTTTGACCGCCGTCTGTAAAGCAAAGTGATACCCATCGGCGCCGAGGCCGCATATCACGCCAACCGCAATATCGGATAGATAGGAGTGATGACGGAAAGGTTCCCGCGCATGCACATTGGAAAGGTGAATCTCAATGAACGGGATGTTTACCGCTAACAGCGCATCGCGCAGGGCGACGCTGGTATGGGTAAACGCCGCGGGGTTGATAACGATAAAATCGGTATTGCCCCGGGCCTGATGGATACGGTCGATCAGCACATGCTCCGCATTGGATTGAAAATGGCTGAGTTCTGCCCCCAGGCAGCCGGCCTGCGCGCTCAGGTCCGCGATAATATCGGCAAGCGTAGTATGACCATACTTGTCCGGTTCGCGGGTGCCAAGCAAATTCAGGTTCGGCCCATTGAGAAGCAAAATGTAGAACTTATCGGCCATTGTGCGGCGATCTCCCTTCAATTTACGTTACCCCGTAGAAAATAACCAACGGTAAACGATTTGTCATCTTTTTGCTGACATTTTGGTGCTGATTTGCCATCGGGGTCAGGCATTATAATGATATCGCGGATTTTCGCAGCAAATTACTGGCGGTATCCGCGAAGATATTTTTTAACGACCTGTTTCGGGCGGGAGCAAGATAACGCAACTAACCGCTAGAGCGAAAGTGAAAATTGATCTTTCACCGTAACCATTGGCGAAATTTCTTATAGCGCAATGCCAGAAGCACCAGCGCCGCCACGGCATACAGTACCGGCTGCGGCGAAAGGATTTTGACTGACCACAGATAGTGAATTGGCGCCAGGATGGCCACTATATAAATCAGATTATGCAAAATTTGCTAGCGATTTTTTAACTTGCGCTGCGCCCAAAGGGTAGAGGTACAGGTCAGCAACAGCAAAATGATCCAGCTGGTCATACCGAGAATCAGATAAAGGTCGGGTCATCAGCTCGTGGCTGAGTAAGCGCAGATTGTCGATCCCGAGCTCCAGCAGCGCATAACTGGCTAAATGCAGCGTCGCCCAGGCGAAACACCATAACCCGAGAAGCCGCCGACAGCGGATCAACAGCGGCTGGCGGGCGTAGCGGGCCAGTGGCGTCACCAATAACAAGGCCAGCAGTAACTTAAGCGCCATGCGGCCGGTAAAATGTTGAACATCTTTAACGGGAACGGCACTGAAAGCACCCGTGCTCACGGCGTACACCAGCCACAGCAGGGGTAATAAGGCGGCCAGATGCAATAAGACTTTCGAGGAGACGATGTGTTTCAGACTCAGGCGCAATTAGAAGTTTTCCCGCAGGTTGAGGCCGCGATACAGACTGGCCACGTGATCGGCGTAACCGTTAAACAGCATCGTCGGATGTAGTGGT
>NZ_JBPESN010000113.1:0-3755 GCF_051710625.1 Sodalis sp. (in: enterobacteria) | reverse complement strand
TAGCTACTATACGAGCAGGCAGTTCCGACAGTTGCTGTGGCGTTACCGGATCAAACAAAGCATGAGTCGGCGGGGTAATTGTTGGGATAACAGTCCGATGGAGCGCTTCTTCGGAAGTCTGAAAAACAAGTGGATACCGGTAACGGGCTACATAAGCTTCAGCGAAGCAGCTCATGAAATTACCGATTATATCGTGGGATATTACAGCGCACTCAGGCCGCATGAATATGATGGTGGGTTGCCACCAAACGAATTAGAAAATAGATACTGGAAAAACGCTAACGCGGTGGCCCGTTTTAGTTGACCACTACAGCCAGCCGGGCTGCAGCCCGAAAGCGCGCTCCATACCGGGTTCCTCGGTCATGGTCAGCAGCACTTCCGGCGGACCATGCTCCAGGCTGTCGTCGGCCAGCACCGCCAGCACCGACGCCATGCCGACGCCGTTATCGGCGCCGAGCGTGGTGCCGCGCGCCTTGACCCATTCGCCGTCTACTCATGGCTGGATGGGATCCCAGGTGAAATCATGCTGGGTATCGCTGTTTTTCTGCGGCCCCATATCCAGATGCGCCTGCATCGCCACTGGACAGCGATTTTCATAACCCGGCGTCGCCGGCTTGCGAATGAGGCTATTGCCCGCCTGTGGTCGCGTTCGGCGAACAGGCCCTTGTCCTGCGCCCATTGCACGATGTGCACGGCCAGCGCTTCCTCATGGTAGGACGGATGTGAGATTGAACGAATGTTGGCGAAAAGATCCCACAGCGGCTGAGGCGTAAGTTGAGACGATTCAGATACAGTAAAAAACTCCTGTGATATCGTAAAAACCGCGCTGGCGGCGGTGGACGGCCGGCGGCGTCGCAACCCTAGTCTACCAAGGATATCACTTTACTTTACCTGAGGGCAAAACTGAGGTTAAAAAGGGGGGGGTACTGGTATTTGGGCGGCTGCGTCTCTATAATCTCGCGCAACCTTTTTCCACCTGAGACTTTTTAAGCCGACCCAAGCCGGCTGGGACTGAATTTATGAGCGAAAAATACGTCGTTACCTGGGACGTGTTGCAAATCCACGCGCGTACTATGGCTAAACGCCTGCTGCCCGCTGAACAGTGGAAAGGGATTATCGCGGTCAGCCGCGGCGGCCTGGTGCCCGGCGCTTTGCTGGCACGCGAGTTGGGGATCCGCCACGTGGATACTGTATGCATCGCCAGTTATGACCACGACAATCAACGCGACCTGAACGTGTTAAAACGGGCGGAAGGGGACGGCGAAGGGTTTATCGTGGTTGACGATTTGGTGGATATCGGCGGCACCGCTAGAGCCATTCGCGAGATGTACCCCAAGGCGCACTTCGTCACCATTTTTGCCAAACCTGCCGGCCGTCCGCTGGTGGATGACTATATTATCGATATTCCGCAAAATACCTGGATTGAGCAGCCCTGGGATATGAACGTAGTGTTTGTGCCGCCGCTGGCGGGCAAATAGCCTGTCTGCTGCGCCAAGACTGGGAGCGGTTACATCTGGCGCCGGGCGCAGATTCGCCTTATCCCGCACCGCGGCTGTCTGTCTTTGCCGGCACCCGAGACGCGCGATGGGCGGCCGCATCGGCTCTGTTGAGTCCCCCAGGGTGCCATTGAACGGCAGCGGTTAGCCGTTTATTTGACGCCCGGCGTCGCCGGGCGTTTGTTTTTTTGTGGGCTGAATGGTTAACCTTGTAGGCATCGTTCTGGCATTTCCAGACCCCGTCTTTGGAGACGATGCTCGATGGCAGGTAACAATCTGAGCGAAACCCCATTTCAAACCCTCGGTTAAACACCGTGAAACCTCCACGCTGGTGGCCCGCGTCGGTCATGACGGCCAAAACAGAATAATGTCGTCGTTAGACGTGGCCAATCCCGGCAACTGGTACCGGTTAATCAATCGTCTGATGTGGATTTGGCGCGGCATCGATCCTTGGAAGATCAAGGAGGTCCTGGCGCGTATCGCCGCGAGTCGCGCGCCCCACACTAACGATCGGTTGCTGGATACCGTCATAGGCTACCGCGGCGGCAATTGGATCTACGAATGGTCTCATCACAGGGGATGGTCTGGCAGCAGCGCGCACTGGAAGGCGTTGACGGCGCTACCGTGGCGCGCGACTGGCTACAGGCGGAGTTATCCGCATTTGAAAGGTGATATAACTGGCGGAGCAGGCGCAGACGCTGGCCAATCACGCCTGGGAAGAGGCGGCCAAACACCTGCCGCATGAAATCAAACAATTGGATTTCCCGATCGGCGGCGGCAATGTGACCGGTTTCTTGCATCTGCCGCCGACGGGGCAGACGCCCTATCCGACGGTGCTGGTTTGCGGCAGTCTGGATATGTTGCAAAACGATACCTATTGACTGTTTCACGATTACTTCGCCCCGGTGGGCCTGGCGATGCTGACCATCGATATGCCCTCCATCGGCTTTTCCGCTAACGCTAAATGGAAACTCAGTCAGGACACAAGTTTTTTACACCAGCAAGTGTTGCGCGGTCTGGATGCCGTCCCCTAAGTTGGCCAGCGCCGCGTCAGCACTTTCGGTTTCCGCTTCGGCGCCAACATCGCGGTCAAGCTCGCCTACCTGGAACCGCAGCGGCTCGGAGGCGTCGCAAGCCTCGGTCCGGTCGTGCATGCGTTACTGACCGACAGCCAAAGACAGGACGGCGCACCGGATATGTACCTTGATGTGCTGGCCAGCCGCATTGGCATGGCCGGCGTGGCTGACGGTGCGCTGAAAACCGAGCTGAACAGCTATTCACTCAAAGTGCAAGGGTTGCTCGGCCGTCATTGTCCGATGCCGATGCTGGCGGGCTGCTGGCCCGACGATCCCTTTTGCTTGCCTGCCGAGACGCAGCTGATTGTCTCTTCCTCGAGGGCGGGTAAGTTATTGCCGATTAATTCATCACTGCTATACCGCAATTTCCATCTGGCGTTAACACAAATCAGCTGCTGACTGAAAACAATTTGAAACGTTAATATAGCACTACCGTTTGTTTGCTCCTTAAGGTGAACAATAAGCAAAGTGAGGTTATAGCATGGCGTTAGTGAGTGGGCATCCCCGGGGCAAAGTATTGAAAGGTTTTAGCGCCCTCGGCCCGTATATCCGTGAAGGGCAATGCAGCAACAATCATTTTTTCTTCGACTGTCTTGCGGTATGCATCAATTGTAGTGGCACATTGAATTTGGCCACCTAAACAGAGGTGATATGCTCACCTCAGAACAACACGGGTGCACCAATGAAAAGAAAAAATTTTAGTCCTGAATTTAAACGCGAGTCCGCTCAACTGGTTGTCGACTAAAATTACACCGCCGCGCAAGCAGCAAAAGCCATGGACGTCGGCCTTTCTACGATGACGAAATGGGTAAAACAACTGCGTGATGAGCGACAGGGGAAAACGCCAAAAGCCTCTCCCATAACCCCGAAACAAATCGAAATACGTGAGCTCAAGAAGAAGGTACAACGCATTGAAATGGAAAACGAAATATTAAAAAAGGCTACAGCGCTCTTGATGTCAGACTCCCTGAACAGTTCTCGTTAATCGGGAAACTCAGAGCGCATTATCCTGTGGCCACACTCTGCCACGTGTTCAGAGTTCATCGCAGCAGTTATAAATACTGGAAAAGTCGGCCTGACAGGCCAGACGGCAGGCGAACGGTATTGCGCAGTCAGGTTCATGAACTGCACAATATCAGCCATGGTGCCGCTGGCGCGAGAAGTATCGCCACCATGGCAACCC
>NZ_JBPESN010000112.1:0-3887 GCF_051710625.1 Sodalis sp. (in: enterobacteria) | reverse complement strand
ATGGGGTGACGTGCAAGCTGGTCGGCCGCCAGCTCCCCCGTCCCGGCAGCGGCAAGTTGTAGCCGTTAGGGGGAAACAGGGTGTGTCCCAGCCCGCATCGTCATAACGGAACACCCGGCCATGCCGCGAGGCATGGCTGGAGCGGGTGTGGCTGTTTATCACCGCCACATACTGCCAGTAGAGGGGGGCGCTGGTCGACACGTTCTCGCGCAGCCGCTGATAGCGCCCGGCCATATAGGCAGATTGGGTATTGGTGCGAAAAATAGTCTCCAGTCTGTAAGGCAACAGCTTTTTCCCCTCCAGCTCGCCGTCTGCTGAGGCTTTTAGCCCTTTGCCCAGCCAGCTCTTGCCCTGAAGTAGCGGTAAGACCTCATCCTGGAACTGTGTCAGCGTCTTGCCGTGGCGCAAGCTGTCCGCCAGCGCGGTTTTCATGTCAGTTAACACATCCAGCTTAAGAATACCCGCCACCGTAAAAGGCACGGGTGTGCGCCTCGTCGGCCACGTCCTGCCAGCGAAAACCGAAGGCGTAGCTCTTTGATTCAAAATACGCCCCCGCCTTTTCCGGCGTCAGGGTCATGGCATAGCCCAGGTCAACGGTCATTGAGTCGCCCCCAGATGTCCACGACAAAAATGGCCTGGGCTATCGGCTGCCGCAAGGGCTGGTCGTCAAGCTAGGGCCAGGCTTCCGCCAGCATGGGAGGTCACCGCCTCTAGCGTCTGCCCCTGCTGCAGGGCGGTGGCCAGCGGGGTCAGTAGCGTCTGCATGGCCTGGTTGACCGGCGTTGCCCGTCCGCCGGGGCGTCTTCCAGCGCCTGCTCGGTGGCGGTAGGCGTGTGCGCAAGGCTCAGCGCCGCCATGCCCGGCCAGCACTTCGGCATCAGGCTTGGCCCCGGTAAAGGTCGGCAGGTTGCCCGGCGGCTGCAGCAGAGGCTCGTCGTCCCGGGCGGCGGGAATGCCGCTTTCCGCCAGAGCCCAGGCCACCGGCACGCCGCTGCGCAGCAGGAGATCCAGGGTCTCGGCGGTCTCCTTCATATCGCGTGGCTGGCGGGTATCAAACTCAAAGCGGCACATGCGGCGCGGGGTGATATCGCTATAGCCGTTAAGCTTGAGCAACGGGTAAAGCAGGTCGCGGGTCAGCGTACCGGCCAGCTGCACCGCATCACTGGCGGTCAGCTCATGGCGCACCTCGTTATGCACGTTGCCCAGGGCATTGGTGCTGTTCTTGCAGTCCGCCTGGGTGGTCAGGGTGTCGTCCAGAATGACCTTGGACTGGCTGCTTTCGCACCACTGCATCATATACTGGAACAGGTCGACGTGCCCTTGTGCAGCGGACTCAAAGCGGATAGCGGGGCGTTCGTGGATAATGCCGTTGGCGTTGTGCCCCAGGTCGCGCAGCGCCCACAGCAGCATGTTTTTCTCTTCCTCGCTGGCCCCGTTGGAATAGGTGCCCATCCGCGTCGGCAGGCCGTAGATTTCCAGAAACTCTGCCAGGTCACGGGCGGCAATATTCTTGAACAGATAGGTCCATACCAGTACCCGGAACAGGCCGCTTTCCGCCACCCAGCCGCTTTTGGCCTGGTGACGATGCAGCAAGCCAGCCGAAGGGGTTAAGCCCAGCGCCGTCAAGGCTGCCGTCAATCAGGCGGATGGCGTTGCGGTTATGGGTCGCGGTCTGGAACCAGCGTTGCGGGCGCTTGTAGAAGGCGCAGGGCAGCCAGATGTTTTCCGCCTGTTTCCAGCCGATTTCCACGGCGGCAAAGCCGTGACCAATGGCGTTCAACAAGTTGAACAGCAGCGTTTCAAACTCCGGCAAGTCTGAAAACCATTCCGTCGCGGCGTCCCCCATGGCCTTTTCCTGTGCGCTGGGATGACGCGGCGGCACAATGCGCCAGGTGAGCGGCATCACCGAATGACGGCGCTTGCTCATCTCGGCAAACAGGTGGCCGTCGCGCTCCTCCATATCAAAAAAAACAGGTCAGCCTGGCGCACCAGATGCCCCTGTTCGGCCTCGCTCAGGATGTCATGCACCCGGCGGATATCGATGCCCAGCGAGGGGTGCTCAGCCAGTTGTTGATAACGCAGGTGCCGGCCATCGGCAGTCTGTGGCTGCGTCAGGGTGCGGCGGCGCAACAACCGGCCGTAAATATCGTTGAACATGCCCATTACCAGCCTCCACGGGAAAAGCCCAGCCGTGCGGGGTGACGGTCACCGGACACAATGAGCGGTATTCGGTTTTCGGGCCGTGGGTCACGGCCAGCGTCCAGCGCATGTGCAGCGCATCCGGGCAGTCGTCATGGTCGGCGCGGGGAAAGTGGTGCAGCTGCTGTATCAGGGTAATATGGCTGGCGTGCAGTTGGATAAGCCTGTTTTCCGTATGGGGCTGCAGGGTCTCGATACGCAACAGCTTGTCGGCATGGGGGATAATGGCCCGCGACGGCACCGGGTGACCCAGCTGTGCTGCGCGTTTAATCAGCTCGGTGCGCAGGAACTCCTGGAACTGCACCGCCTCAATACCCCAGACCAGGCAGTGGTATTCCTTTTGCAGGGCGATGATGTTGCTGATAATGGCGTCCGGCAGCCGCTTGCGTATCTGCGCTTCCACCACATCCAGCACGCCGGTGGTGCGATTAAAACCACCGACCAGCAGCGCTGACGGGTCACGGCTGGCCCCGGCCTTGCCGATGCTGGGGTCGCAGGCCCCGTAGAAGACCCACTCGTTAAGCCGGTTGACCCAGAAATGCAGGCCGGGGGCAAACAGCGTATCCTCACCGCTGACCGGGTCATTCTGCTACTCGGCGTCAAAGGTGGCGTGACCGTCCCGGGCGCGGATTTGCATCAGGGTCAGCAGCGGGCGGGCGGAGCAGGAGACTTCCGCGCCTTCCACCATCTCGGTACGGCGTGACGTATAAAAATTCTGCGCCGCGGCCTCCCCCTGGTTACGCAATACCTGCTCCCAGGTCTCCCACAGCGACAGGTTCACAGGCCCCTGGCGCAGGGCCTTAAACCGTGCTTGCCGCCACAATGGGTTATTCAGGGTGTGTGATAACACCGAGTCGTAATGCAGGATGGGCCCGATGATATACACCACATTGAGTTTTGCGCCCGCGCCGCCCAGCGGCAGCACGGTTTTTCTCAGCCAGCTTTCCAGTTTGTCGCGCTGGTCCGGGTTGCGCACCTGCTCGTCGTTCTCAATATCGTTTAGTATCACCAGGTCAGGGCGGTACGGCCCGTGGCGCAAGCTGCGCAGCTTTTTGCCGCTACCGGCCAACCTGCACCTTGATATCATTGCGCGTCAGGATGGTGCCCATCTGCCAGACGCGCCCGACACCGCAGGCTTCGGGGAAGTCCGCCCGCCGCCGGGGGTTAAATTCCAGCTCGGCCTTGATGGCTTCGAGCATCGGGTACGCCTGGTCGATGGAGTCCATCACCACTAGGGCATAGTGCTTGATGCCACGTACCAGACACCACAGCACAAACAGCTGGCTGACCAGCGTTGACTTGGCTTCCCCGCGCGTCTCGGCGATGGCGTCCTGCTCGCCTTTCGGACTGGCGACTATCTGTGGCAGCCGCTGAAACAGATAGCCATGCAGTTCACTGGGGTCGGCATGACGGATATAGTGCGGGAAATAGGTCTGCATAAAATAGCGATAGCCGTTCACCGGATCAGCCACCTGTAAACGACGCGCCGCCATGGCCTCGGACCCGGTATCAAAACCCAGGCATTCGGCCTCGATGGTGCGGCGTAGACTGGAGGTTAGCACCGCCAGCGAGTGCTGGAATTCACGGATGGAAAATTTTGTCGCCATACAGGCTCCCTACCACAATCAGCACACGTCGCTTATCCCTCAGCAATCTGACTCTGTCTGATAAGCATGGAGGCCTCCATC
>NZ_JBPESN010000111.1:0-4084 GCF_051710625.1 Sodalis sp. (in: enterobacteria) | reverse complement strand
ATATACATACTATAACGTTTTGTTAATCCAAATTTTTCAACATTTTTTATAACTTCCTTTTTTATAAGTTAAAGTATCGATTTATTCGTTGCAGTATCAGGGATTTATAAGTACTACTACCAGAAAAAGAGTTATGTATACTGAAAATCTATGAAAAAAAAATATATATATAGATAGATAGGTTTAATAAATTATTTGGATATGCAAAGATGAAAGGGCATTAGGAATGTTTTTTTCTGACTATCTACATAGAGAAAACAACTCAAAATTTTAATTTTAATTTTATTTTATTAACAATAAAAATTTATGATTAAAAATATTAATGAATATTTTTAGTTGTTTATATCTGATTTTTAATTGAATCATCATTTTTAAATAGAGTGAGTGAGAGAGAGAGAGAGAGAGAGAGAGAGAGAGAGAGAGAGAGAGAGAGAGGGAGGGAGAGAGAGAGAGAGAGTGACAGACAGACAGACAGACAGAGTTAAAGAGAGTTTAACCATTTAACATTACGATTTAAAAATACGGCGCGAATCATTGGCTAAACCTTCACGACCGCACGAAGCTTAACTCCTTTTTAGTATTCTTGAGTCAGAAATTGTATATAAATGTTACAAATATCCAATAATTTAGATCTTAACTTCAAATTAATGAAGGGAAAGATAGCGATTTTCCGCTGCGCGGCCGGCGGCGCGAGTTTCGCTAGGTCTTCCACGCTTCCAGTTCGCCGCAGGGATGACCGTCGAGATCGACGCGCTGCGCGCCAAGCTTTATCCCGTAGAGGTAACGCCAGCTTGAGGTATAAAGACGCAACGCGGAGCGCAATTGCGTCTTGCTGATATTTTCTTCGCCCTGAACCCATTCAACAAGGTCCTGAAAAATGCCGATCTTAAGCGGCCTGGCTTCGCCTTCTGCCGTGAAACAGAGCGGGAATCGCTCCGCCAGAAAGGCAATCACTTCTTTGTTGCTGTTCAACTTAGGTTGATTTTCCATGAATTTTCCTGATTACAACGAGCTTGCCAACCAGTGCAGGCATGAACAGGCGTCATTATAATGACGCCATCGCCAAATGCCACGTTATCCGGATATCATTATCAAGTATTAGTGATAAATTTGCGCATATCGGTGGTTCCCAACTGCCGGCAGAGGTAATCCGCCACTGCCTTCAGTCCCCCTTCATCGTCCTGATCGAAGCGTTGATAAATCGTGCTATCGATATCCAATACTCCCGCCACACGACCGTCCAGCGTAATAGGCAATACGATTTCCGCATTACTGGCGGCGTCGCAGGCTATATGTCCCGGAAAGACATGTACATCGTTAATACGCTGAATTCGGTTTTCCGCCGCTGCACTGCCGCAAACTCCTTTGCTCAGCGGGATGCACACGCAGGCGACCTTGCCCTGAAAAGGCCCGAGTACAAGTATATCACCGTCGAGTAAATAAAAACCGGCCCAGTTCACCCCTTTCAGGCGCTCATAAAGCAAAGCCCTGGCATTGGCCAGCGCGGCGATAAAATGCGTTTCGCCATCCAGGAGTGCCGACATATCCTGCGATAATTCGGCGTAAAATTGTTATTTTTTCATAATAAACCATTAAATGAGCTAATCTTTGTGTTAGCAGACGGCACACCAGACTCTATAAAATAAGCAATAAATGCCCAAAGCCACAAGATTAATCCGTTATGACTTCACAAAGTGTTCGCGCGCGGGTATGTTGGCCCGGCCAGGCAGGCAGTTCGCCGAGCGGTAATTATAACCCGACAACGGCGGCATGGAGAATGAAAAAATGAGGTGTGAGGGAGGCGTAAACGCCGCGCGATGAAAATAACCGCGATTCATGATGCCTTTCCGTCCGACCAATATCAACGCTGTCCGGAATGCGATGTTTTATGCCGATGGTGGTGCTAAGACGAAACTTTTGTCGCTGCTCGCGCGGCAGCGTTTCGCGAATAAACATCAGTACCAGTCCGGTCGCGACCAGCGCCGCCAGGCCGATGGTCCAGAATATGGCATGCCAGCTTAACAAAACCAGCAGGCCGCCACCGATGATCGGCGCCAGTAAGGGCGCTACGATCATCACCAACACCACAATTAGTGCGAAATTAGGAAAATGAATTGCTAGAGAGAGCCAAGCATTAATATAAAAAATATTGCTGGATGTAATAATGTAATAAATTAATAACTATTTAGAAAATAAAAGAATACAAATTTTTAATAATTTAATTTCAAGTTGAAAAATGTAGGTGAAAGTATTACATAGGATTAGTAGAATTGTTAAGAAATCTAACTGACAATCTTGAAAGAAATGATAGAATATTTAACATCAACCACTCTTGGGCTTGGCGTTTTATTTAATAACCTACAACTTGTAAGACTATCATTTTTGGGCTTAAGTGTAAGTCACCTTTTCTTCATGACTACGGTCTTACAGCTTCAGTGAATTTACAACTTTTGCTTACAGTACGATTTCATTGTTTCTTTCTACCTTGGAAATAACCAAGTAATACAAAAAATTTTAATGCGTTCCAGAAAAAAAAATTAAAAATTGCGATTATACTATGAATGATACTAAATGAAGATTAACGAAGTGAAGTTTAAATAGATTGATTAATACATAGATAGGTAGAAAAAGAGGGAAGAAAGCTGGTACACTGATGGCTCTAGAACGCAGAAGGTACAGCAGTAAGGGTATTTGGACCAAAAACCAAATACTCTGAATTCATTGGAAAAGACACCAGTATCTTCCAAGCCCAAATTATTTCAATGGTGCACCCAGTTCAAATTGAACAAAGGATACAAAAACAAGAATATAACGATAATGTCAGGTAGCCAAACAGCAATCGAAGCATTAAGCCTAACAACAGCAGGTCAATGATTATGCAAGATTGCAAAAGTAAGCTGAATAAGCTAGGAATATAAAACAAAGTCTACCGAGTCCCAGGACACGTAGGAGTAGAGGGGAATGAGATAGCAAACGGACCAAGAAAAAGAGCAGTCACACCGCCTATAAATCCTAAACCATTTTGTGGCATACATACTATTATCAAATACCTCACACAAAAAACAAAATAAATATGGGGAAAAAATAGAATATGCTCACCGGGGATAAACAGTCTAAGAAGAATCAACCAAATTCGGAAGGAAAAAAAATAACAGAATTCATCAAAAGAAGCAGGACAAAATTACGAATACTGACAGGATTTCTGACAGGACACTTCAGGCTGAATGTGCATCATAATCAATGACAGTACGTGCAAAGAAGCAGAGGAAACATCAATACAATTACAACCTAACTGTGGAGGCACTCACACACGGAGGAGGAGGTGTTTTGGGACTTACAACGTAAATGTAGGAGAACTTCAAACATTGGAGACAACCCTGGTGGTACAGTTTCTTGGGGAACTAGGAATCATTGGTGTTCTAAAGGCACAGAACGGGGTGAATACTTTTTTGGGCGCATTAGGAATACACCTTTAATAACAAATCAATCAATCAAGAAAGTTCTAGGAGAAGAATGTAACATAAAGAAAGAATTAGTGAGAAAAAGAGAAAAGAGAGTGATCACCAAATAGAAATGTTATTCTCTCCGAAGTCAATAATTACTTTAATAAATTAATTTATTAATTTAAATGAATTTGTTTTACTTTGCTCGTCGGCATTAGCTAGCCATCCATACATCTTTACCCGTGCACCCGAAAATAACGCCAAAAATCCCACATGGTATTACAGGCATAGTTTGGTGTAAGTGGTGTTCTTATATTTCAATGTCATTGCTGATTACAATGTAGTAATAAGCGTCAAGCACATCAAGATCATTGAATCTTAATATTTGTACTATGTTGGTTGGTGCGGGGGACTTATTTCATAATAAGGGTGTCGAAAAGTTTGTTTCTGCCCACCAAAGAGACCGTACATGTCAGTATAACGTGGTCTTTGTCGGCTGTACTGACACTGTCATAATCGCAACAGTGTTCCGCAATCTTATATTAAATAAGTGATGTGGGAACTGATTGTGATTGAACCGAAGTCTAAATATTGTAGAAAAGAAACGTCTGGGTCGATCGATCTTGGTGGTGCGGGTTGGA
>NZ_JBPESN010000110.1:0-4114 GCF_051710625.1 Sodalis sp. (in: enterobacteria) | reverse complement strand
CAGCCCGATGGAGCGGTTCTTCCGCACCCTGAAGACAGAATGGGTGCCGACAAAGGGTTACAACAGCTTCAGCGAAGCCCAGGGCGCGATTATCCGCTAGATTACGGGGTATTACGGCGCTATCCGGCCTCACTGGTGTAACGGCGGCTTGACTCCAAACGAATCTGAGCGACTGTTCTACATACAGTCTAATGTGGTGGCCAGTTTTAGTTGACCACTACAAAAATTTATCTTATTCCCACTTTTTACGATCCTGAACGCTACTAGAGCGCCTTACAACTGCGCTATTCTGTTCGAGATTCGATATTTTTGCGTGATTCCGGGACAACTATGAGCAAGAGCACCGCTGAGATCCGTCAGGCGTTTCTCGATTTTTTCCATAGCAAGGGACATCAGGTGGTGGCGAGCAGCTCACTGGTGCCTGACAACGATCCAACATTGCTGTTCACCAACGCCGGCATGAACCAGTTCAAGGATGTGTTCCTGGGCCTGGATAACCGTTCCTATCGGCGCGCCACCACGTCACAACACTGTGTGCGTGCGGGCGGCAAACACAACGATTTGGAAAACGTCGGCTACACGGCGCGCCACCACACCTTTTTTGAAATGCTGGGAAATTTCAGCTTCGGCGACTATTTCAAACATGACGCCATCCGGTTCGCCTGGGAATTGTTGACCGGGGAACAGTGGTTCAAACTCCCCAAAGAAAAGCTTTGGGTCACAGTGTATGCCACTGATGATGAAGCCTACAACATCTGGGCCAGTGAAGTGGGGGTCCCCGCCGAGCGCATTATCCGCATCGGCGATAATAAAGACAGCGCCTATGCTTCCGATAATTTCTGGCAAATGGGCGATACCGGCCCCTGCGGCCCATGCTCGGAGATCTTCTACGATCACGGCGAGCATATTTGGGGCGGTCCGCCGGGAAGCCCGGAGGAAGATGGCGATCGCTACATCGAGATCTGGAACTTGGTGTTTATGCAGTTTAACCGCCAGGCCAACGGTACGCTGCTGCCGCTGCCGAAACCCTCAGTGGATACCGGCATGGGGCTGGAGCGTATTGCGGCGGTATTGCAACATGTCAACTCAAACTATGATATCGACCTGTTCAAGACGCTTATCGCAGCCGCGGCAGAAGCAACGGGCGCCAGCAATCCCGACAGCAAATCGCTGCGGGTTATCGCTGATCATATACGCTCGTGTGTTTTCCTGGTCAGCGATGGTGTCGTGCCATCCAACGAGGGCAGGGGATATGTCCTGCGGCGCATCATCCGCCGGGCGATTCGTCATGGCAGTATGCTGGGCGCCTGCGACACCTTCTTCTACAAGCTGGTCGCGCCGCTTATCGACGTGATGGGCAGCGCCGCCAGCCAGCTGCAGCCGCAACAGGCGATGGTAGAACAGGTGCTGCGCGCCGAAGAAGAGCAGTTCGCCCGCACGTTGGAACGCGGTCTAGCGCTGCTGGACGATGAGCTGGCCAAACTGACCGGCGATACGCTCGACGGCGAAACCGCCTTCCGTCTTTACGATACTTGCGGTTTCCCGCTGGATTTGACCGTCGACGTCTGTCGCGAACGCAACCTACGCGTCGATGAGGCGAGTTTTGAGCGCGCCATGGAGGCGCAGCGCAAACGCGCCCGTGAGTCGAGCGGTTTTGGCGCTGACTATAATAGTTTACTGCGCGTGGATGAAACCACCCGCTTCTTCGGTTATGAACACCTTGAGCATCAGGGATGGGTGACCGCGCTGTTCCGCGATGGCCAGCCGGTGGACGTCATCCGCCAGGGGGAAGAGGCGGTGGTCGTGCTCGATGAGACGCCGTTTTATGGTGAATCGGGCGGTCAGGTGGGCGATCGGGGTGTATTGAAAGCGGCCTCGGGAGTGTTCGAGGTGGCGGATACGCAGAAATACGGCAAGGCCTTCGGGCATCAGGGCAAGCTTAGCTACGGTGAACTGAAACTGGGTGCGCAGCTCACCGCACAGGTGGATAGCGCACGCCGCGAGCGCATTTGCCTGAACCATTCCGCCACCCATTTGCTGCATGCGGCCTTGCGTCAGGTGCTCGGCGATCACGTCGGGCAGAAAGGATCGCTGGTAAACGACCACTACCTGCGTTTCGATTTCTCCCATAATGAAGCCATGAAACCCGAACAGATCCGTCGGGTAGAAGAGATTGTCAATGAGCAGATCCGTCGCAATCTGCCCATTCAAACCGGCATCATGGCGCTGGAAGACGCCCGTAACAAAGGGGCTATGGCGCTGTTCGGCGAGAAATACGAGGCGCAGGTCAGGGTGTTGAGCATGGGGAATTTCTCCACCGAATTATGCGGCGGGACCCACGCCAGCCGTACCGGCGATATCGGTCTGTTCCGCATCATTGCTGAATCCAGCACCGCCGCCGGTATCCGCCGCATCGAAGCGGTTACCGGTGAAGAGGCGCTGGCGTCACTACATCAGCAAAGCGATTTGGTGCAGCACATAGCCCAGTTGGTGAAAGGCGATAGCCAAACGCTGGTGGGCAAGGTGCGGGCGCTGCAGGAGCATTCCCGACAGCTGGAAAAAGACCTTCAGCAGTTGAAGAACCAACAGGCGGCGCAGGAAAGCGCCTCGCTTGGCCGCAACGTGCGCGACATCAACGGCGTCAAGGTTCTGGTGAGCCAGCTAAACAGCGTCGAACCGAAAATGCTACGCACCATGGTGGACGATCTGAAGAACCAGTTGGGGTCAGCGGTTATCATTCTTGCCACGGTGGCGGAGGGGAAGGTCAGCCTGATAGCCGGCGTGACCAAAGATTTGACCGATCGGGTCAAAGCGGGTGACATCGTCGGTCATCTCGCACAGCAGGTAGGGGGGAAAGGCGGTGGACGCCCCGATCTGGCGCAGGCGGGTGGCAGCGATATCTCCGCTTTGCCGGCCGCGCTGGCAGGTGTAGATGCGATGCTGGCCGCAAAACTCTGAGTAGAATAAGAATGCGTTATAATAAACACCCTAACTTTCTGTTAAGTTAGGGTGTTTCAATACATACTCTTCCGGGAAACAAAAGTTAGGCGCGAAGCTGGTCATATCGACTAGACTTATACCAGATATGGAAAGCACTCGACCGGCCGGCGTATGTCGCATGCATGCTGCACGGCTTACGCTTTCACGGTATATGATGGATAATGGCGGGAAACTGAGAGACCCGACTCTTTTAATCTTTCAAGGAGCAAAGAATGCTTATTCTGACTCGTCGAGTTGGTGAAACCCTCATGATTGGCGATGAGGTTACGGTTACTGTTTTAGGCGTCAAAGGCAACCAAGTCCGTATCGGTGTTAATGCTCCTAAAGAAGTTTCTGTGCACCGCGAAGAAATATACCAGCGTATCCAGGCTGAGAAGTCACAACAGACTCCTTACTGATCCTTTTTCAGCGCCTTGCCCCAGGCGAGGCGCAGTCCCTTGGATAATCTTATTATCAGCGCCTTCCTATTCCTGATTTTGTTTCCTTCCCTTTCCCAAATCTTGAAGAGACGGGTAATTTACCGCTATTTAGCTGCCTATCTGCGCAAGTTGCATGGGAATTGCGCAATCGCTTCCCGAGGGGCAAAAAAGGGTTTGACTTATCAAGCCCAGAAAGTAATATGTGCGCCACGCAGTGCCGATGAGCTTCAACAACGGCGCGTAGGTGAGGTGGCCGAGAGGCCGAAGGCGCTCCCCTGCTAAGGGAGTATACGGTCAAAAGCTGTATCGAGGGTTCGAATCCCTCCCTCACCGTCATTTACACTGTATCCGTAGCTCAGCTGGATAGAGTACTCGGCTACGAACCGAGCGGTCGGAGGTTCGAATCCTCCCGGATGCACTATTAACTGACTTGGTGGCAGAGTCAGCGGTCTGGCGGCGATAACCTGCCGGACTGTAGTAATCAACTAATACTGGCCACCACATTAGACTGTATGTAGAACAGTCGCTCAGATTCGTTTGGAGTCAAGCCGCCGTTACACCAGTGAGGCCGGATAGCGCCGTAATACCCCGTAATCTAGCGAATAATCGCGCCCTGGGCTTCGTTGAAGCTGTTGTAACCCTTTGTCGGCACCCATTCTGTCTTCAGGGTGCGGAAAAACCGCTCCATCGAGCTC
>NZ_JBPESN010000109.1:0-4401 GCF_051710625.1 Sodalis sp. (in: enterobacteria) | reverse complement strand
CGACGTCGATATGTAGCCTCAGGTCACCTTGTGCCGGACAGCTGACTCCGGACGTCAATGCGGCGGGCGTGGCTATCGGCCAGCAGTGGTTGCAATGCCTATTCGGCATATTGCTGAGCCAGTCGCCGGGTGGTGGCCGAGTCTTTGGCCCGCGCCAATTTGTGCAAACGTGACCCCAGCTGCGGATCAGCCCAATATTGCCCGCGCGGCGTCATCAGGCGTAAGTAGGCCGCGTTATGCAGGTCAGTAGTGCGAGTGCCGGTGTAATCACCGTCTGGCTATCAATCAGTGCGTCCATGGCGTCAGGGTAAGGTAGGCGACGGGGCGGGAGGAGTGACGCGGGGCGTAGAGGGTGACTGGTACGGTGGTGTACGTCGCGAGCCGCGACACTATCTTACCCGTTAACAGGTCCGTCGGGCAGCCCGGAAGGTGTCGGGTGCCTATGTCCACTTTCCCGGATGCCGTTGATTTCCACCTCGGCGCTGAGCAGGCTGCCGCCCTGGTGCTCAATATCCCCAGCAAAGCGCGCCACCGCGCCGTCGCCGCCGTTAATCGTCATACCGCCGTGGCCGCTGATAGGCCCCTCGGCGGTCAGTGCCTGTGAGGTTGACAGCATCGGCGTCTCGAAGCCGGCGCGCTCTTCGGCCTGAACCTGATAGCGTTTGCATTTAACCCGATACTCGTCGCATTCCACCTCGATAATTCTTTCGCGCCGGATAACGATTTTGGCGCCTTCATCACTATAGAGCGCCACCTCAGCGTTTGCCAGCCCTTGCAGCCGGTAGGTGCTGTGTCCGGTGGCAATCACGATACTATGGCGGGTACGGCCGCCCAAGGCACGGCGAATACGCTGGTCGATGTGTACTATCAGGTCAGTCATCTATCTGCTCCCAGCTTTGCCATAACGTTTTGCACCTTTATGGCCCTTGACCTTGCTCACCCGTTTGCTTCCGGGCAGCGTATCCGGCAACCAGACGCCATCCTCGCGCAGCGTCAGCAGGATCTGCAGAGGCAGGCCGCGCCGCCTCTGAAACGTCGGTGCATCAGGTAAAAATGCCGTCAAGACCCTGCGGCTCGCTCTTTTATCCGTACCCGCTGGCCCGGTGCCCACAGCTAGCCTGTGGCGGTACGCAGCCCATGCACCACGGCGGTGATAAGCGGACCGTTAAGGCCTGGCGTCCGCCATCAGCTTGCGGGCGCGAAAATGCACCTCCTCATCGCTGTCGGTATCACCCACCACCGCCACCAGGGGTCGGTAGAGCGGAACGGTTTTATCTTTCACCTGGCTGCGGCGGTCATGGCGGCCGTCGGCCTGTGCGCTGCCGTGCCCCTGGGCCAGTACCGTCACCTCGGAGTAGCTGCTGCTGATATTTTCGCTCACTGCCAGGCGCAGCAGGTTATTGCTTTGGCCGTCGCGCCGCAATATCAGCGTATCCACCGGCGGGGTGCTGTGATCCGGTTCGCCCACCACCAGGGTGCCATCGGCGCTCATTCAGGGCCACAGCTCGCTGGCTTCCGCCGCCTTGCGCAGCGCGCCACAGGCGATATCGCCGGGGTCAATGCTGACTTTTTTGGCGGACAGCGGCGAGGTGGCCTGCAGACGAATGCGGGTGACGCCCAGCGGCCGCAGTATCTGGGTGACCCCCTCCTGCAGGAGCATGTCCCGTGCGCTGAATATCGGGGCCGAGCAGTCAACCAGCACGGCGGCCGAAGAGCGCCCATAAACGCTCAGCGTATGCTGCCCGCGCGCCACCTCGTGGCGCACAGTTCATCCACCTGGCCGGTTATGATAAGCGCGTCACCGGCACGCAGTTCGGCCCGTGCGCCCACCCTGACCGTCCGGCGGCAGACGGGCCTGGCTTAGCCCGACGGTGAACGCCCAGCCCACCGCCGGGGTCAGCAGGTCGGCGTCCACTTCAATATCCAGCCGTCATCATGGGCTACCCCGCCAATCTACAGGGCGATGCGCTCAGTAGTGTTAACGGGCGAAGGCATACAGACGGTCTTCGGGTTGCAGCACGTTGGGGTTGCGCAGGTTGCGATTTAATCGGGCCAGTTCGCTGGCGCGCGCGGCCTCGCCGTACCATTCAAAGGCCAGCAGATGCAGATTGCACGCTTGGATGACCCGCCGCAAAACGCGCGGCGGACGGCGCACTATCAGGGTACGGGCCTGGCTCTGCAGCTGGTAGACCAGCTGCTGCAGCGCAGCGATAAGCCGGCTGTCGTTACGGCCGTCGGGTGCAACGTCACGGACCTGGTGCGCTGTACACTGCTGGGTGTCCATCACGGTGCGCTGTGTCACGATGGCGGTCACGATTAACGCGCGCACCTCCTCACACAGGCGTTCAATATCGCTGCCAGAGAGCGTCGGCGTCTCCTCTTCCGGGCCGCGCCGCTACGTCAACCCACTCCGCTATCGTCACCAGGCGCACGGTCTGGTTAATCAGCTCACGGTCGGCCTGCGGCATAATGCTGGCGCGGTTCAAGGTGGAGGCAAAAACGCCACCCTGACCGCCGGCAGCGCTGGCAGTCACACGCCGTTCGGCAAAGCCGGCCAGCCGTTCGCCCTGACTGCGCACCGCCAGCCAGTCTGACAGCCGCGTCACCTCGCTAAAATTCAACCGGTTACTGAAAGCGGACAGCAGCCTTTTCAGGCCAGAGACAAACGCCGTGGGCATATCAAGGTAGTTCATCACGCTGCCCAGCGAGGTCTGCACCTCGTCGGCCAGCGCCTGCACACATACTCCGCCGAGGCAACCAGATTACTGATGCGGGCGATACCTTCATTGGCGCGCCGCCGGATGGTCGCCAGTGCGTCCGACAACCCGGCGGTGACATGGTCCAGCAGGCCGCCGGTGCGTGGAGTGGTACCGACCGGCGCAAACAAGTGCCTGTTCGGTGCTGGCCTCGACAAACACCAGCTCCACGGTCACCGCATTAAGTGGCTCTACCTCGTGCTCAACGCCCGCTTCCAGTAGCTGCGCGCGCGGCAGCGGGCCATACACCGGGTGAAGTAGCTCACCGCGGGACCAGGGACTTTTAGCGCCGCCAGAAACGCCTTGAGGCGCGTCTGGTAGCCGTTGCCCCAGAACAGCGCCGACAGGCGCAGGCCCAGTGCTTTCAGCCCGTGGTCTTCCACACTCCGCTCCGTCGCGCCAACATACACCACCGTGTCGTGGGCCAGCACCTCGCGGGTGTAGAGGCAATCGAAGGCGATGTCCCGGAACGACGCCGGCAGCAGCATATCGACACCCAGCTGCCCGAACAGTGGATAAATAGTGTAACCATCAGTGTCGTCTCCCGTCACGCGCCAGACGCGTCTCCACGGCAGTGGCAATCTCGCGCCTGTCCAGCGTGACGCTGACATTCACGGCGGGGGCTGCGGTGGTGGCCCCATTCAGGGCGATGCGGCTGTCGCGCTCACTGAGGTTAAAATTGACCGCCACATTTTGCAGCGGCGCCATCTCTTTGAGCTCAGCCCCGATGGCCGTGGCGTTTTTCATCACCTTCGGCAGATTAGGAAAAGGCTTTTTCCTTCGGCAGGGAGCGCAGCATGATTTCCAGCGCTTCCATGGCCAGGCCGGGGGTGGCGCAGCCGGCGTGTGTGGCAGCGCGAATGTGCTGGTCAATGACCGTCAGGCCCGCCTCGCGCACGCTCGCGTTATCATTGCGGTAGGCAAATTTGGCCAGCTTACGCAGGTGCGCATCGTAGTCCATCTGGCAGGTGATGGGCTGGCGCAGTGTCATGGCCCCCGCGACCAGCCTGGAGCCAAGGGACAGCGTGCCCTTGAGCCAGCAGCATTGCTGGCGCTCAACCCCTGCCATCTCCTGACGCAGCCGGGCAATGCTAGTCTGCATCCTGTCATAGGCGCGCACCTGCTCGCTGGCCGACATGGTGCCGCTGCGCGCCAGGCGCTGATGCCGTACTGTCCGAGTCGGACAAGGGCGAAACGGTAGTCGCGCAGGCGGGCGTCAGCGCGCTGAGCTTTTTTTTCGCCTTGTGGCGGTACACTGAATTTAGCCACCTGAACAGAGGTGATATGCTCACCTCAGAACAACACGGGTGCACACCAATGAAAAGAAGAAATTTTAGTCCTAAATTCAAACGCGAATCCGCTCAACTGGTTGTCGACCAAAATTACACCGCCGCGCCAGCAGCAAAAGCCATGGACGTCGGCCTTTCTACGATGACGAAATGGGTAACAACTGCGTGATGAGCGACAGGGGAAAACACCAAAAGCCTCTCCCATAACCCCGAAACAAATCGAAATACATGAGCTCAAGAAGAAGGTACAACGCATTGAAATGGAAAACGAAATATTAAAAAAGGCTACAGCGCTCTTGATGTCAGACTCCCTGAACAGTTCTCGTTAATCGGGAAACTCAGAGCGCATTATCCTG
>NZ_JBPESN010000108.1:0-5015 GCF_051710625.1 Sodalis sp. (in: enterobacteria) | reverse complement strand
TACAGCGAACTGGCGCTCAAGATAATTCGGGATCGCAACATGCTCCTGACCGCCACGCTTATACCTGTGCGTCGGCTGCTGACAACTGACCAGCCCCAGCTTTTTCATGAGCCTGCCTGCGAGCCAGCGCCCCATCCGGAAGCCTCTCTGGGTTGCCATGGTGGCGATACTTCTCGCGCCAGCGGCACCATGGCTGATACTGTGCAGTTCATGAACCTGACTGCGCAATACCGTTCGCCTGCCGTCTGGCCTGTCAGGACGACTTTTCCAGTATTTGTAACTGCTGCGATGAACCCTGAACACGTGGCAGAGTGTGGCCACAGGATAATGCGCTCTGAGTTTCCCGATTAACGAGAACTGTTCAGGGAGTCTGACATCAAGAGCGCTGTAGCCTTTTTTAATATTTCGTTTTCTATTTCAATGCGTTGTACCTTCTTCTTGAGCTCACGTATTTCAATTTGTGCCGGGGTTATGGGAGAGGCTTTTGGCGTTTTCCCCTGTCGCTCATCACGCAGTTATTTTACCCATTTCGTCATCGTAGAAAAACCGACGTCCATGGCTTTTGCTGCTGGCGCGGCGGTGTAATTTTGGTCGACAACCAGTTGAACGGATTCGCGTTTGAATTCAGGACTAAAATTTCTTCTTTTCATTGGTGCACCCGTGTTGTTCTGAGGTGAGCATATCACCTCTGTTTAGGTGGCCAAATTCAGTGTGCCACTACAGATTTTGCAATCAATTCTGGACTGTCCAAAATAGCCATTTTTTAGGGTTTAAGGGAGTCCAGAATTGTCTGCAAATTAGTCCAGAATATTTTGCATCGCTACAAGATCCCCGCCAAAATCGATATGGTGGATGTCTTTCGACGCGCTGAGGCATCTGACGCAGAAAGCGATTGCCATTGATGCCGGTGTGCTGTGGCTGCAATTGGGCATTGTCAATGAACAGGCGGCGGTGCTGGCGAAAAACGTGGGTATGAAAGTGGTGATGGATCGCTGTCCGAAAATTGAGATCCCGCGTCTCGGTCTGGACCGCTGAGCCTTGCTGTCAGTGGAAACCTGAGGCTAACAAACCGGCCCCGAAGGTAACCGCGGCGTTGGCGAGCTATTGCCATCTGGCAGACAATTGGCGCGGGCGCCTGGGTGAGTCAGTGAGGGGAGAACAGGCTGCGCGCTGGCGCAGCCCCCTGCCGGTTAATTTCTCAGGCGCGGCGCCTGAAGCTGTAATCGAATGGATTCAGCCAACTCATCCAGTGTCGGCTGTTCGGGATGGACGGGGAAGGATTCGTAACCTAGCTGCGCTTCCGCCAGATAGGTATGCACCGGTTTTCCCTCTTCATCTTCCATGACCACATGATACCACGGGGCCGTACGCAGGCTATCGTCAGCCGCGATATCGTCCAGCGAAGGCTTTTCCAGGGAGTATTCCGGATCCACGTCGATAATGACCCCCAGGTACCCCAGTAGTTTATGCCGGACCTGCTGCCCTATGCCAAATTTGCTGGCAATCATAAGACCTCCAATAAAAGTATGCCTTACACTTAATATGGGGGAGGCCCTGGGGAATTCAAGGTGACAGAACACAATTTAACCGGCCCGACAGGCAAATCCCTTTAAATGCAGTCCTTCGGGGTAGGCGCCGGCAACCGGGTGATCGGTGGCCTGGCGAAACTGTTCAATAAACTGAATCTCGCGGCCGGCATCAAGCGCCGCATCCGCCAAGATTTTCTGAAACAGATCGGTAGACATCAGGCCCGAGCAGGAAAAGCTCAGCAGAATCCCCTCTGGCGCCAACAGCTGTAGCGCCAGCATATTGATATCTTTGTAGCCGCGGCACGCGCTGGCCAACTGGTTTTTATTTTCCACAAACTTGGGGGGATCCAGGATGATCATATCAAACTGTTCACCCTCGTCGCAACAATTGAAAAACGTCGTCTCGCACGAAGCGTGCACGTGACGGGTCCAACCGATTGAGCGCCAGGTTTTGTTGCGCCACGTTTAACACCTGTTGCGAGGTATCAACGCTGACGACCTCCCGGCAGTTCCCTTTCAATACCGACACGGAAAAGGCGCCGGTATAGCTAAAACAGTTAAGCACTCTACGCCCGGCGGCGTATTTACGGGCAGCCAAACGGCTATCGCGCTGATCAAGGTAAAAGCCGGTCTTGTGGCCCTGGGCAATATCCACCAGTAACGACATATCATGTTCACGAATGGGGAGTAACGCTGGCGGCGTGGCGCCACTAATAACGCCGCGGGTTTCCTTTAGACCTTCTTTCTTGCGCCCCGCGACGTCGGACCGGCCGTAAAGCGAGCAGTCGGGATAGCAGCGAAGAAGTGCCGCTAACAGAGTGGCGCGTTGAAATTCTGCGCCGGCGGACAGCAACTGTACCACCAAAAAATCACCATAGCGATCGATAGTAATGCTGGGTAAACCGTCCGATTCGCCTGCAATCAAACGATAATCATCCAAAGCGTCTCGCGCCGCCAAAAACGTACGCAGACCCTGTGCGACCGTCAACCGGCGGACGAAGAAGTCGACATCAATCTGCTCATCAGGGTTGAAGCTCCACACCCTGGCCCGGATTTGCGACTGCGGTGACCACGCACCACGCACCACGCACCACGCACCGCGCGCCAGCCAGCGGCCTTTGTCATCGCAAATGTCGACGGTTTCTCCCGGCTGGGCTTTCCCTTCCAACCTGCCAATCGCGCCGGAGAAAACCCAGGGATGGCGTCGCAACAGCGATTTCTCACGGCCGCGCGCCAGAAATAGACGTTTTGTCATCATAAAAGTATGCTAAACCCTGGCCAAAGAGCGCCATTTTGCGAATAAGCGCGCTGAAAAGCAACCTAGGCCGTGCGGCAGGAGGAAACGATGACGATGATATATACGGCAGCCTGGGTTCATGGGCAGGTGCAGGGTGTCGGCTTTCGCTACGCCACTCAACATCAGGCAAAGTTTCAGGGATTGAGCGGCTATGTCCGCAACCGAGATGACGGCAGCGTCGAAGTTGTGGCCTACGGCGAAAGTGCCCAGGTGGAAAAACTGCTGGACTGGCTACGCCAGGGAGGGCCGGGCCATGCCAGGGTGGATAAAGTGCTCACCGAACCGCGCAACGGTAGCGTGGGTGATTTCAACGGATTTACCATCCGCTATTAGCGGCCGTCAGTGCTGCCCTGGCAGGGTACGCCGTGGCCCCCCAGCGCATGCGGGCGGTGGGGGCCGTTGTGATAGTCGCTGTGCGCACGGCGCTCTGGGATGATGCGCCACTAGCTGCGCTCCGCAACGGTTATGGCCCGCGGTACAGCTGCCCGCTTAGCGCCAGCGGTCGTAGGCTTCGGCTTCGGCGCCGCAACGTTTAGCGGCTACAGACATTTCACCGGTTTGGGCAGACCGGCGATTTTCGTTGCCTGTTTGGCAGGACCCTCGGGAAACAAACGGAAAAGGTAACGGCTATTGCCTTTTTCTTCACCGTAGGCCTGCGCCATGGCCTTCATCAGCATCCGCACCGCTGGCGACGTATTGTACTGTAGATAAAATGCGCGCACGAAATGGATCACCTGCCAATGGGCTTCGCTAAGGGTGATATCTTCGCGGCGGGCGATTTCGCCCGCCAACGCTTCGGACCAGTCCTGCGAGTGGGTCAAATACCCTTGCGCATCGGTACTGATTTCTGTGCCGTTAAACTCCATCGATTCCTGTCCGGCTCATTGATTATCGAATCAAGAGAGGATAGCAAATCTGCCGTGCAGAAAACACCAGGCCCCGCCTGGGAACGCGACGGCATAAGGTGCGAATGCCGTCGCGGCCGTGGACGGGGCCTGGAAGAGGACGGGGTAGGTTAGTTTCTGCGCATACCACCGAAGATGCTCAGCAGGCTGACGAAAATGTTGTACAGCGATACGTAAAGACTGACGGTGGCACGAATATAGTTGGTCTCTCCACCGTAGATGATATTGCTAGTTTCCCACAGAATCGCGCCGGAGGAAAGCAGAATAAACATCACGCTTATCGCCAGCGACAAGGCTGGGATATGCAGAAAAAGATTAGCGACAACCACGACCACCAGTACCACGAAGCCGGCCATCATCATTCCCGACAGGAACGACATATCCTTGCGGGTGGTGAGAACATACGCCGAGCAGCAAAAGAACACCACCGCCGTGCCCCCCAGCGCCAGCATGATGACGTCCCCCGCGCCGGACGCCAGCAGCATGCTCAGCAGCGGCCCCAACGTATAGCCCATAAAACCGGTCAGGGCGAAAGTAGCGAGGATCCCAGCCGGACTGTTGGCGAGCCGGTGGGTCAGGAACAAAAGTCCGTAAAAGCCGACCAGCATCAGAATCAAACCGGGCGCCGGTAGCCGCAACAGGGTGCTCGCGGTGGCGGTCAGTGCGGAAAATGCCAGCGTAAGCGACAACAGGAAATAGGTATTGCGCAGCACCTTGTGGGTGCTTAAGAGCGAATGCCTACGCGAGGACGTCGCAATCAAACGATCCATAATTTGCCTCTCATCATGAAGGTATGCCAGTAATATTTCGTGCAAGATTAAAGGGTTGCCGCCGTCGCGCCTATGGCATTTACCCATCTTTACACACTCAAGCCGGCGGTGGCGGAAAAAAAGAAGGCGGCGAAGAGACTAATGGCGATTTTTTAGTCAATTAGCACAAACGCTCTTTACAACCGGATCGACTCTGTTTATAGTTCGCCTCGTTGCGGAGGAGTGGCCGAGTGGTTAAAGGCACCGGTCTTGAAAACCGGCGAAGGGCAACCTTTCGTGAGTTCGAATCTCACCTCCTCCGCCATATTTATCAATGGGTTAGATTATTTTTCTGCTTGTTCAAAACATGCTCTTAGGATTGACTTGGAATATTCACTTTGTAGTGGCCAACTAAAACTGGCCACCGCGTTAGCGTTTTTCCAGTATCTATTTTCTGATTCGTTTGGTGGCAACCCACCGTTATATTCATGCGGCCTGAGTGCGCTGTAATATCCCACGATATAGTCGGTAATTT
>NZ_JBPESN010000107.1:0-5209 GCF_051710625.1 Sodalis sp. (in: enterobacteria) | reverse complement strand
CCGCGCAATCCCTTGCCGATGCGAAACGGCACTCCACCGAAATGACGAATAAGCGCCTCGGTGGCCGGAAAGCCTATCAGGCCGGCAATCTGCTGCACTGACTCCGGCAACAGCGCCTGCACCTCGGCGTTATCGGGCTGCAGCGACGGTTGCATCACGACCTCCCGTGCCGTTTGGCGTCCATAACCAGCATCTGCATCAGCTGGTGCACCTGCGCATCATCAAGCCATTCTATGGGCCTTTTTTCGCCCAGCATGCGCGCAACCATGCCATTGAGGTAGCCCCAGGGCCGCCCGGCGCTGACGAGCAGTGCCTCAATCTTGCTGAGAGCATCCCCTGACGTCCCGCTGCCACACGGGGCTTGCGGCCCTGTTTGGGTAACGTGGTTAAAGCCCTGGCTGCGCATACAGCGTAACACGCGCGCCAGCTCGGCGGCAGTGCAGTCTCTGGCGCTATTTTTAGCGGTCTCGCGCAGCAGAACGTCCCGGTAGGTCTCCTCATCCTAGTCGAGTTTATTTTTACCCGTATGCACCACTTTAATCAGATTTTTCATGAGTATCACTCCGAAGGGTCACCGCATGAGAGTGTCGTCCCGGCGAAGGTATCTCCCTCTCATCGAAGAAAGACACTGGGGGCAATAACCCCAGTGCGGGCAAGGCGCGCTTGCACTCGGCAAGCGGGTATTCGGTTACTGACGCATAAGACTGACTCTCATCAGGAAATAATCGTTGCCAGGCGGTCTGCGCTATCTTGACCTGGTGCAGGGCATCCGTCAGTGCCTAATGCTTTTCACCATCAAACGGGATGGTACGCACATCTATCCTCGACAGCCGCACCAGTGTGCGCAGGTCGGCGACATCCCAGAATGACCAGGGGTAACGGTCATTGCCCTGGTCGTCTTTTTGCGGGTCAACGCGGTCAAACCAGCTCTCCAGCAGGGGAATATTGAATACCGCGCCGTTACCCCAGGGCCGCGAGGTTTAGCGCAGTAGGTGGCGACAAAAGTCCGCAAGGCGCGCGCCACAACGTCGGGGCGCGCTTTACCGCCAAAAGCCTCGTGACGTGCCTTATCACTCTGTTTTTGCCACCATTGCAGGGTCTCGTCCTCTGGCTCACCGTATTTGAATGCGGCCTGATAATCGATACGCGCATAAAACGTCGATCCCAACCCGCCCCGTTGCCTGGTTCAAACATCATCACCACCACCGACAATATCGGGCAACCGGCTTTTTTACCCAGCGTTTCGCTATCGCGCATCACATTATTCATGGGTCTGTTCATCACTTGTCCTCAATGCTGTTTTTTATAGCGCATTACCGCCTGTTTCATTTGCTGGCGAATAACGTCTGAATAAATCATGCGTTGCCGGGCATCATAAAAACGCAGGCTGAAGGGCACTGGGACGAAGCATGACTCCTGCACCAGACTGCGGTTATTAAGATAATAAAGACAGCGATTGCCGCTATCCCCATATTCACATTTAATCACGCAATATAACATATTTATATCCTCCCGGGTGGGTTGAGAAAAACAGGCATGACGTTTATTTGGCGCAAGCCAGCACCGGCGGATTGACGCCATTCTAAAACAGAGTATTAATACATCATTTATTCAGCATTTCGGTGTCAGCCACAGAATGTTCGCAAAATAAAACGCTACATTAATTTCAACCTCCGTGCAGGTGATTAAATCTGTTGCCCTGTCCAGTGTTCTTATTAATGTACCTTCTTTTAAAATCCGGTTAAATTGATAAATAAAGTACGCGCCGACCGGATAGCATTAATTAAGCTGTTCTGCCTTCATGATTCATACCCCGGCGATATCCAGCGACAGCGGCCGATATTGCCCGGTCTTGTCGATGCGCTCATAAAGGCGGATATAGCTCTTGCTGCTGACCACCTGCACCGCTTCCGCCAGCGCATCCATCGCCCGCAACCAGCGCGGGTCGGTAATATCATGGCAACGCAACTGCAGAATACGGGCCGGATTAATATCACCGTTCTTATCGGTGGAAAACGCTTGGTCAATAATGGCCAGCAGCGCCGGTCGCGCAGGCTGCGTCCATTCCGCCATGCAATCATCAATTAACGCCTTGGCGGCCTGGATACGCTCATCAAAGGTAATGCGTCTTGCAGCGCGCGAATGACCTTGTAGCGGCCATCAAAGGAATACAGCGTCACATTGCCTTTTCTGCCGCCACGCTTCACCCGTATTGCTCAACCGACAGGTCAATCAATGCCTGGATATCGACAAATGCGCGGTGTTTAAAATCTCTCAATGCCTCATGCAACGGCCGGGCCCGTGCCAAAATAGCTTTGACCAGCGCGTCGCGCTCCTTATCAATGGGCTTTACCATGGCGTCGGGTATCAATGCGCCCTTGGCATCCTGCCAGTAACCGGCGGGCACCGTATTGTCATGTAAGTTAGTGGAGATGATGACCTCTCCTGTTAAATGTATTGGCAATAGAGCCTTTATTGATGGCCTCGAAATCAGCCTGGCACGATAATACGGTGGCAAGTGCATCGTGAATAAACTGGGCTTCCTTCTTTTCAACTTCACTGCCCGTACCGCTGGTATTGATATTTACATCAATGCCGATGTGGGTTTGCTAAACAATAATGTTCATTTCAATTGTTATGCTGACCTCAATATAATGATGCTGACCAAATAACCTTGTATCTATTTTTCATGAATACCACTTGCTTAAAACCACCCCGTGCGTTTTTGCTAACGGTGATATAATCCGCCTGACCCTTTTTTAATAATTGCTCACAGAGCGTATAATGTTTAATACAAATAACCGGCTTACAGTCATGCAATATCACGCCTTTTACACTCACGACTTTTATCGTTAAATACTGTATAACAACTTCTGCCCGCGTCATCGCAGCGATAAGATGATTGTTGGTCGATACCTCTCCATGATGGACTGACATACTTTTCTCCTTCAATGAATCAGCATTTCTGCATAGCGGTCGATTAACGTCACGGACATCCCCTGATTGCCGATAGCGCTTGTCCGGGTCACCCCACGCGCCAGTTTAAACAGGCGGCGATAATTGCCCTGTGAATGCTTGCGAAAGGCGGCGGCAATCTCGGGCGCCAGCGGCTCGCCCGATGCTTCACCGTTCGATAACAGACTGCCGAGAATGGCGCTGAAATCCTCGGTTTCGCTCTCTTTTCTGCGAGACGCCAGGTCTAACGCCATGCCCACCCGGCTATAGAGCTGGGCGTATTCCCCGCGTGAGCCTTTCAGATTGAGCAGCAGACGCGGCATGCCCGCCAGGACAATGGCCACCCCGGAACGGTCGTGAATGCGTCGCAAGACCTCAAGCGCCCTGTGGGGCAGCAGCTCAGCCTCATCAACCAGGACCAGTTAGTGCTTATCGCGCAGCCCCCCCTGTACGCACTCCTCGAGCAGATCATGGATATTACCGGTTTTCCGCAGACCCAGCCGGGCGCACAGCGCCTGCAATAACACCTTGGCGGTATAGCCGGGGTCGGCTTCAATCAGGATGACGCCTTTGTTGGCGCTGTTGGCGTGCACATACTCCTTCAGCACCATGCTTTTCCCCATGCCGGCCGGGCCGTATATCACACCGATATCGCTGAAGTCGTGCGTGGCACTAGTCAGGTCGAGCCCCACCCTGGCCAGATGGGTCGGCACAAAATTCACCTTGATGTCCCGCGGGGGGCGCGCTCTGTCTCACGGTCAAGAAAATCTCGCAGTGTGCCCTCGACGTTATCAATATTGCCGTTGTAAACCCCCTTTAAATATTATGAAATGGTCGCGCCGCTTAATCCGGTTTTATCGGCCACCTTGCGCTGGGTGTAGCATGACCGCGCCATCAGCTGGAAAATACGTTCTCGCGTTGTCATACAATATATCCTTACCGGTTATTACCGACCTGCTTGATATCGTGCTCATATTCGGATTCAAATAAATACACCTTGTCTTTTTCGGGTGCCGATACCTGGGGTATCAGCAGGCTGTAATCGCTCTCCCTGGGTGCATCAATCACCGGGCATAATTCGTCTTTATGCATCCTGCATTTTGCTTTCGGCGAGTTTAATGCAACGCTTGGCGCACGCTTCCAGCGCTTTTCCCACGCTGGAGACCGGCACCGGCGAGGCAGTATTGCCATTCCACAGCGCGGTACAGAGATAGGCCCCGCCCATCTGGCGAATAATCACTTCATTAGGATTATGGATATCGTAAGCCACCCGTACCGTCTGGCAGTCTACCTCAATCAGCTCCCTGGCAAAATACGGGTTATTCAGCAATTCAACCCAACCGCGCTGGGCCACGCGTTTTTCTTCCGGCATAAACATCTCGCGCAACTCGCCTGGCGTCAGGTATTCAATGTTGTCCTCTTTCTCAGCCAGCAGGGCCTTGCGGTAAGCGGCCGGCGTCATCGATTTACCGTTGACCCTTCGGTAGCGCGCCGTGCTCGTGGCTGTGGGTTATAGCGCTGCACCTCCTCCTCGATAGCGTCTATCAGCTGCCGCCAGCTGGGCAATATCGCCGGCGTCTTTTGCTGCGTGGCGTTCAGCTCCTTCCCCTGACGTAAGGCATTCGACAGACTCAGCAGTTTTTGCCCCTGCACCCGCGCCCCGTTGGGGTCAGCGCTTAGCCCGTTATAGGTCTGAAAGCGCAGGGCCCGCCTGCGTGGCAGCACGCCGTTCAGCTGCTCGATAATGCCCCGCGCCGGCGGGTTACCAGGGATACTGGTAATATGCTCAATACCCAGCCGGGGAAAAATCCCGGTGATATCCGCATCCAGCATCTTGTTGGTCTCGCCGCCGCGTTATCGAAGTAGGCAAACAGCGGCTTGCCGTGGTGCTAGATGGCATAACGCCACGCATCCGCTACCGCGATGGCGTTTTCTGCCAGTGACAGGCTCCAGCCCACCAGATAGCGGCTACGCCCGTCGAGCACCAAAGTCGACTCCGGGGTAAAAAGCCGCCCGTGTATCGGATGCGCCACTTTCATGTTCAGCGACTTGCCGTCGGCTATCCAGCAGCCATTTACCGGCATCTGCGCTCAATCCCGCTGCTGGTACACCTGATACACCTTGAGGGCCGAGCCGGTGACCCGGCCCTTGACCCTTCGATTGGGCGCAACCCGCTTGACCATGCGATTGACCTTGTCGTAGGTCGGCAGGGCCGCCAGCATGGCAGGCTGGTCATGGTATTTACTCTGCCAGT
>NZ_JBPESN010000106.1:0-5536 GCF_051710625.1 Sodalis sp. (in: enterobacteria) | reverse complement strand
AGCGCTGTAGCCTTTTTTAACATTTCGTTTTCCATTTCAATGCGTTGTACCTTCTTCTTGAGCTCACGTATTTCGATTTGTTCCGGAGTTATGGGAGAGGCTTTTGGCGTTTTCCCCTGTCGCTCATTACGCAGTTGTTTTACCCATTTCGTCATCGTAGAAAAGCCGACGTCCATGGCTTTTGCTGCTTGCGCGGCAGTGTAATTTTGCTCGACAATCAGTTGAGCGGATTCGCGTTTGAATTCAGGACTAAAATTTCTTCTTTTCATTGGTGCACGCGTGTTGTTCTGAGGTGAGCATATCACCTCTGTTCAGGTGGCCAAATTCAGTGTGCCACTACAAACAAAGCATGAGTCGGCGTGGTTTGCAAAGCGCATAGGATCTCGACACGAGAAAGGATACAATGCGCCTTTATTCGAGGACTTTTAGATAGGTAAAGTACTCTTTCATGTCAGAAAAAAAGCCGTCTAACAAAGCAAATTTTACTCGCGACCGCCAGGTTGAAGGTCTGAAGATGCCGCCCCATTCGCTGGAAGCGGAGCAATCGGTGCTGGGCGGTTTGATGCTGGATAACGAACGCTGGGACAATGTCGCCGAACGGGTAACCGGCAACGATTTCTTTAATCGTCCCCATCGCCTTATCTTCGGCGAGATGCAGCGTCTGTTGGAGCTAAATAAGCCTATTGACCTGATCACGCTTTCGGAATCCCTGGAACAAAGAGGGGAGCTGGACGCGGTCGGTGGGTTTGCTTATCTGGCGGAGCTATCGAAAAACACCCCTAGCGCCGCCAATATTTCCGCTTATGCCGATATCGTGCGCGAACGGGCCGTGGTACGAGAAATGATAAGCGTCGCCCATGAGATCGCGGATGCCGGTTACGATCCTCAGGGGCGCAGCAGCGAGGATCTGCTGGATCTGGCGGAGTCGCGGGTGTTCCAGATAGCGGAGAATCGCGCCAGTAAGGATGAAGGTCCGAAGAGCATCGACCGTATTCTTGAGGATACGGTGGCGCGCATCGAACAGCTTTACCAGAAGCCGCACGACGGCGTGACCGGCGTGTCCAGCGGTTATCTCGATCTGGATAAAAAGACCGCCGGGCTGCAAAAGTCGGATTTGATCATAGTGGCCGCGCGCCCCTCCATGGGGAAAACCACCTTTGCTATGAACCTATGTGAAAACGCCGCTATGACCGAGGCAAAACCGGTGCTGATCTTCAGCCTGGAGATGCCCGGCGAACAGATCATGATGCGTATGCTGGCGTCGCTGTCTCGCGTCGATCAAACCCGGATTCGTACCGGTCAGCTGGACGATGAGGACTGGGCGCGGATATCCAGCACCATGGGGATTCTGCTGGAAAAACGCAATAATATGTACATCGATGACTCATCGGGCCTGACCCCAACAGAAGTGCGTTCCCGCGCGCGACGGGTATTCCGTGAACATGATGGCCTGAGTTTGATTATGATCGACTATCTGCAACTGATGCGGATGCCGTCGCTGTTCGACAACCGCACGCTGGAAATCGCCGAAATCTCCCGTTCGCTGAAGGCGCTGGCTAAAGAACTGCAGGTACCGGTAGTGGCATTATCGCAGCTGAACCGCAGCCTAGAACAACGCGCCGACAAGCGCCCCGTCAACTCCGACCTGCGCGAGTCCGGCTCTATCGAGCAGGACGCCGATCTGATTATGTTTATCTACCGTGATGAGGTTTATCACGAGAATAGCGACATGAAAGGTATCGCTGAAATTATTCTCGGCAAGCAGCGAAATGGCCCCATTGGCACCGTGCGGCTGACCTTCAACGGACAGTGGTCACGATTCGACAATTATGCTGGTTCGCAATATGACGATGAGTGATTGCGCCCGACGCGCGATTTTTCTATCGTGCTCCCATTTTTGACGCTTTTTGTTAACTTATTCGCCCTTCAAATCTCTTTATTTGATATTGTGATTAGTGGGCGCACTTTTGCGCCCGTAAATCCAGGAGAGCTGCAGCGTGTTCGGAAATGTTGATGCTTATGCGGGAGATCCCATCCTTACGCTGATGGAAACCTATAAACAGGATCCGCGACCTGACAGGGTTAATTTAAGCATTGGCCTCTATTATAACGAACAGGAGATCATCCCCCAACTGCAGGCCGTCGCCGAGGCGCAAGCCATGCTGCTCGCCCGGGCGACGTCAAGCTCGTCGTCCTATCTGCCGATGGAAGGCTTGCCAACCTTACCGCAGCGCCACCCAGGCCTTGCTGTTCGGTGAAGATCATCCGATGCGCAATGCGTCGCGTATCGCCACGATTCAGACCGTGGGCGGGTCAGGGGCGTTGAAAGTCGGGGCGGATTTTCTCAAATGTTATTTCCCGAATTCGCAGGTCTGGGTCAGCGACCCGACCTGGGAAAACCATGTGGCGATTTTTCCCGGCGCTGGATTCCAGGTGAACCGGTACCCTTATTTCGATGATGAGAAGCTGGGCGTTAACTTTAGCGCAATGCTGGCCAGTTTCCAGCAATTGCCGCCGCGCAGCATTGTGTTGCTGCATCCGTGTTGCCATAACCCGACCGGCTCGGACCTGACGAGTTCCGAATGGGAGCAGATTATCGCGGTGGTGGCTGAAAGGCAGCTCATCCCCTTTCTGGATATGGCCTACCAGGGGTTTGGCGACGGGCTGGAGGAAGACACCTTTGCGGTGCGCGAAATGGCGCGACTGGGTTTGCCTTTCCTGGTAAGCCATTCTTTCTCGAAGATTTTCTCCCTTTACAGCGAACGTGTGGGCGAGCTATCGATAGTCTGCGATAGCGCGAGCGAAGCCGAGCAGGTGCTGGGTCAGCTGAAGGCGACCGTGCGCCGCAACTATTCCAGTCCGCCAAACTTTGGCGCTCAGGTTGTGGCGCAAGTTCTGAACAAACCGGCGTTGAATGCCCTGTGGCGTGAGGAAGTCGCGGCAATGCGCCAGCGTATTCTGGCAATGCGCCAGAGCCTGGTGGCGGCATTGAAGGTCAGGCTGCCGAACCATCAATTTGATTATCTCCTGCGTCAGCGCGGCATGTTCAGCTACACCGGTCTCAGCCCGGTGCAGGTGGCAGATTTGCGCGATACCTTCGGCGTGTATTTGATCAACAGTGGCCGGATGTGTCTGGCCGCCCTGAATACCGCCAATGTCGCTAAAGTGGCCGAGGCCTTCGCGGCAGTGCAGTAATCGCCCTACCGTGACCGGTTTTCACCTGTTCCCGCGTTGCCACTATACTAAGTGATCAACAAAGGAGCAGGATTATGTGGCACCAACAGACCCTGACCCTGAAAGCCCGACCGCGCGGCTTTCATTTGGTCACGGATGAAATCCTTTCCCAACTGACGTCGCTAAGCGCAGTCCGCACCGGGCTGCTGCATTTATTGCTGCAGCATACCTCCGTATCTTTGACGCTTAATGAAAATTGCAATCCCACCGTCAGAACCGATATGGAAAACCATTTTTTACGTCAGGTCCCGGAATCGGCCCCCTATCTGCACGATGATGAAGGGGCGGATGATATGCCGGCGCATATCAAATCTTCTCTGCTTGGCAGCTCACTGTTGTTGCCCGTGGGGCACGGCACGCTGTTGTTGGGCACCTGGCAAGGTATTTGGCTGGGCGAACATCGTAACCGCGGCGGCGGCCGCCGTATCGTCGCTACTTTGCAGGGGGAATAATTCATGGATCAATCGACGCTATTGAGCTACTGCATGACAAAACCGGGCGTTGTGCAAAGCGGTCGTCAAGAGTGGCAGGCTAACCAGGTAAAAGTCGGGGAGGTGATGTTTGCCATGACCGACACCGTAGACGGCAGACCGGCGGTGTCATTAAAAAGCAGCGCCGAAATGGCTGAAGTATTACGCAGCGCGTTCGCTACGGCAATACCGGGCGAACGGCTGAATGGAGCCCATTGGAGCACGTTGTTTCTCGATGGTGATATTCCCGATTCCCAGCTGTATCAATTGGTAGACGCTTCCTGGCAATGGGCAATGGGCAATGGGCAATGGGCAATGGGCAATGGGCAATGGGCAATGGGCAATGGGCGGTGGCCGGTCTGCCGGAAGCGACGCGTCAGACGCTGAATATCTGAGGCGCGGCGTCTGACGGCAGAGGCATTCAGACGCGCGATGGCGCCCGGGTGCCGAGCGGTGAGTATTGGTCTGGCAGCGGCATGCCGGCGTCGCGTCGCGCCAGTGTCTGGAGGCACATCAGTGCCGATAAGGCTGGCGAGTGCCCGCAGCGTCTCGCCATAAAGTGCGCCGGCAGATCAGCAGTGCGGCCGCGAACGTCAACCGTTAAAAGAAGGCGGCCCCGATGCGGGGCGCACTTTGACCCGCCGGCTTGTTTATACTTTTTGCAGCGCTCGTTCCAGGATCGAGCCGCAGGGAGCGCGCGGTATGGGAGGCTTTGCAGGCCGTCACCGTTTTCGGCGTGCCGGCGACTAGGATTTCGCCCGCCGCCGTTAGCGCTTTCCAGGCCGAGATCGACGATCCAATCCGCGGTTTTGATGACATCCAGATTATGCTTAATGACCACAATAGTATTGCCCTGATCCCGCAGCTGATGTAGCACCGCCAGCAATTGCTGGATATCGGCGAAATGTAGACTGGTCGTCGGTTCGTCGAGGATATACAGCATTTGCCCGGTGCCGCGTTTGGACAGCTCGCGCGTCAGTTTCACCCGCTGCGCCTCGCCCCCGGACATCTATCAGCGTTTGCAGCTTACGCACCAGGGCGGGAACGGCGTCGAAAAACTCGCGCGCTTCCTCGATGGTCATCTCCAGCACCTGATGGATATTCTTTCCTTTATATTTCACTTCCAGCGTTTTACGATTATAGCGTTGGCCCTTACAGTGATCGCAGGGGACATAGATATCCGGCAAAAAATGCATTTCCACCTTGATGACGCCATCGCCCTGACAAGCCTCGCAGTGTCCGCCGCGTACGTTGAAGCTAAAACGGCCCGGCGTATAACCGTGGTCGCGGGATTCCGGCACGCCGGCGAACAGCTCACGTACCGGCGTAAAAAGGCCGGTGTAAGTCGCGGAATTGGAGCGCGGCGTCCGGCCGATCGGACTCTGGTCGATATCGATGAGCTTATCAAAATGCGCCAGGCCCTGAACTTCGCGATAGGGCGCCACTTCGGTAGTGGCGGCGCCGTTAAGCTGGCGCTGCGCCACCGGGAAGTGTAGCGGCACACTGAATTTGGCTACCTGAACAGAGGTGATATGCTCACCTTGGAACAACACGGGTGCACCAATGAAAAGAAGAAATTTTAGTCCTGAATTCAAACGCGAATCCGCTCAACTGGTTGTCAACCAAAATTACACCGCCGCGCAAGCAGCAAAAGCCATGGACGTCGGCTTTTTTACGATGACGAAATGGGTAAAACAACTGCGTGATGAGCGACAGGGGAAAACGCCAAAAGCCTCTCCCATAACTCCGGAACAAATCGAAATACGTGAGCTCAAGAAGAAGGTACAACGCATTGAAATGGAAAACGAAATGTTAAAAAAGGCTACAGCGCT
>NZ_JBPESN010000105.1:0-5589 GCF_051710625.1 Sodalis sp. (in: enterobacteria) | reverse complement strand
CGGCGGTGTAATTTTGGTCGACAACCAGTTGAGCGGATTCGCGTTTAAATTCAGGACTAAAATTTCTTCTTTTTATTGGTGCACCCGTGTTGTTCTGAGGTGAGCATATCACCTCTGTTCAGGTGGCCAAATTCAGTGTGCCACTACAACCTACGGCCACGGCAACACCCAGGAGTCTTTCCGGGTACGTGGGTTTGATCTTTATAGCGAAGATATTGCCTACGGCGGACTCTATGGCGTCCTGCCGCGCCAGTTTGTCGCCACCGAGCTGGCGGAACGCGTGGAATTGCTTAAAGGCTCCAGCGCCTTCCTGAACGGCGTACCCCCCGGCGGTACCGGCGTGGGGGGGCACCGTTAATATTGAACCGAAACGGGCCGGCGACGAGCCGCTGAACCGTGTTTCTGTTGACTATACCTCCAAATCCCAGGTCGGCGGCGCCTTTGACGGCGCGCGACGTTTCGGCGACAACAACCAATGGGGCGTGCGGGTGAGTGGTGTGCATCGCGTGGGCGAGAAGGCGGTCGAAAATCAAAACCGCCGTTTGACGCTCGGTACCATTGGCTTGAATTACCGCGGCGACCGTTTCCGCTCCTCACTGGATGCGGGTGCCGAGAAACAAACGGTGCACGGTGCGCGTGGGGTGGTCTATACCTCCGGCATGGACAAAATCCTCAAGGCACCTTCCGCGACAACCAACTACGGTCAAAAGTGGGCGTTTACTAAAACTGAAAATCAGTTTGGTGCACTGCGCGGCGAATACGACCTGACCGATAACTGGACGGTCTATGGCGCGGGCGGCGGCAACCATACCCATGAATACGGATCCCACTCCAACGTCACGCCTTTTAACGATGATGGCGATGCCACCATGGGCCAGATGCGGGTACCTTACTTCTCCGACAGCATCTCCAGCCAGGCGGGCATTCGCGGTAAATTCGACACCGGTTTCATCGACCACAGTGTGAATCTTGGTTATTCCAGCACCTACCGTCGCCTATCAAATCTCGTCCAGCAGCTGCGCCACCAATATCTACGATCCGAGCTATTCCGATGAGCCGACGAACGCGACCTATGCCTGCGGTAAGATGGGCAACCCCGGCGTCACCAACCGCACCTACAACAGCGGCGTGAGCCTGTCGGATACCTTGTCGATGCTTGACGATCGCCTGAAGCTGATAGCCGGTCTGCGTCGCCAGAGCATCAATGTGACCAACTACGCCTACAGCGGCGAAGAGACCACCAAGTTTGAGCGCACCAAAGTGACGCCGGCCCTCGATCTGGTGGTCAAGCCTTGGGAGCACATCTCCCTTTACGCCAACCATATCGAAGCACTGCAGGCCGGGGAAACCGCTGGCACGACCTATAATTCCGGCACCGTGGTCAACGGCGGCCAGGTTACCGGCGTCGAAACCTCGAAACAAAATGAAGTGGGTGTGAAAGCGGATTACGGCCGCATCGCCGGATCGCTAGCGGTCTTTGAAATTAAAAAGCCGGTGGCCGCCTATCGCTATTTGGGCAACGGCAACGGCAACGGCAACGGCAACGGCAACGGCAACGGCAACGCGCAGTATGAATACGGCAACTACGCCGAGGAACGCAACCGCAGCATTGAACTTATCCTGTTCGGTGAGCCGCTGGTCGGCGTGCACCTGAACGGCAGCACGACATAAATGGATCCGGAGTTGACCAAAACCCAGGACGGTACCAATGACGGTAACGACGCCATCGGCATGCCGCGCTATCAATTCGTGCTGGGCGGCGAATGGGCATCTGCCGGGGCTCAGCGGTGTCGCTGCCACCGGACGTGTTGTCATTCGCACCGGCGCCCAGTATGTTGACGAAGCCAACGACCTAAAGGCCAGCGGCTAGACCCGTCTGGATCTCGGCGTGCGTTACGATATGCAATTGCCGAAAAACAATATCGTTTGGCGCGCCAACGTGGAAAACGTCACCAACGAAAACTACTGGGTGTCGGCCAGCGATGGCTACCTGACCCAGGGCGATCCGCGCTCGCTGAAACTGTCAATGACCGTAAATTTCCAAGCTCCCCCAGGCGCTTATCGCCCAGGAGTACAGACGCACCGGCAAGCCGGTGCGTTTTTTTGCCTGAACAATGGTGAGGCGACGGCCGCTATCTTTAACGGTTAAAACCCCTATTACGCAGGCCGATAGTTGATAACGGCTTTTTAACTGCCGGGAAAATGATCTACTATCATTGGGGTTCGCGTTTGCGGGGAGCTGTTCTTGCGCGTCCTGCACATTGCCGCAAAAGCTAGAGACTAAGGAAAGCATGGAAATCTTTTTTACAATTCTTATCCTCACCCTTATCGTGTCCCTTTCCGGGGTAGTGACACGTATCCTACCGTTTCAAATACCGCTGCCGCTGATGCAGATAGCGCTCGGCGCGCTGCTGGCCTGGCCAAAGTTCGGCCTGCACGTGGATTTTAATCCTGAGCTTTTCCTGGTGCTATTTATCCCGCCGCTGTTGTTTTCCGATGGCTGGAAGACGCCCACGCGCGAATTTTTGCGCCACGGCGGCGAGATTGTGGCGCTGGCGTTGGTGTTGGTGATTATCACGGTGGTCGGTATCGGTTATCTGATTTACTGGATGGTGCCGGGCATCCCGCTGGTGGCGGCGCTGGCGCTGGCGGCCGTGCTATCTCCCACCGATGCGGTCGCGCTGTCGGGGATTGTTGGCGAAGGGCGCATCCCGAAAAAGTTGATGGACATTTTGCAGGGCGAAGCGCTAATGAATGACGCCTCCGGTCTGGTGTCGCTTAAATTCGCCATCGCGGCGGCGATGGGGACGATGGTGTTTTCCGTCGGCGGCGCCTCGCTCGAGTTTGTTAAAGTGGCGGCGGGCGGTCTGCTGGCCGGCGTGGCGGTAACCTGGGGTTACAGCAAGTCCCTGCGGCTGATTACCCGCTGGAGCGGCGACGACGCCGCGACGCAGACGGTATTGCTGCTGCTGCTGCCGTTCGCCGCCTATCTGATCGCCGAGCATATCAGCGTTTCCGGCATTCTAGCCGCGGTGGCGTCCGGCATGACCATCGGTCAGTCGGGCATTATCCGCAATGCCCCGCTGGCAATGCGGCTGCGCGGCAATAGCGTCTGGGCGATGCTGGAGTTTGTCTTCAACGGTATGGTCTTTATCATGCTGGGACTACAACTGCCGGACATTCTGGAGACCTCCATTACCCAGGCGGAACTGGATCCCACCATCCAAACCTGGATGTTATTTACCGATGTCATTCTTATCTATGCTGCGCTGATGGTACTGCGTTTCGGCTGGCTGTGGCTGATGAAACGCATAAGTTTGCGCTTTATGACCAAGCGGCCGATGGTCTTCGGCGACTATAGCACGCGCGAAATTCTGATAGCCTCTCTCGCCGGCGTGCGCGGCGCCATTACGCTTGCGGGCGTGTTGTCGATTCCCTTGCTGCTCAGCGACGGTTCAGCGTTTCCCTCGCGTTACCAATTGGTGTTTATCGCCACAGGCGTGATCCTGTTTTCCCTTATCTGTGGCGTGATTGTTCTGCCGCTGCTGCTGCGCGGTATTCAGGTGTCTGACAAAGCGCAGCACCGTCAGGAAGAACGTATGGCCCGCGCGGCGGCGGCGGAAGTGGCCATTGAAAGTCTGCATAAAATGGAAGAGCGGCTGGCCAACAGCCAGGAAGAGAATATCGACAGTCAAATTCTTAACGAAGTCAGCGCCCGGGTTATCGGCAATTTACGCCGCCGCATTGACGGCAATGACGACGCGGACAGCGCCCTGTTGATTGAGAATCTGGAGCGGCGCATGCGGCTTAACGCGCTGCGCGCCGAGCGCGGTGAATATTATCATTTGCGCGCACAGCAAAAAATCAGCAATGAAACGCTGATGAAGTTACTGCACGATCTGGATCTGCTGGAAGCGCTGCTGGTCGAGCACTAATAGGCCGCCGCGCTGCCGGCACGTGCCTGGGGAGCCCTTCGAGCGGGTCCTCAATCACGCGGCAGGGCCGTAACCACGTTGTTAAAGTGAGGGCCGTACCAAAGGTGGAGCCGCTCTCCAGGAGCAACGCTCGCGGTTGGGGATGAATCGCGTCCACGTAACTAGGGCGCTTCTGCCGCGGTACCACGCGGCCGCTCGCCGAGGAGCCAGCGTTTGCGGCAGGCGGCGATCCATGCCTGCGCGCCATGGGACAGATAACTGTTCTGGCGCCAGATAAGCCCCAATTGCCACAGCATTTGCGGCGTCAGTGGCAACCACAGCAGACGTTGGCTATCCAGCCGGCGGCAACGCGGTTCCGGCAGTACGGCTATACCAATGCCCGCCGCCACCATCGCCGCCAGAAAATCCCACTAACCGCTGCGGATCGCAATTTGCGGTTCAATCCCGGCCGCGTCGAAAGCGTTAAGCAATTGCCGGTACAGCGAAAAATCTTCGTTATATATCAATACCTGCCACTCGCCCAGCAGCGTAAACGGGGACCTCCCGCTGCGTTAACCAGGGAGAGCGCCGCTGCTCGGGGTCGACCTCGGCAGTCAGCGCGGTCAGCACCAGATCCAAATGGCCAGCCAGCACCGCCTGTTGCATAATGACGCCGCCAAATTCCGCTATCTCCAGCTCGATACCCGGGTAGCGCTGGGGGAAATCGCCGATAAGCTCCGCCATCTGCGTCCCCACCATAGGGGGTATACCCAGGCGCAGCCGCCCCTTGCGCAGGGCGTTAATATCCTCAAGTTCCGCCTGTAATGTGGGGTGGCAATCATTTCTGGACTCTCAAGTTAAACGATGAGTTAGCCGGAAGCCCTTTAATGGCACGGCTTACAGAAATTTTACAGATTCTGAACTCGTCGCAAAAAAATGGGCAAAAAATGATTTTTTTTGCACTAAATTCTGGACTCGAATGACTGTGGTTTGAGCAGATTTAAAGGTAGTTTAAACGCCTTTTGGGCATCCATTAGATATATGTGAATTAGGTTAAAAAATATTAGTAAATCATAAAAATAATAAAATTAGATAGATAATAACCTAATTTTCATTTAGGCCGCTTCACTTTTCTTACAGTTTAAGCTTGCCACATCTTTTACTGCACACTTTTCAGATACCGCCTTCTTTTTAGCTTTGTGTAGGGCTATCAGACGTTCTTTTTCTTCTTTCGGAAGTTGGAGTAACAAGCTATCTAAGTCATCTTTACGTTCTGATAACGCCAATACACCCTTTGCCCCTTCTTGCAAAAGCAAGCTTATTAACGCCTTTAAATATTTTTTATTCAGTGACTTATAAATCATATGCCAAGTAGCTTCTAAAGGATCCTCCATTAGGCTTTCCTCGTTAATCGACTGAATCTCGCTAGTTGAGGCCACTTCTTTTTGAGTGCATGATGAACCAAATGCAAGGCAGTCCAGGCTGACGTGTTTCTTATATACAATGCTCTGTGTACTGGTGTAGTGGTGTAGTGGCACACTGAATTTAGCCACCTGAACAGAGGTGATATGCTCACCTCAGAACAACACGGGTGCACCAATAAAAAGAAGAAATTTTAGTCCTGAATTTAAACGCGAATCCGCTCAACTGGTTGTCGACCAAAATTACACCGCCG
>NZ_JBPESN010000104.1:0-5741 GCF_051710625.1 Sodalis sp. (in: enterobacteria) | reverse complement strand
CTTTGGCGTTTTCCCCTGTTGCTCATCACGCAGTTGTTTTACCCATTTCGTCATCGTAGAAAGCCCGACGTCCATGGCTTTTGCTGCTTGCGCGGCGGTGTAATTTTGGCCGACAACCAGTTGAGCGAATTCGCGTTTGAATTCAGGACTAAAATTTCTTCTTTTCATTGGTGCACCCGTGTTGTTCTGAGGTGAGCATATCACCTCTGTTCGGGTGGCCAAATTCAGTGTGCCACTACAGTATGGCATAAGCGCTACCGTCATCGTTAAAAACGAACCACTTAATGTTACCGCCACCGCGATTAATAATAAGGCGATGTTCATAATAACTGCCCACCACATTGGCACCGTAAAATTCCGTGCTCATGGGATTGCCTGGATAAGGGTAATAGCGGCATTCACCTGAACGTGTCTCGTTGCCGCTTTGCCCCCGGCCATAAAAATGGAGAATATTCGTGAGATGGCCGCCACCGGATAGCGAGACGGCTTTGCCAAAGGTCGCTCCGCCACTGGCGGTCAGTTTTCCACCCACTTCAAGGTCTTGTACCCAATGCAAGCGCTGGGTATCCCATTTACCGGTTCTGATGTTGTTGGCGTACAGCGCCGAGCTGCCTTTGCCATTGGCAATCAGCCCTGAATCGCTGTCGCCGACATTGACCAAATGGGTGATCTGCAGACTGCCGTTAACCACCGTGCCACTGGTACGTTTGTCCAGTGCGTTTTGTGCCTGTTCAACGGTATTTTTTAACTCCAGATTGGCCACAAACGCCGCCTTATCCGGGATATCCACGCCGTTGTTTTTCCTCAGCAGGCTGCGTTTTTCATTCTCCTGCCGGGCTTGCGCAATCAGCCCCTTGATGGCCGCGGCCAGCTGGTTATGTTGCGCCGGGTTGGGCTGCATTCCGGCGGCCGTCAGAATATTTTTTTGCTCGGTCTGGGTATCGATGACCGCCCCCTGCATGGCGTTCAGCCACTGGGCGTAGACCACGGCCCCCTGACGTCGCCGGCCGGGTCGCCGTCATGAAACAGCCCGTCCTCGCTGTCAATCGGCGCAATAATATCCTTCATGGGCGCGTTTTCTCCCTGTAGTTAAACACCACCTGGGTGTGCGCGGGTTTCAGGTCCTTAAACAGCCCTTCAATCAGGTTCTGCCCAAAGGTCAGCAGCTTTTATCCGGCCACCGAGCTACCGGTGCGGAAGCGGTAGACCGGCACCTGTGCGTTATCGATATTGACTATCCACAGCCAGATAATCTCCGGCACCCAGATACGCTCGCCGGCTCGGCCAATGCAGGCTCGGAACGGCTCCGACTCGTCGAGGGTGACGCGGTAACCCAGCGATTTGGCCAAGCTGATAAAGTATTGCCGGCTGAGGCCACCAGTGGCGTTAATCCTGGCCAGTACCTGCTGGCGACGCTGCTGTAGTGCCATGCTGCTGTCGGGGGAAATTCCCAACATCCGCTCCCAGTCGACCAGCAGCCCGACTGCCAGAAAAGGCGTGATACCGTCAGCCACTTCGCCGGCGCGGATTTCCAGCTGTGCCAGGCTCTTCCCCTCGGCCTGCAGTTCGACACCGAGTCGCTTACCGGTTAGCGCACAGCTTTTCGGTGGCAGCAGGGCACTGAGCAGCTGCGCGTAATCGCGGCTGTTCATGGCATTTTCTCCACTGTAATTGGTGCCTGCGCGTATCCACTGCACGGTCTGCTTGTTCACCACCGGCACCACATTGGCGCTGGGGGCAAGCAACTGGTAGTCCACCACGCCGACCACCTTGGATATCAGCGCCCCAGCTGGATTCTGACCGCTATCTCACCGGGGCCAGGCGGTTAACATAGTCACTGAGCGCGGTCGTAATCTGTTTACGCGCGGCCTCCAGCGTCAGATTGCTCAGGCTGACCTGGGCCGTGATACCGGCTTTCACCACCTCGGTGCCACTACCAGACAGTTTTTCGCGGTGACCGGGCGCATCTCGTCAAGGCAGCGCTGCACCGCCTTAAGCGTCTCCGGCGACGGCAGGTCGTTATGGGTGACTATTACCACATCCACCGTACCGTAGCCCCGGCGCAGCGGGTAGACATGGGCTTCGGTGACGCCGGGCAGGGACACCGCCCAGCGATGGTAATCGTATTGATTGCCGCCCGCCGCCGGACGGCGTATCACCTCCAGCAGACGTGCCAGCAGGGCGGCGTTGGATTCGGCCTCGCTGCCGCCGACCATGCGGGTGATAGTGACGTTGCTGTCAACACCGGCTGGGGCCATCAGCAGCGCCGCTGACGTTTGTACGCCAGATTGCCCTGGGTACCGCTTTGCAGCGCGCGGGCGGGCAAGGGCAGGCTGCCCGTTGCGTCTATCGTGCCCGGCGCGGTGGTCTGGTAGCGCTGACGGCTGCCGGTGAAACGCAATTGCAGTAGGCCGGTAATGTTTGCGCCGGGGTTACCGGTCAGGCGTACTTCGCCGCCGGCCGGGGTAGCTGCTTTCGACGTCAGGTTGCGCGTGCCGGCGTGCATTAGCAGATAGTCATGCTCGGCGGTGTCTGGGAACATTTGCCGCACTATCCGCAGCTGGTGCTGATATAGCCCCTGCAGCGCGCTGGCAATGGCGTTCGCACGGGCCGCGTAGTCACTATCGGGACCGGTATCGGCGTCCAGCAACTGGTTGCGGATATCGCGCAAGAGCGTGTCGGCAATCTCGGTATGGGTGGGGGTACTGTGCGCCATGGTGATATTCCGTTTAAATGACCTTTACCGGGTGAGTAAAGGTTTGCAAATTGCCGTTGGCGGCCACGACGTCGATATGCAGCCGCAGGTTACCTTGTGCCGGACGGCTGACTCAGACGTCAATGCGGCGAGCGCGCTTATCGGCCAGCAGTGGTTGCAATGCCTGTTCGGCATATTGCTGGGCCAGTCGCCGGGTGGTGGCCGAGTCTTTGGCGCGTGCCAGTTCGTGCAAACGTGACCTCAGCTGCGGGTCAGCCCAATATTGCCCGCGCGGCGTCATCAGGCATAGGTAGGCCGCGTTATGCGGGTCAGTGGTGCGCGTGCCGGTGTAATCACCGGTCTGGCTGTCAATCAGTGCGTCCATGGCGTCAGGGTAAGGTAGGCGACGGGCCGGGAGGAGTGACGCGGGCTGTAGAGGGTAGCTGGTACGGTAGTGTGCGTCGCGAGCCGCGACGCTATCTTACCCGTTAACCGGTCCGCCGGACAGCACGGAAGGTGTCGGGTGCCTGTGTCCACTTTGCCGGATGCCGTTGATTTCCACCTCGGCGCTGCGCAGGGTGCCGCCCTGATGCTCAATATCCCCCGCAAAGTGCGCCACCGCGCCGCCCCCGCCGCTAATCGTCATACCGCCGTGGCCGCTGATAGCCCCCTCGGCGGTCAGTGCCTGTGAGGTTGACAGCATCGGCGTCTCGAAGCCGGCGCGCTCTTCGGCCTGAACCTGATAGCGTTTGCATTTAACCCGATACTCGTCGCATCCACCTCGATGATTCTTTCGCGCCGGATAACGATTTTGGCGCCTTCGTCACTGTAGAGCGCCACCTCGTTGTTTGCCAGCCCTTGCAGCCGGGGTAGGTGCTGTGTTCGGTGGCAATCACGATACTATGGCGGGTACGGCCGCGCCCACCGGCAAACACCACCGCCATCATGGTGCCGGCGCTCTCCAGCGCCACGGTCAGTGCGGCAAGGCGGACGGTGTTTTTCACGCGGTGGCGGTCCCAGAAAGTGTATTCATGGGAAACAGCCTAACCTGGGCATCGGGTATCTCGTCGTGACGGGGGTGTAGGGGGTAAAGAGTGGGGGAAGGAAAGGACACAAACGGACTGCCATCAGACTACACCGCTGACGCGGGCGGCGATACCCCGTTTAAAACCCATTTAAATCGCTCCAGAATCGCTTAACGCGGTTTCACCCGCATCATCCCCCGCCCGCTGCCTGACTATCAAAAAACGCGCCACGGCCTTTACAGAGTGTTACTCGTCCAGCGCGCGCTGAAGGTAATCATTGACGGTGTGCACCAGGCCCTGATAGGCTTGGTCGGCCAGACTAAAATTGAGAAAGGGCCGCGCCAGCACCGGGTGGACCCAGCTGTACCGCGCGTTTAATCAGCTCGGTGCGCAGGAACTCCTGGAACTGCGGCGCCTCAATACCCCAGACCAAGCAGTGGTATTCCTTTTGCAGGACGATGATGTTGCTGATAATGACGTCCGGCAGCCGCTTGCGTATCTGCGCTTCCACCACATCCCACCCGCCGGTGGTGCGATTAAAAGCGCCGACCAGCGGCGCTGACGGATCACGGCTAACCCCGGCCTTGCCGAGGCTGGGGTCGGAGGCCCCGTAGAAAACCCACTCGTTAAGTCGGGTGACCTAGAAATGCAGGTCGTGGGCAAACAAGCGCATCCTCACCGCTGACCGGGTCATTCTGGTACTCAGCGTCAAAGGTGGCGTGACCGCCCCGGGTGCGGAGATGCATCAGGGTCAGCAGCGGGCGGGCGGACCAGGAGACTTCCGCGCCTTCCTCCATCTCGGTACGGTGTGACGTATAAAAATCCTGCGCCGCGGCTTCTCCCTGGTTACGCAATACCTGCTCCCAGGTTTCCCACAGCGACAGGTTCACCGGCCACTGGTGCAGGGCCTTAAACCATGCCTGCCGCCACAATGGGTTATTCAGGGTGCGTGATAACACCGAGTCGTAATGCAGGATGGTGCCGATATACACCACACCAAGTTTTGCGCCCGCGCCGCCCAGCGGCAGCACGGTTTTTCTCAGCCAGCTTTCCAGCTTGTCGCGCTGGTCCGGGTTGCGCACCTGCTCCTCGTTCTCAATATCGTCCAGTATCAGCAGGTCAGGGCGGTATGGCCCGTGGCGCAAGCCGCGCAGCTTTTTGTCGCTGCTGGCCACCTGCACCTTGATATCATTGCGCATCAGGATGGTGCCCATCTGCCAGACGCGACCGACACCGCAGGCTTCGAGGAAGCCGGCCCGCAGCCGGGGGTTAAATTCCAGCTCGGCCTTGATGGCTTCGAGCATCGGGTGCGCCTGGTCGATGGAGTCCATCACCATCAGGGCATAGTGCTTGATGCTACGTACCAGACACCACAGCATAAACAGCTGGCTGACCAGCGTTGAGTTGACCTCTTCGCGCGGCGCCGCGATGTGGTCCTGCTCGCCTTTCGGGCTAGCGACTATCTTATGGCAGCCTCTGAAACAGACAGCCAAGCAGTTCACTGGGGTCGGCATGACGGATATAGTGCGGGAAATAGGTCTGCACAAAATAGCGATAGCCGTTCACCGGATCAGCCACCTGTAAACGCCGCGCCGCCATAGCCTCGGACCCGGTATCAAAACCCAGGCATTCGGCCGCAATGGTGCGGCGCAGGCTGGAAGCCAGCGCAGCCAGCGAGTGCTGGAATTCACGGATGGAAAATTTCGCCGCCATATCTCGCTTTAAATCCCCTGTAAACGCGGTTTACACGCCATGATGACGCTCAGCCAGTACCGCATTGATGCGCGACACCAGGGTTTCTGCCACCGTGTCAACGCTGCCGGCGACACTCGCCAAACATAAAAAGTGCGCACCACCGTCCAGACCGACAGACACATTCTCGCCGGCGACCCTGACCACGCTGATCTCGGCCGGGTCGAGGTACGCGCCCGGCAACAGTTTGACCAACTGCTTCATGCCAGCGCTGCCTCTATCTGGGTTTTGATGCGGGTTGACGTCTGGAACAACGTTTCGCCATAAGC
>NZ_JBPESN010000103.1:0-5787 GCF_051710625.1 Sodalis sp. (in: enterobacteria) | reverse complement strand
GCCTTTTTTAATATTTCGTTTTCCTTTTCAATGCGTTGTACCTTCTTCTTGAGCTCACGTATTTCGATTTGTTCCGGGGTTATGGGAGAGGCTTTTGGCGTTTTCCCCTGTCGCTCATCACGCAGTTGTTTTACCCATTTCGTCATCGTAGAAAAGCCGACGTCCATGGCTTTTGCTGCTGGCGCGGCGGTGTAATTTTGGTCGACAACCGGTTGAGCGGATTCGCGTTTAAATTTAGGACTAAAATTTCTTCTTTTTATTGGTGCACCCATGTTGTTCTGAGGTGAGCATATCACCTTTGTTCAGGTGGCCAAATTCAGTGTGCCACTACAATCTTCTGGTGCACCAGGGCAAAACACTTTATATCGGGCTGTCGAATTATCCTGCGCCGCTGGCGGAACAGGCATTTCAACTGTTGCGTGAATTGGATACCCCCCTCCTGCCTTATCCATCAGCCGAAATATTCCCTGTTTGAACGATGGGTAGAGCCGCAGCTATTATCCAGTCTGGCCAACCACGGCGTCGGCGCGATAGCCTTTTCGCCGCTGGGGGGTGGGGTTCTGACCGATCGCTATCTTAACGGGATTCCAGAAGACTCGCGTGCCGCCAGCCAGAGCCAATTTCTCTCTGGGGCGCAATTAACCGAGGAAAAAATGGCGAAAGTCCGTCGTCTGAACGCGATTGCCGTCGCGCGCGGGCAAAAACTGGCGCAAATGGTGTTGGCGTGGGGTATTGCGCGGCGATCGCGTGACGATCGGCGCCAGCAAAACCGCGCAGATTGACGATGCGCTCGCTATGCTGGCCAACCGGCAATTCAGCGCGCGGGAGCTGGCCGACATCGACGCCATCCTGGCCTGAATTTAGTGTCCTATGGCGGTGCCGATCAGCAAGTAGATATTCAGCGTGACGACCACCGCCACAATCAGCCAGCCCAGCGCCTTAATCACGGGCGAGTTGACCAATTCGTTCATCAATTGGCGATTGTTGGTGAACACCAATAGCGGCACCAGCGCCAGCGCGATGCCGAAGCTGAGCAGCACCTGGCTCATCACCAGAATGCGCGTCGGACCAAGCCCTAGCATAATCACCACAAACGACGGCAGCATCGTTATCACCCGCCGCAGCAGCAGCGGAATATGGAAATGCACAAATCCTTGCATCACCACCTGCCCGGCCATGGTGCCCACGACCGTGGAGGACAACCCCGCCGCAACCAGACTTAAGCCGAATACCGTGGCGGCGGTATGGTTGAGCAATGGCGCCAGTGTCAGGTAGGCTTCATCCAGATCGGCAATGCCGGTATGACCGCTGAAATGAAATGCCGCCGCCGTCGCCATCATCGCCAAATTGACGAAGCCGGCGATGGTCATGGCGATAGCCACATCCAGTTTGGTGGAGGAATAACGTTCAGCGCGGCTCCCTACCCGTCCGTTCTGGGTCAGCGAGGAGTGAAGATAGATGACGTGCGGCATGATGGTGGCGCCCAGCACGCCGGCGGCCAAAAACACCGCTTCGCCGTTAGGCAGCGTCGGCCAAAGCAGGCCGGCGCACAATTCCTTTATCGCCGGACGGGAATAAAACAGCTCGGCGATATAGGCGGCGGCGACAAATAACAGCAGACCGCCTATCACCACTTCCAGCGGTTTCTGGCCGCGATTTTGCAACATTAAAATCAAAAAGGTAACGATGCCGGTAATGATGGCGCCCTGCAGCAAGGACACCCCGAGCAGCATTTTAAAGCCGATGGCGGCGCCGATAAATTCGGCCAGGTCGGTCGCCATTGCAATAATTTCGGCCTGCACCCAATAAGCCCACACCGCGGGACGAGGAAAACGATCGCGAATGTGCTCGGCCAGGTTCTTGCCGGTGGCAATGCCTAATTTGGCGGACAGAAGCTGAATCAGCATCGCCATGATATTGGCCCACACCACCACCCACAGCAGCCGATAGCCAAAACTGGCGCCCGCTTGAATATTGGTGGCAAAGTTACCGGGATCGATATAACCAATCGCGGCGATGAAAGCGGGTCCGAGTAAGGAAAGCTTCACTTTTCTCGCGGCGCGGTTAGCATTATCCGCAGCACGGCTGTCCACCATAGCAATAACCCTTATTAACTCACATGTTTATGAAATAGCATATAAATGCTAATGATCATCAAGTACATTTAAGGCGATTCTGCTTATCTTTGCGATAGCAACCGTGAATGCACAATCCGCCACGCGATGGGCGGCCCGAACGCGCTATCTTTCACCTTAGCGGCCAAAAATATAGCACATGCTAAGTTTCAGCCTAGCATAAAACTTTACCTTTTAACCATTATTATTAACATAAGAACTAAAATTTTCCGGCGTCAGGGAATGTTCCCAGGGAGGAGAAAGAGAATTTTGCTATACTCGCAACTAAAAACTCGTTTTTAGCTGCCCCGTTACATAGAATGAGCGGCGAACTCTGCCTGCCTCATTTTTGGAGCACCTATGTCCCGCATTTTACACTTTGTCCTGGCGCTTGCCGTAGTGGCAAGCCTGGCAATGTCGGTGAGTCGAGATCGTAAAAGCGTTCGCGTCCGTTTCATTATCCAGCTGTTAGCCATTGAAATCCTGCTCGCCTATTTCTTCCTCAATTCCCAGATAGGCCTGGGTTTCGTGCAAGGTTTCTCCGCCCTGTTTGATAAATTGCTGGGTTTTGCCGCTGAAGGCACCGGTTTCGTGTTCGGTAATATGAGTAAACAAGGGCTGGCGTTTTTTTTCCTGAACGTGTTGTGCCCGATTGTGTTCATTTCAGCGCTAATCGGCATTCTGCAGCATATCCGCGTGCTGCCCTTCATCATTCGCATCATTGGCACCGTGTTATCCAAGATAAACGGTATGGGCAAACTGGAATCGTTCAATGCCATCAGTTCACTGATCCTCGGCCAGCAAGAGAACTTTATCGCCTATAAGGATATCCTTGGCAAAATGTCCGAGCGCCGCATGTACACGATGGCCGCCACGGCGATGTCAACAGTGTCCATGCCTATTGTAGGCGCCTATATGACCATGCTGGCGCCGAAATATGTCGTGGCGGCGCTGGTGCTGAATATGTTCAGTACTTTTATTGTTCTGTCTTTGCTTAACCCCTATCGGGTCGAGAAAGAAGAAGACCTGCAGATGAGCCATTTGCACGAAGGGCAAAACTTCTTTGAAATGCTGGGTGAATATATCCTCGCCGGTTTCAAAGTGGCGATGATCGTCGCGGCGATGCTTATCGGCTTCATTGCGTTGATTGCCGCCGTAAACGCGCTGTTTATCCTGCTATTCGGTATTAGCTTTCAGGGCATTCTCGGCTATATTTTCTTTCCCTTTGCCTGGGTGATGGGCGTGCCGGCGCAGGAAGCGCTACAGGTGGGCAGCATCATGGCCACCAAACTGGTGTCGAATGAATTCCTCGCCATGATCGATTTGCAGAAAGTCGCCGGTGAGTTATCGCCGCGCTCGGTGGGCATTCTGTCGATATTTTTGGTTTCGTTTGCCAACTTTTCTTCCATCGGCATTATCGGGGGTGCCATCAAAGGCCTGAACGAGCAACAGGGCAACGTTGTCTCCCACTACGGTCTTAAACTGATCTACGGCTCCACGCTGGTCAGCGTGTTGTCCGCCGCCATCGCCGGCCTGGTTCTCTGACGCAGCGCCCTCCCTTTCTCCGGCCTGACGGTCGGGGTCGGATCAGGCAGTAAGCCAATCAGTCAGGCAGTGTTCCATTCACAGAGTCGTTAATCTACCTCGAAAATGATACAAATGTCGTAATAATGTTTCATTAGGAATAAATGTATGTCTAAATGTAGGGAACTTTGTGAGATATTTTTAGCTTTGAAATGAGAAAGGCCAGCTCTGCTGGCCTTGGTGTCGTATATATACGTTTTTCTTACTATTAAATGCCGGATTTTAGAAATTGGCATTGCGTGGACTTCGCGGGAAGGGTATTACATCACGAATATTTTGCATTCCCGTGACATACACTATTAATCTCTCGAAACCTAATCCAAAACCTGAGTGCGGAACGGTTCCATAGCGACGCAAATCCCGATACCACCAGTAATCGTCTTTATTGAGTTCCATTTCCGCCAGACGCTGGTCCAGCCGGTCCAGACGCTCTTCACGCTGTGACCCGCCGATGATTTCACCGATGCCGGGCGCCAGAACATCCATGGCCGCAACGGTTTTGCCGTCGTCGTTCATTCGCATGTAAAACGCCTTGATATCCTTGGGATAATTTTTCACCACCACCGGCGCTTTAAAATGTTTTTCCGCCAGATAGCGTTCATGTTCCGAAGATAAATCAATGCCCCAGGAAACCGAATTTTCAAAAGTCTGACCGCAGTCTTGCAGGATCTTTACCGCCTCGGTGTAGTCAACTTGGGCAAAATCTGCACTGATAAATTGTTTCAGACGATTTATTGCCTCTTTATCGATCCGCTCGGCGAAGAATTGCATATCGTCGGCCCGCTCGGTCAATACCGCCTGAAACACATATTTAAGCATGGCTTCCGCTAAACCGGCCGCATCGTCCAGGGTAGCGAACGCGACCTCCGGCTCGACCATCCAGAATTCGGCAAGATGGCGGCTGGTATTGGAATTTTCCGCCCGGAACGTCGGGCCGAAGGTATAGATTTTCGACAAGGCGCAGGCGTAACTTTCACCGTTTAACTGTCCTGAAACCGTCAGGAAGGCCTCTTTGCCGAAGAAATCTTCATCATAATCAACTTTGCCGTCGAGGGTACGTGACAGATTTTCCAGATTGAGGGTGGATACGCGAAACATTTCGCCGGCGCCTTCCGTATCGGAAGCGGTAATCAACGGCGTCGACACCCAGAAAAACCCTTGTTCATCCATGAAACGGTGAATGGCCTGCGCCAGGGTATGACGCACTCGGGCCACCGCGCCGATAAGGTTGGTGCGCGGCCGCAGATGAGCGACCTCGCGTAGATATTCCACGCTGTGGCGCTTGGCTGCCATGGGGTAGGTGTCCGGATCGTCCACCCAGCCGAGCACTTCAATTGCCTGGGCCTGAATTTCGTAACGCTGACCCCCGCCCAGGGATTCGACCACCCGGCCGCTCACCGACACTGAGCAACCCGCGGTCAGGCGTAAAATGTCGCTCTGATAATTCAGCAGAGTATTATTAATGACAGCCTGTAAGGGATCGAAGCAGGAACCGTCATAGACGTCAAGAAAGGAGATTCCAGCTTTGGAATCCCGCCTGGTACGCACCCAACCCTGTACAGTGACTTCACTGTCAGCCGGCATGCGCTTTTGCAGTACATCGACTACAGGCACTACGCTCATAAAATACTCTTTTACTCAGTTAATAGGAAAAGGCTTATGGCCCGCTAACGGGCCATAAGCCATAACATAATATGTTACTTGGCGGCGGCAAGACCACAAGGGGAAATCGCATATTTCTGGCAGCAATCTTGCTTTAAGCGCTTATTGCGCTTCAGAAACGGCTGCGGCGGCGTCATGACCTCTGCGGAACGGTCATGACAAATCGGGGAAAGGGGCAGGCGCATTTGCGCCCTGGCGCGGGTTCAACTGTAGTGGTCAACTAAAACTGGCCACCGCGTTAGCGTTTTTCCAGTATCTATTTTCTGATTCGTTTGGTGGCAACCCACCGTTATATTCATGCGGCCTGAGTGCGCTGTAATATCCCACGATATAGTCGGTAATTTCATGAGCTGCTTCGCTGAAGCTTATGTAGCACGTTACCGGTATCCACTCGTTTTTCAGACTTCTGAAGAAGCGCTCCATCGGA
>NZ_JBPESN010000102.1:0-5997 GCF_051710625.1 Sodalis sp. (in: enterobacteria) | reverse complement strand
GCATACCTTGCGGTTGTTCTTGATCTGTTCGCGAGGAAACCGGTGGGCTGGGCTATGTCGTTCTCCCCGGACAGCAGACTGACCATCAAAGCACTGGAAATGGCATGGGAAACACGTGGTAAACCAGCCGGAGTGATGTTCCACAGCGATCAGGGTAGCCACTATACGAGCAGGCAGTTCCGACAGTTGCTGTGGCGTGACCGGATCAAACAAAGCATGAGTCGGCGGGGTAACTGTTGGGATAACAGTCCGATGGAGCGCTTCTTCAGAAGTCTGAAAAACGAGTGGATACCGGTAATAGGCTACATAAGCTTCAGCGAAGCAGCTCATGAAATTACAGACTATATCGTGGGATATTACAGCGCACTCAGGCCGCATGAATATAACGGTGGGTTACCACCAAACGAATCAGAAAATAGATACTGGAAAAACGCTAACGCGGTGGCCAGTTTTAGTTGACTACTACAGTATGAGTCAATACAAAAATAACCATCGTCGATGCGTTTGCTGGTTTTTAAAGCGCTTCTCTCAATGTTCAAACAAATCGTGCCGGGCGGCATACAAATATTGGAACATGGACCAGAACGTCAGCACCGCCGCGATATACAGCGCGGCAATACCTATTCCCGACACGATGTCGTCCGGCCGCCACAATAGCGCCACCAATGCGAGCATTTGCGCAGTGGTTTTGACCTTGCCAATCCAGGAAACCGCTACGCTGCTGCGTTTACCTATTTCCGCCATCCACTCGCGCAAGGCGGAGATAATAATTTCGCGAGCGATCATCGTCGCCGCTGGTAGCGTAATCCACCATGAATGGAAATGTTCCGCCACCAGCACCAGCGCCATGGCGACCATCACTTTATCCGCGACAGGATCGAGAAACGCACCGAAGCGGGTGGTCTGTTTCCAGCGACGGGCCAGAAAGCCATCGAACCAATCCGTTACCGCCGCCAGGACAAAAATTAACACGCAGCACAGCGGCGCCCACTTGAAAGGCAGATAGAAAGCCAGGACAAAGAACGGTATCATGACGACACGGAACAGGGTAAGCCAAGTCGGTATATTCAGTTGCATAGTACTTTGGTAACCATCTGGCCGGAGTGGAAATTATAAGTATGTTGCTAGATTGCCGCTAGTGTTTGAACGCATTAAATATTTTTTCTGCGAGAGGGACCGAAATGCCCGGCACTTGGGCAATTTCTTCAACGCTGGCATTGCGTAGCGGCTGCAGGCCGCCCATATACTGCAGCAGAGACTGTCTGCGTCTTGGCCCCACACCCTCAATCAATTCCAGCGCGCTGGTATTTTTTACCTTAGCACGTTTATTGCGATGGCCGGTAATCGCATAGTTGTGTGAATCATCGCGGATATGTTGTATCACATGCAATGCAGGTGAATCCGGGGGCAGCGCCATCCCCTCGCCGTGAGGCTGCAAAAACAGCGTTTCGAGACCGGCCTTGCGATCCACCCCTTTTGCCACGCCAAGCAACACCACGCGCGATTTATCCCAGGGGACCTCCAACTGCTCGAACACCGCTTTTGCCATTCTCAATTGCCCTTTACCGCCATCAATGATCACCACGTCGGGGATTTTCTTTTCTTCCACTGCTTTACCGTAGCGACGGCGCAGAACCTGATCCATGGCGGCATAATCATCGCCGGGTGTAATGCCTTCAATGTTATAGCGGCGATATTCGGCGCGTACCGGCCCATTGACGTCAAAAACCACGCAGGAAGCGATGGTCTGCTCCCCCATCGTGTGGCTGATGTCAAAGCATTCCATCCGGTTGATTGCCTGAATGCCCAAAAATTCCGCCAGGGCGGCTAAACGCTGATGCACCGTCGACTGCTGCGACAGTTTGGTCACCAGCGCCGTCGCGGCATTCGTGCGAGCCAGTTTTAAGTAACGGGCGCGATCGCCGCGCGGCTGCGTTTGGATCTGAATCTTCCTGCCCGCTTGCTTACTTAGCGACGCAGCCGGCAGCGTTTTTTTCGTCAGTGTGAAATCCAGCAGAATCTCTCCCGGCAGCGACCGCATCTGACTGCCCTGGAGATAAAATTGACCCACAAACGTCTGTACCACTTCCGCCAGTTCGGTACCGGTTGGCACTTTCGGGAAATAACTGCGGCTGCCTAATACTTTACCCCGGCGAATAAACAGCACATGCACGCAGGCCATCCCGGCGTCAAAAGAGACGCCAATGACGTCCAGATCTTCCCGGTCACCGGAAACGAACTGTTTTTCCGTCACGCGGCGCACAGCCTGTATCTGATCGCGCGCGCGCGCAGCGTCCTCAAAATTCAGAGCACGGCTGGCAAGCTCCATCCGCTCCACCAGCTGATTAAGCACTTGCTGATCTTTGCCCGACAAAAACAAGCGCACATATTCCACCTGCTGCTGGTATTCCTCATCGCTGACCAGTCCTGCTACGCAAGGCCCCAGACAGCGGCCAATCTGATACTGCAGGCACGGTCGTGAACGGTTGCGATACACGCTGTCCTCACATTGGCGAATCGGAAACAGCTTTTGCAGCAGGGCCAACGTTTCCTTCACCGCATAGCCGTTGGGAAACGGACCAAAATAATCCCCTTTCACATGCTTGGCACCGCGATGGGATGTGATGCGCGGATGTGCGTCACCGCTGAGAAAAATGAAGGGATAGGATTTGTCGTCACGTAGCAATACGTTATAACGCGGCTGATACAGCTTGATATAGTTGTGTTCAAGCAGCAGCGCCTCGGTTTCCGTATGGGTGATGGTAACATCAATATGATGAATGCTTTTCACCAGCGCTTCAGTCTTGCGGCTGGCAACCTGGGCGCGAAAGTAGCTTGCCAGGCGTTTTTTTAGATCTTTAGCCTTGCCAACATAAATCACTGTACCGGACGCATCATACATGCTATAGACCCCAGGCTGGCTGGTTACGGTGCTCAGGAATTGTTTGGCGTTGAAACTGTCAGTCACTACTTAATAAAATCTCCGTGTTAAACAACTCGTGGCGGATGGCCAGATGGGTTAATCCTACATCACCGCTGATGTTTAGTTTACTAAATATCCGATAGCGATAGCTGTTGACGGTTTTAGGGCTCAAATTGCGCTGCTCCGATATATCGGTGATCTTCTACCCGCGGGTAGTTATCAGCATAATTTGTAATTTCCGTTCGGACAAACATTCAAAGGGGATTTCCGCCTGCGGCTCCAGCGGGCTCAGGGCCATCTGCTGGGCGATATCCGACACAATGTAGCGTTTACCGGCATTGACCGCGCGAATGGCGCAGATCACCTCGCGCGGCGGACGGCGGCTTTGTTGAGGTACCCCGCGGCCCCGACCTGCATCACTTTAGCAGGTAATTGGTTTTTGTGTAAATGGTCAGCATGATAACTTTGATATCCGGCAAGAAGTGCGCGATCTTGCACGTGCACATGGCTTCCACGCCGCCAATGCCCGGCATATTCATATCCATCAACACGACGTTGATGCAATTGTTGCGGCATTACTTCACCGCATCCTCGCCACAGTGTGCCTCGCCAACGACTTTGAAGCCTTTGATGTCTTTAAGTAATGCGTCGTATCCCTGCGCGCACCAATTCGTGGTCATCAACAAGAAAAACGATTATTTGCTTATACTGAAAAAGTTCAGCAGTGTCGCCTGCGCAGGCTCATTTTAGACAGATAGGTTATTGCACCGCAAGGAGATTTCACCAAAATTCGCGCAGCGGTCGGGAATTGCCGATTTACCCTGTAAACTCACCCCATCACCGCCGCCAATACAGCGCTGGAATTGTTTATAAAATGAACAACTCATCATTAAATATGCTTAAAAATCATAATGTTAAGTTCTGATACTCTTTCAGGCAATATTATCATTAATCATTTAATATGCATATTTTTATAGAATAATTATTTATGCCATATTACTTTTAGCGTACATTCAAACTTTAAAAGTTATTGTAATATATTGCCGCTCCGCTTAATCCGTCACCTTTGACGGTTGCCGGGCAGCGCGCAGAAAAGGTGCTATTTTTTAACCTGCCGCATTCCGTCGGGATAAATGACCTACGTCAGTTAAATTTATAAAACAAAACCTGTTATAATCGCCCCACATGGCGTCTAACGGCGACGCGTAACGGTCCGGCTGACGCGACGTTAGTCGTAATGACCATTGATAACGGGAAAAACAATGGGCAACGTTGAATTTACTACCGATAGCGAAACCGCAGTTCTCGCGCAGGAACTCAACTGCATGAAGGCGATGATGTCGCTGCTGTTGAAAGCCATCGGACAAGCCGATGCCGGTAAGGTCATCATCAAAATGGAGAAATACATTGGTCAGTTTGATGACCCCGAACAGCAAGCTGTTTTTACCAGTATCGTAAAACAGATAACCCACGCGTATCGCCAATAATGCCCGCGGCACGGGGCAGGGTCAGATGTGCGCCGTCTGTCGTTGCGATCGTTAGTTTGCCCGCTTACCTATCTTTGCGGCACCGTGGTAAACTCTTGCCACGGTTCCCCGACGATACTTTCTGTCATGAGGCTGCTGTTCAAAGCCTTGCTGGGCGCGTTGGTGGTGGTGCTGATTGCGCTGCTCGCCAAAACCCGTAATGTGGGGTGGCAATCATTTCTGAACTCTTAAGTTAAACGATGGGTTAGCTGGAAGCCTTTTAATGGCACGGCTTACAGAGATTTTACAGATTCTAAACTCGTCGCAAAAAAATGGGCAGAAAATGATTTTTTTTGCACTAAATTTTAAACTCAAATGACTGTGGTTTGAGCAAATTTAAAGGTAATTTAAACACCTTTTGGGCATCCATTAGATATATGTAAATTAGGTTAAAAATATTAGTAAATCATAAAAATAATGAAATGAGATAGATAATGGCCTAATCTTTATTTAGGCCGCTCCACTTTTCTTACAGTTTAAGCTTGCCACATCTTCTACTGCACACTCTTCAGATACCGCCCCTTTTTTAGCTTCGTGTAGGGCTATCAGACGTTCTTTTTCTTTTTTTGGAAGTTGGAATAACAGGCTATCTAAGTCATCTTTACGTCCTGATAACGCCAATACACCCTTTGCCCCTTCTTGCAAAAGCAGGCATTATTAATGTCTCTAAATCTTTTTTATTCAGCGACTTATAAATCATATGCCAAGTAGCTTCTAAAGGATCCTCCATTAGGCTTTCCTCATTAATCGACAGAATCTCGCTAGTTGAGGCCACTTCTTTTTGAGTGCATAATGAACCAAATGCAAGCCAGTCCAGGCTGACGTGTTCCTTATATGTAATGCTCTGCAACACTGTAAAAGATGGTTCTGTACCTCTAGTTAAATAGTTGTGCAATGTTGAGAAGGATAACCCCCATTCAGTTGCAGCAGCTCTAGCGCTTCTATTGCCTATAAGTTGTTTAAGGCGTGCGCCAAAATTTTCTTTTCCATCCATATCAAAAGCAAAATTACTTGTTTTCTTCTTCATTTTCTTTTTTCTATAACTTATTGATTATAGTTAATAAACTACAAAAACATCTCTTATATGAGGCGATCAGAAAAGAAAATTCATTATTTGCTTTACTTGTCTTAAATTTGAGATGTCATTGCTGTATGGGTAAGTTCCATGACTTACCCACATAATTAACTTTTTAGGGTAATCAAATGTTAGATATAAATGAAGTGAATCATCATGACTGGCACCGGATTGATATCCTGGCCTTCCTGCACAAGAAGGGGATCACATGCAAGATCTCTCCCGCGGCTCGGGGCTGGCGTCCAGCACGTTAAAAAACGCGCTGTATCGTCCCTATCCCAAAGGTGAACGTATTATCGCTAATGCACTCAATGTGGATCCGGCCAGCATTTAACTGAGTCGTTACATGCGCAAGGTGTCGTAATTATGTTTGTTACGGTGAGTGAGTCGGTTTACCCGGATTGCCTGGCACCTTGCAGGGACTTCGCTGGTCATTGAATAAGCGGACTGCAAATTCACCCGATTTAGTCCGT
>NZ_JBPESN010000101.1:0-6577 GCF_051710625.1 Sodalis sp. (in: enterobacteria) | reverse complement strand
CCACCGGTTTCCTCGCGAACAGATAAGAACAACCGCAAGTTATGCCCAGCGTTTCCCGGTCCAAATATACGTCGCCTCGCCGCATCATACCTGCTTTGCCTCCGTTACAGCGAACTGGCGCTCAAGATAATTCGGGATCGCAACATGCTCCTGACTGCCACGCTTATACCTGTGCGTCGGCTGCTGACAACTGACCAGCCCAGCTCTTTCATGGGCCTGCCTGCGAGCCAGCGCCCCATCCGGAAGCCTCTCTGGGTTGCCATGGTGGCGATACTTCTCGCGCCAGCTGCATCATGGCTGATACTGTGTAGTTCATGAACCTGACTGCGCAATACCGTTCGCCTGCCGTCTGGCCTGTCAGGACGACTTTTCCAGTATTTGTAACTGCTGCGATGAACTCTGAACACGTTGCAGAGTGTGGCCACAGGATAATGCGCTCTGAGTTTCCCGATTAACGAGAACTGTTCAGGGAGTCTGACATCAAGAGCGCTGTAGCCTTTTTTAATATTTCATTTTTCCATTTTAATGCGTTGTACTTTCTTCTTGAGCTCACGTATTTCGATTTATTCCGGGGTTATGGGAGAGGCTTTTGGCGTTTCCCCCTGTCGCTCATCACGCAGTTGTTTTACCCATTTCGTCATCGTAGAAATGGCCGACGTCCATGGCTTTTGCTGCTTGCGCGGCGGTGTAATTTTGGTCGAAAACTAGTTGAGCGGATTCGCGTTTGAATCCAGGACTAAAATTTTTTCTTTTTATTGGTGCACCCGTATTGTTCTGAGGTGAGCATATCAGCTCTGTTCAGGTAACCAAATTCAGTGTGCCACTACAATCCAAGCGAGACCATCCCATTTGAAAAAATCACCCCTGGGGCTAACGGCGTCGTGTTATTAGGAACTGCTCCAAGAGCGTCTATTTTTATAGCTTGTCCTGTTTTTATACAATATACCACTTGTCCTCGGTGGTCTTCCACCTGATGCCACTTATTTTCTTTCTCACTAAAAACCAAGCAAAAATCATCTTTTTTTTCTGGTGGCTCAATGTCTGTACAGTAAGCTGGTAATCCTATACCAGGGGGGAGCCATGCGTTGCCTTTGCCAATGAATTCTTTTGTATCAGCAAGATAATTAAATACAGTAATGATTTTTGCGATGTCTGACGGATTAAAATCCATGATTAAGCTAGACTCACGATATAATTAAAATCGATATTTTTAATCGTGTTTTCACTATTTCCCGTTGGCGTGATTGAAACGACATGCCCGTGTAAGCCAATAGCGACAGTATGTGAATGAGCACCTATGCCAACAATATGATTGTGTGCGCCTATTCCAACAGAGTGAGTATGCCCACCGGCGCTATGCGTGGTTTTATTGTAATCACCATAAGAAACCTGAGCATCCACGCAATGAATCCAAGTACTGTCGCCACTTGCTTACGCTTTAGCGGTATAGTTATGCGTATGATCGCCATTATGGCTGCTGGTCTTTGTGCCATAATCAAAAACGCTAGTTTCTTTAATAGTCATGGTCAAAAATACTGGTATTTTTTATGCCTAAATCCGTATCTGATACCACAGCTCCGTGACTGTGAGATTTGACGCCATCCTACTCTTGACTCAGGATTGAGCGCCCGTTTCCGGCTTGCCTTTGATCATCCAGCCACGCATATCAGGAATGATCCCTGATGGGTATGCTATTGCCAATTTCGGATATTTACTTTTATCAAATGTCTGTCCCTGCATCAGGGCATAACCTGCAGGAATGTTATCTGACGGCCAGGCGATAGGGGCACCGACAGGCAGGATACTGGCACTGGTCTCTGCCGCAATACTTGTTGCAATGTCTTTAATTGCCGTCAGTAGCTGTACCGACTGGCTGCCATCGGGCTTCATGCCCACCTCAGCCAGAATATTCTTATGCTCCGTCTGGGTGTCAATCATCGCCCCCTGCATGGCATTCAGCCATTTGGCGTGCACCACCGTCCCCTCAGCACCGGTAGACGGGTCGCCATCATGGAACAGGCCATCGGCAGTGTCGATTGGCGAAATAATCTCTTTCATTTAGGGTGTCTCCCCGTCATTATCCATATTCTGAGTCTGTGCCGGTGATTCGGCTACGTCCAGCGCTGAGCGCATTACGGTTTTCAGTGCCTCAATCTCTGCCTGCTGCGCTTTCACTTTCGCGGACAGGTTTTTTATTGCTTCCATCAGCAAGGCGGATATGCTGCCATAGGCGACGGCTTTTACATTCTTGACAACCGTGCCATCACACCCGCCTAGCGATGTTCGGCAAGGACATACGTATAGCCCGTCAGCGTTTCGACTTTTGCAAGGCCATTTTCTATTTTCGCAATATCGCTTTTTATCCGCCGGTCCGAGTTATTTTGCCAGTGCCTCTGCATGGCATAAGCGCTACCGTCATCCTTAAAAACGAACCACTTAATGTTACCGCCACCGCGATTAATAATAAGGCGATGTTCATAATGACTGCTCACCACATCGGCACCGTAAAATTCCGTGCTCATGGGATTGCCTGGATAAGGGTAATAGCGGCATTCACCTGAACGTGTCTCGTTGCCGCTTTGCCCCCGGCCATAAAAATGGAGAATATCCGTGAGATGGCCGCCACCGGATAGCGAGACGGCTTTGCCAAAGATCGCTCCGCCACTGGCGCGGTCAGTTTTCACCCACTTCAAGGTCTTGTACCCAATGCAGGCGCTGGGTATTCCATTCGCCGGTTTTGACATTGTTGATGTACAGCGCCACGCCGCCTTTGCCATTGGCAATCAGCCCTGAATCGCTGTCGCCGACATTGACCGAATGGGTGATCTGCAGACTGCCGTTAACCGTGCCACCGGTACGTTTGTCCAGTGCGTTTTGTGCCTGGCCAACGGTATTTTTTAACCACAGATTGACCACGAACGCCGCCTTATCCGGGATGTCCACGCCGTTGTTTTTCCTGAGCAGGCTGCGTTTTTCATTCTCCTGCCGGGCTTGCGCAATCAGCCCCTTGATGGCCTCGGCCAACTGGTTATGTTGCGCCGGGTTGGGCTGCATTCCGGCGGCCGTCAGAATATTTCTCTGCTCGGTCTGGGTATCGATGACCGCCCCCTGCATGGCGTCCAGCCACTGGGCGTAGACCACGGTCCCCCTGACGTCGCCGGCCGGCGCGCCGTCATGAAATAGCCCGTTCTCGCTGCCACTCGCCGCGATAATATCCTTCATGGGCGCGTTTTCTCCCTGTAGTTAAACACCACTTGGGTGTGCGCGGGTTTCAGGTCCTTAAACAGCCCTTCAATCAGGTTCTGCCCAAAGGTCAGCAGCTTTTCCCCGGCCACCGAGCCACTGGCGCGGAAGCGGTAGACAGGCACCTGTGCGTTATCGATATTGACTATCCACAGCCAGATAATCTCCGGCACCCAGATACGCTCGCCGGCTCGGCCAATGCCGGCGCGGAACGGCTCCGACTCGTCGATGGTAACGCGGTAACCCCGCGATTTGGCCGAGCTGATAAAGTATTACCGGCTCAGGCCGCCAGTGGCGTTAATCCTGGTCAGTACCTGCTGGCGACGTTGCTGTAGCGTCATGCTGCTGTCGGGGAAAATTCCCAACATCCGCTTCCAGTCGACCAGCAGCCCGACTGCCAGAAAAAGCGTGATACCGTCAGCCACTTCGCCGGCGCAGATTTCCAGCTGTGCCAGGCTCTTCCCCTCGACCTGCAGTTCGACACCGAGTCGCTTGCCGGTTAGCGCATAGCTTTTCGGTAGCAGCAAGGTATTGAGCAGCTGCGCGTAATCGCGGCTGTTCATGGCATTTTTTCTACTGTGATGGTGCCTGCGCGTATCCACTGCACGGTCTGCTTGTTCACCACCGGCACCAGATTGGCGCTGGGGGCAAGCAACTGATAGTCCACCACGCCGTCCACCTCGGATATCAGCGCCCCCAGCTGGGTTCTGACCGCCACCTCACTGGGGGCCAGGCGGTTAAAATAGTCACTGAGCGCGGCCGTAATCTGTTTGCGCGCGGCCTCCAGCGTCAGATTGCTCATGCTGACCTGGCCGTGATACCGGCTTTCACCACCTCGGGGGCGGTACCAGACAGTTTTTCGCGGTGGCCGGGCGCATCTCGTCAAGGTAGCGCTGCACCGCCTTAAGCGTCTCCGGCGACGGCAGGTCGTTATGGGTGACTATCACCACATCCACCCGTACCGTAGCCCCGGCGCAGCGGGTAGATATGGGCTTCGGTGACGCCGGGCAGGGACACCGCCCAGCGATGGTAATCGTATTGATTGCCGCGCGCCGGCGGACGGCGTATCACCTCCAGCAGACGTGCCAGCAGGGCGGCGTTGGATTCGGCCTCGCTGCCGCCGACCATGCGGGCGATAATGACGTTGCTGTCAACACCGGCTGGGGTTATCAGCAGCGTCACCGGCGTATTGTCCGCCAGATTGCCCTGGGTACTGCTTTGCAGCGCGCGGGCGGGCAATCTCAGGCTACCCGTTGTGTCTATCGTGCCCGGCGCGGTGGTCTGGTAGCGCTGACGGCTGCCGGTGGGACGCAATTGCAGTAGGCCGGTAATGTTTGCGCCGGGGTTGCCGGTCAGGCGTACTTCGCCGCCGGCCGGGGTAGCTGCTTTCGAGGTCAGGTTGCGCGTGCGGGCGTGCATTACCAGATAGTCATGGTCGGCGGTGTCCGGGAACATTTGCCGCACTATCCACAGCTGGTGCGGTATAGCCCCTGCAGCGCGCTGGCAATGGCGTTCGCGCGCACCGTGTCCGTGTAGTCACTGTCGGGACCGGTATCGGCGTCCGGCAACTGGTTGCGGATATCGTGCAAGAGTGTGTCGGTAATCTCGGTATGGGTGGCGGCGCTGAGCGCCGTGGTGATATTCCGTTTAAATGACCTTTACCGGGTGAGTAATGGTTTGCAAATTGCCGTTGGCGGCCACGACGTCGATATGCAGCCGCAGGTCACCTTGTGCCGGACGGCTGACTCGGACGTCAATGCGGCGGGCACGGTTATCGGCCAGCAGTGGTTGCAATGCCTGTTCGGCATATTGCGGGCCAGTCGCCGGGTGGCGGTCGAGTCTTTGGCCCGCGCCAATTCGTGCAAACGTGGCCCCAGCTGTGGGTCAGCCCAATATTGCCCGCGCGGCGTCATCAGGCGTAGGTAGAACGCGTTATGCAGGTCAGTGGTGCGAGTGCCGGTGTAATCACCGGTCTGGCTGTCAATCAGTGCGTCCATGGCGTCAGGGTAAAGTAAGCGACGGTGCGGGAGGAGTGACGCGGGCGTAGAGGGTAACTGGTACGGTGGTGTGCGTCGCGAGCCGCGACGCTATCTTACCCGTTAACCGGTCCGTCAGACAGCCCGGAAGGTGTCGGGTGCCTGTGTCCACTTTGCCGGATGCCGTTGATTTTTACCTCGGCGCTGCGCAGGGGCCCGCCCTGGTGCTCAATATCCCCCGCAAAGCGCGCCACCGCGCCGTCGCCGCCGTTAATCGTCATACCGCCGTGGCCGCTGATAGGCCTCTCGGCGGTCAGTGCCTGTGAGGTTGACAGCATCGGCGTCTCGCTGCCGGCGCGCTCTTCGGCCTGAACCTGATAGCGTTTGCATTTAACCCGATACTCGTCGTATTCCACCTCGATAATTCTTTCGCGCCAGATAACGATTTTGGCACCTTCGTCACTGTAGAGCGCCACCTCACCGTTTGCCAGCCCTTGCAGCCGGTAGTAGGTGTTGTGTTCGGTGGCAATCACGATACTATGGCGGGTACGGCCGCCCACCGGCAACACCACCGCCATGGTGGCGGCGGCGGCCCCAAAGGTCAGGCCGTAGTGCTGGAACAGCTTTACGTCCGGCGTATTCTCCCCGGCCAGTCCCGAGACCTGGGCGGTCTGGACGCCGCCGGTGAGCGTCATGCGACTCAATACCGCGCGGTAGGGCAGACGCAAGCCGCCCAGGGCACGGCGAATACGGTGGTCGATGTGTGTGCTATCAGGTCAGCCATCTATCTGCTCCCAGCTTTGCCATAACGTTTTTGCACCTTTTTGGCCCTTGACCTTGCTCACCCGTTTGCTTCCGGGCAGCGCATCTGGCAACCAGACGCCATTTTCGCGCAGCGTCAGCAGCGTCAGCAGCGTCAGCAGGGTCTGCAGAGGCAGGCCGCGCCCGCCTCTGAAACGTCGGTGCATCAGGTAAAATGCCGTCAAGACCGTGTGGCTCGCTCTTTATCCGTACCCGCTGGCCCGGTGCCCACAGCTGGTCTGTGGCGGTACGCCGCCCGCGCACCACGGCGGTGATAAGCAGACCGTTAAGCCTGGCGCCCACCATCAGCTTGCGGGCGCGAAAATGCACCTCCTCATCGCTGTCGGTATCACCCCCCCACCGCCACCAGGGGTCGATAAAGCGGAACGGTCTTATCTTTCACCTGGCTGCGACGGTCAGGGCGGCCGTCGGCCCGTGCGCCCACCCTGACCTCCGGCGGCAGACGGGCCTGGCTTAGCCCGACGGTGAACGGCCCAGCCGCCGCCGGGGTTAGCAGGTCGGCGTCTACTTCAATATTTAGCCGTCATCATGGGCTA
>NZ_JBPESN010000100.1:0-6640 GCF_051710625.1 Sodalis sp. (in: enterobacteria) | reverse complement strand
CCATGGCTTTTGCTGCTGGCGCGGCGGTGTAATTTTGGTCGACAACCAGTTGAGCGGATTCGCGTTTGAATTCAGGACTAAAATTTCTTCTTTTCATTGGTGCACCCGTGTTGTTCTGAGGTGAGCAGATCACCTCTGTTCAGGTGGTCAAATTCAGTGTGCCACTACACCAATCGGGCGCGGCAACCCCCTCCCGCCGCGCCCGCTTGGCCGACCTGTTATTGCGCCAGCTGGGCGACATCTACCTTGATACATGAACGGGCGTGGCGGAAGCTGCCCTGTAATATCGGTCGCGTCACGGCGCAGCTCTCATCGGCCAGCGGACAGCGCGTGCGGAACACGCATCCCGACGGGGGATTAATCGGCGAGGGCAAATCCCCCTCCAGTAGCTGAATGACCTTATTGCGCTCTTTATCCGGATCCGGTATCGGCACCGCCGACATCAACGCGCGCGTATAGGGATGCTGTGGATTGTGATACACCTCTTCAAAAGTGCCAAGCTCCACGGCATGGCCGAGATACATGACCAAAACCCGATCGGAGATATGCTTGACGACCGCCAAATCGTGCGCAATGAAAATCAGCGAAAGCCCCATTTCCCGCTGCAGTTGCTGCAACAAGTTCACCACCTGCGCCTGAGTGGACACATCCAGCGCCGACACCGGTTCATCACATATCACCAGCTTCGGCTTCAGAATCAGCGCCCGGGCAATGCCGATACGCTGGCATTGCCCGCCGGAAAACTCATGGGGATAACGGTTAATCAGGTTCGGCAATAGCCCGACCTTTATCATCATGTTGCGCACTTTTTCCTTCACTTCCTGGCGGGGCATTTTCGGGAAATAGGTGTGCAGCGGTTCAGCGATGATATCACCAATTGTCATGCGGGGATTGAGCGAGGCCAGCGGATCCTGGAAAATCATCTGGATATCGTTACGCGCGGCTCGCCACTGCGCCGTATTCATATCCTGCAACTCTTTTCCCAGCCAGGCGATGCGCCCGCTGGTGGCTTTGACCAGACCAATCAGCGCCCGGGCAAAGGTCGATTTACCGCAGCCGGACTCGCCGACTACGCCCAGCGTCTCCCCTTCATACAGCCGCAGGGACACACCATCTACCGCCTTCAGGCTTTTGGCGGGCTGCCAGAACCACTGTTTATCCCCTTTCACGTCGAAATACACCTTCAGATTGTCGACGTCGAGGATGACTTTTTTCTTCTCGGCCAGGGTGCTCATATCAGCTCCTCCAGTGGCTTATAACAGGCGCGCAGTCGCTGATCGCCAAAGCGTTTCAGCGGCGGCATGGTGGCGCAAATGTCCATCAAGTAGGGACAGCGCGGCTGGAAAGGACAGCCTTTAGGCAAGCGCAGCAGATTAGGCGGATTGCCGGGAATGCTGCTCATGCTTTCGCTACCGTCCGCATCCAGACGGGGTACCGCCGCCAACAGGCTGATGGAATAGGGATGACTTGGGCGATAAAACACATCGCGCGCCTTGCCGTACTCCATGGTGCGTCCGGCGTACATGACCAGTACCCGATCGCAAATGCCGGCCACGACGCCCAGGTCGTGGGTAATCATGATGATGGCGGTATTGAACTCGCGTTTTAATTCATTGAGCAGGTTCATAATCTGCGCCTGCACCGTCACATCCAGCGCGGTGGTCGGCTCATCGGCGATGAGCAGTTTCGGTCGGCACAGTAGCGCCATGGCGATCATCACCCGCTGGCGCATACCGCCCGAGAACTCATGGGGATGCATACGCATGCGCTTGCGCGCTTCAGGCATTTTTACCGCGTCCAGCATGCGCACGGACTCATTAAAAGCCTCATGTTTGCCGATCCGTTTATGCAGTTGCAGCACTTCCATCAACTGATCGCCCACGCGCATGTAGGGATTCAGCGAGGTCATCGGATCCTGGAAAATCATCGAAATCTGCTCGGCGCGCAGTTTGTTCAGCTGCTTTTCCGGCAGATTGAGAATTTCGCGGTTGTTGAACTTGGCGCTGCCGTCGATACGGCCGTTGGCCGCCAGCAGCCCCATCAAGGCGAAAGCGGTCTGGGATTTGCCGGAGCCAGACTCGCCGACGATGCCCAGGGTTTCGCCGGCGCGCAGAGTGAAATCGAGATCGTTGACCGCGGTCACCGCGCCGTCCTGGGTGGCGAAGGTCACCCGCAGGTCACGCACATCCAGCAGTACCGGCGAGGCGGTGTCCGTAAGCGTCACCGCGTCCGGCACCAAGGTTTGATTCGTGCTCATGGCGGAACTCCTTAACGGTCTTTCGGATCGAGGGCGTCACGTAACCCATCGCCGATAAAGTTGAAACAAAATAGCGTCACCACCAGAAACAGCGCCGGGAAAATCAGCAGCCAGGGAGACACCTCCATGGAGTTGGCGCCGTCGCTAAGCAGCGCCCCCCAGCTGGAAAGCGGCTCCTGGGTGCCCAGACCGAGAAAGCTCAGGAAGGACTCAAACAAAATCATGCTGGGCACCAGAAGTGAAGCGTACACCACCACCACACCCAGTACGTTCGGCACAATATGGCGCAGAATAATATTGCGGGTGGACACGCCGCTGACGATGGCCGCCTCAATGAACTCTTTACGCTTCAGCCCCAGCGTCTGTCCGCGGACGATACGGGCCATATCCAACCAGGAAACCAACCCGATAGCCACGAAAATCAAAAAGATGTTCTGACCAAAAAATGTCACCAGCAGGATGACGAAAAACATGAACGGAAACGAGTTGAGAATTTCCAGCAGCCGCATCATCAGGGAGTCAGTTTTGCCGCCGAGATAACCGGCCAGCGCGCCGTAGAGCGTCCCCACTACGACCGCCACCAGTGCGGCGGCAATGCCCACCATGAGCGAAATACGGCCGCCGATGGCGACCCGCACTAGCAAATCACGGCCGGAGGAATCGGTGCCGAAATAGTGTTGGGAGGCGATATCCGGCGCATTGGACATCATGCCCCAGTTGGTATCGTCATAGCGGAATGCAGATAGCGGCGGCGCCAGGATGACGAACAACGCGATCAGCAGCAGGATAAAGAGGCTGGCCAACGCCGCCTTGTTATGAATGAAGTGTCGGCGGGCGTCGGCCCACAGGCTGCGGCCCTCAACTTCCAGTTGTTCACTGAATTTCTCCAGAGCTTCGCTATTTTTTTTGCTCACAATCATTTGCGCGCTCCAGCGTCAATATCGGATTTTCGGGTCGATAACCGCATACAGGACATCGACAATGGCGTTAAACACAATGGTCAGGGTACCCACCAGAATCGTCAGGCTCAGCACCAGGGAATAGTCGCGGTTGAGAGCGCCGTTGATAAACAGCTGACCAATACCGGGCAAACCATAAATCGTCTCTATCACCATCGAACCGGTAATGATGCTGACAAACGCCGGTCCCATATACGAGATGATCGGCAGCAGCGCCGGCTTCAGAGCATGGCTGAAAATAATTCGCCGCATCGGCAGCCCTTTAGCGCGCGCGGTGCGGATGAAATTGGAATGCAGCACTTCAATCATCGAACCGCGGGTAATGCGGGCGATGTTGGCGATATAAGCCAGTGAAAGCGCGACCATCGGCAAAATGACAAATTTGAGTTCGCCACCGTTCCAGCCGCCGCCGGGCAGCCATTTCAGCGTGATGGCGAAAATCAGCACCAATAGCGGCGCTACCACAAAACTGGGGATCACCATGCCGGTCATGGCAAACCCCATGGCAAGATAGTCCCATTTGGTGTTCTGCTTCAACGCGGCCATAACCCCGGCGGCGACACCGACCACCACCGCCAGCAAAAACGCCGCCAGCCCCAGTTTGGCTGAGACGGGAAACGAGTTGGCGACCAGATCATTGACCGAGTAGTCTTTATATTTGAACGAGGGACCGAAATCACCGTGGGCGAGTTGCAATAAATAATTGCCGTACTGCGTAAGGATGGGATCGTTCAGATGGTATTTGGCTTCAATATTGGCCATCACTTCCGGCGGCAGGTTGCGCTCGCCGGTAAACGGGCTGCCGGGTGCCAGACGCATCATGAAAAATGAGATGGTGATCAGTACGAACAGCGTTGGAATCGCTTCCAGCAGCCGTCGAAGGATAAACTTTAACATTACCAGACCTATAACGTGGCAGTAGACGGTAAGGCGTTTGCAGAACAAATAGGGCACGACCGCCAGCGGCCTGCCCTATTGTCTCACGTCAAACGTCCTTAATGTTTGATAATGTAGAGATCTTTTACATATACATTATCAAGCGGATCTTTACCGGTATAACCCCCTACGTAAGGTTTGACCAAACGGGCGTTAACATAGTAATACACCGGGACGATTGCCGAGTCTTTATCCAGCTGCTGTTCCGCCTGCTGATAGATGCCGGCGCGAGCGTCTTCCGAACCGGCCTGCAGGGCCTGGACCAGCAATTTATCAAATGCCGGGTTCTTATAATGCGCGCTGTTATTGGAGCTGTTGAACTGCATAATGTTCAAGAAGGACGTCGGTTCATTATAATCCGCACACCAGCCGGCCCGGGCGACGTCGAAATTGCCCTGACGGCGGGTATCGAGGAAGGTTTTCCATTCCTGTTTTTCAAGCTTCACATTAACACCGAGGTTCTTTTTCCAGATAGAAGCCACGGCGATGGCCAGCTTCTTATGCAGATCCGAGGTGTTATACAGTAAATCGAAGGTCAAGGGTTTGTCTTTGGTATAGCCCGCCTCGGCCAGCAATTTCCGCGCCTCTTCGTTGCGTTTCTCCTGCGACCAGCCAAACCATTCCGGTGCCGTCAGCTTGGCGCCATCGGTATAGGGCGGCGTGAAGCCGTGGGCCGGCAGATCGCCCTGCGCTTTCACTTTATTGACGATGATATCGCGATCCAGCCCGAGCTTAAGCGCGGTACGCACGCGCGCATCGGTGAATGGCGCTTTCTGGTTATTGATCTCGTAGTAATAGGTGCAAAGATAGGGATCGACATGGACTTCTTTAGGGATTTCTTTCTTGAGTTTCTGGAATAACTCAATCGGCAGGTTGTTGTAGGTCATATCGTCTTCGCCGGCGCGATAGCGGTTGACGTCGGTGACTTCGGACGAGATCGGCAGATAGGTGACTTTATTAATGACGGTTTTAGCGTTATTCCAGTACTGCGGGTTTCGCTCTAGAACGATACGTTCGTTAATTACCCAGTCTTTGACGACATAGGCGCCATTCCCCACCCAATTGGCAGGCTGGGTCCACTTCTCACCGAATTTTTCCACTACTTTTTGCGGCACCGGCGACATGGACGGATGGGCGAGCACTTTGATGAGATACGGCACCGGCTCGGCCAGCGTGACTTCCAGGGTATGATCGTCAAGTGCTTTCACGCCCAGCGTGTCCGGGTTTTTCTTGCCGCCGATGATATCGTCGATATTGGTGATCTGAGCGTATTGCAGGTAGCTTTCATAAGGAGAGGCGGTTTTGGGATCCGCCAGACGTCGCCAGCTGTAGATAAAGTCATGCGCGGTGACCGGATCGCCATTGGACCATTTGGCGTTTTGCCGCAGATGGAAGGTCCAGATTTTGAAATCCTTGTTTTCCCAGCTCTCGGCCACGCCCGGCTGTGCCCGACTCTGCAGGTCGTTAATGATAAGGCCTTCCAGTACGTCACGGTTAACGTTGGATTCGGGAACCCCTTCAATCTTGTGCGGATCCAGGGATTGCAATTCAGCGCCATTGCCGCGTACCAGTTCCTGTTTGTCGCTTAACTGCACGCCGGCGGGAACGTCCGCGGCAAAAGTTTGTCCAGCAACGCTCATTCCCATGGCGGTAACCACGGTCGCGGCAAGAAGCGTTTTTTTCGTGATGTTGGTCATTAGTGATGCACTCCGGTTTTTTTATTATTGCACGGACCCTGTCAAGCCCTCTGCAGATTCCTGCTATGCGGGCATAACGCACCTCACGCCCGCTGCGGCGAACGAAGCCGCAAGGCTAAAGATGTGGTATTCGATATTAACCCAGGCATGTTAAACAAGGCGTCGCGCCACCGTAAAAAAGGTTGCGGCGACAGGCTCAAACCCGCCTTAGCGCTGTGCGTGGCCTTTGTCATTGTGATTTCAACTGCATAGGAGCGTATATCAAATAATTAAGTTATTCCGAGGGTAGCAAAAACACATAAGGTCAATATATCGTCAGTAATTAAAATAATTTGCTAATGATAAGATGAATAACACTAATAACATCTGGGTTGCATCGTGACGAGTCCCTTGAACGTGAACGGTTAAAAGAAACTCTACCGTGAAGGGCACTACTGATATATCGCAAAAAGTTTTTTTTCCGCCGTCGAACCACGCTGAAGGTCTTTGACCTCGCCCCTCTGCCGCAAAAGTGTAGTGGCACACTGAATTTGGCCAGCTGAACAGAGGTGATATGCTCACCTCAGAACAACACGGGTGCACCAATGAAAAGAAAAAATTTTAGTCCTGAATTCAAACGCGAATCCGCTCAACTGATTGTCGATCAAAATTACACCGCCGCGCAAGCAGCAAAAGCCATGGACGTCGGCCTTTCTACGATGACGAAATGGGTAAAACAACTGCGTGATAAGCGACAGGGGAAAACGCCAAAGGCCTCTCCCATAACCCCGGAACAAATCGAAATACGTGAG
>NZ_JBPESN010000099.1:0-6751 GCF_051710625.1 Sodalis sp. (in: enterobacteria) | reverse complement strand
CTTCTTCTTGAGCTCACGTATTTCGATTTGTTCCGGGGTTATGGGAGAGGCTTTTGGCGTTTTCCCCTGTCGCTCATCACGCAGTTGTTTTACCCATTTCGTCATCGTAGAAAAACCGACGTCCATGGCTTTTGCTGCTGGCGTGGCGGTGTAATTTTGGTCGACAACCAGTTGAGCGGATTCGCGTTTGAATTCAGGACTAAAATTTCTTCTTTTCATTGGTGCACCCCCGTGTTGTTCTGAGGTGAGCATATCACCTCTGTTCGGGTGGCCAAATTCAGTGTGGCACTACATTTTCCCACGGGCCTTCGGCCGTCTTTGGCGGCGTTGAATACCAAACGCCCTGGCAGCCGCTGCGCCTGAAAGTCGAGTATGAAGGCAACAATTGCCAGGATGATTTCGCCGGAACCCTCGATCAGAAATCACCCGTCAAGGTCGGGGCAATTTACCGCGTCGCCGATTGGGCGGATATTAACGTAAGCTACGAGCACGGCAATACCTTCATGTTCGGTTTTACGCTGCGCACCAACTTCAACGATCTCAAACAGCAGCATATCGGCGAGAAGAAACCGGATTACGCCCCGCATCCGCAATCGGAGATCCTGCAACATCAGGTCGTAGCGCACCAGTTGACCGACATGCAGAGCAACGCTGGTTATTCGTCGCCGCATATTCAGGTTAAAGGTCATACCATGTATATGACCGGCCAGCAGTATAAGTACCGCGATAGCGCGGAAGGCGTGGATCGCGCCAACCGCATTATGGTGAATAATCTGCCGGAAAATATCGATACGCTGAAAGTCACCGAAACGCGCGAAAATATGCCGATGGTGACGACCAAAACCAATGTGCGCAACCTGCAGGATACGCTGGAAGGCTACCCGCTGGGCCATGAGCAGCCGTTGATTCAGCGCCGCGTCGAGCCTGACGTGCCGAAAACCGCCGAGCAAGGCTATTATATTGATCGCAGCCGGCTGCAGCTGAGTTGGGCGCCGGTGCTGAATCAATCCTTCGGCGGCCCGGAAAGCTTTTACATGTAGCAGATTGGCGTGGAAGGCACGGCCAATTAACTGGCTGACCAATCACTGGTCGTTGTCGGGTAGCCTGTTTGGCAACATCGTTAACAACTACGATAAATTCAACTACACCTAACTGCCGTCAGATTCCCATTTGCCACGGGCACGTACGCACATCCGTTCCTACGTGTAAAATGACATTTATATCAGCAAATTGCAGACCACTTACATCGATCGCCTGGGCGATGGCTGGCATGGCCAGCTGTACGGTGGTTACCTGGAAATGATGTACGGCGGCGGCGAGCTGCTTTACTGTCCGCTAAACAGCAACTGGGCAGTGGGCGTTGACGGTAACTAGGTCAAACAGTGCGATTAAGACAATATGATAAAGTTCACCGACTATAAAGTCGCCACCGGTAATTTAACGGGCTATTGGCAGCCGACCTTCCTGAAGGGCGTTTTGGTCAAGGCAAGCGTTGGGCAATATTTGGCGAAGGACAAAGGGGTAACGTTTGACCTCTCGAAACGTTTCGACAGTGGTATCACACCGCCGGTGCGTATGCGACCTTCACCAATGTCTCGAAAGAGGAATACGGTGAAGGTTCCTTTACTAAAGGCTTCTATCTCTCAATCCCGCTGGACGTCCTGACGGTTACGCCGAACCGGACCCGTGTGCAGTTCAACTGGACGCCGCTCACCCGCGACGGCGGCCAGATGGTGGGACGCAAATACCACCTGTATGGCCTGACCGAAGAACGGTCGCCCGCGGTGGAATAAGCGCGCTGGCGCGATTCACAATGCAAATGGTTTCCTCCGGTAGGCCTTTTTTTCCGACAGACGCTCCTGAACGTGGTGTTTTTACCGCTGCGCGCGCCTACTGTTTATCGTCGCGGCCGCCGTGGCCCGCAGTGTGCATGACGCGCTGAATTGTGTTTACGGCATGTCAATGAACGGGGGTTCTGGGCTACAATGAAATCTTTGAATACGGGAGCGCGAACCCTATGCAGGATCAGGCCATAGTGGCGCTACTTGACGGTATTCGCTGGCTCCAGGAGCCACCGGCGTGGCCCGACGACACCACGCGAAGCTGGCTGACCGAGCGCGGGTCGATGACTCGACGCCTTGAAAAGCACTGCGGGAAAATTCGCGTCCGGCGCTATCGCGAAGGGTTTGTCCCCGCCTGCATCGAAGCGGGGGAGGCGGCGCTATTGCCGGATTGCGGGGGATTCTGGCTCCGGGAGGTGGTGCTGTATAGCCATGACCGTCCTTGGTTGACCGCGCGCACGTTGGTGCCCGCCGCCGCGGCGGCGGGGCCAGCGCAGCAGGTGCTGAGGCTGGGGGATGTGCCGCTGGGGCAATGGCTGTTCCGTCACCGTCCGCCGGCGCGCGACGTTATCCAATTCGGTCGGGTTGGCACATTATGGGCGCGGCGTGCCCGACTGCGGCTTCCAGAGGGGCAACCGTTGCTGCTGACGGAAGCATTTTTACCCGACTGCCCGCTGTATATCAGCGGCGACGATGCGCCACAACAGTAAAGGAGAATTCCGTTGGATCACAGTCTGACACAGGATAGATGGCAGGTATGGTGCCGTTTGATGCGAATCGATAAGCCTATCGGCTCGCTGCTGCTGTGGCCGACGCTATGGGCTTTGTGGCTGGCGGGTATGGCTATACCTGCGCTGGGAACGTTAACAGTGTTCATTCTGGGTGTCTTCTTCATGCGCGCCGCCGGCTGCGTGATAAACGATTATGCGGACCGTAAAATAGATGGTCATGTTCAACGCACCCGCGCCCGCCCGTTGCCCAGCGGGGCGATAGGTGAAAAAGAAGCCAAACTGTTGTTCGGGACGCTGGTGGGGATCTCTTTTGCGCTGGTGTTGACGCTAAATAGCATGACCATCGCGCTGTCGACGGTGGCGCTGGCGTTAGCCTGGGTTTACCCCTTCATGAAGCGGTATACGCATTTGCCGCAGCTGGTGCTGGGTGCGGCGTTCGGCTGGTCGATACCGATGGCGTTCACCGCAGTAAGTCAGTCCTTACCTTTAAGCTGTTGGCTGCTGTTCCTGGCGAATATTACCTGGACGATGGCTTACGACACCCAATATGCCATGGTGGATCGGGATGATGATCTGCGCATCGGTGTCAAATCCACCGCTATCCTGTTTGGGCGTTTCGATAAGCTTATCATCGGGTTGCTGCAATTGGCGACGCTACTGCTGCTGGGCGTTATCGGCTGGCAGCTCGGACTTGGCAGGATCTACTATCTGGCGCTGGCGGGCGCGGCAGGGTTATTCCTCTGGCAGCAAAAGCTTATCGCCGACCGTGAACGGGAGGCCTGCTTCCGGGCGTTTTTAAATAATAACCTCGTCGGGATGCTGATTTTTATCGGCATTTTGCTGAGCTTACTGCCCCATTGACTCCTGTCTTAAATGCGTTTCAGCGCGCCTGCGCCGCGCTGGCGCCAACAGGTCTTCCGGCGCGCTGGAAGAGGTCGCCAGTGCCTATAAAGTAACGCCGGCGGTGATCGGCGCCGGCGAAGGTGTCTACAAAGGCGGCGTGATGCTATAGCCGCGGAACGCAAAGGGCAGCGTAGCCGCTATTCCGCCGGCAGCGTCGCACTCGCCGGCCCGTTTGCCAGTAAGCTGGCGCTTTCGATAGTGCCAAGCACGTCGGGAGTAATTAATTGACCGAGAATGTCGCACATCTCACTGACCTTTTCGTTAATAACATCGCCGGTATCGCTGATATATTCCTCGGCGCGCAGCGTCGCCACCAGCGTTGAGAACACCGCTTTATCAAAAAATTCCGGCGCGTTGATGCCGTGCAGTACCGATAGCCGCTGAGCCATAATGCGGCTCTCTTTTTCCAGCGTTCCGCGGTTAAGCTGCGGATTGGCGCGTAATAACGAAAAGGTAATGGCATACCGCTGCAGCGTCTCGTTGACACTTGCGGCCAACAGTTGCAAAACATGCATACGCGTTTGCGCCGGATATAGCCGTGTTTCCTGCGCGTCCACCAGTCCCTGACGCGCCAGTTCGGCGATGAGGCTGTCGATAACCGGCGGTAACTCTTGCTTGCTGTACCGCATAAACAGCTCCGCTTTTAACAGCGGATAGAGAAGCGTGATCCGCTGTTGCAGCGGGGCGCATTCGATCCCCGGATGACTGCAAATGATACTTGCCACCAGTGACGGCAGAATCAAGAGATGCTGAATATTGTTGCGGTAATAGGTCATTAACACGGCCTGATCGCGCGACAAGCAGATGATATCGCCGATGGCGTCATGCTCGACGGTGAACTTGTTCATCGCCAGAGCATGGGCTAACAACGCCTCCGGCGTCAGATCGGGCACCGTGATGTCCGGCGCATAGGGCACATTACGTAGTAGCTCAAGATAGCAGGCCAGCTGCGCCAGCAACTGCGGGCGGGTAAGCGAGCGCTGGCGAGAGGCCAGCAGCACGCTGGAGCACAAATTGATGGCGTTGGCTGCAGCGGCGTTGTTGATCCGCACCATGAGGGTGGCGGCAATCTCATCCACCGCCGGCGCCAGCCAGCCGGGGCGGTGGGCCTCTATCGGGTTGACCGAATCGCGCCACTGCGGCACCTGTTGCGACAGCCAGGTCACCAGGGGCAGGGGGTCGCCAAAGTTGACATAACCCTGGCCGAGATTGCGCAGCTTGCGCAATCCGCGCATCATTTGCCAAAGCCCCTCTTTCTCTTTGACCGCGCCGCGCAATTCTTTGGCATAAGTCGCCACTTCCATCACATGTTCATAGCCGACGTAAATTGGCACCAGCGTAATAGGGCGATTGCCGCCGCGCAACATGGCCTGGATGGTCATGGTCAGCGTGCCGGTTTTCGGCTTCAGCAGCCGTCCGGTACGGGAACGGCCGCCTTCGACGAAATATTCCACTGAATAGCTGCGGGTGAATAACTCGCCCAGGTACTCGCGGAAAATCGTGGAATAAAGCTTGTTGCCTTTGAACGTGCGGCGAATAAAAAATGCACCCAGACGGCGGAAAATCGGCCCTGCCGGCCAGAAATTGAGGTTAATGCCGGCGGCGATGTGCGGCGGCACCAGCCCTTGATGGTAAAGCACGTAGGAAAGCAGCAGATAATCTATATGGCTGCGGTGGCATGGCACATAGACGATCTCATGGCCTTCTTCGGCCAGCTGACGCACCCGTTCGGCGTTGCGTACGTTCAGCCCTTGATACAGCCGGTTCCAGGTCCAGCTAAGAACCCGGTCGGAAAGGCGGATCGCTTCATACGAGAAGTCGGCGGCGATTTCCTCCATGAGTTCAATCGCATTCTGTTGCGCCTTTTCTACCGAGATCTTCTTGCTGCGCGCCTCATCCTCCACCGCTTTTTCAATGGCTTTAGACGCCAGCAGCTTATTAAACAAATCCTGGCGCACCGGCAGGCGCGGCCCCGCCGCCACTAGCCGCTGCCGGGCGAAGTGAATGCGCGCCACCCGGGCCAGTTTCTGGGCGATAGACTTGTCGGTGCCGTGCTTGGTGGCCATATAGCGCAACGACAGCGGCCGCGAAAATCGCACGAAACTGTCGCGCCCGAGCCACAGCACCGCGAAGAACTTTTCGATACCGTTCAGCAAGCGCAACTGCGGTGCCGGCTGGGAGGTTTGCGACTCCCTGCCGGGCGAACGGCCAAACATGACCGATACCGGCACCAACTGTACATCCAGAGCAGGATTGGAGCGGTGCAAATCGAGGTAGTTATGAAACAGCGAAACGGACTGTGACTTTTCCGCGTACCACGTCAGCACGCGCGGACCGTCATGAATAAATACATAACGCGGCAGGGTGACGCCGTCGATATCAAGCGGCGTCAGCGGGTCGGGCAAACCCTGTTTCAGGCATTGCATACGCAGGGTGAGCAGGTCCGCTTTGGAGTTATAGGGCAGCACATACATCATGGGCTGCCGGGGATCAAGGCCGGCTTCAACGCGCGGATCGGTCGGAATGACTTTACTTCTTACCAGCAACTTTAGCGGTAAATCCAACAACGTATAATAAATTCTACGCCAACCTGACATATCTCTGTGAAGCCTCTTGTTAGCAATGCTATGCAAGCATACCAGAAACCGCGCGGCGGATCTGTGGCGGCGCCACCGTCCGGGGCCACAGCGGCCGCCGCTGCAGTATCGCGCGCAAAAATGATGCCCGCTGGGTTTGAGTTTTCTGATACTTGCCGCTAATCCGCCGGCGGCGGTGAATAATCCAGGGGCATCTGACCATGGCGTAAACGCTGCCACTTTCCGTGCTTGGGCGCCCCCGTTGCCGCAACGCAACGGCGAGGGGCCTATATTATCGTGAATGACACCCTATTTCGCGCGTTTTCGGTTTTCAATTGGCAATGAGCTGTATATACTCTCAGAAAGAATGTATAAACAAAACAGGGGACGGAATAAAAGCGCTAACCACCAGATAACAAGAGGTTTTTGACCTGATCCGCGGCCATGTCACGCAGACCGGCATGGCCCCCACGCGTGCCGAGATTGCGTCGCGTCTGGGGTTTCGTCCGCCCAATGCGGCGGAAGAGCAGTCGAAGGCGCTGGTGCGCAAGGACGCCATTGAAATTAGCTCCGGTGTAGTGGTCAACTAAAACTGGCCACCGCGTTAGCGTTTTTCCAGTATCTACTTTCTGATTTGTTTGGTGGCAACCCACCGTTATATTCATGCGGCCTGAGTGCGCTGTAATATCCCACGATATAG
>NZ_JBPESN010000098.1:0-6985 GCF_051710625.1 Sodalis sp. (in: enterobacteria) | reverse complement strand
AACCCAGAGAGGCTTCCGGATGGGGCGCTGGCTCGCAGGCAGGCTCATGAAAGAGCTGGGGCTGGTCAGTTGTCAGCAGCCGACGCACAGGTATAAGCGTGGCGGTCAGGAGCATGTTGCGATCCCGGATTATCTTGAGCGCCAGTTCGCTGTAACGGAGCCAAACCAGATATGGTGCGGCGATATGACGTATATCTGGACCGGGAAACGCTGGGCATAGCTTGCGGTTGTTCTTGACCTGTTCGCGAGGAAACCGGTGGGCTGGGCTATGTCGTTCTTCCCGGACAGCAGACTGACCATCAAAGCACTGGAAATGGCATGGGAAATACGTGGTAAACTAGCCGGAGTGATGTTCCACAGCGATCAGGGTAGCCACTATACGGGCAGGCAGTTCCAACAGTTGCTGTGGCGTTACCAGAATCAAACAAAGCATGAGTCGGCGGGGTAACTGCTGGGATAATAGTCCGATGGAGCGCTTCTTCAGAAGTCTGAAAAACGAGCGGAGAGCGGTAACGGGCTACATAAGCTTCAGCGAAGCAGCTCATGAAATTACCGACTATATCGTGGGATATTACAACGCACTCAGGCCGCATGAATATAACGGTGGGTTGCCACCAAACAAATCAGAAAATAGACACTGGAAAAACGCTAACGCGGTGGCTAGTTTTAGTTGACCACTACAAGTTCGCCGCGGCACGACATGATGTTACGCTGGCTGCGAATGCATTCAAACACCACCACCAGTACCAGCCTCAACCACACCAGTCCGTAATTTTCCGGCCAGGGCGAGAGTAAAATCAGCATAATCAGGATCCCGTAAAACGCCAGCGAGCAAAGCTGAGTGCGCCAGGAGACCTGGATATCACATCGCCAAAGGGCCACGGGCTTTGTTTCGCGTCTGAATCAGGGTAATAACCTGCCGCAGCTCGCCGTCGTCCGGCTGGCCGTGGTTCATCAGCCAATTGAACAAATCGGGATCGTCGCACTCCAGCAGCCGGACAAAGCGCTGCTTGTCCTGGTCATCCAGGGCGTCAAAATCGTGTTCAAAGAACGGCATAATGGCGATATCCAGCTCACGCATGCCACGGCGGCAGGCCCAGTGGATTTGAGCTTTGTTGGTGATATCCATCTAAAAATTTCCCCTTATAACCGCTACGCTTGCAGCTAGTTTACCCCGTTTTACCCGGGGCATGAGACAAAACGACACATTTCGCTACATTCTGCGCTATTTATTTCATACCGGGCACGTATCGCTAAACTCGCAGGCAAGATCTACTTGCAAACCCCTCGCGGCCTTTTACCATTAGGCTATTGTCAGACTACTGATAGGACTGTCCCATGTCATCTCAAGTTCCTTTTCCGCCGCGTTTGCCGGCGCCCTCAAGCTATCTGCCGCTGACGCTTATTTCTCTGGAGGATTGGGCATTGATCACGCTTAACGGCGCGGACACCGTAAAATACCTGCAGGGGCAGTTGACCTGCGATGTTGCCTCACTGGACGCCGATCGCTTCAGTTTCGCCGCCCATTGCGATGCCAAAGGCAAAATGTTCAGCCATCTGTGCGTGTTTCATCACCACGAGGGGATGGCGTTTATCGAACGACGCAGCGTGCGCGACAGCCAGCTCGCCGAACTGAAAAAATACGCTGTGTTTTCCAAAACGACCATCGCCGCCGACCATGACGCGGTTTTACTGGGCGTGGCGGGTTTTCAGGCGCAGGCGGCGCTGGGCGGACTCTTTACCAGCGTGCCCGATGCGCCTCAGCCGGTGGCGCACCATCAGGACACGACGTTGCTGTATTTCAGTCTGCCGGCGCCGCGCTTTTTGTTGATAACGACGCCGGCCGTGTGCGACGCCTTGCAGCACAAGCTGGAAGGCCAGGCCCAGCTCAACGACAGCCAGCAATGGCTGGCGCTGGATATCGAGGCGGGCTATCCGGTTATCGACAGCGCCAACGGCACGCAGTTTATCCCGCAGGCGGCCAATGTACAGGCGCTGGACGGCATCAGCTTTAACAAAGGCTGTTACGCGGGCCAGGAGATGGTGGCGCGCGCCAAGTATCGCGGCACTAACAAACGCGCCCTGTACTGGCTGGCGGGCAAAGCCAGCCATCCTCCCGCCGCCGGTGACGATTTGGAACTCAAGATGGGCGACAATTGGCGGCGGACCGGTACGGTGCTGGCGGCCTGTCAGTTGGAGGACGGCAGCGTTTGGGTGCAGGCGGTGTTGAATAACGACCTGGCGCCCGACAGCCTGCTGCGCGTGCGCGCCGACAGCGCCGGCGCGTTGTCCGTGCAGCCGCTACCGTACGCTATCGGCGAGTAAGCGACGCGCGCCAGTGTCAACGGGACAGGGCCAACAGACCCGCCCAGCCGCCGCAGGCTGTCGCTTGAAAACTGCCCCGGGGATCCGGGCGCGGTGCCAGGCCCGCTTTCCGTCCGCGAGGCATAGCGACGAACTGCCGCGGTTCAAGTGACAAACAGATAAACCGCCAGAAAGTGGCAAACGGTTCCCCCCAATACAAAGCCATGCCATATCGCATGGTTGAACGGTATTTGTTCCCAAACGTAGAAAATCACCCCCAGCGAGTAAATCACGCCACCGGCGGCCAGCAGCGCGACACCGCCGGCGGGCAACCGTTGTACCAGCTGATAAATGACCACCAGCGACAGCCAGCCCATGGTCAGATAGGTAATGATGGAGATGGCACGAAAGCGATGCGCAAACGCCAATTTGAACATAATGCCGACCGCCGCCATCAGCCAGATGACCACCATCAGCCATTTGGCCAGCGGCGAGGCCAGTCCTATCAGCAAAAACGGCGTATAAGTACCGGCGATTAACAGATAAATCGCGCAATGGTCCACCTTCTTCAGCCAGCGTTTGGCCGGCGGATGGGGAATGGCATGATACAACGTCGACGCCAGATAGAGCAGAATCATACTACCGCCATAAAGGCTGTAGCTGGTCAGCGCGAGGGTGTTGGCGCCCGCCTCCCCTGCCTGATTAAGCATCAGCACCAGGCCGACAATACCAAAGATCACCCCCACGCCGTGGCTAACGCTATTGGCAATTTCTTCCGCCAGAGAATAGCTTTTGGCTAATGATTTGTTTCCCATGAATTTTCTGACCTCTGCTTAAAGATATTTTCGTCCGTGGGCATGCAGTGTATAGGGTAATCGAGAGGCAATTGAGTGTACATGTGTACGCTGAAAATAAACGGTGAAGAATTGTAAAACCGCGCTGTCCAAGGCGAAGCTATACCAGTCGAGTTCGTGCGCGAATTGGCCTACACTAGGCCGTTCAATTAGATTATGCCGGGGAACCTGATGGCTGTAACCTCTTCCATGCTGGCATTCGGTGAACTGACCGATATCGTCGCTTTTCTCATCGAAATCGATAAGCTTAAAAACATACAACGCCGTACCAAAGTACTCAATACCCAGCGGCAGGAAAACACCGCGGAGCACAGCCGGCACTTTACGGTCGCGGCAATGACGCTCGCTCCCTATGCCGATGACGGGGTGGATATGACCCGCGCGACGCAAATGGCGTTAATCCACGATATCGTCGAGATCGACGCCGGTGACGTACTGGTCTACGACCTCGCGGGGCGCGAAGTGGTGCATGCGCTGGAGGCAAAAGCGGCTTAGCGGCTGTTTGGGCTGCTGCCCAACGCCGCAGTGGCGCCAGTTTCATGAATTGTGGCTGGAATATGAGGCGGGAGAAACCCCCAGCGCCCGTTTCGCCCTGATGATCGACCGACTGATGCCGGTACTGATAAATCTGCATAACCAGGGGCAGAGCTAGGTGGAGAACGGCATCACTCTCGATCAGGTGCTAACGCTCAACGCCTTTATCGCCGAGGTGTATCCGGCGCTGTGGGCGCATCTCAGCCAACATTTGCAGCAGGCACAGCAAAGAGGGCTGGCTGAAGTAGCGGCCGGGCCGGGCCGGAGAGGGAGCACCGTTAACGGTTGGCGGGTGTCATGACGTCGGCGCCATCAGCATTCATCACCCACGGCCGGCGCCCGAGCGGTGGTTACCGCCTGAATGCCGGCCGTCCTGCGCGTGAGGCCGCTACGCGGCCATGACGCTTACTGATAATCGCTCAATGGCACGCAGGAGCAAAACAAGTTGCGGTCGCCATAAACATCGTCCAGCCGTTTCACCGCCGGCTGGTATTTATCGCCATATCCGGCCGGGAACGCCGCGATCTGACGATCGTACGGATGGCACCACTCGCCGGCCTGACGCCGTCCGCCACCTGCTGGATTTCGGCGCGGATCGCCAGCATTGCGTCAATGAAGCGATCAAGCTCCAGCTGGCTTTCCGATTCGGTCGGCTCGACCATCAGCGTGCCGGCTACCGGGAAAGACACGGTCGGCGCGTGGAAACCGTAGTCGATTAGGCGTTTGGCGATATTCATTTCGCTAATGCCGGTGGCCTCTTTCAGCGGCCGGATATCCAGGATACATTCGTGGGCTACGCGGCCGTGACGGCCGGTATACAGCACAGGATAGGCCTGCTGCAACCGGGTGGCGATATAATTGGCGTTAAGAATGGCCACATGCCTGGCTTGTTTCAACCCTTCCGCGCCCATCATACGAATATACATCCAGCTGATGGGTAAGATCGACGCGCTGCCGAACGGCGCTGCGCTGACCACTTCCTGACGGGTAAGCACACCATCGAGCTCCACCCGGAACGAACGGGGCCAGGTGCGCTTTCACTCCGATGGAACCCATGCCCGGACCGCCCCCGTGGGGGATGCAGAAGGTTTTATGCAGGTTGAGATGCGACACATCGGCGCCGATATACCCTGGCGATGTAATCCCCACCTGCGCATTCATGTTGGCGCCATCCAGATAGACCTGGCCGCCGTACTGATGCACTATCTGGCACACTTCACGAATGGTTTCTTCATAGACTCCGTGGGTCGAGGGATAGGTCACCATGATGCACGATAGCTGCTCGCCGGCCTGTTCGGCTTTGGCGCGCAAATCGTACAAATTGATATTACCATTCTTGTCGCAAGCCACCACGGTAACCGACATGCCGGCCATCTGTGCCGACGCCAGATTGGTGCCATCGGCGGAGCTGGGAATCAGACAGATATGACGCTCGCCCTGATTGCGGCTCTAATGATAACGACGAATGGCCAGCAGGCCGACATATTCGCCCTGGGCGCCGGAGTTTGGCTGCATGCACAGGGCATCGTAGCCGGTCAGTTGGATAAGCCAGCGCGACAGCTGGGCTATCATCTGCTGATACCCCGCCGCCTGTTCAGGGGGGCAGAAAAAATGCAGCTCGGCAAACTCCGGTTAGGTAATAGGGATCATCTCGGCGGCGGCGTTGAGCTTCATCGTGCAGGAGCCGAGGGGGATCATCGTCTGATTCAGCGCCAGATCCTTGCGCGCCAGCCGATGCATATAGCGCATCATTTCCGTTTAGCTATGCTAGCGGTTGAACACCTCGTGCGTCAGGATAGGCGTGGCGCGCAGCAATTCCGGCGGGATCACCTCTCGTCGCAGCCGGCATCCAGCGCGTCGATAGCCAAGGTGCCCGTCGTCCCCGTCACCACCTGCCAGAGGATTTGCACATCTTCGCGCACGGTCGTTTCGTCAAGGGTGATGCCCACCGCGCGGTGAATGTCGCTGCGCAAATTGATCCCGGCGGCGTCGGCGCGCGCCAGCACGCCCGCTTTATCGACCACCTCGACAGTCAGGGTATCGAACCAGCGATCGTGCCTGAGCGTCAGGCTGGCGGCGCGCAGCCCCTGCGCCAGAATCGTTGTCAGCTGGTGAATACGCCCGGCAATGTTAAGCCCCTGCGGACCGTGATAGACGGCATACAGGTCGGCGATATTGGCCAGCAATACCTGCGACGTACAAATGTTCGAGTTACGCCTTCTCGCGGCGTAATGTGCTGCTCGCGCGTTTGCATCGCCATGCGCAAAGCCGTATCACCGGCGGCGTCGCGGGAAACACCGATAATTCGGCCCGGCATGGCGCGTTTCATTTCATCACGGGCGGCGAAAAACGCCGCGTGCGGGCCACCGTACCCCATCGGCACCCCGAAGCGTTGCGACGAGCCGAATACCACATCGGCGCCCTGCTCCCCGAGAGCCGCCAGCAGCACCAGCGAGAGCATATCTGCCGCCACGCAGCTGATGATTTTGCGGTGCGTCAGTTCAGCCATCAGGGCGCGATAGTCGTGTAGTTCGCCGGTGGTGCCTACCTACTGCAACAGCACGCCAAACGGATCGGGACGCTCCAGCGCCGCCTGTGCCTTATCGATGACCAGTTCAAAGCCAAAGGTACCGGCGCGGGTGTGCAGGACATCCAGGGTTTGCGGATGCACGTCGTCGGCGACAAAAAAGTGGTTGGCCTGCTTCAGTTTACTGGCGCGTTTGGCGAGCGCCATTGCTTCAGCCGCCGCGGTGGCTTCATCCAGCAGCGAGGCCGAGGCGATGTTGTAGTGGTCAACTAAAACTGGCCACTGCGTTAGCGTTTTTCCAGTGTCTATTTTCTGATTCGTTTGGTGGCAACCCACCGTTATATTCATGCGGCCTGAGTACGTTGTAATATCCCACGATATAGTCGGTAATTTCATGAGCTGCTTCGCTGAAGCTGTTTGTAGCACGTTACCGGTATCCACTCGTTTTTCAGACTTCTGAAGAAGCGCTCCATCAAACTGTTATCCCGACAGTTACCCCGCCGACTCATGCTTTGTTTGATCCGGTAACGCCACAGCAACTGTCGGAACTGCCTGCCCGTATAGTGGCTACCCTGATCGCTGTGGAACATCACTCCGGCTGGTTTACCACGCGTTTCCCATGCCATTTCCAGTGCTTTGATGGTCAGTCTGCTGTCCGGGAAGAACGACATAGCCCAGCCCACCGGTTTCCTCGCGAACAGATCAAGAACAACCGCAAGGTATGCCCAGCGTTTCCCGGTCCAGATATACGTCACATCGCCGCACC
>NZ_JBPESN010000097.1:0-7022 GCF_051710625.1 Sodalis sp. (in: enterobacteria) | reverse complement strand
GCGGCGGATGATGTGATAGATAATCAGTAATAAAAACCAAATCGATACCGAGGTTTCCAGCCGCGCCTATCGTCGCCGGCGCCGCAGCGACGATAGGCGCGCGGATCATCAGATTCCATAACGACGTTATCGCCGGCGCCGTGCTTATCGAGATACAGCGGCAGGCCGCCGCGTTTCAGGCTGCTGGTGACCTGCGCCAAACAGACGCACAGCAGCGGAAAGCATAATCGGCCCAGGGTGGCGGCAAACTCCCGTTCGCTGTAATTATCAAAGGAGATCAGCGCCATTATCAGCGGTACGATCATGCCAATAGTCAAGGTGTAATAACGCAGCGCACGCTTGACCTGCTACTTTGGCCAGCCAAAATGTACGACGAATAACCCTTGCGGGCGGGCGAAGTGGGCGCACACCATATGACGGTCCGGCGGCGTTTATCGACACCAATATCACCGGGACCTCAATCCTTCTGGAAGCGGCGCGCGAATATTGGCAGGCTTTACCCCCTGCCGCCCGTGCCGCCTTTCGCTTTCATCATGTCTCCACCGATGAAGTGTACGGCGATTTGCCCGATAACGGCAGCCGGTTCAACGAAAGCACGCCCTATGCGCCCAGCAGCTCGTACTCCGCCTCGAAAGCCGCCAGCGATCATTTGGCGCGCGCCTGGATGCGCACTTACGGTCTACCGGTGCTGGTAGCCCATTTCTCCAATAATTATTGACCATATAATTTCACTGAAAAGCTGATTCCGCTGATAATTATCAACGCGCTGGCGGGCAAGCCGTTACCGGTTTACGGCAACGGCGGCCAGATTCGTGATTGGCTGTATGTGGAAGATCATGCCCGCGCGCTCTATCAGGTGGTAACCCGCGGCCATCCTGGTGAAACCTATTACCATCGGCGGCCATAACGAGCGGCGCAATATTGAGGTAGTCAAGGCGCTGTGCGCACTGTTGGAGCAGGCCGGCGCGTCTCATCCCGCCGGCGTCACGGCGTTCAGGCAACTCATTACGTTTGTAGAAGATCGGCCGGGGCATGACCGACGCTATGCGATTGACGCCGGCAAAATTGCCCGGGAATTAGGCTGGCGGCCGCAGGAAACCTTTGACAGCGGCCTAGCGAAAACCGTGCAGTGGTATTTGACCCATCGTGAGTGGTGGCAGCGCGTTCTGGACGGCAGCTATCGTGGCAAACGTCCCGGTCTCGGGTCAAGCCTGTAAAGCGAGGAGAACAGATGAAAGGTATTGTCTTGGCGGGCGGCAGCGGCAGTCGCCTCTATCCGATTACTCGCGGCACCTCCAAACAGCTGTTGCCCGTGTACGACAAGCCGATGATTTACCGCTATCGGTGCTGATGCTGGCGGGGATCTGCGATATTCTGATTATCACCACGCCAGAAGAGATGCCGTTATTCAAGCGGTTGCTCAGCGCGGGCGAGGCGTTTGGCGTTCGTCTGACTTATACCGCCCAGTTGAGTCCCAAGGGTATAAGCGCAGGCGTTCCTGATTGGCGAAAGCTTTATCAGCGACGACCGTTGCTGCCTGGTGCTCGGCGATAATATCTATTTCGGTCAAGGGTTCAGTCCCAATCTGCGGCAGGTGGCGTCACGGGAGCAGGGTGCGACGCTATTCGCCTATCAGGTGATGGATCCTGAGCGTTTCGGCGTGGTGGCGTTTGACGACGATTTTCACGCCGTCGCGCTTGAGGAAAAACCGGCCCATCCACGCTCACGCTGGGCGGTGACCGGGCTTTATTTCTATGATCGTCAGGTGGTAAATTTCGCCAAACGAGTCACGCCTTCGGAGCGCGGAGAGCTGGAGATTACGTCGATAAACCAGATGTATCTGGAGCAGGGCGGGCTGCACGTCGAACTGCTGGGGCGAGGTTTTGCCTGGCTGTATACCGGCACTCATGACAGCCTGATTAAAGCCAGTACCTTTGTGCAGACCGTTGAGAAGCACCTGGGGTTTAAAATCGCCTGTCTGGAAGAAATCGGTTGGCGCAACGGTTGGCTCGATGATGACGACGTGCGGCGCGCGTCAGCAATTGCAGGTGAAAACCGATTATGGCCAATATCTGTTGGATCTGCTCAATGTCCGTCCACGCCAATATTGATCTCCTGACCTGGGAGAGCGACTTTTTCGGCCGCCGCCTGGACCGCATCGCATTTGGTGATGCCGCGCCCTGTCTGACGTCCGGGGGACTTGCGGAGTTTGCGCTGGTGCAGGCGAAAGTGGCGGCAACACCCACAGCACCGGCACCGTGGCGCTGACGCCGTCGCCGATAGCCACCGCTACCGGATAAAGCCAGGCGTGACGCAATCCATATCCCAGCACCGACTAGAACACATTGCGCAGGGTCAGGGAAAAATGGTCTTGATTGACTTTCCCCACCCGGCTGCTGGATCGATTGAGAAAGGCATGATAATGCCGGCGTGAACTCAGGCTAAAACCGACCAGCAGCAGCGCCCCGAAAAGTGGGATGAGCGTCTCCTGGCTGGTCAGCATCATACCGAGCGCGTGAGTCAACTGGTTGAAGGTGTTGTCTAGGGTCACCCAGCCGGCGCAGATCAAGTCCCACGTGCAGCGGATAGGAAAGCGTAATCGGATTACGTCCGCCACCCAGAACAAATAGCGGTGGGCCGCTTCCTGGATCTCGTTCATCGCTTCTTCAAGCTGGCTATTGGCCACCTTCAGCTTGGTAAGCTCCAGAATCTGAGTGTCGCACCCGGTCAGTAGCGCATTGAGCAGGTTGTGCTGGGTGGCGAGCTGCGCGTCCAGAATGCGGCGCTGCGCCGACGCCAGCGGTGAACCATCGTCCTGTGCGCCTTGGGTGAGCTGCGGCAGCTTGTTCATCAAGTCTTCAAAATGCAGGCGCTGGACGCGCAGCTGAGCCATATCGCTGTCAAGCTGCTGCGGCTTCAGCATTTCCGGCAGTCTGGATACTTGGACGCGCAGGGTTTCCTCCAGCGCCGGAGATTCATCCAGCCATTGCGCCTGCACGCGCAGCGTGGTGAGCGCCTGGCATACCTGCAGGGCTTGCGAAACGGCCTGACGCTATTGCGAGGTGATAAGGTCCATGCGCTGCGCCTGTTGATTCAGCGCGGTGGAAAGTTCGCGATTGGTTTGCAACTGGCTGCCAATTGACTTGGGCAACTTGCCGACCTGCTCCGCCAGCATTTTGGTGTGCTCAATGGCCTGCTCCGCCTCCTGCTGACGCAGGCTGTTGAGCTGATTGCGCAGCGCCTGCTGCAGCTTATCCGCGCGGTCATGGCGTTTTTTCAGCAGTTCAGCACGCAGGCGCGACAGCTCCTGGCGGTTATTGGCGCTCAACTGAGCGAATCCAACTCTTCCACCTTCAACCGGTGGGTGGCCTGCGCCTGCTGCAGATCTTTTTTGATCTACCCCTCGTCAGGCAGATTGGCGGCGAAGGCCGGGGAGGCCAGTAGCCACCCCAGAAGGAAAATTGTAATCAGGCGCAAGGTGAAAACTCTCAAGTTAATCGTAAGTGAATCAGCTCAGCGGGCTGTCGGTTTGCGCGATACACCGTGGGCCAGTCGCTGACCGACGCGGGTGACGTAGCGGGTATACAGGTGTTTGCCCAGCAGCACATTTTTGCCGGCAAACAGATTGATAACGGTAGAACCCAGCTTAAAGCGCCCCATTTCCTGGCCTTTGAGCAGTACCACCGCCCCGTCGGCGTCCGCCTGAGGGTAGCGCCAGCGCTTGATAATCCCCTCCCGCGGCGGCGTGACGGTCCCCGCCCACACGGTTTCAATGCTGCCGACAATGGTTGCACCGACCAGAATCTGCGCCATCGGACCGAAATCGGTATCAAACAGGCAGATAATCCGCTCGTTGCGGGCGAACAAATTGGGGATATTCGCCGCCGTTAACGGGTTCACCGAAAACAATTCCCCCGGCACGTACAACATTTCGCGTAACACGCCGTTGCAGGGCATATGTACGCGATGATGATCGCGCGGGGCGAGATAGGTGGTAACGAAACTGCCGTCGCGAAACCGGGCGATCATGGACTCATTACCGGCCAGCAGCGCTTCTAAGCTGTAGTGATGCCCCTTCGCCTGGAACACCTGCTCGCCCTCAATGGGGCCGAGCTGGGAAATGATCCCGTCCGCCGGCAACACCAGCACGGCGGGGTCGGCATCAATGGGTCGGGCCTCATCGCGCAGCGGCCGGACAAAAAATGCGTTAAATGTGGGATAGGCGACCACATCCGGCTGCTGTGCTTCCTGCATGTCGACTTTATACCAGCGGACAAACAGCGTAATGACTCCGCGGGTTAGCCAGCCGCCGTGACGTTCAGCGCCCCAACCGGCCAGCTCCGTCAGCCAGCGCTTAGGCAGTAAGTGTTGTAAAGCTATCTTTATCCTGTCCAGCACGGGGACCTCGTTCCTGTTATGTGTTTTAGCCAAAAGGGGTCGCATTGTACCGGCGGTGGTGTGAAAAGTCAGCGATCGGGCCATCAAAACGACTTACGGGCATTGACCTGGGCCATACTGTCAAGGATGCAATGATAATTATCGGACCGCTCGCGGGCGATAGCGCCGCTTTCCACCGCGCCCCGAATCGCGCAGCCGGGATCGGTATCATGTCGGCAATCGCGGAATTTGCAGGTGCCTAGATACTCCCTGAATTCGATGAAACCGCGAGCAATGCGTTCCGGTGCCAAATGCCACAGGCCAAATTCGCGCACCCTTGGAGAATCAATAAGATGACCGCCATGACTGAAATGATACAGCCGGGCGCGGTGGTGGTGGTATGTTGCCCGAGCCACGAATTATCGGAAACGCTTTTGACCAAAATCTTCTCATGTTCCGGCGGCAAAAGCGTATTAAGCAGACTCGATTTACCCGCCCCCGACTGGCCGGCAAAAATACTCGTGCGTCCGGTCAAAGCCTCCCGGAAAGGATCCATCCCTTCGCCGGTTCGGCTTGACACCATCAACACCGGATAGCTGATGCGGCGATAAATAGCCATCAGCCGCTCCACTTCCGTGCGGCTTGCCGGTGTCAGCAGATCGATTTTGTTCAGTACGATGAGTGTCTCGACTTCCACCGTTTCGCACGCCACCAGATAGCGATCAATAATATTTAAAGACAGCTCGGGCAAAAGGGCGGAGACGATGACGATTTGATCCATATTTGCCGCGATCAGTTTGACGCCATCATAGATATCGGGGCGCGTCAGCACGGAACGGCGCGGATGAACCGCCTCAACGATACCGCTGCCCCTGGACGGCTGTTCACTGCCGGCGCGCCAGACCACCTTATCGCCCGTGACCAGGGATTTCAGCGTCCGGCGCAAGTTACAGCGATAAATGTGTCCGGCGGCGTCCTCCACGTCGGCATGCATGCCGAACCGGCTGACAACCACGCCTTCCTGGGCCTCGCCCAACTGCTGGTCGTCCCAATGGGCGGCGCCGCGCTCGCGCTGCTGCAGGCGGCGCTAATGATTGGCTTGTACCCGGCGCTCCTGACCTTTGGACAGTTTATTTTTGCTCACTGCGCCTCACTTAAACGGATGAATCGCCCGTGGCGATGAAAACGGCTATCATACAGAGTATTCTACCAGATAAGCCGTAAAATCCCTTGCTACGAGAAAATCATGCCGGTAAATGATAACAACCTGGTTTGGATCGATCTGGAAATGACCGGGCTTGATCCCGAACGCGATCGCATTATCGAGATAGCGACGCTGGTCACTGACGCCAATCTGGCTATTTTGGCGGAAGGTCCGGTATTGGCCATACACCAATCCGACGCGCAACTGGCGCTGATGGATGACTGGAATGTTCGCACCCACACCGCCAGCGGGCTGGTTGACCGGGTGCGGCAAAGCGCGCTTGATGAAGAGGCGGCGGTGGCGCAGACCCTAGCCTTTCTCGCCGGCTGGGTGCCCGCCGGCAAATCGCCGATTTGCGGCAACAGTATCGGTCAGGATCGGCGCTTCTTGTTCCGCTATATGCCGGCGCTTGAGGCGTATTTTCACTACCGTTACCTGGATGTCAGTACGCTGAAAGAATTGGCGCGCCGCTGGAAGCCGGAAATTCTGTCCGGCCTGAAGAAAAACAATACCCATCAGGCGCTGGACGATATCCGCGAATCGGTGGCGGAGCTGGCCTATTATCGCGAGCATTTCATCCGTCTGTAGACGGTGGCCGCGAAAACTGTGCGGCTGTGGTCATTTTTACGCAAATCGCACCGGCGAACGCCTTTTTTAACGCTGAAAGGCTTGCAGAGGTGCGCGATTCCCGTATAATTCGCTCCCCGTAACGTCAGACTCTCACGTTACGCCCAAGCGGGAATAGCTCAGTGGTAGAGCGCAACCTTGCCAAGGTTGGGGTCGCGAGTTCAAGCCTCGTTTCCCGCTCCAATTTCTTCCTTTCTATGCGTTAGGCAATCAGTCGTTCATCCGTTCTCTGTGCTTACGTCAGATACCCTCTGCTAAATCACGCCGCCAGGATATCTTCCGTGACGTCCGCACCGCGTTTCCCCTGAAGGTCGCTCCGCTCAAGGCGCCAGAAGAAAACGTTGATATTGGAAGGAACTGTTGTTGATGGTGCCCGTGGCGCTGACATTATGCACATTATGGATAACTTTGAGATGTGTAAATATTCCCTTGAAACGCAACACCACGCTTTTCGGCAAGCTGGTCTGGTGGCTCTGTGTGTAGTGGTCAACTAAAACTGGCCACCGCGTTAGCGTTTTTCCAGTATCTATTTTCTGATTCGTTTGGTGGGGCAACCCACCGTTATATTCATGCGGCCTGAGTGCGCTGTAATATCCCACGATATAGTCGGTAATTTCATGAGCTGTTTCGCTGAAGCCGTTGTAACCCTTTGTCGGCACCCATTCTGTCTTCAGGCTGCGGAAGAACCGCTCCATCGGACTGTTATCCCAACAGTTACCACGCCGACTCATGCTTTGTTTGATCCGGTAACGCCACAGCAACTGTCGGAACTGCCTGCTCGTATAGTGGCTACCCTGATCGCTGTGGAACATCA
>NZ_JBPESN010000096.1:0-7109 GCF_051710625.1 Sodalis sp. (in: enterobacteria) | reverse complement strand
TCAATGCGTTGTACCTTCTTCTTGAGCTCACGTATTTCGATTTGTTCCGGGGTTATAGGAGAGGCTTTTGGTGTTTTCCCCTGTCGCTCATCACGCAGTTGTTTTACCCATTTCGTCATCGTAGAAATGCCGACGTCCATGGCTTTTGCTGCTGGCGCGGCGGTGTAATTTTGCTCGACAACCAGTTGAGCGGATTCGCGTTTGAATTCAGGACTAAAATTTCTTCTTTTCATTGGTACACCCGTGTTGTTCTGAGGTGAGCATATCACCTCTGTTCAGGTGGCCAAATTCAGTGTGTCACTACAGTAAAAAAAATCTTCTGATCATAGGAGGTTTTTTCCGCGCAGCTTTGACAAGGTCGTCTAAGGTTAACCTCAGAACGGAATATCGTCGTCAAAGTCCATCGGCGGCTCATTGCTGGGCGTCGGAACGCTGTTCTGCGCGGGGCGCGACGACGCCGGTGCATTACCGCCGCCGAACTGCGCATTATTCCCCTGCGGCTGCTGAGGCTGGCCCCAGCCGCTCTGCTGGCCGCCGCTGGCCGCCGCGCCGCCCTGACGGCCCCCGAGCATTTGCATGGTGCCGCCCACATTGACCACAACTTCGGTGGTATAGCGATCCTGACCGCTCTGGTCCTGCCACTTGCGGGTCTGCAGCGATCCCTCGATATACACCTGGGAGCCTTTACGCAGATATTCGCCCGCCACTTCGGCCAATTTGCCAAACAGCACCACGCGGTGCCATTCCGTTTTCTCCTTGGTCTCGCCGGTCTGCTTGTCGCGCCAGCTCTCCGAGGTGGCCAGCGTAATGTTGGCTACCGCACCACCATTAGGCATATGGCGGACTTCCGGATCCTGGCCCAGGTTTCCGACTAGAATCACTTTATTAACGCCTCTACTGGCCATGGGGGTCTCCTGATAAGATGAATGACTAAGTTTAATCGCTCAAGTTTACCATTGCCAACGCTTAAAAAACATGTTTTGAAACTTGGACTGTCCATCAAGAAAGCTTGTGAAGCAGAATTATTTGTTACAATCAATACTGGATGTTCATTCAGCTTTTTTTATGCCATAATTGACCGTTTCGCGCCGCAGCGGTTTTGTCAATCGCGCAGGCCACCCTCGTTCATCCGGTGTTGGGATTAGTTGAATGGATAAGATTGGAGTTCGTGGTGCTCGTACCCATAACCTGAAAAACATCAGCCTGGTAATACCCCGCGATAAATTGATAGTCATTAGCGGCCTATCAGGCTCCGGAAAATCATCGCTGGCGTTCGATACCCTCTATGCCGAGGGCCAGCGTCGCTATGTTGAATCGCTTTCCGCCTATGCCCGGCAGTTTCTGTCGTTGATGGAAAAACCGGATGTGGATCATATCGAAGGGCTGTCGCCCGCCATTTCGATAGAACAAAAATCCACCTCCCATAATCCGCGTTCAACGGTGGGAACGATAACCGAAATCCACGATTATCTTCGTCTTCTGTTCGCTCGCGTCGGCGAGCCGCGCTGCCCGGATCATGATGTGCCGCTGGCGGCGCAGACCGTTAGCCAGATGGTAGACAATGTGCTGTCGCAGCCGGAGGGCAAGCGGCTTATGCTGCTGGCGCCCATTGTTAAAAAGCGCAAAGGGGAGCACAACAAAACGCTGGAAAACCTGGCGGCGCAGGGCTATATCCGGGCGCGTATCGACGGGGAAGTCTGCGATCTGTCGGATCCGCCGAAACTTGAGCTGCAAAAAAAGCATACCATCGAAGTAGTTGTCGATCGTTTCAAAGTGCGCGGGGATCTTGCGCAACGCCTGGCGGAATCCTTTGAAACCATTCTCGGCCTCTCGGGCGGTACCGCGGTGATGGCGGATATGGATGACGAGAAAGCGGAAGAGTTGCTGTTTTCTGCCAACTTTGCCTGCCCCATTTGCGACTACAGTATGCCCGAGCTGGAGCCTCGGCTTTTTTCCTTTAACAATCCGGCCGGCGCCTGCCCCACCTGCGACGGCCTCGGCGTGCAGCAGTACTTCGATCCCGACCGGGTGTTGCAAAATCAGGATATATCCCTCGCCGGCGGCGCCATTCGCGGTTGGGATCGCCGTAATTTCTACTATTTCCAAATGCTGCGCTCGCTGGCCGAGCACTATAAATTCGACGTCGCAGCGCCGTTCCACGTGCTGAGTCCGACGGTGCAGCAAAAAATTCTGTTCGGGTCCGGCAAGGAAAATATTAAATTCAAGTATATTAACGATCGCGGCGACACCTCGGTGCGCCGTCATCCGTTTGAAGGAGTTCTGCCGAACATGGAGCGCCGCTATAAGGAAACCGAATCCTTCGCGGTGCGCGAAGAGCTGGCCAAATATATCAGCAACCGTCCCTGCGCCCATTGCGGCGGCACACGTCTTCGGCGTGAAGCCCGCCACGTCTTCGTGGAGCACTCCACCCTGCCGGAGATTTCTGAAATGGGCATCGGCCACGCGCTGTCGTTTTTCGACGACATGAAACTGAGCGGTCAGCGCGCCAAGATTGCGGAAAAAGTGCTCAAAGAGATCCGCGACCGGCTCAAATTTTTGGTCAACGTCGGGCTGAATTACCTCTCCTTGTCCCGCTCGGCGGAAACCTTGTCCGGCGGCGAGGCGCAGCGTATCCGTTTAGCCAGCCAGATAGGCGCCGGTCTGGTCGGGGTCATGTATGTGCTGGATGAGCCGTCCATTGGTTTGCACCAGCGCGATAACGAGCGGTTGCTGGAAACGCTAATACATTTGCGCGATTTGGGCAATACGGTCATCATGGTAGAGCATGACGAAGATGCCATCCGCGCCGCCGATCATATTATCGATATCGGTCCGGGCGCCGGCGTCCACGGCGGTGAGGTAGTAGCCGAAGGCACCGCCGAGGAAATCATGGCCCACCCGGCGTCGCTCACCGGCCAGTTTCTCAGCGGCAAGCAGGAAATCGCCATCCCGCAGACGCGTATTCCGGCGGACCCTACCCGGGTGTTAAAGCTGGTCGGCGCGCGCGGTAATAATCTCAAGGACGTGACGCTGACCCTGCCGGTGGGGCTGTTTACCTGCATCACCGGCGTTTCCGGCTCGGGCAAATCCACGCTGATCAACGACACACTCTTCCCGGTGGCGCAGCGCCAGCTTAATGGCGCCACCACTACCGAAGTGGCGCCCTATCGCGAAGTTCAGGGCCTGGAGCATTTCGATAAGGTCATCGATATCGACCAGAGTCCGATCGGCCGGACGCCGCGCTCTAATCCCGCGACTTACACCGGCGTTTTTACGCCGGTACGCGAGCTGTTCGCTGACGTACCGGAATCCCGCGCCCGCGGTTATACACCGGGCCGTTTTAGCTTCAACCTACGCGGCGGACGCTGCGAGGCTTGTCAGGGCGATGGCGTCATCAAGGTGGAAATGCATTTTTTGCCGGATATCTATGTCCCCTGCGATCACTGTAAGGGGCAACGCTATAGTCGTGAAACGCTGGAAGTGAAATATAAAGGAAAGAATATCCATCAGGTGCTGGAGATGACCATCGAGGAAGCGCGCGAGTTTTTCGACGCCGTTCCCGCCCTGGCGCGTAAGCTGCAAACGCTGATAGATGTCGGACTGTCCTACATCCGTTTGGGCCAGTCCGCTACCACGCTGTCCGGGGGAGAGGCGCAGCGGGTGAAACTGGCGCGCGAGCTGTCCAAACGCGGCACCGGGCAAACGCTGTATATCCTCGACGAACCGACGACCGGTCTACATTTCGCCGATATCCAGCAATTGCTGGCGGTGCTACATCAGCTGCGGGATCAGGGCAATACTATCGTGGTTATTGAGCATAATCTGGATGTCATCAAAACCGCGGATTGGATCGTCGATCTCGGCCCGGAAGGCGGTAACGGCGGCGGCGAAATCCTGGTCGCCGGCACGCCGGAAACGGTAGCGGCCTGCAAAGCCTCCCATACCGCGCGCTTCCTGCGGCCGATCCTGGAACGAGCGCTGCAAAAAGCATAGGCAAGCTGGCGAGTCAGAGTGCAGCCCGCATCGGGGGGGCACCTCTTTTTAACGGTTGACGTTCGCGGCCGCACTGCTGATCTGCCCGCGCACTTTATGGCGAGACGCTGCGGGCACTCGCCAGCCTTATCGGCACTGATGTGCCTCCAAACACTGGCGCGACTCCGGCATGTCGCTGCCAGACCATCACTCACCGCTCGGCACCTGGGGCGCCATCGCGCGCCTGAATGCCCCTGCCGTCAGACGCCGCGCCTCAGATATTCAGCGTCTGACGCGTCGCTTCCGGCAGACCGCCCATTGCACATTGCACATTGCACATTGCACATTGCACATTGCACATTGCACATTGCCAGGAAGCGTCTACCAATTGATACAGCTGGGAATCGGGAATATCCCCATCGAGAAACAACGTGCCTTCAATGAGCTTTATTCAGCCGTTTGCCCGGTACCGCCGCAGCGAACGCGCTGCGTAATACCTCAGCCATTTCGGCGCTGCTTTTCAATGACACCACCGGTCTGCCGTCTACGGTGTGGGTCATGGCAAACATCACCGCCCCGACTTTTACCTGGTTAGCCTGTCACTCTTGACGAACGCTCTGCACAGCGCCCGGTTTTGTCATGCAGTAGCTCAATAGCGTCGATTGGTCCATGAATTATTCCCCCTGCAAAGTGGCGACGATACGGCGGCCGCAGACGCGGTTACGATGTTCGCCCAGCCAAATGCCTTGCCAGGTGCCCAACAACAGCGTGCCATGCCCCACGGGCAATAACAGTGAGCTGCCAAGCAGAGAAGATTTGATATGCGCCGGCATATCATCCGCCCCTTCATCATCGTGCAGATAGGGGGCCGATTCCGGGACCTGACGTAAAAAATGGTTTTCCATATCGGTTCTGACGATGGGATCGCAATTTTCATTGCGCGTCAAAGATGCGGAGGTATGCTGCAGCAATAAATGCAGCAGCCCGGTGCGGACTGCGCTTAGCGACGTCAGTTGGGAAACGATTTTATCCGTGACCAAATGAAAGCCGCGCGGTCGGGCTCTCAGGGTCAGGGTCTGTTGGTGCCACATAATCCTGCTCCTTTGTTGATCACTTAGTATAGTGGGAACGCGGGAACAGGTGAAAACCGGTCACGGTAGGGCGATTACTGCACTGCCGCGAAGGCCTCGGCCACTTTAGCGACATTGGCGGTATTCAGGCCGGCCAGACACATCCGGCCACTGTCAATCAAATACACGCCGAAGGTATCGCGCAAATCCGCCACCTGTGCCGGGCTGAGACCGGTGTAGCTGAACATGCCGTGCTTGACTCAGGAGATAATCGAATTGATGGTCCTGCAGCGCGCCTTTAATGCCGCCACCAGGCTCTGGCGCATTGCCGCGACTTCCTCACGCCACAGGGCATTCAACGCCGGTTCGTTCAGGATTTGCGCCACAACCTGAGCGCCAACGTTTGGCGGACTGGAATAGTTGCGGCGCACGGTCGCCTTCAGCTGACCCAACACCCGCTCGGCTTTGCCCGTGCTATCGCAGACCATTGATAGCTCGCCCACACTTTCGCTGTAAAGGGAGAAAACCTTCGAGAAAGAATGGCTTACTAGGCAAGGCAGGCCCAGTCGCGCCATTTCACGCACCGCAAAGGCGTCTTCCTCCAGCCCGTCGCCAAACCCCTAATAGGCGATGTCCAGAAAGGGGATGAGCTGCCTTTCAGCCACCACCGCGATAATCTGCTCCTATTCGGAACGCGTCAGGTCCGAGCCGGTCGGATTATGGCAACACGGATGCAGCAACACAATGCTGCGCGGCGGCAATTGCTGGAAACAGGCCAGCATTGCGCTAAAGTTAACGCCCAGCTTCTCACCATCGAAATAAGGGTACCGGTTCACTTGGAATCCGGCGCCGGAAAAAATCGCCACATGGTTTTCCCAGGTCGGGTCGCTGACCTAGACTTGCGAATTTGGAAAATAACATTTGAGAAAATCCGCCCCGACTTTCAACGCCCCTGACCCGCCCACGGTCTGAATCGTGGCGATACGCGACGCATTGCGCATCGGATGATCTTCACCGAACAGCAACGCCTGGGTGGCGCTGCGGTAGGTTGGCGAGCCTTCCATCGGCAGATAGGACGACGAGCTTGACGTCGCCCGGGCGAGCAGCATGGCTTGCGCCTCGGCGACGGCCTGCAGTTGAGGGATGATCGCCTGTTCGTTATAATAGAGGCCGATGCTTAAATTGATCCTGTCAGGTCACGGACCCTGTTTATAGGTTTCCATCAGCGTAAGGATGGGATCTCCCGCATAAGCATCAACATTTCCGAACACAGTGCAGCTCTCCTGGATTTACAGGTGCAAAAGTGCACACACCAATCACAATATCAAATAAAGAGATTTGAAGGGCTAATAAGTTAATAAAAAGCGTCAAAATTGGAGCGCGATAGGAAAATCGCGCGCCGGGCGCAATCACTTATCGTCATATTGCGGACCCGCATAATTGTCGAATCGTGACCACTGTCCGTTGAAGGTCAGCCGCACAGTGCCAATGAGGCCGTTTTGCTGCTTGCCGAGAATATAATTTCAGCGATACCTTCCATGTCGCTATTCTCGTGATAAACCTCATCACGGTAGATAAACATAATCAGATCGGCGTCCTGCTCGATTGTAGTGGCACACTGAATTTGGCCACCTGAACAGAGGTGATATGCTCACCTCAGAACAACACGGGTGCACCAATGAAAAGAAGAAATTTTAGTCCTGAATTCAAACGCGAATCCGCTCAACTGGTTATCGACCAAAATTACACCGCCGCGCAAGCAGCAAAAGCCATGGGCATCGGTTTTTCTACGATGACGAAATGGCTAAAACAACTGCGTGATGAGCGACAGGGGAAAACGCCAAAAGCCTCTCCCATAACCCCGGAACAAATTGAAATACGTGAGCTCAAGAAGAAGGTACAACGCATTGAAATGGAAAACGAAATATTAAAAAAGGCTCCAGCGCTCTTGATGTCAGACTCCCTGAACAGTTCTTGTTAATCGGGAAACTCAGAGCGCATTATCCTGTGGCCACACTCTGCCAGGTGTTCAAGGTTCATCGCAGCAGTTACAAATACTGGAAAAGT
>NZ_JBPESN010000095.1:0-7314 GCF_051710625.1 Sodalis sp. (in: enterobacteria) | reverse complement strand
CATCGTAGAAAAACCGACGTCCATGGCTTTTGCTGCTGGCGTGGCGGTGTAATTTTGGTCGACAACCAGTTGAGCGGATTCGCGTTTGAATTCAGGACTAAAATTTCTTCTTTTCATTGGTGCACCCGTGTTGTTCTGAGGTGAGCATATCACCTCTGTTCAGGTGGCCAAATTCAGTGTGCCAGTACAAACAAAGCATGAGTCGGCGGGGTAACTGTTGGGATAACAGTCCGATGGAGCGCTTCTTCCGCAGCCTGAAGACAGAATGGGTGCCGACAAAGGGTTACAACAGCTTCAGCGAAACAGCTTATGAAATTACTGACTATATCGTGGGATATTACAGCGCACTCAGGCCGTATGAATATAACGGTGGGTTGCCACCAAACGAATCAGAAAACAGATACTGGGAAAACGCTAACGCGGTGGCCAGTTTTAGTTGACCACTACATTGCCAGCAGGAGTACATTTTTGTCGGCGGTGTTTTCGCTCCAAAACTCGTTAAACACCGCTTCCTGAGTCTGGTCTAGCGGTGATTTAACCACATCGTCGAGTTGATAACGGTAAGCGTCTTTCGCCACCCGCTGCGCATGGCTAAGATAAACGGTGCGAGCAAAACAACTATTACTCCCGTTATAGTTTGCATACCCTTTATAATACAAGATTCCCTGTCCCTTGCCGAATAGGCGCACACGCACGTTGAGGGAAAATCTAATGCGTTGATTATCGTCATTGAGATTATTCACGGTGAACGCTTTACAATCTATCTGCGGCGTTCGGTTGAAAAGGTCATCGTCAGCGCCCAGAGCGTGTAACAGTCCCCCAGCGACGACGACAACCGCCAATGCAATAAAAATAAGGCGTTTAACCTTCATAACGTTTTCCGGTTGTAATAATAGAAATTCTCACAGCTGATATTTTCCTGCTTACCGCCGATGTGACATAGCAAAAGCAAGGTGCGGCTGAAACTGGCGGGGTCATTATATTTTTCACTAACGAAATTGACGCACTTCTCCTTATCACAGACCCTGTGGTTTTCCTTTATAATAGCATTCACTTCTTGCAGCCCGCGGGCGCGGGCGGCCTCAGGTAAATCGCGCATAAAGGTGATTTCGCATTTTCCCGAGGTGGGAAGCGTAAGCGTGTGGGCGGCCACTGCTCCCGACGTCGACCAAAAAGAGTAGCTCAAGGCACCAAGTATCATCATCAACGCCAGACCCCCACCCAGGGCTAAATGGCGTTGATGATTGCGCTTCGGCCCGTGATGAGGAACAACCGCCGGCGACGACGCGGGCTCATCTGCAACAGACAGCCTCTCATGGTCGACGAGCGGCATGTGTTCCGTTATCTCACCGTCCGATGGCGGGCGATAGTCACCGCCGGATTCAATTTGAATCCCACTTTCGGTAAGGTATCGATAAAGTTATTGATGCCAAAGCCCGCCAGCGTTCGCCGTAGCACGCTGACATATTGATTGAGATTATTGCCGGAAGCGGTGAGACCGTATTTACTCCACACATTCTCCAGCAAAGATTCTCGGGTGAGAATTATGCCACCGGAGTTGACGAAATACTCCAGCAAACGTGAGGTGGACAAGGTAAGCGGAATCACAACGCCGGTGTAGATATAGACGAGGACACATTCATCTGCGTTAAATTCAATGATATCATTGATAATATACTTTTTAAGCACGATAAGTTGTACCTGTATGACCTAAGTCAGATGGGTAATGGGTATGAAGCCAGGCAGGTTGCCCTCTCAGGCAAATTTATTAGCGATGATTAAGGATGACGGGATAATTCAGGCGTAATGCCCATTGCACTGAAAATTTGATTTTTCGGTACAAAAAACTAACATTCTCCACAAGCCATTAAAATATGAAACCCTGACTCCATAATAAGTAAATGCTTAATACTTATTTATGATATAAATAAGTATAAACAAAAAATCATTAAGTTATTAATATAATATAACGTAGTCTACTTATTGTTAACCGCTTCACCACTTGCTAAAAAGTATACCCCATTCCCCGGTTTGGCGGCCTGGGCGTTAACCGGCAACCATAGTCATATATTGACGGATGTGCCTTTTTAAGTCTTTTTAAGTCTTTTTAACTTTCAACAGAGCGACCGCGTATGACTGGTAGTAAAATGTCTGTGCCACTAGCCTGATAGCCTGAGTTAACGCATGGCAGCAGCGGCGGCGGCATGGCTCAAGGCGCCTTTGATTGCCCCCATTATCCACCGGCCGCGTTTAGTCGGCGCCTAGAGGCAGCCCGGCGCTATTTTGATACCGGCGGCAGAGACGCAGCGTTTCATCGACCCACCTCGGCCCGAGGGAACGAACCTGCTCCGTATCGGCATGCGATCCTACCCACGCCAACAATTGTATACATCGCTGCATGAAAAGCGCCGACAATACCGCCCGATCCTCCACGCCGAGGGGGCAGTGATGCTGATAGGCGTCCAGCCAGCCCGCAACCCATTCCGGCGCGGCGGGGTGATGTTCGACAAAATTTATTGCCGCCGCCATATCGTGGAGATACCCGCCGAAGCCGCAGTCGTCGAAATCAATTACCCGGGTGTCATCCTGACACCGCATGATGTTGGTAAGCCGCAAATCAGCGTGGATGAGCCCAAAACGCGCGGGGGACTTGCCATAACAGTGCAGGGCATTTGCCGTCCGGCGGAGGCAATTTTCGATAAGGGCGCAATCGTCAGGCCGCAAGCCGAGGACTTCTCGCCAGTCTCCCCAGTGCTTTTGTACGCCGACCATTGAGTCGTGGTCCCAGGTCAGGCGGCTGAACCCGGTTGGTAACACCCACTGCCGGCTTTGCTGGTGCAGCCGCGCGGTGATTTCCCCCGGTACCACAAAATCGGCATGGCACACGCTGTTGACATCGCTCTGCAACACGTCGCCCTCAATCCAGTCAAACAGTACCGCATAGCGGGGCAAACCATCAGCGATGCGCACCGTAACGACTGGCTGGTTACCCTGCGGCAACATGGCCTGCGGCACAGGAATGCCCGCGGCCTGCAGCGCTTGTAGCCAGCAAAGTTCGCTGCGGATATCGGCCAATGAGTGATAATCCGGTCGATGGAGGCGCAGCGCATAACATTGGTTGCACTGGTCAATAACGCGCAACGTGGCGTTTTCGGAGCGGCAAAACAGATCCACTTGTTGCGGCGTCAGCCAGGGATAGACGGCGAGCGCCTGATGGGCCAGGCGGACGATCACGGCATCATCCAGACTATCGCATAGTTTGGCAGCCATACTGCCCCCTTTTTCAGAAGCAAAGTAAACAAGCATGCAAATCCAATGCCGATTTCCCACCGCGCGCTTGGGTCAATGCGTTGCAAAAGGATCTTGGTCGCGACATGCGCGTCCACGGATCGCGGTAATGAACCCTATTGTTGGCGAGGGAAAGTATCGATTACTCCGATAGTTCATTGTGGCTGCAACACCGCTATCGTGCCAGAAGCGCTGCCGCGTTGGTCATGCGGCACCACAGCGGGCAGGTGGCGGGCGTAGCGGATATCAGGCTGCCGTTATAATGTCAAAGTCTCCTTTACAGCCCGGTCACCCCCCCCTGGCACGGGAAGTGGTGCGCGATTTACGCTTCTCCGCGATTCGCGACGTCGCCAACGCCAGCATCGGCCGCGACGATGTTTTGCCGTTCTGGTTTGGCGAGGCGACCCCCCGACGCCGGCGTTCATTTGCGCCGCAGCGCAAGCGGCGTTAAACGCCGGGGATACCTTTTACACGCCGAATCTAGGCGAACCAGCGCTGAGGGAGGCGCTGGCAAACGCCCTTCCGCAATTGCACCGGCCGGTTAGCCCGGATCGGGTCGTGGTGACCTCTTCCGGCGTGGCGGCGCTGATGCTGACCGCCCAAGCGCTGTATAACCCGGAGGATCGGGTGGTGGTGGTGACGCCGGTATGGCCTAACCTGGTGGAGATCTCGCGCATTCTTGGTGCGCAGGTTGAGGAAGTGGCGCTAGAGCTTCAGCGGGACGAGCAGGGTATTGCTCGCTGGCATCTCTGTCTGGAAACCTTGTTACACCCCTTGACGACTGATTGCCGGGCGCTGGTAATCAATTCTCCCAACAACCCCAGCTGCTGGGTTATGTCGGCGCAGCAGCAGGCGGTGATACCGGTGCACTGCCGCCGGCACGGTATCTGGATCGTCCTTGATGAGGTCTATAGCCGCATTGTGTTTGACGGCCTACCGGAAGGCTGCGCGTCCTCCTTTTTAGACATCGCCGCCCCGGACGACAGGCTGGTGGTCATCAATAGCTTTTCCAAAAGCTGTCTGATGACAGGATGGCGGCTGGGTTGGGTTGTCGCGCCGCCGGCGCTGATGATGTATGAGCTGGGCAAGCTGATATTGAATACAACAGCAGCTGTGCGCCCCCGGATTCGTGCAAAAAGCCGGTCTGGTCGCGGTTAACCAGGGCGAGGCGGTACGCCAGGAAACGGTAGCCTGCTTTCAGGCCTCGCGCGACTATCTTTATCAGCGGCTCGGCACGCTGCCGTACATCGAGGTGCCGCTGCCCGCGGACGCCATGTACTTGTTTTTCCGCGTACGTGGCCTGGACGACAGCTTGGCATTTTGTAAAGCGTTGGCCGCGAAGGTTGCCTGCGATGGTGCATTGCCAGCTCTATAGAAAAGCTGGAGCAAGGCGCGAACCGCTTTAGCCGGTTCCTGCACCGCGCTCCGCTGGGGCGCTGATTCCTTAGTCTGCCGTCTGCCGGAATTACTTCGGCGTCGCGGGCGGCACAAAAGCAAGACAAATCGGTATTGGGGATGCGCCAGGATGGGGTACGAAGGCGATCTCCTCGCGATAACCAACGGACAATGCCGGCCAGGACACCAGCACTTCACTGAAATCTGCTTCGCCGCAGTTCTGCCCGCGTGGCCCTACCAGCGCCACGCCATCGCGCAGCAATCTGTCCTCTGGCACCGTGCGGGTGTAAATATTCGGCCGCTGGCTCACTGACCAGGGCGTAATCACCGCCGGACGGTCGTCAATATAGAACGTTAGCCACTGGGATAGATAATCGCCGCCGACAAAGCGCACCGGTTGATGATACTGCTGTTGCCATCGCGCACTGACCTGCTGGCTGAAGGGTTTGATGCCGGCCAATTTTTCGCCGGCGCCGCGCACGTTTAACAGCATCACAGCGCTGTAACCCACCAGCACCAGCGGCGCGCACAGCGACAGTTTCTTAAGCATACCCGCCAACGGCCGGGAGGGCGGTTGCGTGACGCAAGCGATCATCAGCGCCGTGGCGGGCATCATATAAGGCTGGAGCCATTCAGTAATACGACCACCGTCATGAAAACTGAACCAAATAAGGATAGGCGCCAGCGGAATCAGCAGCATCATTAACGCCGCCCGAGCCTGCGTGGCGCAAGGCCAACCCAGCCGGGCCCGCAGCCCGATGAGCACAGCGGCAAGCAACGCCAGTGGATAAAAGACCGTCAATGCCGACATCAACCCGTGCAGCGTCAATCCGGGCGTTACCTGCGAATCCACCCACTTAAAGGCGGCAAAGTTATTTTGCCAAAGCCACCAGCCGTTTGGCGCCACGATAATCAACCATAGCAGAATAGCCAGATAGAACACCGGCTGGCGATAACAGCGGTGAATGCTCGGTACCCATAGCGTCAACATCCAGGCCGAGAAAATGAAAGAGAGGCTGGAATATTTCGCCATACAGGCCAGCCCTGCGGTAAAGGCGAACGCCAGCCACCAACCGGGGCGATCAAAGGCTGCCCGCAGGAAAAACACCCATAGCCAGGGCCATAACATCACCAGCAGGTAGTTATCGTTAAATGAGATGATATCAAAATTGATAACGCCGCTGAGGTTAAGCGCCAGCAACGCCAGCCAGGCCAGGCGACGGTCGCCGCTCAAGCGCCAGGCAAGTTGCCAGACGCCATACATGCCCACCGCCACCGCCAAAAAATGTGTCGCATACCAATAAAAGCTTAACCAGGGCGCCGAAAGCCCCAGCGCCGGGCGCATAACCAGGCCGACTAGCCACGGATTTTTAGGGGAACCCCACTCCGCGTTCATTGCCCAGTTTACTGCCTCAATGGCATCATAAGGCACGATGGGATCCAACAGGAAAGTGGCCCCCGTCCATAACATGGCATAGCTCGCACACCAGCCAAGCAGAATAATTTGATCTGTTTTCATGCAACTCGGTTAATAAATTTTTTCCTACCATATAGTGCCGCGACGCTAAACATTGCCTAAACATCAACGTTTCCGGTGGCGAAAATACAAGCAGCGTCTCATTGCCGCCAGACGGCTATAGCGACAGCTGCGGGATTTAGGCTACACTTCCGTTGGATTTACTACCGCGCAGAGAGGGTGTCATTTATGGCCTTTGTTCCAAAAAATTATGCCCGGCTCGAAAACGGCTATCGCGAAAAAGCGCTAAAACTGTTTCCCTGGGTTTGTGGTCGTTGCAGCCGCGAGTTTACCTACTCCAACCTGCGCGAGCTGACGGTGCATCACATTGATCACGACCATAGCAACAATTCCGAAGACGGCAGCAATTGGGAGATGTTGTGTCTTTATTGCCACGACCATGAGCATGAAAAATACACCGAGGCAAGCCTCTACGGCACGACGGTGGTAGCGGGCGAAGATGCGCAACGGGACGTGGGAGTAGCAACCCACAATCCCTTTGCCAATTTGAAAGATATGATGAAAAAATAGCCGGGTCCGTGGCGCTTAGCAAATCACCAGCATGTCGATAGGACAATGTACATAACCCGTCATCGCGTTCTTCCACATCGCCTCATCGTCCATCGGTCGGGTAAGGGCGCCGGCGGCGGCAAACGATGACAGGTAATCGGGAAGATAAACCGGTTTGCCTATTGCCTGAATGCGCTGGCAAATGATCTGGCGTCCCTGTTTATCCGCGAGGGTTGCTTTCGCCACCATCCAGAAAGCCTGTCGCCGGCGCTTGTCGACACTTTTCAAGGTTTCCGCCAGCAGCAGAGTATGAGCTTCCCGCGCTTCATCGCTATCCACCCGCAGCGCGTCATACCAGCTGTAATTGCCGGCCAGGGCGAACAGTAACACATGTGGGGTGGCAATCATTTCTGGACTCTTAAGTTAAACGATGGGTTAGCCGGAAGCCCTTTAATGGCGCAGCTTACAGAGATTTTACAAATTCTGGACTCGAATGACTGTGGTTTGAGCAGATTTAAAGGTAGTTTAAACGCCTTTTGGGCATCCATTAGATATATGTGAATTAGGTTAAAAAATATTAGTAAATCATAAAAATAATGAAATGA
>NZ_JBPESN010000094.1:0-7320 GCF_051710625.1 Sodalis sp. (in: enterobacteria) | reverse complement strand
GCTTCAGCGAAGCAGCTTATGAAATTACCGACTATATCGTGGGATATTACAGCGCACTCAGGCCGCATAAATATAACGGTGGGTTGCCACCAAACGAATCAGAAAATAGATACTGGAAAAACGCTAATGCGGCGGCCAGTTTTAGTTGACCACTACAGCCAATAGGGCCAAGCTAGCGTTGGAGGCAATCCCTCCCGGTGTGCCTTGTCCTGCCGGTAAACAGCAAAACGGCCTTCAGCGGGTAGCAACGCGATTTGCGGCCTGAATATCGGCGCCGCAGAAAAGACAAAACCCCATGTTTGTCGAAGCACGGGGGGTTGAAGTGATTGGCGGTGCGGGCGGGGCTCGAACCCGCGACCCCGGCGTGACGGGGCGGCACCCTAACTGACCGAACTACCGCACCCCCGCTTTGTCGGGAAAGCGAAGCGAATAGTAAGGTCAGTGCCAGTTAACATCAATGCTTTTTATGCGCCGGGAAATCGTTTGCTGATAAATACAGCACCCCGCGTTAATTTTAACCTGACAGGACGATTTTATTCGCTTTGTGCAGGTCTTTCCGCCCGCCACACACAGCTTCCGCCCTTTTTCTGCACCAGATCTAAACGCTGCTCATGGGCTACGACCTCCTCGTCGCTGGCATAGATCACCCTCAGCGACGTCTGGGCGCGCTGCACCCGCTGAATTTGTACAGCTTCGCCTACATCGCGTTGCTTTTGCTCTCCTTCCAAGGCAAAACGCATCGCGGTCTGGCCACCGGTCATCAGCAGGAAAACATCCGCCAGAATTTCGGCGTCAAGCAATGCGCCGTGGAGGGTACGCTTACTATTATCGATTAAGTACCGGTCGCACAATGCGTCCAGGCTGTTGCGCTTACCCGGGAACATTTTGCGCGCCAGCAGCAAACTGTCCGTCACCTTACAAAAGGTGTCGGTCTTGGCGATGCCGCGGTTTAGCATGCCAAACTCATAATCCATAAAGCCGATATCGAAGGGGGCATTATGAATAACCAGTTCGCCGCCACGGATAAAGTGCAAAAACTCGTCCGCCACGTCGGCAAATGTCGGCTTATCCGCCAGAAACTCATCGCTGATGCCGTGCACGTTGAACGCTTCGGGATCGACGAGCCGGTCCGGTTTCAGATAGACATGAAAATGCCGGCCGGTCAGGCGGCGATTGATGACCTCCACCGCGCCGATTTCGATAATCCGGTGTTCTTCATAGTGGACACCCAACTTGTTCATACCGGTGGTTTCGGTATCCAGAACTATCTGTCGCGTAATGTCAGTGCTCATAATGCTCGTTTATGTCAGACTTGGGCTTTTAACATGGAGCAAGTTTAGCAGAGATGCGCAAACAGGTTGCAATTTTCACCGACGGTTCGTGCCTGGGCAATCCCGGTCCCGGCGGCTATGGCGCCATACTGCGCTATAAACAGCACGAAAAAACCTTTAGCGCCGGTTATCGCCTGACCACCAATAATCGTATGGAGCTGATGGCGGCGATTGTGGCCTTGGAGGCGCTGACGGATGCCTGCGAGGTGGTGCTTAGTACCGACAGCCAGTACGTCCGCCAGGGGATTACCCAATGGATACACAACTGGAAAAAGCGGGGCTGGAAAACCGCCGACAAGAAACCCGTAAAAAACGTCGACTTATGGCAGCGGCTGGACGCGGCCATTCAGCCTCATACCCTGCGCTGGGATTGGGTGAAGGGCCACGCGGGCCACCCGGAAAACGAACGCTGCGATGAACTGGCGCGCACCGGCGCCGGTCATCCGGCATTGGAGGACACCGGTTATCGGGTGGAAGCGCAAACGAGCGACGGCCGGGCGGATTAAAGCGGGTTCGCTTTGTTTATAAGACATGCCGTTGCCGGCAACTGCGGGTAGTGGCGTTAACCGGCCTGCGTAATCCCCTGGAGGGCGTCGAGTTTTTCAGCGGCGTCAGGCTGAGGGGGAATGTGCGTTTTCGCGCGACAATCACGCTCAAGCAACCGATAGCCGGAAAATGGGTGCTGAGCAGCCTCCCCCCCTGGCGCCGCCACGGCAGCACTTGCAGATAAGTGCGGTGCAAAACCTCGAAATTAAGCACCCCCAGCCAATCCAATAGCCGCATCTGCGTATACATGCGGCTTCTGTACGGCTGGCGGCGAAAGAGAACCGGGCAGATTTTGCCCAACCCCAGCATACTTACCGGGTTAAACGTCGTGATGACCAGCCAGCCGTCATCAATAAGCACGCGATCCACCTCCCGCAGCAGCCTATGGGGATCGCCGGTATAGGATAAGGTATGGGCCAGCAGACAGGCATCAGCCGACTTATTGGCAAAGGGTAATTGATAAGGATCGGCGATGACCTGCAAACGCTCGCCTTCAAGTCCCACATTCACCTGATGAGAAATCGCACAATCGCCGGTATCCAGATCCGCGCTCAGCGCGCCGATTTTAAGTAGATGGAAACCGAACAGCTTTGGCCACCAGGCTTTCAAACCCTCTTCCAGCGCCTGACGATAGTAAGCCCCGCAGGGAATATCGTCCCATGAGACAGGCGCCTCAATTGTTTTGTTACTTTGCGCTGGTTTCATGTTTGTCTATCTTCTAAGGGCCATAGAAAAAATAAAGAGGTTAACAATGAATCTTATCAGCATTCCCGCATTGGCGGATAATTACATTTGGCTTTTACACAATGACGACAGGCGGCGGTGCCTGGTGGTCGATCCGGGCGAGGCGGCGCCGGTGTTGCAGGCGCTGGCCGACCACCGGCTGACCCCTGTGGCCGTTTTATTAACTCATCATCACCAGGACCATGTGGGCGGCGTTAGCGAGCTGCTGCAGCATTTTCCCGTGTCAGTCTACGGCCCGGAAGAAACCCGTTCCAAAGGCGCAACGCAGATAGTCAACGAAGGCGATAGCCTGACATTACTGGACCACACCTTCAGCATAATGGCATTACCCGGTCATACACTCGGACATATCGGATTTTACAGCGCGCCCTGGCTTTTTTGCGGCGACACGGTTTTTTCCGCAGGTTGCGGCCGGCTGTTTGAGGGTACACCCAGGCAAATGTATGAGTCTTTTCAGAAGGTCAATCAGCTTCCGTCCGCTACCCTTATCTGTGCCGCACATGAGTATACTTTAAGCAATTTAAACTTTGCTGCCGCCCTGTTACCCCAAGATAGCGTTATTACTGGTTATCAACGTGAAATTAAAGAGTTACGGCTGAAAAACCAGCCCAGCCTGCCGACAAAACTGCATTTAGAGCGACAAATTAATCTTTTCTTACGTTTCCATGACGTTGATTTACAAAATAAATTAAATGTTCACCCCGCTCCTGGCGAGAAATGGCGCGTTTTTGCGGCATTACGCGAGAAGAAGGATCATTTCTAAGGGTTTTAGTTGTAATGTCCCAGGCTTTTTAAAGTATCATTGCTCGCCTTTTAAGCGACTATTGACATACAGATGACATACAGTATGAAGACTCATGCGATCTTATTCGCCTCGGTCTTGCTGGTGGGGTGTCAAGCGTCCAGGCAGGCCACGCCCCCCCGAACAGCATGCACAGAGTGTTTCTTCGGCAGGTCAAGGTGAAGCAGGAAAGTACACAGATGACCGAGCGGGTACCGCGCGATGGCAAGATATTAACACTAGCCTGCCGCGAGGCGGTTTGTGGAACTTCATTGGCGACGAGCTGAAGATGCAGATACCGGATAACGTCCGGGTCCGCGAGCAACAAAAGCGTTATTTGAAACAGAAGAGCTATCTCCACGATGTAACATTACGGGCAGGGCCGTACATCTACTGGATTGTCGAGCAGATTAAGCAACGTAAGATGCCGATGGCACTGGTACTGCTACCCATAGTGGAGAGCGCTTTTGACCCTAAGGCAACATCCGCCTCTAACGCGGCTGGCCTTTGGCAAATTGTTCCCCAGACAGGCAAGAATTATGGCCTGAAGCAAAATCAATGGTATGACGGCCGCTGTGATGTTGTGGCGTCCATCACACCACCGTTGCGCTGGATATGATGCAGCGGCTTAACCGTATGTTCGACGGCGACTAGCTATTGACTATTGCTGCCTATAATAGTGGTGAAGGCCGTATTATGCAGGCCATTAAGCGTAATAAGGCCAGGGGCCGCCCCACCGACTTCTGGTCGTTGGCTTTGCCTCGCAAAACCACCATTTATGTTCCGAAGATGCTTGCGCTTAGCAACCTCATTAAGAATAGCAAACAATTTGGCATCACGTTGCCTAAATCGAATGAACAGCGCGCACTGGCGCGGGCGGAAGTCGGCTAGCAGATCGGCCTGACGCAGGCGGCGGAAATGTCGAGCCTGTCGCTGACCAAGTCGAAAAGCTTCAACACTGGCTATAAGCGCAACGTGACGGCGCCCAATGGACCGCATTACATCATGCCGCCCAAAGAGCATGCTTATCAGCTGCGTACCGCGCTGGCGGAAGGCGACATTGCGGCGGTGCAGTCCACGCAGCTTGCCGATAACCTCGGCAGCGGCAGCTATGAGGTCCGTGCCGGAGATACGTTATCCGGCATCGCACAACGGCTTAACGTTAAAACTGCTGACTTGCAGAAGTGGAATAATCTGCGCAGCGCGCGTAGCCTGAAGGTGGGCCAGACGCTGAAAGTCAGCAGCGGCACGTTGCAGATTGCCAGCAACAACAGCATTACCTATCAGGTGCGCAAGGGGGATTCCCTGGCGAGCATCGCCCGCCGGCACCACGGCGTCGATATCAAAGACGTAATGCGCTGGAACGATGCGTTGACTAATGCGAACAACCTGCAGCCGGGGCTTAAGCTCACGCTGTTCGTTAACGGCAAGTCAACGGATTCCTGAGGCAGCGCTGAACACCTCGTTTTTTTCAGCGATCTGAGACAGCAGACGCGATGCCTGGGCAGATTCATGCCACCGTTAGCATCATAAAAGGCAGACGCTACATCATCTGCTTTTTATGATGTCTGTCTGCACTCCCCCGTTTTGAACCCCGCTACGGCATTGGAAATATAGGCACCCAACACTGAGGGCCTAAGTTCCGATACCGACGATTTTCGGTTCCGCCGGGAGCCGCCCGCGACGGGGGGCAAGCTCAAACTCGACCAGTAAGGGATTATGGTCTGAGGCCTCGGTAACCAGCACCGACGCCTCGCAGACGTTCATATCGCGGTAAAAAACGAAATCCAGCGGACGGCCAAACGCCCGTCGGCGCTGATCGTCGACAAATCTCACTTCGCCCAGGCCCATTCGTTCCGCGAAACGGTAAAGCGCTAACATACGCTGTCGGCTCCAGGCGTTAAAATCCCCCGCCATGATCACCGGACCGCTGTGATTACAGATCTGCTCTCCGATGGGGTCCAACTGCTTACTGTATACATCAATGCCCAGACTGAAATTCACCGCATGGATATTGACCACCATTAGCAGCTGGCCATTGTAGATTGGATACACGGTCACCAGCGCCGATTTAGCTAACCGTAACAGCGGTTCACGTTCCCGTAGCGGACAGCAGTAGACGGGATGAGCCGCGGATAGGGTCATCACCCCAGACGAATGCTGAGGGAAAATCAATGCAGGAACCTGATCCGCAGCCAGGTAATGAGAAGTGGCGAATCGGAGCAGTTCAGGAGTAGTTTGCGCTTCCTGTAGCAGGACCAGCTGGGCGTCTTTACCAAACCCCTGCAGAACTGATAGCCAATTGGCGCGCTGCTGTTTGAAGATATTCCATACCATCGCCCGCAAAATGCGCGGGCCCGGCAGAGGTTCTCCCGGCGGCAACGCCTGACCTAATTGGCCAGAGGCAAGAGGTGGGAAAATACGCTCGACTGGCTGGCCCGCGACATACCTGACGGCATATGTTTTTTTTGGCACGGTTACCGCCTATGTTCCCAAGTTTTTTGCGCCCGTGGCGGTGTTTAAGTTAATTCCCCGCTGTTTTTCGTCCACATGCACCTTACGATTTTATGCTGTTATAAGCTCTCGGCCCGGAAAATTCAATGTGAAGCCATGACGTAGCGGCCCGACCCACACACAGTATATCACAAAGCCTTCTTGCTGAGACGGAGGCGCCAGGTACGACAACGGCAACCCAAGGTGTGTGGCATCGGCTAACGACCTTTTCGGCCTTTCCTATAGTGTAGTGGCACACTGAATTTGGCCACCTGAACAGAGGTGATCTGCTCACCTTAGAACAACACGGGTGCACCAATGAAAAGAAGAAATTTTAGTCTTGAATTCAAACGCGAATCCGCTCAACTGGTTGTCGACCAAAATTACACCGCCGCGCAAGCAGCAAAAGCCATGGACGTCGGTTATTTCTACGATGACGAAATGGGTAAAACAACTGCGTGATAAGCGACAGGGGAAAACGCCAAAAGCCTCTCCCATAACCCCGGAATAAATCAAAATACGTGAGCTCAAGAAGAAGGTACAACGCATTGAAATGGAAAACGAAACATTAAAAAAGGCTACAACGCTCTTGATGTCAGACTCCCTGAACAGTTCTCGTTAATCGGGAAACTCAGAGCGCATTATCCTGTGGCCACACTCTGTCACGTGTTCAGGGTTCATCGCAGCAGTTACAAATACTGGGAAAGTCGTCCTGACAGGCCAGACGGCAGGTGAACGGTATTGCGCAGTCAGGTTCATGAACTGCACAGTATCAGCCATAATGCAGCTGGCGCCCATGGCAACCCAGAGAGGCTTCCGGATGGGGCGCTGGCTCGCAGGCAGGCTCATGAAAGAGTTGGGGCTGGTCAGTTGTCAGCAGCCGACGCACAGGTATAAGCGTGGCGGTCAGGAGCATGTTGCGATCCCGAATTATCTTGAGCGCCAGTTCGCTGTAATGGAGCCAAACCAGGTATGGTGCGGCGATGTGACGTATCTCTGGACCGGGAAACGCTGGGCATACCTTGCGGTTGTTCTTGATCTGTTCGCGAGGAGAGCGGTGGGCTGGGCTATGTCGTTCTCCCCGGACAGCAGACTGACCATCAAAGCACTGGAAATGGCATGGGAAACGCGTGGTAAACCAGCCCGAGTGATGTTCCACAGCGATCAGGGTAGCCACTATACGAGCAGGCAGTTCCGGCAGTTGCTGTGGCGTTACCGGATCAAACAAAGCATGAGTCGGCGTGGTAACTGTTGGGATAACAGTCCGATGGAGCGCTTCTTCAGAAGTCTGAAAAACAAGTGGATACCGGTAACGGGCTACATAAGCTTCAGCGAAGCAGCTCATGAAATTACCGACTATATCGTGGGATATTACAGCGCACTCAGGCCGCATAAATATAACGGTGGGTTGCCACCAAACGAATC
>NZ_JBPESN010000093.1:0-7345 GCF_051710625.1 Sodalis sp. (in: enterobacteria) | reverse complement strand
GAGAGGCTTTTGGCGTTTTCCCCTGTCGCTTATCACGCAGTTGTTTTACCCATTTCGTCATCGTAGAAAAACCGACGTCCATGGCTTTTGCTGCTTGCGCGGCGGTGTAATTTTGGTCGACAACCAATTGAGCAGATTCGCGTTTGAATTCAGGACTAAAATTTTTTCTTTTCATTGGTGCACCCGTGTTGTTCTGAGGTGAGCATATCACCTCTGTTCAGGTGACCAAATTCAGTGTGTTACTACACCAAATGCTGTGGATAAAATCGCCTTCGACCACTTCCATGTGGCAAAAACGCTCCGCGCCGTTGTTGATAAAACACGTATGGCTGAAACGAAACGCATCCCATCGTCAGACAGGAAAGGGGCTCATCGCTCGCGTTATTTGTGGTTTTACGGTAAACAGAATCGGCATGGACGCAGGTCCGACAGGTTGGAAGTTGCACGCTTGGTGTTACCCCAAACCAGTCAGTGCTGGCTCATGAAAGAACTTGCCCGCGACCTGTGGCACCGCTGCTATGACAGCCATAGCCGAAAGCTGTGGCAGGAATGGATGATAATGGCAAAGAACAGCGGAATACCGCTGATGGTCAGCGTTGGCAGGATGGTGGCAAAGCGCCTTTACGGCATCCTGAATGCGATGAAAAACCGAGTGTCAAACGGCAGTGCGGAGTCGCTAAACAGTAAAATACGCCTGCTCAGAATTAAGTCACAGTGCTTCAGGAATAAAGAACGGTTCAAGCTGGGTGTGCTGTTCCACTACGGAAAGCTAAACATGGCGTTCTGACTCTCCCACCATGATCGGGGAAGACCTACAAGTATACAGTAAGGATTCTCATCTATACAAAACGTATCTTGATAAAATAACACGCAGTGATATCTTGTCGCTGATTGCCCACGGGCAGTTGACAGTCCCTCCGGTAACGTTCGTGGCTGGCCGCTCATTTATTTGATGAAACAGGAATGACAATGCGCAGATTCGCGATGCTGTTGACGATGCTTTTTTTATTACCAGCGTACAGTTACGCCAGCGATCAAGCAAAAGTCGGCCAGGAACTTAAGCAACAACTATTAGGCTCACCGATATTTATTCAGGTCTTTAAAGAAAAACGCATTTTGGAACTGTATGCCAAGATGGGTAATGCATACCATTTGGTGGACAGCTTTCAAATTTGCAAGTTCTCCGGCGGACTGGGCCCGAAACGGCGTGAAGGCGACTTCATGAGTCCGGAAGGTTTTTACTCCATTGACACACGCAATCTGAATCCGAACAGTCATTATTATCGCGCCATTAATCTCGGTTTCCCCAACGACTATGCCCGGGCGCTGGGCTATTCAGGCGCCAAGCTGATGATCCACGGCGATTGCCGCTTTATCGGCTGCTATGCCATGACGGATTCTTTGATTGCGGAGATTTATCGCTATGTGAAAGATGCATTGCTTAATGGTCAGGCGCAGGTAAAGATTAATATATTTCCGTTTCGCATAACGCCGGCAAATATGCAACGCCATCATTATTCAGCCAATTACAAATTCTGGAGCCAGCTTGCGCCCGGTTACGCCTATTTCGCCGAACACCATCAACCACCGGCAGTATCGGTGGTAAATGGTCAGTATGTGATAAGCGCGCCGCTGATGTTACAAAGTGGCGCGCCGGCCGTCTCACAATTCGCGCTCGCCAAGCCGGAATAACACCCATTCCCCCGGCGCCACCCCCCCGCTGCCAGGTTTCATTGCCGGTCAGCGGCTGAGTGGCTATCACCGTGACCACGTCATTGGGCGTGGTCTGCTTTTGAAAATCGATTTCCACATCCTGATCGAGCAGCGTGGCTTTACTAAAGGGCGCGCGCCGAGTAATCCAATACAGGTGGCTGGAACAATAGCCCATAACGTAGCAGCCGTCGGACAGCAACATATTGAAAATCCCTTTTTGCCGCAGCGTGTTCGCTAAACCGGCGATATAGCGGAATACCGACGGCCAGTGGCGCGGCGTGTGCAGGTAGCGTTCCGCCAAGGCGCGCCAGCAACCAACAAAAGCCTGCTCGCTGTCCGTCTGCCCCACCGGGCGGAAATTGCCGGTTTGCAGCGTCCGGTAGCCATGCAATTGGTCGTTCTGGGCGAAGGTCCAGTGGCGTCCCCAGAGCTCGCGAGTGAAAAAATGGGTGTTTTCCAGCGCCACTCTACCGCGATTGGCCTGACGGATGTGGGAGACCACCGCGCAAGATTTGATCGGATAGTCCTGCACCAGCCGGGCGATGGGCGAGTCGATGCTGGGCAGCGGATCCTTGAACGTGAGGCAGCCCAGTTTTCGTAGAAGGTGATTCCCCAGCCATCTTTATGCGGTCCGGTTCCACCGCCACGCTGCACCAGGCCGGAAAAACTGAAACAGATATCTGTAGGTACATTGGCGCTCATGCCGAGTAATTCACACATGCCCCTCTCCTGTCGTTCCCTTGCCGATCAGGGCTATCACTGCGGCGCCATTTCTTTCTCGATAAGCAGTATCAAGATATGGATAGCCTTGATATGGATTTCCTGGATACGGTCGGCATAGCCGAAATGTGGCACGCGAATTTCCACATCCGTGCTGCCGGCCATTTTACCGCCCTCTTTGCCGGTGAGGACGATCACCCGCATGCCTTTGGCGCGCGCGGCATCAATAGCGCGAATAATGTTCGCCGAGTTGCCGGAGGTCGAAATGCCAACCAGCACATCGCCCTTGTTGCCCACCGCTTCTACATAGCGTGAAAAGACCTGCTCATAGCCGAAATCATTGCTCACACAGGACAGATGGCTGGGATCGGAGATGGCGATAGCGGGATAGCCCGAACGATTCTCGCGATAGCGTCCGGTCAATTCTTCGGCGAAATGCATCGCGTCGCAATGTGAGCCGCCGTTACCGCAGGAGAGCACTTTCCCGCCGGCTTTGAAGGTGTCGGCGATAAGTTTGGCCGCGTCTTCAATAGACTGAATATGGTGCTCATCGCTGAGGAAGTTTTGCAGCGTTTGCAGGGCTTCGTTAAGTTCGTTGCGAATCAAATCCTGATACATGGGGTCGTCCCTCAATCAAGGCTGGCGATAAATGATATTTTCCGGCAGCAGTTTACCGGAATGCCCGTACCGCGAGAAGCGCCGTCCGACGAGCAATTTGCGCTATCTCATAAAGGGGATAGATAATAAGTCTGTTGATAATTGTATTAAATAATGGTGCTGAGAGGACATGGCCGCGGCGCATAACGCGACAAGAGCGAGTCATAGGTTGGCGCATTCCGTGCCAGAGCAGCAGTAACTGCGGCTCCCGGGTTCAACGCCGGCACGGTGGCAGACACCGTTGTCGCAAGCTGCGCCGAGGGCGGCAACCCAGCCGGCCGCGCCATTTTCGTCTTTTGCCGCGGCCTAAATTGGGTTGCACGATTTTCCGCTGCCGGCGATGCCCGAAGCTGAGAAAAAAAATGCCCCGCGTCACGAGGAGGCAGGGCGGTGAAGATCGCGCCGGACGGGCGGCAGGGTCACGCCGGCTGAGCGGCGCGGGTAATTATTTTGCCAGCGCTTCTGTCGAAATGCTAATGGTGACGTCATCGCTCACGTTGGGCACGAACTGCCCCATTTTGAACTCGGAACGTTTGATGGTCGTGGTGGCATTGAAACCCACGGTGGCTTTTTTAGCCATGGGATGCTCGCCCTGCTTGTTCAGCACCGCATCCAGGATCACCGGGCGTCTGATGCCCTTGATGGTCAGGTTGCCATAGACCTGATAACGATTATCGCCCTTACTGACGATTTTGGTGCTGTGAAACGTCGCATTTGGGAACTGCTTCTGATCAAAATACTGCGTGCCTTTAAATTCATCCGTTAACGCCTGCACATGCCGTATCCACGGTTTTGACCGGAATGGTGACGTCCATTTTGGCATTCTCAATTGCAGCATCGTCCAGCACAATGGTACCGGTAATACCGGAGAAGTTGGCGGTGGGGTTGGAAAAACCGAAGTGATTCCACGAGAACACCAGCGAAGTATGATTGGGATCCAGATGGTGGGTTTCCGTTTTGCCTGGGCGAGACCTGAAGCGAGCAGCAGCCCGGTAGCCAGCGGTAACAACGTCTTTTTCATCGTAATCATGCCAATAGTATCCGGCATATTGCCGAAAGGCCCTTTATCATGAAGGCTTTCGACGGCGATTGTCACTGAATAGTTTTGTTGACGCTCTCCAATAATTTTGACCAAGCGCGCGTCGGGTATTTAGCCGTCTACACGTCTTGATTGTCAAATATAGCCAGCATGTTATATTGGCTCAAAACCCGGCTATCAGGAGTCATATTAACCATGAGTACTTCGCTTGTCCCGCAAAGTAACCTTCCGGCGCTGGGCACCACCATCTTTACCCGGATGAGTGCGCTAGCGTAACGCCACCAGGCGATTAACCTGTCTCAGGGTTTTCCCGATTTCGACGGTCCCGACTATTTGAAATCCCGGCTGGCCTGGCATGTAAGCCAGGGCGCCAATCAATATGCTCCGATGACCGGCCTCGCGCCGTGGCGCGAGGCCATCGCCGATAAAACCGCGCAACTCTACGGCTGACGTCCCGACGCCGATGCCGAGGTGACCGTCACCGCTGGCGCGACCGAGGCCCTGTTCGCCGCCATCAGCGCCTTGGTGCGGTCGGGAGATGAAGTTGTCTGCTTCGATCCCAGCTATGATAGCTACGGGCCGGCGGTCGAGCTGGCCAGCGGCGTCACGCGTCGTCTTGCACTGCAGCCGCCGGCGTTTCGCGGTGACTGGGCGCAGTTTGGTGAGGTGCTAAGCGATCGCACCCGGCTTGTTATCCTCAACACGCCGCATAATCCCTTGGCCAGCGTCTGGCAGGCGGAGGATTTCCAGCGGCTGTGGCAGGCCCCATCGCCGATCGGGAAATCTATGTCTTGAGCGATGAAGTGTATGAACATATCTGCTTTGCCGATGGCGGCCATCAAAGCGTGCTCGCCCATGACGGACTGCGCCAGCGCGTTATTGCCGTTTCCTCCTTCGGCAGGACATACCATATGACCGGGTGGAAAGTCGGTTATTGCGTAGCGCCAGCGGCCTTGAGCGTCGAAGTACGCAAAATACATCAATATCTGACCTTCGCGGTCAACACGCCGGCACAGCTGGCCCTCGCCGATATGTTACGCCAGGAGCCGGCGCACTGGCAGCAGCAGCCGGCGTTCTATCGCCAGCGGCGCGACCACCTGGTGCAGGCGCTGGGGCCCAGCCGGTTGCAACTGCTGCCTTGTGAAGGCACCTATTTTCTGCTGGCTGATTACAGCGCCCTCTCCGATAAAGACGACGTCAGCTTTTGTGAGTGGCTCACCACCCATGTCGGCGATAACCGCTATTCCGCTATCGGTGTTCTGCGCCGACCCCTTCCCGCATAAACTAATCCGTCTGTGCTTCGCCAAAGGCGATCAGACGCTGGACGCCGCCGCGGAGCGCTTATGTCGACTTTAGCGCTTAGCCTGTTGCAGCAGCCGCTGGTGTGGATGGGACGGCAAGGCGAATCTGGCCCACTTTGACCGCCTGCTGGCGCCGCTCATTGATCAGGATCTGATTCTCCTGCCGAAAATGTTTACTACCGGTTTCGCCATGGAAGCGGCAGGCAACGCCCTGCCCGAGCAGCGGGTGGTGGCATGGCTTGGGGATTGGGCCCAACGTAGCGGCGCAATGGTAGGTGGCAGCGCGGCCATCGCTACGCCCGCGGGGGCGGTCAACCGTTTCTTGTTGGTGCAACCCGACAGCGTGACGCACCTCTATGATAAACGTCATCTGTTCAGAATGGCCGACGAGCATCACCATTATCAGGCCGGCCAGGAACGGGTGGTGATAGGCTGGTGCGGCTGGCGGATATTGCCGCTGGTCTGTTATGACCTGCGCTTTCCGCTGTGGTCGCGCAATCGACAGGATTACGATCTGGCGCTGTACGTCGCTAATTGGCCAGCGGCGCGCGGCGCGCACTGGCAAACGCTGCTGGCAGCGCGCCGCGCCACCGAAAACCAGGCTTACGTCGCCGGCTGCAATCGCGTTGGCGACGATGGCAATCGGCAGCACTATAGCGATAATAGCCTGATCCTGGATCCCATGGGAACGGTGCTGGCACAGGCCGAACCGGACGCGGCAACCTGCGTACAGGCACGCCTGTCGCTCTCGGCGCTGCGTCAATACCGTGAAACATTTCCCGCCTGGCGGGATGCTGATGGATTCAGCCTGCAACCTTAACCCGCCGATGGCCGGACGCGCCGACAAGGCGCCCGTCGCTCGCGTCCTGGCCTCTTTCAGCTTTGATTTCCCAGCCACTAGATGGTCGTCTGCGTCTGCGCTTTACAAACGAGCGTAAACGAGGATTTTTCGGCGAGCGACGCTCTTTGTTACCCGTCCTGCGCCGGATGCGCTTCATGGTAGGGATGGTGGCCAATCCAGTGGTCGGCGATATCTTGACGACGGCAAATCCACACCCGTTCGTGCTGTTGGATATAATCCAGAAAACGTTGCAGCACGCGAAACCGGCCAGGCCGGTCAAGTATGCGGCCGTGCATGCCGATGGAAAGCATCTTGGGTGACGTCTTCCCTTCGGCGTAAAGTACGTCGAAGCTGTCACGCAAATAGCTGTAGAACTGGCCGCCGCTGTTAAACCCCTGCGGCGTGGTAAAGCGCATATCGTTCGCCTCCAGCGTACAGTGTAGTGGCACACTGAATTTGGCCACCTGAACAGAGGTGATCTGCTTACCCCAGAACAACACGGGTGCACCAATGAAAAAAAGAAATTTTAGTCCTGAATTCAAACGCGAATCCGCTCAACTGGTTGTCGACCAAAATTACACCGTCGCGCCAGCAGCAAAAGCCATGAACGTCGGCCTTTCTACGATGACGAAATGGGTAAAACAACTGCGTGATAAGCGACAGGGGAAAACGCCAAAGGCCTCTCCCATAACCCGGAACAAATCGAAATACGTGAGCTCAAGAAGAAAGTACAACGCATTGAAATGGAAAACGAAATATTAAAAAAGGCTACAGCGATTTTGATGTCAGACTCCCTGAACAGTTCTCGTTAATCGGGAAACTCAGAGCGCATTATCCTGTGGCCACACTCTGCCACGTGTTCAGGGTTCATCGCAGCAGTTACAAATACTGGAAAAGTCGTCCTGACAGGCCAGACGGCAGGCGAACGGTATCGCGCAGTCAGGTTTATGAACTGCACAGTATCAGCCATGGTGCCGCTGGCGCGAGAAGTATCGCCACCATGGCAACCCAGAGAGGCTTCCGGATGGGGCGCTGGCTCGCAGGCAGGCTCATGAAAGAGCTGGGGCTGGTCAG
>NZ_JBPESN010000092.1:0-7398 GCF_051710625.1 Sodalis sp. (in: enterobacteria) | reverse complement strand
TGGCTTTTGCTGCTGGCGCGGCGGTGTAATTTTGGTCGACAACCAGTTGAGCGGATTCGCGTTTAAATTCAGGACTAAAATTTCTTCTTTTTATTGGTGCACCCGTGTTGTTCTGAGGTGAGCATATTACCTCTGTTCAGGTGGCCAAATTCAGTGTGCCACTACACACTGCTGCCTGAAGGCGCGGTTGCCCATGCGCCGTTCATCGTTTTCACCCTGTCCCCGTTAGACGCGGCCGCCTAAGCGACGATTCTCGTTTCTGCTCGGCCGTCATGTAGCCGGCGCCTTTGTCTAGTTCAGCGCTTTATCCCGGCTACCCTGGGGGTGTAGATACCCATGCAATATTCAGCGCTTGAGCTCACGAGCCGCGGCGCGGGCGTGTTGATATTCGTGTTGGAACAGGCACATGCGCAACGTATTGCGATATTGGCCGTTGATAAAAAATTCCTGCAGCAATACCCCTTCCTGCTTGAAACCCATCTTGGTATAGATATGGATGGCTTTGGTATTTTCTTCATCAACGATTAGGTACAGTTTATGCAGATTAAGTACCATAAAGCCGAAATTCAGCGCCAGATGCGTCGCAACGCTGGCGTAGCCTTTGCCCTGATGCTCGGGTGCCACTAAAATGGAAAACTCGGCGCGCCGGTGGATATGATCGATATCCACTAGTTCGACCAGGCCGACGCTTACACCCAGCTTGTCGATGATAAACCGGCGTTCGCTAATATTGTGAATATTCTTTTGATAAAGATCTTTCAACTCCACATAAGCTTCATGCGGTTCTTCAAACCAGTAGCGCATCATCATCTCATTATTATTGAGTTGATGAATAAAATGCAGATCCTCACGTTCCAAGGGACGGAGTTTAATATGATGATCCTCTGGATCTTGGCTTGATAGTTTCATTGTTGCATTCTCGAATACTTAAGTTAAAACATAATAAGGTTGATCAATGACCGGCGATTTTGGAGAAAAGATTAATGATCATAACGCCGGCGATAATCAGGGCAATACCAAATATTGCCACGGCATCCAACCGTTGCCCATACAAGAAATAGCTCACGATGGCGACAAAAATAATACCTAACCCGGACCAGCTTGCATAAGCGATACCCACGGGTATGGTTTTAAGGACCAGCGACAACAGGGTAAATGAGATGGCATAGCCGACTATCACCAAAAGCGAAGGCGTCAGTTTGCTAAAGCCCGCCGAAGCCTTGATGGACGAGGTGGCAATGATTTCCGCGATTATAGCAATAAACAAATAGAGATAAGCCATAGATGACTCTGAACAGGATAATTAGACGTCAAGACTAACACTTTTCGCCAACGGACAAAATAGTAGGGTCTGACATGCATTATGAGCAGAGAGGGCCGCGATTGACAGTAACATTGCCCGATGTGCTTTAGGTAATAAAGCACCTTATTCACGCCGTAACCGGGTGGCGTCGAAAGTCGCTACCCGGACAGCGTCTTCTAGCAAAAATTGTTACTCACAGGCGCTATTCACTTACCGGCCTTTGCCTCAAGCCGGCAGTAATCGCCCGAGGGTAGCGGAGCGGTTCCCCGCGCCGGCCGGCATCGCGTCGCCGTTACGGAATCGACGGCGCGGGTGGACGACTACTGGCATTATCGGCCAGCGCTGGCGCCAGATAATCTATTAACACCCGCATTTTGGGCGGCAACTGTGGATTGGGGCGATACAGCACCCAGGCTGTCTCTTGATAGGGGCAATCATAGCGCCACTGGGGCAACACCGGCACCACCGTTTCCTCCGCCAAGGCGGCAGCGGCGGTAAAGTGCGGCAGGCAGGTAATGTCCAGATGATCCAGGAGAACCGCCATGCGCGCTTCGCTGTGGTTACTCACAAAACGGCCCTGGACTTCAACCTGCCGCCGTTACTCGCCCTGGCGAAACCGCCAGCGGTTATCCTTCGGGGTTGCGCCCAGCCAGATACAATCGTGCCACGCTAAATTTTTCGGCTGCTCTGGCGTGCCGCGCCGGTTGAGGTATTGCGGCGTGGCGCACAGCAACTGGCGTACAAACGTCAGCGGCCGGCCGGCCAGATTCTCCGGGGGTCTATCGCCGATGGCAATAAGCGTATCGAGATCGCTCGCCAGCAAATCCGGCAGGGTATCGGTTAATTGCAGCGCAACGTCCATCTGTGGGTAACGCTGCAAGAAAGGACCTATCAATGGGGCGATAACGAATTTGCCCAGCGCTTTTGGAACGCTCAGCCGGACCTCATCTTGCGGGGCGGGCATCAACCCGGTCGGAAATTGCCAGAACATCTCTGGCGCTGGTCAGGATTCGCTGACAGCATTGATACACCTCATTACCCGCTTCGTTCAGGCGCAGGCGGCGCGTGCTGTGTTCCAAAAGCCGCAATCCGAGCGCCTGCGCCAGCCTGGCTATCTGTCGGCTCACCGCAGAGGCGGTGGTATTCAATTCGCTGGCGGCGGCGGAAAGCCGTTTTTCTCCACCACCTTGACCAATACCACCATATTAGGCAACAGCGGTAGCAGTTGATTTGTTCTCATAGGGAATAAGTGTTGTTCAATTTTAGATAATTATTGCTCAGACAACAAAGGAATATACTGCAACCTTTGCCAAACATTATCGATTATGGATTAGACATGCAGAATATCGCGTCAGTACGCCAAAGCCGGCCGGTGCTGCAGTTAGCCGATGCCATGCTATTGCTGGTCGCGGTAATTTGGGGGCGCAGCTATGCTGCTACGAAACAGGCGCTCGTGTATTATCCGGTACTGGATTTTATCGCACTGCGTTTTACGTTGACCTTTCTGGTGCTCCTGCCGCAGCTGCGCGGGGCCGCCGGTGCACCCCGGTCTGCCGCTGGGGCTAATTCTGCTGGGCGTATTTATCTGCGAGACGCAGGGCGTGGCCATTATCAGCACCGGTAATGCGGCTTTCTTAATCAGCCTGTTCGTCATTTTTACGCCGCTGGTGGAATGGTTGGCTTACCGGGCGCGGCTCGACCGAAGAGTGTTGCTGTCGGCGCTACTGTCGTTGCTTGGCGTCTACTGGTTATGCGGCGGGCGTGCGCTGCATCTGGGGCGTGGGGAAGGGTTACGGCCGCGGCGCTACTTCGCGCCTGTCTGGTGTGTTACACCCGGCGCTTGACCGCACACCGGCCGGTGCCGGCGTTGGCGCTGACCGCGGTACAGACCGGGGTGGTCGCGGTCGGCGGTTGGCTATTGCTGCTCATCACGTTTCGATCGCCGCCGCCTTTGCCCGCATCATGGTTATTCTGGGGCATTACCTTGTATCTTGCATTGTTTGCCACGCTTTTCGCTTTTTTCGCGCAAAATTATGCCGCCAGCCGAACTTTGCCTTCGCGGCTTTCGCTGTTGCTGGGCACCGAGCCGCTGTTTGGCGCACTGCTGGCGGCCCTGCTGCTCAATGAACATATTACGACATCGGGATGGATCGGCGGCGGCTGTATCCTCGCCAGTCTGCTGATGGTGCTGACGCGCCGCAGCGCGCCATGCTTAGCCTTGCGGGAGAGTGCAACGCGAGGGTCGAGGATTGCTGCAAAATACCGCGCAGCGTCTTGCCTGTATGATTAAGCTTGAGAGCCGCCGGCCACGGGCAAACGTGCTCTGTTGACCCGTGTTCATCTGCGTGACAGCGCCGCGAAATGTTGTCATCTGCCGCTGCGGCAATAACCTTTTGTGGCTGCCGGCATTGGATCCCATCGTCGCTGCCTTTATGATAACCGGCCGAGACCACCCTATTAATCACTGGCTGAAACTATGCTGGAAATTCGCCTCGCCCGCCGCAAGGATGCCAATTCCCTGACCGCGCTGGGTTATGAGAGCTATATCGGTCATTTTGGTCATCTTTGGCCTGAGAAACAGGCGCTGGCGGACTTTCTGGCGGGTGACTACGCTGCGCCTTCCCTTGAGAAAAGCTTTGCCCAGCCGCGCCGCTAGCTGATTGCCAGCGTTGACGGCTAGGATATCGGGCTGGAGAAGCTTTTATGCGAAATGCCCAGATCGGATACAAGTGCCTTGGGCGGCCAGCTGAAAAAGATCTATTTTCTGCGCGAATTTATCGGTCGGGGCTATGGCAAGCCGCTGTTCAGCGCGGTGGAGATGTTTGCCAGGGAAGCCCGGCAATCGCAGCTCTGGCGGAGGTACTGCCGCAAAATCAGCAGGCTAAAATCTTCTACGAAGGTCAGAAAATGGCTGTCAGCGGCGAAACCGCTTACGAGAGCGGCAGCCGGTATACGCGCTGCTTATTCTGAGCAAAACGCCGTAGTTGCTGCGGCAACGGCGTGGCGGTCTAGCAAACGCAGCGCCAGCGCGGCGATCGCCATCATCTCCTCACGTTGCCGTCCGGCCTTGCCGACCACGCGCATTCCTTGCAGCAATGCCAACATGAGCAGGGCGGTGTGCTTCGCATTTAACCCTGGATCGACCGAGCCGTCTTCCTGACCCGTGCGGATAAACACGGCTATCCGGATTTGATTGGCGTCCAGCGCCTGACGTACCCGCCGTGCTAGCACCGCTTCCAGCGCACAGACCTGTGTCGCGCTGCCTGCCACCAGAAGACAGCCGCGGATCCCCTCGACACCCTGCGAGAGCGTGGCATAGTCTTGTAGCAGCACCGCTACCTTGTCGCGGCCGGTGACGGCCAGCGCCTGCGGCTCACGCGTCTCCTGCCGACGCTTACTAAGATAGCGTTCAAACACCTATAAAAAAAGGTTTGTTTATCGCGAAAGGTTTTGTAAGTGCTACCCACCGTCAACCCCATGTCAGCGGCCAAATCAGCCACAGAGGCGGCGTGATAGCCTTTGGTGCGGAATACCTGCATCGCCCGATCCAGCGCTTGCTCAGTATCGAATTGGCGTGGCCGGGCGCGAACGCCGGCCGTTGGGTGGCGGGAGGCATTCGTGGGGGGAAGCGTTGACGGCGTGCCAGCAGCGGCGTTGTTTACGGAATTTTTGCCCATGGGGAGAGTCTAGGGAAGGTTCTTTTCCTAAACAAGCCTGCCGCCGATGTGCCAGCGGTATCGTTTCATTTCGAAAGCTGACGGGCGCAAAAGGCCTGGTCAGGGGAAGAATGGTGTGCCTATAGCCTGAGGTTATACCCTGCCATCAAACAGATATTCGCCTTCTGCGAGGGTGAGTGGAATAGTAGAGGTCGGTTCCGTTTACTGAGAGTATCGCTATGCTGATTCCGCAACCTTATTTGCTTTTTCTTGGCAATGTCACCGATCCGCTGGGGGCGAAAACTGCGCGAGGTATTCAGGTCTGGCGTCCCGATCATTGTCTTGGCCAATTGCGGTTGCCCGGTTGTACGGTTTCCCTTGGCCTGGATGATCTTGCCATTGAGGCAGCAGCAGCGGCTGGCGCACGCACGCTGGTGCTGGGCACGGTAAACGCGGGCGGCTTTTTGCCCCCGCATTGGGTTGAGACGGTACGCTCGGCCATTCGCGCCGGTATGAATGTTGCCAGCGGTCTACATGAGCGGCTATCTTCTACGCCGGGATTGGCAGCGTTGGCGGAACAGCACGGTGTCGCGTTGTTTGATGTGCGCCATATGCGCCCGGATCTGAGGGTCGGCAGCGGGAAACAGCGTAGCGGTAAACGTGTTCTGACGGTGGGGACCGACTGCTCAGTGGGCAATATGTACACTTCATTGGCGCTGGAGGCAGCCATGCGGCAGCGCGGCATGAGCGCCGATTTTCGCGCTACCGGCCAGACCGGTATTCTGGTGGCGGGGGAGGGGATCGCCATCGACGCCGTGATGGCCAATTTTATTGCCGGCGCCGCGGAAGCGTTGTCGCCGACCAGTGACGCCGATCATTGGGATATTATTGAGGGGCAGGGATCCCTGTTTTATCCTTCTTACGCCGGGGTTAGCATGGGCCATGCTTCATGACGCTCAGCCGCAGTGGCTGGTAATGTGCCATGAAATGGACCGTCCTTACATGCGCCACCTACCGCAGCAGCCGATGGTGCAACTGGATGCCTGTGTCGACGCCAATTTGCGTGCGGCGGCGGTCACCTGCCGTGACATCAAACTGGCGGGGTTCGCCATTAGCACCTCTGGCGCCGGCGAGGCGCAAGCGCATGACTATTGCCGCCGGCTGAGTGAGCAATTTGGGGTGCCGGCGACCGAGCCGGTGCGGTTTGGCATTGAAAAGATCGCCCGTCTGCTCCAGGAGCAAGGGTAAAATGCGGACGTTAACGATTGAAACGCTTGACCTGCCGCTGGCGCGGCCGTTTGTGATTGCGCGCGGCGCGCGTACGGCAGTACCGGTGGTGCGGGTCACGCTGACGGAGGGCGGCATCAGCGCCAGCGGCGAGTGACGCCCTAATGCCCCGCTACCAGGCTTATCCTGACGGGATATGCCGTCAGTTGGAGGCGTTACGCGCGGCCGTTGAAGCAGGCATAAACCGCGAGCAGCCAGGCCGCATGTTACCGCCTGGCTCGGCGCGCAACGCGCGGGATTGCGCGCTGTGGCAATTAACAGGCCGTACGCCGCCGGCCAGCGGCGCTATTCGCTGCGCGGAAACCCTGAGCCTTGGCCCGGTCGAGTCGATGGCGTCCGCAGCGGCTGAGGCCGTGGGTCGCGGTGCGCAATTGCTGAAAATCAAACTGGACCATATTCTGGAAAAAGTGGCCGCTGTCCGCGCTGTCGCCCCGCGCGCCACGCTGATTATCGATGCCAACGAGGCCTGGGATGGCGTTGATCTGGGCAGTTTATTGGCCGCGCTACAGTCCTACGGTATTGCCATGATCGAACAGCCATTGCCCGCCGGGCAGGACGCCGATCTGCTGCGTTGCGTTCATCCCATCCTGGTTTGCGCCGATGAAAGCTGCCATAGCGCAGAGGATATTGCCGGTCTGCGCGGGCACTATGACATGATCAACATCAAGCTGGACAAGTGCGGCGGGCTTACCGAGGCACTGGCGATGGTGGCGGAAGCCCAATTTTAGGGTCTGCGGGTGATGGTGGGCTGTGTATGCTGGGGTCCTCGCTGCCGTTGGCGGGGGGGGGCGCCGCGCGTCTGAGCGCCGCAACCGGCGGAGCGTTACCATGAATGACTATCTGCATCAGCACCTGCGGCTGATGTTGGGGCGCTGGCGCGATCGCGGGCGGGTGGCCGTGCGGCGCGGCGGTGCTGAATGGCTTTGCCAAGCCGGTGGGTCTGGTGCAGGTGGCTGAACTGGGGCTCTTGCAAACGCCGATTCTGTTGAGTAATACCCTAACTGTAGTGGTCAACTAAAACTTGCCACCGCGTTAGCGTTCTTCCAGAATCTATTTTCTGATTCGTTTGGTGGCAACCCACCATTATATTTATGCGGCCTGAGTGCACTGTAATATCCCACGATATAGTCGGTAATTTCATGAGCTGCTTCG
>NZ_JBPESN010000091.1:0-7445 GCF_051710625.1 Sodalis sp. (in: enterobacteria) | reverse complement strand
AGGTATGGTGCGGCGATGTGACGTATATCTGGACCGGGAAACGCTGGGCATACCTTGCGGTTGTTCTTGATCTGTTCGCGAGGAAACCGGTGGGCTGGGCTATGTCGTTCTCCCCGGACAGCAGACTAATCATCAAAGCACTGGAAATGGCATGGGAAACGCGTGGTAAACCAGCCGGAGTGATGTTCCACAGCGATCAGGGTAGCCACTATACAAGCAGGCAGTTCCGGCAGTTGCTGTGGCGTTACCGGATCAAACAAAGCATGAGTCGGCGTGGTAATTGTTGGGATAACAGTCCGATGGAGCGCTTCTTCAGAAGTCTGAAAAACGAGTGGATACCGGTAACGGGCTACATAAGCTTCAGCGAAGCAGCTTATGAAATTACCGACTATATCGTGGGATATTACAGCGCATTCAGGCCGCATAAATATAACGGTGGGTTGCCACCAAACGAATCAGAAAATAGATACTGGAAAAACGCTAACGCGGTGCCCAGTTTTAGTTGGCCACTACAGACCACTTCGGCGAAAAGATCGGGATTGAGATCGAAATCCACCTGCTCATGCCACGCTTCTGACGAATCAAACGGCTCTGCCGCGCCGCGCTGCTCAAACTGCAGTGCATAGCAAAACGTCCGCCGGATCGAGATTATTCTGCGCCAGTTCAAGAAAAATATCGTAGGCCGCTTCGAGTGTTTCGTTGTCCGTCAGACAATTGTCTACATCCATCATTACTGTCCCGTTAGCTGAATTGGCGCTATTACAGCATGCCGTCCGGCAAAATTACAGTAATGGACTGAAAAAGTAGAACAGCCGCTCGACAATACGCTGCCAGTAGGGACGCTTTGACCAGACTTTGGCTTCAATGAGCCGTGAGCGGGCGATATAGTCCTCCTGTACCCGCGCCAGATCGCTGCCAAAATCGTCATCGTCGATGACCAGGGTTATCTCAAAATTAAGCCATAGGCTGCGCATGTCCAGATTTACCGTCCCCACCAGACTCAATTGACCGTCGACCAGCACACTCTTAGTATGCAGCAGACCGCCTCCAAACTGATGGATCAGCACTCCGGCTTCTAGTAGTTCGGCAAAAAAGGCACGGCTGGCCCAGCCTACCAACATGGAATCGTTATGGCGTGGAACGATAATATGGACCTCCACGCCGCGCTGCGCCGCGGTACAAATGGCGTGGAGCAAATCGTCGCTCGGCACCAGGTAGGGCGTGGTCATCACCAGTTGTTCGCGCGCCGCATAAATCGAGGTGAGCAACGCCTGATGAATGACCCCCTCGGGGAAACCGGGCCCCGACGCGATCACTTGAATGGTGTGTCCGGTGGCCTGTTCAAACGGCATGATATTGACGTCGGGCGGCGGCGGCAGGATGCGTTCCCCGGTTTCTATTTCCCAGTCGCAGGAGAAAATGATCCCCATCGCGGTCGCAACCGGCCCCTCCATGCGCGCCATGATATCGATCCATTGCCCGACGCCGGCGTCCTGTTTGAAAAAACGCGGATCCACCATGTTCATGCTGCCGGTGTAGGCGATATAATTGTCAATCAGCACCATTTTGCGATGCTGGCGCAAATCCATGCGGCGCAGAAAGACGCGCAGGAGGCTGACGTGCAGGGCTTCTACGACATGCACTCCGGCGGCGCGCATCAGTGCGGGGTAGGGACTGCGGAAAAAGTCCACGCTGCCGGCGGAATCGAGCATTAGCCGGCAGCGCACGCCGCGCCGCGCCGCCGCCATTAACGCCTCAGCCACCTGGTCCACCAGGCCGCCGTTCTGCCAGATATAGAACACTATCTCAATATTGTTTTGCGCCAGGCCGATATCGCGGACCAGCGCCCGCAGGGCATCATCGCTGCTGGTCAGCAGCTGCATTTGGTTGCCCTTCAGGCCACCCATGCCCTGACGGTGCTCGCACAGTTGAAACAACGCCCGGGCCACTTCGCTATTTTCACTGGCAAAAATGCGGCGACAGCCTTTGAGATCTTCGATCCACTTGGCGGTGGACGGCCAAAGGGCCTTACTGCGTTCGGCGCGGCGTTTACCCAGATTGAGTTCGCCGAACAGCAGATAGGTAATAATCCCCACCAGGGGGAGAATATAGATGACCAGCAGCCAGGCCATGGCGGAGGGCACCGCGCGACGTTTCATCATAACCCGCAGGGTGACGCCTGCGATCAACAACCAATAGCCGAACAGCAATAACCAGTTGATTACGGTATAAAGCGTTGTCATAGGGGCGAAAAATCCTGTTCGCGGAGCGTTAGCCTGAGTTTACGCATAAGGGGCGCAAAGAGGAAATTGTTTTACCCGGCGCATAATACGCTGCATCCGCACGCGGCTTGGCAGGGATGAAAAAAACAGCTATAATGGCGAGCGTTCGTTTAAGCTCGTTCCCAAGGTCTTTGTGATGAAAAGAAGCCGTAACGAAGTGAGCCGTTGGCGTATGCAGCGTCGGCGCACCCAGTGGGTAGAAGCCCAATCCCACACTTATCGGCGCTTGGCGCGCTTGAGCCATCTTCAGCTCAAACAGCAGCAGCGTTCGTTGCTATTTTCCCTCGCCTATACGCTGAACTGAATCGAACGCTGGCGCTGTCTCTGCGGGTCGTCGCAACTACGCTCCAGACGGGGTATTTCCTTGATTTTCAGGCGGTAAAAAAACCGCTTTTATGCCGATTGAGATGTGACAAACACTCTGCCTGTTTTCCTCCCTTAGGCGTTGCCTGCAGCGTTACTGCGTGGCGGTCGCGTGGTTGAGGTTGATGTAGAAACCGGTGTTTTCCGGATCGCTCGCCGAGGCCACCGCGGCGACAAAGCTGGACACAAAGCTGGCATCACTGCTGCTGGCACTGCTGGATGCGCTCTGCAATGCCGCAGCAGTCGTACCGGCCGCGCCGGCGGTGTAAACGGACGAGCTGCTGACCGCGGACAGCACCAAGGCTGCCATCAGTGTTTTATTCAACATATTTACCTCCTACTGTTAAGTGTTTAACCGGGAGTACAGCATTTCTACGTTATGCGATAAGCTGGCGGGCGGGGTACAAACCGGATATCCTCCAATGCGGCATGATTCGGAACTGTCCGTCAAAAAGCGGTGAGATAACGTACTAAAACGCGTCAATTTATAAAGTTGACTGCGAAAATCCCTAAATAGAATGATTTCGCGCCACGCTCACGGAAATTGTGGTGAATTTATCATTGAAGGGACCGTTTACCGCCAGCCACAATATCCCCCTGCCACTCTTGCATGACACCATGAGATTTTTACACTATCGACCTTGCGTTCCGTGTTGCATCCCCAGTCCTATGGCGACCATGGCGCCGTGGGCGACGGTCATCATAGGTATTCGGGCCGGGGCCAGTGTGGCCGGCGGCACCCAGGCGCCGTTGGGCAGGGGGAAGGCTGGCGCCGCCTGTTTCCCCACACCGTGGGGCTTGACGGGGCACGCACCCGCTGCGTTGGCGGTCAGAAGACCTTTTTGTAGGGCTTGACCTGCACGGTCGCATACACGCCGGCGGCGACATAGGGATCGGCTTCGGCCCAGGCTTGCGCCGCTTCAAGGGAGTCAAATTCGGCGATGACCGTTGAACCGCTGAACCCCGCTGCGCCGGGGTCATTGCTGTCTATGGCGGGGGTGGGGCCGGCCGTAAGCAAGCGGCCCTGATCACGCAGCAGCTGGAGACGCGCGAGATGGGTAGGGCGAACCGATAGTCGCTTTTCTAACGAATCGGCCACGTCTTCGGCATAGATGACATAGAGCACGGCAAAACTCCCAACCTGGAATAAGTAAAAATAATTCACGTTATGATATTGCACCCTATAGCGCAATGAAAAGTTACGCCGCCGGGACGTGTTAAAGGGGGCAGGCGGCGGGCGCCGACACATGAGCGCTGAGACAGTGGCCCTAGAGCGAAAGGTCCGGCGCGCCTGCCTGCCCTCTGACAAATAAATGCGCTAAACGATAAAGAGATCGCTGACAGTTATTGAATATAATTGCTATTTGCATTTAAACTTTGCTCTCATCCACGACTTCCAATGATATGGCGTTAACTATTTTGAATCAGACCTGCCGCTTTTCCTGGCCGTTTATTGCTTCTGCCGGATTACACGTTTTTTTGGTCGCAGGATTACTCTATGCCACGGCCCCGCCGATAAGTTTACCCTCAGCCGTCGAGCAGCCCATGACCGTGATGCTGGTGGCGCCTGAGCCGCAGCCTGTCCAACCCGATCCGGAAGTCGAGCCGCAACCTATCCCGGAGCCTGAACCGGAACCGCCCGCGCCGGTGCTGGTGCCTAAACCCACGCCGAAACCAAAACTGAAACCCAAACCTGAACGGCACCGTGAAATCGAACCCCAGCCGCCGAAACCCGTGACGCGTCCGGCGACGCCCGCCCCCAGCGCGCCGTCGGTTCGTCCAACCACCGCGCCGGTAACCAGCGCTCCGAAGAGCAGCAGCGTGAAAAGCGTGAGTAATGCGCCGCGGGCCATGCAGCGTACCAACCCCATTTATCCCCCGCGGGCAAGGGCGTTGGGCATTGAGGGCCGCGTGAGTGTGATGTTCGACGTCAATGCCGAGGGGCGGGTGGAAAATGTGCGGGTGCTATCGGCTCAGCCACGTAACATGTTCGAGCACGATATCCGTTTAGCCATGCTCCGCTGGACCTATGAGCCGGGCAAGCCGGCAACCAATTTGACGGTCAATTTCAAATTCGACCTTGAGAACGTCAGCAGCGGCGGATAACGGCGCAAAACCGGGCGCAAGGACGCCGCCCGTTGAGCACCTTAGTCCGCTGCGCTGCGCTGCCGCCGGTCCGGCGGCAGTGGGTGAGGTTTACCGTCATTATCCACCGCGACGTACGTAAACACCGCCTCGGTCGCCCGGTAGCGCTGGCCGATGGGCTCCGAAGACACTTTCTTCACCCAGACCTCAATATTGAGGGTCAGCGAGCTGTTGCCGGTTTTTAGGCACTTAGCATAGCAACAAATGACATCTCCCACCGCGACCGATTTCAGAAATGTCATACCGTCGACGCGCACCGTCACTACCCGACCCTGAGCCAGCTCTTTCGCCGGAATAGCGCCGCTGATATCCATTTGCGACATCAGCCAGCCGCCAAAAATATCGCCGTTGGCATTGGTGTCAGCCGGCATTGCCAGCGTACGCAGCACCATCTCGCCGCTAGGCGTCATCTCTTCGCTCATCATTACTCCCGCTTAACGACACCCACGCTGAAGGCGCAGGATTAATGGATATTATTGTTTTACTCGTCTTCCGCCATATGGCGGTAGATATAAATGCCGCTGAGCAGCGTAAAGACCAACGTCAGGCCGGTGAGGCCGAAAACCTTAAAATTGACCCACACGCTCTGCGGCAGCCAGAAAGCGATATAAATGTTCGCTGCGCCGCAGGCCAGGAAGAAAAGCGCCCAGGCAATATTCAAGTTGTTCCAGACACGGGCAGGGAGACGGATCTCTTTATCCAGCATACGCTGGATAAGCGGCTTGCCGAATACAAATTGGCTAATCAGCAGCGCGGCGGCAAACAACGAATAAATCACCGTCACCTTCCACTTGATAAATTCCGCGTTGTGATAATAAAGCGTCAGCGAGCCGAAGATCGCTACCAGCACGAAGGTAATCAGGGCGACTTTCTCGACCTTGCGATAGCGCCGCCAGGTGTAAACCAATACCAGCGCAGAGGCAACGATCAACGCGCCGGAGGCGTAGTAAATGTCGTAGAGCTTATAGACGATAAAAAACACCACCAAGGGCAAAAAATCCAGAAACTGCTTCATAACAAAATCCACCGGTAAAGAGGGTAAACGCCGGCCATCAGGCCTGCCGCAACAGCATGTACAGACGATAAAGATAGATTAGCAGCAGGGCGGAAATCAGATTGCTCAATCCATTCAATAATACCGCCGCCACCAACGATGACACCAGAGTGAACTGAGTGGCCAGCAGAAGTACCGCGGCCTTGGCCAGCAGCCAGAACAAGACCGCTGGCGCCAACAGACGAAGATTGGCAAACGCCAGCCGGGCGCTCAGGCGCACTGATTTGATCGCGCCCAGATTGTCTCTGGTGGCGATGACCGGCGCCAGGCTAAAGGCGATGGCCAGCAGGATACCCGGTACGATAATCAACAGCAGTCCCAGTTGTACCAGCAGCGTTGTAAAAAAGATAAGCAGCAGCAGGCGCGGCAACAGCGGCGCCGACAGGCCGATGGAGCGCAATATGTTAACGGGCTGGCGGTTGGACACCTGGCGGATCATGGTCAGCAGCCCGCCGGCCAACAGCACATTGCCGACCAGACCCGCCAGGGTGCCGGCGGCGGAAGCTTTCAGCAATACCCGTTGCTGTTCCACTGACATCTGTTGTACCAGCTGCTGCAGACTCATATCGGCGGTATCGCCCATATAAGTACCGTCGCTCAGGGTCATCAGTTGCTCACTTCCCGGAGACAGCGTATGGCCCAGCACGACGCTTATCAGCGCCGTCAACAGCGCCAACAGCAGGATACTGGCAAACTGATTACGGAAAAAATTCAGCATGTCGCGGTACAAAGTACTTGCCATAATTGGCATGGGGGGGCTCCTTGGCAAAACAATCAACGATTAGGCTAGCCCTCTATTCTACCCTGTTAATCCACGGCTTGGCACCCTAATGCATTATCCGGGGGCGAGCGTGGCACGATAATCCCCTGCGTCATCGTTCGCGCCAGCGGCGGCAGGCCATAATGCGCCCGGGCGCGATCGCTGGCGGCGTTTGCCCGGCTATCTCCGCTGCTCATCTGAAATTCCCGACAGAGGGAAGGACGGGAGGCATAGAGGGTGCAGCTGACGCGCTCGCCGATTTGGCCTTGCAGCGCGCGACAGAACGCGAGGCGATCGTTGGTGCCTGACATACAACGCAAGAATGGGGTGAGCGGTTCCGTTAACGCCGCCGGCACCTGGCCCCTGCGCCGTCATCCGCCTCGGCCCAGTAAAAAGATACGCGAAAAAAAGCGCGGCAGGCGCCGCAGGACAGGCAGGGGTTGCCATCACCGCTCATGCTGTTATCCACCGACGCCGCGGCGTCTAAGCTGAACTGACACTCCCTGAAAACTACCCAGCCGGAAGCCGGAAAGCAACAGAAATGAGTTATCACCGCTTCTTTTGCTGTTATTGCCATTCGGTTGACATGGATTATCCTGTAAATAGTAAGGGAATTGATATAACACTGGCTATCAGTGTGACACATCAATTTGCCTCTACACCACCGTTAGCCCGGATGGTGACAAGGATCAAATTTACCCCTTAACGGCAAACTGTAGTGGTCAACTAAAACTGGCCACCGCGTTAGCGTTTTTCCAGTATCTATTTTCTGATTCGTTTGGTGGCAACCCACCGTTATATTTATGCGGCCTGAGTGCGCTGTAATATCCCACGATATAGT
>NZ_JBPESN010000090.1:0-7705 GCF_051710625.1 Sodalis sp. (in: enterobacteria) | reverse complement strand
CTTCTTCAGAAGTCTGAAAAACGAGTGGATACCGGTAACGGGCTACATAAGCTTCAGCGAAGCAGCTCATGAAATTACCGACTATATCGTGGGATATTACAGCGCACTCAGGCCGCATGAATATAACAGTGGGGTGCCACCAAACGAATCAGAAAATAGATACTGGAAAAACGCTAACGCGGTGGCCAGTTTTAGTTGGCCACTACAGACCATTGCTGTCGCTGACGAAAGTCGAAGCGACCTTATTTACCGTCGAGCGCTGAGTCAATCATCCTGCTTCGGTTGTTTTTGTCACGCAAGGGAAATCATTATGGCGAACGATCCCCATTATCAGATTCTGTTGGACCGTATTGAAGCGCTTGAGGCGCGGGAGCGTCAACTAACGGTGACGTCTCATGCCTATCAGGTCGTGTTAAGCACTATCCTGGGTAATCTTGATGTCCAAACCCGCGACAGGATCATTACCATGGTGGATGAAGTGCATGAAATTGCCTATTCCCAAGCGGTAAATCGCAGCGACTGACATCTGTCCGAAGTCATCAAAGGCGCGGATGAGGTGTTGCAACGAATGTTTAATTACGCCCAGGGTAATCCACATTCAGGGCTATGAGGGTAATAAACGGTTTGTGACGTTGGCGCTATTCGCCGGCGCTGACGGCTGAAGTTCGCTTGCCTTGTCACCACCGCTTTTAGGCCTTGCCATGACGGCTCATGGTCTGCCTGAATACCATTTAAAAAAGCGGGTGTCTTTTGGGCTGCCTACACCCCACCTGTATCAATTATTCCTTTCTTATTCGGCGCGGGCATGGATTTTGCGCGTTGACTCAGGCAGCATATTGACCGTTTTCTGCCGCCGGGAGAAGGCGCTATTTTTGGGGCTTTGGGCGGCGATATTGGCTGTTTAAGGATATGCTATGACCAGATTGACGGGGGTAATAATGGCAACACTGATGTTGCTTGGCGGATGCGACGGCGCCACGCCGCCGGAACAGGCGCAGTCCTGGCGTGCCGAAGGGAAAACCATGGGGACCTATTATCGCGTGCTGGTGGCAAACCCGCCTGCGGCCGCTCTGACGGGACTCAATCAAGCAATAGCGCAACGATTGGCCGAGGATAATTACCAGATTTCCACCTGGCAAGACGATACGATTTTATCACGATTTAACCGTTATCGCGGCACCGAGCCGCAGCCGATTACCCCAGGCATGGCGGATATTATTTCTACCGCGTTGCGTATTGGCGCGAAAATCGGCGGTGCGATGGATATTACCATTGGCCCGCTGGTGAACCTGTGGGGATTCGGCCCGGAAAAACAACCGACAAAGACGCCGGATGCTCAGCAAATCGAAAGCGCCCGCGCCCGCGTTGGGCTGGCGCATCTGCGGCTTATTGAAACCAGCAAGGGGCAGTGGCTGCAAAAATCGGTGCCCAACATGTATGTTGATCTTTCCACCGTCGGCGAGGGGTATGCCACCGACCACCTGGCTGCTCTACTGGAGCAGCGGGGCATTACCCGCTATCTGGTGTCGGTAGGCGGCGCGGTGTTAACCCGTGGTTTGTCTTCCAGCCAGCAGCCCTGGCGAGTGGCTATCCAGCACCCGACGGATGAATCCGTGGCGGCGGAGGTTGTCGTGGATTTACAGGGACACGGTATCAGCACCTCCGGCAGCTATCGGAACTACTATGAGCTTGAGGGTAAGCGCGTAAGCCATGTCATTGATCCTGTCACCGGTAGACCGATAGATCACAAACTGGTTTCGGCAACGGTTATTGCCACAACGGCGCTGGAAGCGGACGGTTGGGATACCGGTTTAATGGTGCTCGGCACGGAAAAGGCCAAGCAACTGGCGCTGCAAGAAGGCTTGCCGGTATTCTTGATTACCAAAACTGATCACGGGTTTACCACCTGGATGTCGCCGCAGTTTTCCTCCTTTATCATTTCGCATAGCGATAAGGACGCCTAACGTCGCAGTGCTTAGGGCAAAACCTTGCCTTGACAATAGCCCTGCACTCGGTAAGCCTTAAAAGGCTTGACCGTTAGGAGACAAAACTTAAGGAGAAAACGATGCGTAAATACCCTTTCTTTTCGCTATTACTGTTGATCGCGCCATTAGTGGCCGGTGCTGCTGACGCGCACCATGAGACGGGCGGCATGAGTGGGTCAAAGGACCAGGGAACGCTTTCCGTTGCCAGTAAAGCATATCTCGATTCGATGGAAGATATGCACAACGATATGAGTGCCGGCGTGAAAGCCGCCGATCCGGACGTCGCCTTTGCGCAAGGGATGATTCCCCATCATCAAGGCGCGATCAATATGGCGGAAGTGGAACTTAAGTACGGTAAAGATCCGGCCATGCGCAAGATGGCGGAAAATGTCATCAGCGCGCAAAAAGCTGAAATCGCAACGATGCAGCAGTGGCTGGCGGAGCACGGCCAGAAAAAACAGTCCTTGACGGACGCAAGTTAACGAACTTGTCTATGAGATGAGGCTGAGGCTAGCACCTCGGCTTGCCGCCGAGGCGGGCAGAGTCCGGCTTGCAATCCCGGCCCAGGTTTGGTAAGTCTAACTATGCCCGTGTATGATCGGAAATCTTTTGGTAACCCATCTTCAACCCACAAGTAAAGGAGGCGTTTATAAGCAGAGGTAAAAATAAAGCGGCCAAGAAAAAACCAGAGAAGACACTGAAGGAAAAACGTGCAGACAAAAAGAGCAAAAATGACCTCGATATCTGAGCGGTTTGTTCACTGCAGTCAACCCGGCGAGAAGCCGGGTTTTTTGTCAGCGGAGCCGCAGGCGGGCACGCTATTTATCGGCGCCAAAAAGCCCCGGGGGATAAAAATCAGGCTGGAAAACCGGTATACTACCTCCAGGACTTCCAGGAGATCGCGCGATGAATGACGATATTTTTGGATTTGATATTGATGCCGAACTGGCGAAGGCAGAAAAAAACGCCAATGAAGAAAGCTGACGAGGTGCCTGAGCCACTGTCGGCGGAAGTCGATTGCGAAGGCTGTAAAATCTGGCGGCAAAGGCGGCTGACGGAGCCACAGTAGCGTTTGCTGATTAGCCAAAAGGCGGATAAACTGGCTTACAGGCGCGTTGTTACGCTCATAGTAGCTTTTGATCATGGGCGAGCAGGGCAATGTCGGGATTTCAGAGCCCAAGTTTGCCCCGGCTGGCAGGGCTTTCAGCTTGCCAGCGCCATCTCCACAAAATCTCTTATCTCCTTCGCTCCATCATCCGCTAGCAGCTGACGCAGATGTTATCACCCGCTGTTCCAGAGAGCCTGGCGCGCTAAATCCTTTTTACTTAGACACGGCTGCCATCGCATCAGGTAAGCCTTAGCTTGCTTATCTCACCGGCTTGCCTGTCCGGGCTTAACTCAGTGGCACTGAGTGGACGCCATACCCGCCCATGACCACTACACACATGGCGGGATTAGCGCGAAAAAATGGACCCTTGAGCTTCGGCACCCGCCAGCGCCCCAGTTTGCTGGTCTTTCATCCTCGGTGCAGGCTTCGCTATGTTTATTTTTATTAAACTTTTGCTTCATTTTTTGCCTTGCATTTTACTTTCCTGCTGAGTGTCCCAATCCTGCGTGGCAAGTGTGTCGTACCACTGATAGACCCTTAAGGCAGTAAAATAGGGGGAGGGCGTGTGGGGGCAGCTGATGTGATTATTCATCGAGAGGTACATTAACTCTATGATAAACAGTTAATATTTAAGAGGCGCGTTATATAATATACACGTAAAAAAAGCCCGCCTTAAGCGGGCCAAATGATTTCAAATTACACCAGGGAAATTTTCTACTACTGGATTATAGTACGTTAATCGCCATCAAATGCTATTCATAAAAGTTTTTTATTTAATTATATCAATTTGTTTTATTTATTCAGCGGACACCGTTATCAGCGACAGCGGTGCTGCCGATGCTGCTGCAGGTAAGTACAGGTTAACGGATGATGCCGCTGTAACCGGCAAGGAGAGGCCAAAATATGAGGCCGCGGCCGCCGGTAACGGGCGGTTGATGGCGAAACCGCGGTAGAGCAAATAGCGGCAACCGATGGCGAAAATGGGTGGCTAAAGCCGGGGTGAGCTAGTGCGCGCTCCCGGTGAGCGGTGAACGACGGCAAAAGGGAGAGGCACGCCCACAACGACGTTGTCCTAACGAGGAGGCTCGGCGGCAAACCGATTACGCAGTGGTGGCGTCAGACGCAGAGACAGGTAGGGATCGTTGCGGCATGCCTGCGGCGTGACACCAAAATATTTTTTAAACAGTGTGGTGAACTGGGATTGGGAATTGAAGCCATACGACACCGCGATATCCAAAATGCGCTCGTCAGAGCATCGCAGGCGATGGACGGCTTCGGTCAGTTTTCGTTCGTGGATATAGTGGCCGATAGCCATGCCGGTAGTGGCCCGAAAAATCCCTTGCATATGCCAGACGGAATAGGCTGAGCGAGCGGCAATTTCCCGCAAAGCGATATCGTGGTCCAAATGATCCTCAATCCAGTCGGCAAGGGGGGCCACCAGCGGTTCATTAGGTTTTAATTCGCGCATAACGGGTCTAATCCGATGTACGGCTGATACGCCGTGAAAAAGAACGACGCGGCGTATCCCGGCCGCAACACACCCCGCCGCGGCGGGGTGTACAGAATTAACAACTACGGGCGGTATGCCGGCCGATATCACGGCGGGGAGCGTCAAACATTCCCTTTATTGTCTTCTTCGACAACATCATAGATACGCTGCATGATATTCGGAAAGGCGGACTGCACGCGGCTCCAGCTCGGGATGAATGGCTTATCGTTCGGCCGTTCGATAAACGCCTGCCCGGCGTCGAGAATACACTGCATAAATAATTCCACCGCCGCTTCTTCACTGTGCTGGTCGAAACTCAACCCGTTCATGATAGCATCATGATGGTAAAATTCCAAGATATCCAATGCGTTACGATAGTATGTCGCTTTCAGAACCCGGAAAGAGTCTCTGGTCAGACTGACCCCCATGGTCGCCAGTTTACGATAAAGGGATTGGATAATATCGTTACTCATCCGTTTCAGCCCGCCAGAGCCATCTTCTTCCGCCAGCGGCTGATGTTTGTGATCATAATTATCGGCGATTTCCACCTGACAAATGTGATTGGGCGAGTAATTGCGGTAGATTTCCGACAGCAGGCCGATCTCAAGCCCCCAATCACTGGAGATTTTCATATCGTGCATTACCCGGGTGCGCATCGCGAATTCGCCGGACAGTGGGTAACGGAAACTGTTGAGGTAATCCAGATATTCAGATTGACCATACACATTTTCCAGCGAGCGTAACAGCGGCCCAACTAGCAGGCGCACCACGCGGCCGTTCATCTTGCCGTTGGCGACCCGGGCGTAAAACCCTTTACAAAATTCGTAGCTGAAGCGGGGGTGCACTACCGGGTAGAGTAAGCGCGCCAGCATACCGCGCTCATAGGTGACGATATCGCAGTCATGGAGAGCGACCGCCATCGCGCGGTCCGAAGCCAGTGTGTAACCCGTACAAAACCAGACATTACGGCCTTTGCCCGGCTCGGTAGGCGAGAGCCCTTCTTTTCCCAATTCCGCATCAATCGCTTTCAGCCGTGGTCCATCGTTCCACAAAATACGATGGTGTTGGGGCAGGCGGGAAAAAAACTCGCGGGCGTGGAGGAACTGATCGCGATCGGCGCGATCCAGACCAATCACTATCTCTTCTAAATAGGGCACACGTGCCAATTCATCGATGATATGGGTCAGCGCCGGGCCTTCAAGCTCGGAGAAGAGTGAAGGCAGTATCAGTCCCATTTTTCGCTTGCGGGAAAAGCCGACGAGTTCGGCCTCCAATTCTTCCACTTTTCTATCGGCGAGATTATGGAAATTAACAATAATTCCGTTTTGGTGAAAATCGCTCATAATTAACCCCCAATGGCTGTCATTTTTATTAAATTGTTGCGGGTACGACGTTAATCAGGCTTCGATAATGAAATGGTCCAGGCCTTCCCTCCAGCCCTCCGGTCCATAGGCGTGGGTGCGATAAACCGACGGGTGCGTTGAGGTCAACGTAACCGGTGTTTTGCTGTAACCACGGATGATTACGGCATAATCCACCACATCAAGCATGGAAATGTCATTAGGGCCATCCCCCAATCCCACGGTATGCCATTCCCTGCTGTCGTGCTGGCGATACTGATCGAGAAGCCAGCGAACTGCCGCGCCTTTACCGCTACTGCGGGACATAACGTGGTAAAATCTGCCGCCCTCGGTGATGGCCAGATCCTCCGCCGCCAGGTCGGCGGCGAAAGCGGCGAGTTTGTCATCGGTATCGCGCCAGATAAACGCTTCCGAGGCTTCACGGGTTTTGGCCAACTGCGCCTCTTTCACGCTAAGGCCGGTCCATTCTGCAACTTCGTTAGCGGTCACATCGCCAAAGCCAAAGAATTTATAGCCCCGGGCTTCACGCAGGCGTGTCATCACCGCACGCAGGGTAGTGTAACCCTTACCGGCGAAGCCGCCGGCCGATGGCTGTGCGTTTGGCCAATGCGCGTCAAGCTGTACGGCCGCGCCATTTTCAGCGATGAACGGCGATCCTACCAGTCCCATTTGCGCCTGTAGCATGACAATTTCAGCCGTCGTTTTGCTCGAACAAATGACAATCGGTATGCCGTTGGCTTTCAGTTTCGCCAGCCAGGGCGCGGAGGGTTGCCAGCTATAGGTATGGTGATCCAGTAAAGAACCGTCTAAATCGGTAATCACCAATAAGGGCTCAGTCAAGCTCGGCATGCTGTTCTCCGCCTGTTTCAGATACTGGCGTCCACGAGGCCGCCTCTTCAGCCAATCAGTATATACGATAGCTTATTGATCTATAGGAATAAATGGTCGTTTGAACAGTTGCTAGGCAGATAAATGTTAACCGGAAACTAAACCCCTGTTTATGGTTTATCGGAATGCTTTTAATTAGAAAGCGCGAGGATACATCGTCACCTGGGGTGGAAGCTACACGGATTTTGTGTAAAATTATAATAAACTTGGTAAGTTAAACTATTATTATGGCCGCGCTGCGTCCCGCAATGGCGCCGGGTTTACCACCAGTAAATCGGACGGAAATAAAAACAAACGTAACGTGACTTGCCAATTATTAGAAGCTGTATAATATAAGAAAGGTAATCTGATTTTCTAGTGTAACGAACTTTGAAATTTATCCCGCCATGGCGGAATTTATGCTTCCCCGGTTTGTGCGACCGGGGATTTTTTTGTACTGTAGTGGCACACTAAATTTGGCCACCTGAACAGAGGTGATATGCTTACCTCAGAACAACACGGGTGCACCAATGAAAAGAAGAAATTTTAGTCCTGAATTCAAACGCGAATCCGTTTAACTAATTGTCGACCAAAATTACACCGCCGCGCCAGCAGCAAAAGCCATGGACGTCGGTTTTTCTACGATGACGAAATGGGTAAAACAACTGCGTGATGAGCGACAGGGGAAAACGCTAAAAGCCTCTCCCATAACCCCGGAACAAATCGAAATACGTGAGCTCAAGAAGAAGGTACAACGCATTGAAATGTAAAACGAAATATTAAAAAAGGCTACAGCGCTCTTGATGTCAGACTCCCTGAACAGTTCTCGTTAATCGGGAAACTCAGAGCGCATTATCCTGTGGCCACACTCTGCCACGTGTTCAGGGTTCATCGC
>NZ_JBPESN010000089.1:0-7949 GCF_051710625.1 Sodalis sp. (in: enterobacteria) | reverse complement strand
CCGGGGTTATGGGAGAGGCTTTTGGCGTTTTCCCCTGTCGCTCATCACGCAGTTGTTTTACCCATTTCGTCATCGTAGAAAAGCCGACGTCCATGGCTTTTGCTGCTGGCGCGGCGGTGTAATTTTGATCGACAACCAGTTGAGCGGATTCGCGTTTAAATTCAGGACTAAAATTTCTTCTTTTCATTGGTGCACCCGGTGTTGTTCTGAGGTGAGCATATCACCTCTGTTCAGGTGGCCAAATTCAGTGTGCCACTACACTTTCAGGGTGGCGAAGGTCTGACCCGAATTGCTGTATGGCACCGAAAAATCAATCACTTGCCGACGCTTATCGGTTGCCGACATCCCGGACATAATCGCGTCGAACTTGCCAGCCTCCAGTGCCGGGATCATGCCGATAAACGGCTGGACGACAATCTCACCTTTCACCTGCATCGATTTGCACAGGACCTTATACAAATCAATTTTAAAACCATCCAGCGTCCCGTCCGGTTTGGTGAAATTGAACGGTCGGAATGCCCCTTCGGTACCAATGCACACCGTCGTCCATTTTTTCCTTTCCGCGGCCTGGGCGCTGACGCTGGTGAACAGCGTCGCCGTCATGCACAGCGCGCAAACCATTGTGGATAATTTCATTCTAAACCTACCTCTGGTCAAAATTGCCAACGAAAATATCGCCGGGGCGATATGAAATCATGTCTTGCCACCCTCAGAAGGCAGGACGCGTATTTTTCACGTAAGACAGGCTCTGTTGCGGCCGCAAAGTGCGGCATCAGCCGATATTCTAGCCATTGCAACAGGAGGCGGGTCAGAATTAGATTGATCGCCAAATACAGCGCCCCCGCCACCAAAAATACTTCGAGCGCACGGTAGGTTTCAGCGATGATGCCGGCAGCAATGCCGGTTATCTCCATCAGGGTGATGATTGACGCCAGCGAGGTGGATTTAACCATGGAAATCATTTCGTTACCGTAGGCGGGCAACGTTATCGAGGATCCACACGCCGCTCAGACGCATCAGCGTCAATAGCAAGGCGAGGAAAAACCCTAGCGCCACCGAGCTTATCGCCAGTTCCAGCGTTAACGGCACGCCCGGCAACAGCTGCATGAGTGTGTCACGTAAAATTACAATGTCCATCAGCGTGTCGCACCCCGTGAGTAGTGATGTTTAGCCTTGCGCAGCGACCAACCGGACAACGCAGAGATAAGCAGATACAACAGCGCGGCGGCGATATAAAAATCAAACGGTCGGCCAGTCGAGTCAGAGCCGGTCTGTGCCTGGGTCAGCAATTCCGCGACGCCGGTAACCGAAATAAGCGCCGATTCCTTTAACACCAGTTGCCATACGTTACCCATGGGCGGCAGCGAAAAGCGCAACGGAAGCGGCGCGATAATGCGGCGCAACCGGGTCGCGCGCACCATGCTGCAGGCCACCGCCGCCCCAGCTCGCCGGGAGAGATGGCCCGGTAGGAGCCGCGGGAAACCTCGGTCTGCTGGGCGCCAGCGATGATCCCGACTGCCAGCATGCCGGCCAAAAAGCCGGGAAAGGCGATAAAACCATCCGTGTGGAACAGTCCGCCGAGTGCACTCAGCAGGCTACTGCCGCCAAAGTAAAAAAGGTAAATCACCAGCAGGTCGGGAATGCCGCGCAGCACCGTGGTATAGATGTCGCCGGCGATGCGTAGCGGCGCATTGCCGGCGATTTTGGCTCAGGCGACCAGCGCACCGATGACCACGCTGAGCACAAAGCCGCGCAGCGAAAGCGCTATGGTCACCGCCATGCCCGACAGCAGCATGACGCCCCAGCCGTGTTCGCCGAAGCTGACCAATTGCCAGAAGTTGATCGTTTGCATGTTGTTATCCGTTAAGCCCGCAGCGGGTGGAGCGCATCACTCATTATCGGGAAACGGCGGTGTTACGCCCTCGAGAATCGGGTTGATGAACTCAACGCCGGCAAGCCTGGCGCGATGTTCTGCCTTCGCCTGCGCAATTAATTCAGGGTGCTGCAGCAGATCGACGGCGGTACTGGCCATAATCTTGGCGGAATGGATCATTCCTTTATGGGCCACGGCGGCCTTGCCCTGCACAACCAATTGCCATGAATGCCCCGGCGTGCCGATGGCGTAGGTGGCGCCATAAACCTGCACGGTCGGCACCACCCACCTCACGCTGCCCACATCGGGCGAGCCGACCATGTCGCTATAGGGACGCCGCAGCGGCAACACGAAATCGCACAGCGGACGTTGATAATCCACCGCCAGGCTATAGCGATCATAAGCGCTTTTCAGATCGTCCTGGGAGAGGGTTTGCTGGAAACGCGCAGCATAAGCGCGGTCCGCGTCATCGAAAGGCGGCGGTCCCAGTAATGCCAGATGCGCCTGCATGCGTGCTTCCAGCGGACCGTTGCCGATAAGATTGGCATCGCCGCTCAGCACCTGACTACTGACGGTGGTCTCGCTCATCAACACCGCGCCGGCGGCGATGTTGTCGACCCGCTTAACCAGCTGCTGCAACGCCGGCAATTCGCGTGCGCGGATCAAATAGCGTACCGTTGCCCGCACCTGCACGACATTAGGAGAATGGCCGCCGGTATCGGTTACTGCATAATGAATCCGCGCCGAACTGGGTATATGCTCGCGCAGGTAATTGACGCCGACGTTCATCAATTCGACCGCATCCAGCGCGCTGAGCGGCCCAGGTGCGGGCTGGCGGGCGCATGAGCGGGCCCGGCCGCTGAAGTGTAGTTAATTTCATTACAGGCCAGGGAGTTGGCCTCTATCACACCGCTAAAGGCGTTGGGACACCTACTGATGTCGATATCCACATCATCGAACACTCCCGCGCGTACCATAAAACCTTTGGCGGAGCCGCCCTCTTCCGCCGGACAACCATAGAATCGCGCCCATCCCAGCAGATGATGGGCGGCGAGAAAATCTTTCACCGCGCTGGCGACCTGTAACGCCGCGCTGCCCAGCAGATTATGACCACAACCGTGACCGTTACCGCCCGCCTGCACCGACCGGGGTTCCGCGACGTCTGCCTCCTGGCTGAGACCTGGCAGGGCGTCATACTCGCCGAGGATGGCGATGACCGGTCCACCGTGCCCGGCTTTACCGACCATAGGTGTCGAGATACCGGCGATGCCGCGCTCGATACGGAACCCTTGCTGTTGGAGTATCGCCGCGATTTGCGCCAAAGATTGCACTTCGTCGTAATTGAGCTCTGGCGTGGCCCAAATCCTGTCGCTTAAGGCGCAAAATGGCGCGCGGCTGGCCTCGACGCATGACCAGACCTCTTCCAGTGTGTAACTGTCCGGCTGTGAGGTTGACGGGGTTGCTACCGGGGTGCTGGCGTCCACATTTATTACCTGGTGACCTCTAAAATAAATGAAGTAGCAATTATTATAATTACTAGCAAGATGCAGGCCAACGCGACCACGTTCGGTAAGCGCGCGCGACGGGGATGTCTGAGAGCAATGACCTGCCGCCAACACTCATTGAACCAAATAAGTGCAACCCATGGGGTATTCGCACCAATAATGTGCAAGCGATGATGAAGGGCCATGCCTTGGGGCGACGGCGTGCCGCGCCGGCAATGCGCAGAAGTAGCGGACAGAAAAGAGGCATAGGGCATCGGCAGGAAGCTCACCAGCACACTTAAATGATGAACCCACGGACAAAGAGCGCCATCATGCGGCGGGATGTTCCGCCATGGTGCATCAATGACAGACGGGGCGGACACGTTTTCCATCCGCCCCTGAAAGCCTATTTTTGCGGGCGCAACGCCGGGAACAGAATCACGTCGCGAATGGTATGGCTATTGGTTAACAGCATCATCAGGCGATCGATACCGATACCCAACCCGGCGGTCGGTGGCAGGCCGTGCTCCAACGCGGTGACATAGTCCTCGTCATAGAACATCGCTTCATCGTCGCCGGCGTCTTTGGCCTGGGCCTGCTCAGCAAAGCGCGCCGCCTGATCTTCGGCATCGTTGAGCTCGGAGAAACCGTTTCCGATTTCGCGCCCGCTGATGAAGAATTCAAAACGATCGGTAAAGAACGGATTATCATCATTGCGGCGCGCCAGCGGCGAGACTTCCGCCGGGTAGGCGGTGATGAAGGTCGGCTGAATGAGATGGCTTTCCGCCGTCTCTTCAAAAATCTCGGTCTGCAGCCGCCCCAGGCCCCAGCTTTTGTCAACCTTAATACCCAGTGACTCGGCGATAGCAGTGGCGGAAGCCATATCGTCCAGCGCTTCCGGCCGGGTCTCCGGGCGATAATGGCAGATGGCCTCTTTCATGGTCATCTGGGTAAACGGCTTACCGAAATCGAAGGTTTGATCGCCATAGTGCACCACGCTGCTGCCGAGTACCCGCTGCGTCAGGGTGCGGAACAACGTTTCCACCAGCACAATCAGGTCGCGGTAGTCCGCATAGGCCATATAGAGTTCCATCATGGTGAACTCGGAATTATGGCGCGGCGATAAGCCTTCATTGCGGAAATTGCGGTTAATTTCAAAGACCCGCTCAAAGCCGCCCACCACCAGCCGTTTCAAATACAGCTCCGGCGCGATACGCAGATACATACCGATATCCAGCGCGTTATGATGGGTGATGAACGGACGCGCCGCGGCGCCGCCTGGGATGGTTTGCATCATCGACGTTTCCACTTCCATGAAATCGTTATCCATCATAAAACGGCGGATTTCCGCCATAATGCGCGAACGCGCTTTGAAGGTTTGGCGTGATTCATCGTTGGCGATCAAATCAAGATAGCGCTGGCGATAGCGGGTTTCCTGATCGGCCAGGCCGTGAAACTTATCCGGCAGCGGACGCATCGCTTTCGTCAGCAGGCGAATTTCACTACAGTGGATCGACAACTCGCCAGTGCGGGTTTTAAATAATTTGCCGCGCGCCCCCAGAATGTCGCCGAGGTCCCATTTTTTGAACTGCTCGTTGTATTGCCCTTCCGGCAAATCGTCGCGGGCGACGTAGAGCTGGATTTTCCCGCCCACGTCCTGCAGGGTAGCGAAGGAAACTTTGCCCATAATACGGCGGGTCATCATGCGGCCGGCAATGCTGACCTTAATGTTCAACGCTTCCAGTTCTTCATTGCTCTTCTCGCCGTAGCGGGCATACAGCTGCTCGGACACGGCATCTCGGCGGAAATCGTTAGGAAAAGCAATACCCTGCTGACGCAACTGGCCGAGTTTTTCCCGCCGCGAACGCAGCTCGTTATTCATATCCAGCGCCTGAGGGGCGTCATCCTGTGAGTGTGATTCAGACATATGGGTTCCTCATAGCCCTGCTTTAAGACTGGCTTCAATAAATTTGTCCAGATAGCCATCCAGCACTGACTGGGTGTTGCGCGTTTCCACGCCGGTACGCAGATCCTTGATGCGGGAATCGTCCAGCACGTATGAGCGGATCTGGCTGCCCCAGCCAATATCGGACTTGGTATCTTCCAGCGCCTGCTTTTCTGCATTCTTTTTCTGCAGCTCGAATTCATACAGCTTGGCTTTCAGCTGTTTCATCGCCTGATCTTTATTTTTATGCTGCGAACGGTCGTTCTGACACTGGGTGACGATATTGGTCGGCAAATGGGTAATACGCACCGCGGATTCGGTCCGGTTAACGTGCTGGCCGCCGGCGCCGGCGGCGCGATAAACATCAATGCGCAGATCCGCCGGGTTGATGTCGATATCGATATCGTCGTCCACTTTCGGGTAAACGAAGGCGGAGCTGAACGAGGTGTGCCGCCGGCCGCCGGAGTCAAACGGACTCTTGCGCACCAGGCGATGCACGCCGGTTTCGGTCCGCAGCCAACCATAGGCATAGTCGCCGATGACCTTGATGGTCACCGATTTGATGCCGGCTACTTCCCCTTCGGACTCTTCGAGAATTTCGGTTTTAAAACCGCGCGATTCCGCCCAGCGCAAATACATTCTGAGCAGCATGCTGGCCCAGTCCTGCGCTTCAGTGCCGCCGGACCCGGCCTGGATATCGACGTAGCAGTCGGCGCTGTCGTATTCGCCGGAGAACATACGGCGAAATTCCAGTTGTTTCAACTTAGCCTCCAGACCGTCCAGTTCAGCCTGGGTTTCGAGAAAGGTCTCTTCGTCGTCCTCTTCCACCACCAGCTCCAACAGGCCGGCAACGTCTTCCAAACCCTGGGTAAGCTGATCGATGGTTTCAACAATCGCTTCCAGCGACGAGCGCTCTTTTCCCAGCGCCTGCGCGCGTTCAGGCTCATTCCAAACGTCGGGCTGTTCCAGCTCGGCGTTTACTTCTTCGAGACGTTCTTTCTTGAGATCGTAGTCAAAGATACCCCCTCAGAACGGCTGTCCTTTCCGACAGGTCCTGAATACGGTTTTTTACCGGATTAATTTCAAACATGGATTAATGTGCTCATTGACGAGAAGGAATGCGTGTTAACCCGCTATTGTAACGGATCCGCGCCGCGGAAGGTCGCCGCCGTCGTCAATCCGATGGCGACGGCGGCGGTGGGCTACAGCGGCCAGATATGCTGTATCAAAAGCTGCAGGGAGCGGTTACCGCGAAACTCTTAACCTCCAGCCTGTAGGCCAACTCGACGGTATGGACGCTATTGTCCGGCACAGGCGTGGGTCGATATTGAAAGCGATACCATCCAGCGTGGGGTTTGCCGCCACGGGTTCAAGCAGCAGTTTCAGGTGTTTCTCTTTCACTAAACGCTGACTGAGTACGCGAAACCGCCCGTCAAACAGCGGGTCCGGAAACCTTTGCCCCCAGGGACCGCCGTCACGCAGCAGCTCGGCGCTGGTCAGCGACAATTCCTGGCCGGCCAGCTCGCCGTCCGTCCAAATCCAGATTACCCCTTCGAGCATCGCGGGATCGAGCCACTCATCGATTAATGCAGCGAAACGCTGGCGAAAATGCCCAAACTGCTCCTGCTCCAGCGTCAGGCCGGCCGACCATGGCATGGTCGCCAAATTTTAGTATCATACCGGGATGCAAGGTGTTTAGGCGCTCAAGCAGATCGCACATGTGCAAACCGGCCACCGACCTTCCAGATCCCTTTAGTACGCCCTCACCCGCGGGCGTAAAGGCAATAAGCGGCCGGCGAACCCGCTCTTTGATCTGCGATGCCAGAATGCCCACCACCCCCATGATACCATTGCTCATGGTAGATAGCCAGACCAAAGGGCATCACCTGCTCGTCGCGCGCCATTGACTGGCATAGCGCCAGCGCTTCCATTCCCTGTTCAATTTCACGCCGGGTTTGATCGAGAGCATCGAGCTCCTCCGCCAACATGCGCGCCTGCGGCAGATCCTCGCTCAGCAGCAGCGCGACCCCGAGCGACATATCGTCCAATCGCCCGGCGGCGTTGAGCCGCGGTCCCAATGCGAAACCCAGATCGCTGGCGCACAGCCGGGTAATATCGCGATTGGCCACTTCCGCCAGCGCGCGGATGCCGGGACGGCAACGGCCGGCGCGAATGCGCCTTAGTGTAGTGGCACACTGAATTTGGCCACCTGAACAGAGGTGATATGCTCACCTCAGAACAACACGGGTGCACCAATGAAAAGAAGAAATTTTAGTCCTGAATTCAAACGCGAATCCACTCAACTAATTGTCGACCAAAATTACACCGCCGAGCCAGCAGCAAAAGCCATGGACGTCGGCTTTTCTACGATGACGAAATGAGTAAAACAACTGCGTGATGAGCGACAGGGGAAAACGCCAAAAGCCTCTCCCATAACCCCGGAACAAATCGAAATACGTGAGCTCAAGAAGAAGGTACAACGCATTGAAATGGAAAACGAAATATTAAAAAAGGCTACAACGCTCTTGATGTCAGACTCCCTGAACAGTTCTCGTTAATCGGGAAACTCAGAGCGCATTATCCTGTGGCCACACTCTGCCACGTGTTCAGGGTTCATCGCAGCAGTTACAAATACTGGAAAAGTCGT
>NZ_JBPESN010000088.1:0-8051 GCF_051710625.1 Sodalis sp. (in: enterobacteria) | reverse complement strand
AAGAAATTTTAGTCCTGAATTCAAACGCGAATCCGCTCAACTGGTTGTCGACCAAAATTACACCGCCGCGCCAGCAGCAAAAGTCATGGACGTCGGCCATTTCTACGATGACGAAATGGGTAAAACAACTGCGTGATGAGCGACAGGGGAAAACGCCAAAAGCCTCTCCCATAACCCCGGAACAAATCGAAATACGTGAGCTCAAGAAGAAGGTACAACGCATTGAAATGGAAAACAAAATATTAAAAAAGGCTAGAGCGCTCTTGATGTCAGACTCCCTGAACAGTTCTCGTTAATCGGAAAACTCAGAGCGCGTTATCCTGTGGCCACACTCTGCCACGTGTTCAGGGTTCATCGCAGCAGTTACAAATACTGGAAAAGTCGGCCTGACAGGCCAGACGGCAGGCGAACGGTATTGCGCAGTCAGGTTCATGAACTGCACAATATCAGCCATGGTGCCGCTGGCGCGAGAAGTATCGCCACCATGGCAACCCAGAGAGGCTTCCGGATGGGACACTGGCTCGCAGGCAGGCTCATGAAAAAGCTGGGGCTGGTCAGTTGTCAGCAGCCGACGCACAGGTATAAGCGTGGCGGTCAGGAGCATGTTGCGATCCCGAATTATCTTGAGCGCCAGTTCGCTGTAACGGAGCCAAACCAGGTATGGTGCGGCGATGTGACGTATATCTGGACCGGGAAACGCTGGGCATACCTTGCGGTTGTTCTTGCATCTGTTCGCGAGGAAACCGGTGGGCTGGGCTATGTCGTTCTCCGCGGACAGGAGACGCACTGGAAATGGCATGGGAAATGCGTGGTAAACCAGCCGGAGTGATGTTCCACAGCGATCAGGGTAGCCACTATACAAGCAAGCAGTTCCGACAGTTGCTGTGGCGTTAGCGGATCAAACAAAGCATGAGTCGGCGGGGTAACTGTTGGGATAACAGTCCGATGGAGCGCTTCTTCAGAAGTCTGAAAAACGAGTGGATACCGGTAACGGGCTACATAAGCTTCAGCGAAGCAGCTCATGAAATTACCGACTATATCCTGGGATATTACAGCGCACTCAGGCTGCATAAATATAACGGTGGGTTGCCACCAGACGAATCAGAAAATAGATACTGGAAAAACGCTAACGCGGTGGCCAGTTTTAGTTGGCCACTACAAACCACAGCCTGGTGATTCAGCGTTATCTAAAGACTCACTGTGCGCCGCCTTCAGATGATAGGCGGCATCTTGAATTAAGTACCCTATATCTTTAATGCCCTGCAGCCACTTTGCTGTCACTTGTCGATTTCAGGGCGAAAAAGAACCGCACAAGGCGGCATCAAAGCTTTAGTACAATTTGTTGTTTTTATTAATCTTTTTTGGATGGTACCCGAGACGAGACTTGAACTCGTACAGCCAAAGGCCGAGGGATTTTAAATCCCTTGTGTCTACCGATTCCACCACCCGGGCGTCAGGAAATCAAAACTGGAGGCGCGTCCCGGAGTCGAACCGAGGTGAACGGATTTGCAATCCGCTGCATGGCCACTCTGCCAACGCGCCTTATCTCATCGCTTGTCTTCGCACTGCAGCCGTTTTATCGACAAATTGCCGAATCACTACCTTGCAACTAACTGATCATAAAGAAAATTCGTTCATTCCGTATTTCGGAATGGGCGCAATTATGGCTTGCCTAAGCAACGATGGCAAGCCTTTTTTGGCGCGAGACGTTTAGATGGTTACATCACAGCCAACCCTGGCCTGCGCTAAAAAAAACCGTTATTTGCCTGCGCCGGCAAACCTTGCACTACTCATCATCGTCCCCACGCATCCGGCCATTGTAGTAGCACACTGAATTTGGCCACCTGAACAGAGGTGATACGCTCACCTCAGAACAACACGGGTGCACCAATGAAAAAAAGAAATTTTAGTCCTGAATTCAAACGCGAATCCGCTCAACTGGTTGTCGACCAAAATTACACCGCCGCGCCAGCAGCAAAAGTCATGGACGTCGGCCATTTCTACGATGACGAAATGGGTAAAACAACTGCGTGATGAGCGACAGGGGAAAACGCCAAAAGCCTCTCCCATAACCCCGGAACAAATCGAAATACGTGAGCTCAAGAAGAAGGTACAACGCATTGAAATGGAAAACAAAATATTAAAAAAGGCTAGAGCGCTCTTGATGTCAGACTCCCTGAACAGTTCTCGTTAATCGGAAAACTCAGAGCGCGTTATCCTGTGGCCACACTCTGCCACGTGTTCAGGGTTCATCGCAGCAGTTACAAATACTGGAAAAGTCGGCCTGACAGGCCAGACGGCAGGCGAACGGTATTGCGCAGTCAGGTTCATGAACTGCACAATATCAGCCATGGTGCCGCTGGCGCGAGAAGTATCGCCACCATGGCAACCCAGAGAGGCTTCCGGATGGGACACTGGCTCGCAGGCAGGCTCATGAAAAAGCTGGGGCTGGTCAGTTGTCAGCAGCCGACGCACAGGTATAAGCGTGGCGGTCAGGAGCATGTTGCGATCCCGAATTATCTTGAGCGCCAGTTCGCTGTAACGGAGCCAAACCAGGTATGGTGCGGCGATGTGACGTATATCTGGACCGGGAAACGCTGGGCATACCTTGCGGTTGTTCTTGATCTGTTCGCGAGGAAACCGGTGGGCTGGGCTATGTCGTTCTCCCCGGACAGCAGACTGACCATCAAAGCACTGGAAATGGCATGGGAAACGCGTGGTAAACCAGCCGGAGTGATATTCCACAGCGATCAAGGTAGCCACTATACGAGCAGGCAGTTCCGACAGTTGCTGTGGCGTGACCGGATCAAACAAAGCATGAGTCGGCGGGGTAACTGTTGGGATAACAGTCCGATGGAGCGCTTCTTCAGAAGTCTGAAAAACGAGTGGATACCGGTAACGGGCTACATAAGCTTCAGCGAAGCAGCTCATGAAATTACCGACTATATCGTGGGATATTACAGTGCACTCAGGGCGCATGAATATAACGGTTGGTTGCCACCAAACAAATCAGAAAATAAATACTGGAAAACGCTAACGCGGTGACCAGTTTCAGTTGACCACTACAATGCAGGCATAACGCCAGTAAATTATCGGCAAGCGTAATCGCGCTGATGAAAAGACCGTCATCAGGCTATTAAAGAAAAAATGTTTTATCAGGTGTGGCTAGTTGGTTGAAACGAAACAGAATATGCCATGCCCAGGACAAGCCGATAATAATTGCAAGATAATTTAATAAAACTGCATAATTGCACATCCTGAAGAGACTTATTACCAATACAGTCAGCGATAAGCCCGCGACGATTATCGCTGACGGCTGACGGCTGACGGCTGACGGCTGACGGCTGACGGCTGACGGCTGACGGCTGACGGCTGACGGCTGACGGCTGTTATTTATCGCGCTAACCACATAGAAAAGAGAAAATGCGGTATTTAGTAACAAAAGTAACAAAAGCAACGTGCGAAGCTTGCTTTGGCGGAGCTCATCATAGGTGTTATAAGGTTTGGACATAAACAAACAGTTAAGCCCAGGCTGTGAAAACAAATATTAAATATTGCTGCGAGAAAATAATGGATGGCTGAAAGTCGCCAGGCGTTTTTATAACTGAATTTAATTTTTTGCTTCCGGGTTAATTTAGCAGCTTTAGTCGCCAATGTCATTAACTAAAGTCTTTCACAAATGAAATGACCTCACAAAAAAAGGAATCTGCCGCTTGCAGGCCACAGGTCAGCGGCGGTCGCGAAGCAGGCCGTGACGCCGCGACCGAAGGCCTGCGAAACGTTAAGCGCCGGGCCACCACCGTCAGCCTTCTGATCCATTGTGGATCCAGGGCTATGCGGTTTGACAAGGCACAGGGAAGTTCACGCAAAAACTCCGTCGGCGAGTAAAGCAAGCTACAGAAGGATAATCAGAAAACACAAGAGGGGAACGTGCGGGTGGAAAACCGACATCTTGACAGTGGTGCGAAGAGAGGGACTTGAACCCTCACGTCCGTTAAGACACTAACACCTGAAGCTAGCGCGTCTGCCAATTCCGCCACCTTCGCCTGAGACAGACAGCCGGTTAAGGTTATCACCGCGGAGGTGGATTTTAGGGATTTTGGCGTTAAGGTCAATAATTATTTGCGATTTCGCGGGCGTTTGCTGCAAAAAAAAAATACCCCGCCCAGCGGGCGACCCGCCGACGCGCGGCGCATGACCGCGCGCTACCGCCTGTGTCAGCGGCGTTTAGCACCCTTATCGCGGCTGCGTTTTATCTGATGGATAGCCTGATAAACTTTGAAACGGCCGTTTTGCGCCAGCACCTGATGATTGCCGAATACTATATCAAGCAGATCCGGATAGGGCAGGAAGGCGTTAGCGACAATGCGCAATTCGCCACCGATACGCAGATGGGTAAGCGCGCCGCGAATCAGCGTCTCCGCCGCCTTCAGATTGGTTTGCATACCATCATGGGACGGCGGGTTGGAAATAATCATATCGAAGCGACCGCTGATAGCGGAGTAGACATCGCCGGCCAGCACCTCTCCCTGCAGCCCATTGACCGCCAGGGTGGCGCGGCTGGCTGCCAGCGCTGGCGCATAGGCATCACTGAGCGTTAATTGCACTCCCGCCGCCCCTTTTGCCAGAACGGCCGACAGGACGCCGGCGCCGCAGCCGATGTCGGCCACATGGCCCTGAAACGGCCGACCGAACGTCGACAAAAGCAATTGGCTACCGTTGTCCAGCCCGTCATGGCTGAAAACGCCCGGCAGGGTTTTTATCACCACATCCTCAAGCGGGTAGGATTGCCAAAACGCCTCGGCATCGAAACGGGGCTGCTGAACAAGCCCGCCGTGATACAGCCCGCAGCGCCGGGCGCTATCGATTTTAGCCAGCGGGCACCAGGCTGCCAGCATCGGTTCGGCGCTGCGCACGCCGCTACGGTTTTCCCCCACCACGAACACATCGCAGCCTAACGGCAGCAGCGACAGCAGATTGGTCAATTGGAACAGCGCTTCCGGCTTGTTTTTCGGCCAGAAATAAATCAGCGTGTCACACCCGCCGACCAGCGCGGCGTCCGCCACCAGGCCGAATTGCACCGCCTGCTCGCCCAGCGCGCGCGCCAGCGGCTGCCGATGGTGATACCAGGCGGTATGGACCTTAGCACTCCGCGCCTCAAGCAGGGCCGGCAGCAAATCCTGCACGTCGCCTGCGATCACGACCTGTTTATCTGAAAATGTATCCTGATGCCGGAGTATGACTTCACTGGCGGGGGTTAAAGCAGACATGCGACAAACGCTCCTCATTAAGTCGAGCAGGGAGTATAGTGCTTTATTGCCCTGGGTTCGATGGGTTTGGTAGCATAGCGGCGCGGAATTATGGGCGCCCACGGGAATAACGATGACAACAAGGCGCGACTGGCAATTACAACAGCTCGGCATTACGCAATGGAGGCTCCAGCGCCCGGCGGTATTGCAGGGGGAGGTTGCGGTCAAATTGCCGGATCAGATTCGTTTGTTGCTGGTGGCTGACCCGCTGCCGCCGGTGGATCATCCCTTGGTAGCCGATGTGGCGCGCAGCATGGCGCTGACGCCGGCGCAGCTGTATGGAGTAACGCCGGAGCAGGTGATGATGTTGCCGGACAGCGTGCGCTGCCATTGCTGGTGGCTTGGGCTTAAAGCCACGCGCGATTTTGCCGGCATAACTTTTCACACGCCGCCGCTGGTGGCGCTTTCACAGGACGCTGGCGCGAAACGCGAGCTATGGCACCGGATAAGTGATAATGAACACCGTATTACCGCTGCTGCCGGCTGATTTAACTGAAGCCTGGCACATTGAACAGGCCAGCCACGCTTTTCCCTGGAGCGCTAAAACCTTTGCCGGCAATCAGGGCGATCGCTATCTCAATTACAAGCTGTGCGTGGGGGATCGTATCGCGGCTTTCGCCATTACCCAGACGGTGCTGGATGAAGCATCGCTGTTCAATATTGCCGTTCATCCCGACTTTCAGCGCCAGGGGCGTGGCCGGGCGTTGCTGAACCATCTTATCGCCGAACTGGAACAGCGTCAGGTGCTCATGCTGTGCCTGGAAGTGCGTCAGTCCAATGCGCCGGCTATCACCCTGTACCGCGCGCTGGGTTTTAATGAAGTCTCGGTCCGGCGCCATTATTATCCCACGGCGAACGGCCGCGAAGATGCGGTAATTATGGCCTTGCCGCTGGGCTGACGCTCGTGCTGACCGAGGTGCTATCAATGCCTCCCCACACCATGTAGAATCTGCAACCAGCAAATTCCGTTTAGACCTAATTTGTGGGGTGCGTCAGTCGTGCGCCCCTCGAGAAAGTGACCATGAAGAACGACCCTTACGCCGACGAGATTGCGGCACGGCGCACCTTTGCGATTATTTCGCACCCCGACGCTGGTAAAACGACGATTACTGAAAAAGTGCTGCTGTTTGGACAGGCGATTCAAACCGCCGGTACCGTTAAAGGCCGCGGCTCTAACCAGCACGCCAAATCCGACTGGATGGAAATGGAAAAGCAGCGCGGTATCTCCATTACCACCTCGGTGATGCAATTTCCCTACCGTGAGGCGGTGGTCAATCTGTTGGATACGCCAGGGCATGAAGACTTTTCCGAGGATACCTATCGTACCCTGACGGCGGTCGACTGCTGCCTGATGGTGATTGACGCCGCCAAAGGGGTTGAGGATCGGACCCGCAAGCTGATGGAAGTCACCCGCCTGCGCGACACGCCGATCCTGACCTTTATGAATAAAGTGGACCGCGATATTCGCGACCCGATGGAACTGCTGGATGAGGTGAAAAGCGAGCTGCGCATTGCCTGCGCGCCAATAACCTGGCCTATCGGCTGCGGCAAGCTGTTCAAGGGCATCTACCATTTGGCGAAGGATGAAACTTACCTCTACCAGAGCGGCCAGGGCCATACCATTCAGGCGGTGCGGGTGGTGAAAGAACTGGACAACCCCGAGCTGGACCAGGCCGTGGGCGAGAATCTGGCCGCGCAGTTGCGCGAAGAGCTGGAACTGGTGCAGGGCGCCTCCCATCCGTTTGATGAACAGGCTTTCCTGGCGGGGGAGCTGACGCCGGTCTTCTTCGGCACTGCGCTGGGTAACTTTGGCGTCGATCATATGCTCGATGGCCTGGTGGCATGGGCGCCACCGCCGATGCCGCGTCAGACCGACGTGCGGGTGGTAAGCGCGCGAGAAGAAAAATTCACCGGTTTCGTGTTCAAGATCCAGGCCAATATGGATCCGCGGCATCGGGACCGGGTGGCGTTTTTGCGCGTCGTGTCCGGCCGTTATGAGAAAAGCATGAAACTGCGCCAGGTGCGAACCGGCAAGGACGTCGTCATCGCCGATGCGTTGACCTTTATGGCGGGAGACCGTTCCCATATCGAGGAGGCCTACGCTGGCGATATTATTGGATTGCACAATCACGGCACTATACAGATTGGTGACACGTTCACACAGGGCGAAGAACTGAAATTTACTGGCATTCCCAATTTCGCGCCGGAATTGTTCCGCCGTATCCGCCTGCGCGATCCGCTCAAGCAAAAACAATTGCTCAAAGGGTTGGTGCAATTGTCAGAGGAGGGCGCGGTACAGGTGTTTCGTCCGCTGGCGAATAACGATCTCATCGTCGGCGCGGTCGGCGTACTGCAATTTGATGTGGTCGTGGCGCGGCTGAAAAGCGAATACAACGTGGAAGCGCTGTATGAGTCGGTCAACGTTTCCAGCGCTCGCTGGGTGGAGTGCGACGACGCTAAAAAGCTGGAAGAATTCAAGCGAAAAAATGAACTCAATCTGGCCCTTGATGGCGGTGATAATCTATCTTACATCGCGCCGAGTATGGTTAATCTTAATCTGACCCGGGAGCGCTATCCGAATATTCAGTTCCACAAAACCCGCGAACACTAATCCCGCGCTGCACCCGCCGCCTGTCCGGCGTGATGTGTCAGGTCAGAAATGATGCTGCCGGGGCAGTAGCGGCGTAGGGTTGCACCAGGCCCGGCGCCACGTCTTCGCCGGCGGACTGGCCTCTGCCGGCG
>NZ_JBPESN010000087.1:0-8100 GCF_051710625.1 Sodalis sp. (in: enterobacteria) | reverse complement strand
GTATCATTATTAGCGTTTTTGCACTGAACAAGGTTGAGGAGTAACCCATGGCATTTACCCACAGCGCTACCTTACCGATAGGCGTGTTTTATAAAAATCAACGGCACCGTGATTTTACCGTGCGGATTAGCACCATCGGCGACGAGATCGCCGTGGTGGAGGAGGGTATCCCGGACTCGGGCACCATAGTGGGTGCCCTGGCACGTTGCATCACCGAGCTAGGCAGTATCCCCGCAGAAGAGATCACCTATAGGCTCCTCTGCGATACGCTGGTTTCTGAGGATTTCAAAGTACTACGGGATGCCCAGCTTGAGGCGAAAAAAAAGCTCAGTGCGCAGAAGCCCGCCTACGCGACTACTGTTTTGCCCTCGTCCAACTCGGATAGTACGGCATCAGCGCCGCCCGCGCCCGCCACCTTGACGCTGTAGCCCTAGGCGGGCTGCTCAACGCTATCGGGCGTTTGGAAAACCCCAGGGGCTGGCGGAAAAACAGGACCATCAAAAGCCTGCGCCGACGTCCTCCCTCAGCCAAACGGACGTAACCCATGGCCCGTGAATTTGATACCCAGCTACACTTTGGCGTCAAGGACAGCGCGACGCCGAGCATTCGCCGTCTGTCGGAGGAATTTCGCCGCCTGAGTCAGGCGCGGGAAACCCTGGGGCTGCAGGGCGAGCGTCATCTGCAGCGGGAAATTCAGCGTACCCAGGCGGCCTATCAGCGCCTGGCGCGCAGCGGCACCCTGTCAGCCAGCGAGCAGGTGCGCGCCTATGACAGGATGCAGACCAGCATTGCCCGGCGGCGTCAGGAGATGGCCGGGGCCGAGCGCCAGCAACGCAGCTGGCTCAAGAGGACGCTGTCCCTTGGCCCCGGGCTTGGTCGCGGGGCCATGACCCTGCGCCAGCCCATCACCCGCTAGATGGACTACGATGCGCACCTGCGCAAGCTGGCCAAATTTGCCTACCGCAATGATAACGCGAGTGTGCGCGAGGCGGGCCTGACAATCATTGACCAGCACATTTGCGCCGCCACGCACGCCGGCGGCGGCACCCCGGCCCGGCCATGGAAGCGCTGGAAATCATGCTGCGCTCCCTGCCGAAGGAAAAAGCTTTTTCCTAATCTGCCGAAGGTGATGAAAAACGCCACGGCCACCGGGGCTGAGCTCAAAGAGATGGCGCTGCTGCAAAATGCGGCGGTCAATTTTAACCTCAGTGAGCGCGACAGCCGCATCGCGCTGAAGGGGGCCAACACAGCGGCGCAACACGGTCTGGTAGATGTGCTGCTGCTGGCCTTGGCTGTGCCGCGCGCACTCGAGGCCGCCAAGTCGGGCAGGCTTTCACGGGCGGCGGGCTATGCCCAGACCCTGGCGCTGTTTGAAGCCGCCAGCTCAGTTGCCGGTGAGCCGGATGAGGCTACCACCAACGCCAACGATTTACTGGCAGAGCCGTCCTCTACCAACTTGAAGAACAACGCTAAAAATCTGCTTATCCGGGGCAAAGGTGTCGATATCCAGGCGCTGATGACTCAGGATGCGAAAGCCGGCCTGACGCCGCTCGATACGCTGGACCGGGTGATACAACTGGCAGACAGACACGATGCGCAAACGAAAAAACTGCGCGCTGAGCCGGTTATCCGCGCGATCCGGAAAAGCGCGCTAACCTGGAAGCGGCGATTGAAGGGCGTCACGGTGCCCATGTCTCGACCCTGCTGACCAATCAGCAATCGCGCAATGCGTTTTATGGCTATGAACGCAACAGGACGATGTCCCGACAGCTGACCGATGAGGTGGTCAAGCAGCTTGAGACGCCGGAAGGGGCGCATTCGGCCGATTTAGATTTTAGCCTGGTCAGAAAAGGGCAGCCAGTTTCGCGTTCAGCAGGCAGAGAATGAAAAACTCTTTGCCACCAACGACGCCGTGGCCCCGGTCTCTCAAGTACTGGGCGACGTGGCTGAAAGCGGGGCCAGGCTGGCACAGGAATTCCCGGGTCTCACCACAGCGGTAACCAAGGCGTCGCTGGCCATTACCGCGCTAGGTGCGGCGGCAGCCGTCAAGACCGGCGCGGACCTGCTTGCTGCTGGGCAAAGGCGGTGGCACGCTGACCAGGGCCGCCGACGGCCTGCTGAAAGGCGCGGCTACAAAAGCCGGAGTCTGCCAAAGGGCATTCCCCTGCTGGGAACCGGCCTGATGGCCTGCCAAGGGGCGCAGGACATAGCTGCAGCGCGGCAAGGATAACGCGGCTGAGGCGCAGGCACGCGGGCTACCGCCCAGCCCGGTGCCGATGCCGTCTGTCGGCACGCTGGATGTGCTGGACGAGATACGTCGCTGGCTGGCGGGAAGTCACGCTACGCCGCGTGAGGCGACATCGGCGACGGCGACCCCGGCCACCACTGCAGCCGCCGCCGTGAATGTCAGCGTCACGCTGGACTGGCGCGAGATTGCCACTGCCGTGGAGACGCGTCTGGCGCGTGAGGGGAGACGACACTGATGGTTGACACTATTTATCCACTGTCCGGGCGGCTGGGTGTCGATATGCTGCTGCCGGCGTCGTTCCGGGGTATCGCCTTCGATTGCCTCTACACCTCTACACCCGCGAGGTGCTGGCCCGCGACACGGTGGTGTATGAATACCCCTGGCGCGACGGAGCGGAAATGGAAGACCACGGGCTGAAAGCACTGAACCTGCGCCTGTCAACGCTGTTCTGGGGCAACGGCCAGCAGACACGCCTCAAGGCGTTTCTGGCGGCGATAAAAGCCCCCGGCCCCCGGTGTGAGCTACTTCACCCGGTGTATGGCTCGCTGCCGCGCGTGCAGCTGCTGGAAGCGGGCGTTGAGCACGAGGTAGAGCTGCTTAATGCGATGACCGTGGAGCTGGTGTTTGTCGAGGCCAGCACCGAACAGGCACTGTTTGCGCTGGTCGCTACCACCTCACGCACCGGCGGCCTGCTGGACCATGTCACCGCCGGGTTGTCGGACGCACTGGCGACCATCCGGCGCGGCAATGAAGGTATCGCCCGCATCAGTAATCTGCTGGCCTCGGCGGAGTATGTGGTGCAGACCTCGCTGGGCAGCGTGATGAACTACCTTGATATGCCCACGGCGTTTGTCTCTGACCTGAAAAGGTTGCTGTCCACTTTCAGTGACCGGTTGAATTTTAGCGAGGTGCCGCGGCTGTCAGACTGGCTGACGATGCGCAGTCAGGGCGAACGGCTGGCCGGGTTTGCCGAACGGCGTGTGACTGCCAGCGCTGCCGGCGGTCAGGGTGGCGTTTTTGCCTCCACCCTGAACCCGCGCCAGCATTATGCCGCAGGCCGACTGTGAGCTGATTAACTAGACCGTGCGCCTGGTGACGATAGCGGAGTGGGTTGACGTGGCGGCGGATATCTTTCAGGCGGAAGAGAAGACGCCGACGCTCTCTGGCAGCGATATTAAACGCCTGTGCGAGGAGGGGCGCGCGTTAATCGTGACCGCCATCGTGACACAGCGCACCGTGATGGACACCCGGCAGCGTACAGCGCACCAGGCCCGTGACGTTACACCCGACGCCCGTAACGACAGGCGGCTTATCGCTGCGCTGCAGCAGCTGGCCTACCAGCTACAGAGCCAGGCCCGCACCCTGATAGTACGCCGTCCGCCGCGCGTTTTGGGGCGCGTCACCCGGGCGTGTAATCTGCATCTGCTGGCCTTTGAATGATACGGCGAGGCCGCGCGTGCCAGCGAACTGGCCCGATTAAATCCCACCCTGCGCAACCCCAACGTGCTGCAACCCGATGACCGTTTGTATGCCTTCGCCCGTTAACACTACTGAGCGTATTGCCCTGCAGATTGGCGGGGTAGCCCATGATGACTGGCTGGATATTGAAGTGGACGCCGGCCCTGCTGACCCCGGCGGCGGGCTGGGCGCTCACCGTCGGGCTAAGCCAGGCCCGTCTGCCGCCGGAGGTCAGGGTGGGCGCACGGGCCGAACTGTGTGCCGGTGACGCGCTTATCATGACCGGCCAGGTGGATGAACTGCGCCACGAGGTGGCGCGCGTGCAGCATACACTGAGCGTTTATGGGCGCGATGCGGCCGCCGTGCTGGTTGACTGCTCGGCCCTGATATTCAGCGCCCGGGACATGAGCCTGTAGGAGGTGGTCACCCAGATAGTGCGGCCGCTGGGCGTCACCCGCATTCGTCTGCAGGCCACCTCGCCGCTGACCGCCAAAAAAGTCAGCATTGACCCCGGCGATACCGCCTGGGGCGCGCTGCGCTAGGCGGCGGAAGGCAGCGGGCTGTGGCCCTGAGTGAGCGCCGATAACACCCTAGTGGTGGGCGGACCGGATCACAGCACCCCGCCGGTGGATACGCTGATATTGCGGCGCGACGGCCAGGGCAATAACCTGCTGCGCCTGGCGGTGAGCGAAAATATCAGCAGCCGCTACTCCGAGGTGACGGTACTGGCCCAGGGGCACGGCAGCGCACAGGCTGACGGCCGCCATGACCGCCGCAGCCAGGTGAAAGATAAGACCGTTCCGCTCTACCGACCCCTGGTGGCGGTGGTGGGTGATACCGACAGCGATGAGGAGGTGCATTTTCGCGCCCGGAAGCAAACGGGTGAGCAAGGTCAAGGGCCAAAAAGGTGCAAAAATGTTATGGCAAAGCTGGGAGCAGGATAGATGGCTGACCTGATAGCACACACATCGATTAGCGTATTCGCCGTGCCCTGGGCGGCCGTACCGCCATAGTATCGTGATTGCCACCGAACACAGCATCTACCGGCTGCAAGGGCTGGCAAACGGCGAGGTGGCGCTCTACAGTGATGAAGGCGCCAAAATCGTTATCCGGCGCGAAAGAATTATCGAGGTGGAATGCGACGAGTATCGGGTTAAATGCAAACGCTATCATGTTCAGGCCGAAGAGCGCGCCGGCTTCGAGACGCCGATGCTGTCAACCTCACAGGCGCTGACCGCCAAGGGGCCTATCAGCGGCCACGGCGGTGTGACGATTAACGGCGGCGATGGCGCGGTGGCGCGCTTTGCGGGGGATATTAAGCACCAGGGCGCCACCCCTGCGCAGCGGCGAGGTGGAAATCAACGGCATCCGGCAAAGTGGACACAGGAACCCGACACCTTCCGGGCTGTCCGACGGACCGGTTAACAGGTAAGATAGCGTCGCAGCTCGCGACGCACACCACCGTACCAGTTACCCTCTACGCCCGCGTCACTCCTTCTGCCCCGTCGCCTACCTTACCCTGACACCATGGACGCACTGATTGACAGCCAGACCAGTGATTACACCGGTACTCGCACCACTGACCTGCATAACGCGGTCTACCTACGCCTGATGACGCCGCGCGGGCAATATTGAGCTGACCCGCAGCTGGGGTCACGTTTGCACGAACTGGCGCAGGCCAAAGACTCGGCCACCACCCGGCGACTGGCCCAGCAATATGCCGAACAGGCATTGCAACCACTGCTGACCGATAACCGCGCCTGCCACATTGACGTCCGAGTCAGCCGTCCGGCACAAGGTGACCTGCGGCTGCATATCGACGTCGTGGCCACCAACGGCAATTTGCAAACCTTTACTCATCCGCTAAAGGTCATTTAAACGGAATATCACCATGTCGCACAGCACCCCCATCCATACCGAGATTGCCGACACGCTCTTGCGCGATATCCGCAACCAGTTGCCGGACGCCGATACCGGTCCCGACAGTGACTACGCGGTGCGCGCGAACGCCATTGCCAGCGCGCTGCAATGGCTATACCAGCACCAGCTGTGGATAGTGCGGCAAATGTTCCCGGACATCGCCGACCATGACTATCTGGTAATGCACGCCCGCGTGCGCAACCTGACGCCGAAAGCAGCTACCCCGGCCGGCGGCGAAGTACGCCTGATTGGCAACCCCGGCGCAAACATTACCGGCCTACTGCAATTGCGTCCCACCGGCAGCCGTCAGCGCTACCAGACCACCGCGCCGGGCACGACAGACGCAACGGACAGCCTGACCTTGCCCGCCCGCGCGCTGCAAAGCGGGTACCCAGGGCAATCTGGCGGACAATACGCCAGTGCCGCTGCTGATGGCCCCAGCCGGTGTTGACAGCAACGTCACTATCACCCGCATGGGCGGCGGCAGCGAGGCCGGATCCGACGTCGCCCTGCTGGTGCGTCTGCTGGAGGTGATACCTCGTCCGCCGGCGGGCGGCAATCAATACGATTACCATCGCTGGGCGGTGTCCCTGCCCGGCATCACCGAAGCCCACGTCTACTCGCTGCGCCGGGGCTACGGTACGGTGGATGTAATGATAGTCACCCATAACGACCTGCCGTCGCCGGAGACGCTTAAGGCGGTGCAGCGCTACCTTGACGAGATGCGCCCGGTCACCACGAAAGACTGTCTGGTACTGGCCCCCGAAGTGGTGAAAACCAATATCACGGCCCAGGTCAGCCTGAGCAATCTAACGCTGGAGGCAGCGCGCAAACAGATTACGACCGCGCTCAGTGACTATTTTAACCGCCTGGCCCCCGGTGAAGTGGCGGTCAGAACCCAGCTGGGGGCGCTGATATCCGATGTGGTCGGCGTGGTGGACTACCAGTTGCTTGCCTCCAGCGCCAATGTGGTGCCGGTGGTGAACAAGCAGACCGTGCAGTGGATACGCGCAGGCACCATCACAGTGGAGAAAATGCCATGAACAGCCGCGATTACGCGCAGCTGCTCAGTGCCCTGCTGCCACCGAAAAGCTATACGCTGACCGGTAAGCGACTCGGTGTCGAACTGCAGGCCGAGGGGAAGAGCCTGGCACAGCTAGCTGGAAGAAATCCGTGCCGGCGATGTGGCTGACGGTATCACGCCCTTTCTGGCAGTCGGGCTGCTGGTCGACTGGGAGTGGACGTTGGAAATTTCCCCCGACAGCAGCATGACGCTACAGCAGCGTCGCCAGCAGGTACTGGCCAGGATTAACGCCACTGGTGGCCTGAGCCGGCAATACTTTATCAATTGGCCAAATCGCTAGGTTACCGCCTCACCATCGACGAGTTGGAGCCGTTCCGCGCCGGTATTGTCCGGGCCGGCGAGCGTATTTGGGTGCCGGAGATCATCTGGCTGTGGATAGTCAATATCGATGACGCACAGGTGCCGGTCTACCGCTTCCGCGCCGGTAGCTCGGTGGCCGGGGAAAAGCTGCTGACCTTTGGGCAGAACCTGATTGAAGGGCTGTTTAAGGACCTGAAACCCGCGCACACCCAGGTGGTGTTTAACTACAGGGAGAAAACGCGCCCATGAAGGATATTATCGCGCCGATTGACAGCGAGGACGGGCTGTTTCATGACGGCGACCCGGCCGACGACGTCAGGGGGACCGTGGTCTACGCCCAGTGACTGAACGCCATGCAGGGGGCGGTCATCGATACCCAGACCGAGCAGAAAAATATTCTGGCGGCCGCCGGAATGCAGCCCAACCCGGCGCAACATAACCAGCTGGCCGAGGCCATCAAGGGGCTGATTGCGCAAGCCCGGCAGGAGAATGAAAAACGCAGCCTGCTCAAGAAAAACAACGGCGCGGATATTCCGGATAAGGCGGCGTTCGTGGCCAATCTGGGGTTAAAAAATACCGTTGAACAGGCACAAAACGCACTGGACAAACGTACCGGCGGCACGGTTGACGGCAGTCTGCAGATCACCCATTTGGTCAATGTCGACGACAGCGATTCAGGGCTGATTGCCAATGACAAAGGCAGCGTGGCGCTGTACGCCAACAACGTCAAAACCTGCGAATGTGTAGTGGCACACTGAATTTGGCCACCTGAACTGAGGTGATATGCTCACCTCAGAACAACACGGGTGCACCAATGAAAAGAAGAAATTTTAGTCCTGAATTCAAATGCGAATCCGCTCAACTGGTTGTCGACCAAAATTACACCGCCGCGCAAGCAGCAAAAGCCATGGACGTCGGTTTTTCTACGATGACGAAATGGGTAAAACAACTGCGTGATGAGCCACAGGGGAAAACGCCAAAAGCCTCTCCCATAACCCCGGAACAAATCGAAATACGTGAGCTCAAGAAGAAGGTACAACGCATTGAAATGGAAAACGAAATATTAAAAAAGGCTACAGCGCTCTTGATG
>NZ_JBPESN010000086.1:0-8539 GCF_051710625.1 Sodalis sp. (in: enterobacteria) | reverse complement strand
AAGCAGCTCATGAAATTACCGACTATATCGTGGGATATTACAGCGCACTCAGGCCGCATAAATATAACGGTGGGTTGCCACCAAACGAATCAGAAAATAGATACTGGAAAAACGCTAACGCGGTGGCCAGTTTTAGTTGTCCACTACATTCTGCAGGCGGATGAAGAGAGGCCGCACGCCGAAGGAACTTGATCATGAGGTTTTACCCTGACGTTTTCATCGGCGCGCTGTCATGGAGGAAATCAACGGGGTCGCAATCTGGCAATAGCATGGGTGTGGGCGTGGGCCATTGCGTTACGATAAACAAAATGGTCCGTCGAGGTCGCCCCCTGAGCAATAAGTGTTTCGATTGCATCCTCAACGTTTAGGCGGTGCTGATATTAGTCTCAGAGGCAAACCGGTTATATAACCAGCCTGCACTAACCTGGCACTCTACGCGCATGCCGCTCACCAAAGCCGGGAAACACACGCTTTGCCCCTCGTCATCCCATTGTTCAAGATCGGGAAAATGGATCGCCTGGTTCATGCGCTTAGCTCCGCGCGCAACGTTTTCAGCACCGGTAAAACTGAGGGTAAAACCCCATGCCATAGCAAAAATGACGCGGCCGCCTGGCCCACCAGCATACCGAGCCCATCAACGCAGCGCAGCGCGCCCTGCCGGCGGCACCAGGCGATGAACGGCGTATCGCCTTGTTGGTAACACATGTCATAGCAACAGACCGATGACGTAATGAGCGATGCCGGCAGCGGCAGGATACTGCCCTGTACACCGGTCGAAGTCGCGTTAATAATTAGATCATAATCCGGCGTGCTCAGGCGCTCCAGCGGCAGCGCGCTGATATCGCCCACATGGTGGTAAAACCCGACCAGCTCCTGCGCGCGCGGAAAAGTGCGGTTAGTCAGCACCACTTTGCAACCGTAGGCCAGCAGCGGCAGGATCACTCCCCGCGCCGCGCCGCCGGCACCCACTAACAGAACCCGGCTGTCCTGGCGCAGTAGATCGAGACGCTGCAAATCACTGACCAGACCAATGCCGTCGGTATTGTCCCCCAGCAAAAAGCCGTCCGGCTGCTTCTTGATGGTATTCACCGCCCCCGCCAAAGCACTTCGCTCGGTGAGTTGATCGCATAGCGAAAACGCACGTTCTTTAAATGGCAGGGTAATATTTGCCCCCAAGCCGCCCGCGTCGAAAAACTGCCGCAGCGTTTGCTCAAAGTCCTCCAGCGGCGCCAGTGCCCAGCCGTAAGGGTGGGTTATACTTGTCTCAGCGGCAAATAGCGCATGGATGCGCGGTGAACGACTATGGGTAATCGGATTACCAAAAACGGCAAAGGTATCCATGGTGACACTCCGGTTATAATCAGCCCTGTCGAATCAATTCGCCGCTCAGAGCATCACGTATCTCAGAGGGATTGAGTCGTCCTTCCACTGCCTCGTCCAGCACCGGGAAAGCGGCGCCCAATTGCTTACGCACTTCGTCGGCGCTACGCGCCGGCGGTTGGCCGGTCAGATTAGCGCTGGTGGACACCAGCGGCTTACCGAACACAAGACAAAGCCGCCGTACGGGTTCAAACGCGCTGACCCGTACCGCCAGGGATGCACGTTGCCCCGTAAGCCAGCGCGGTGTTGTCGGACGGGCCGGTATCACCCACGTCACGGGACCTGGCCAGCTGGCGAAGATCCGCACTCGTGCAGCATCATCTAACGCGTCGTCGTCAATATATTCCTTTAACTGAGCGTAATGGACGGCGACCAGAATTAAGCCTTTTTGCCACGGGCGTTGTTTTAACGCCAACAGCGCCTGGACCGCGCTTTCGCTGTCAGGATCGCAGCCCAACCCGAACACGGCCTCCGTCGGATAAGCGATTACCTGCTGTTGATGCAGCGCAATGACCAGCCTCGTCACGTCCTGGGAGGAGGATTCAATCATCATTATTGTTGTTTATCGCTACCGGTCGGCCGCAACGCTTATCAGCGCAAAAGCGCTTTACGCCGCGGGCAGTATTTTTCGCCATCAACAGCGAAAAATGGCAATCCTCGCATTCAGGAGGGGTACCGATCACAGGCGTAAGAACTTTTGCCAACGCGCGAGGTACGCTGCACCAATTTACCGGAACGGCACCCTGGACAGGTAAAAGCGGTGGTGTCGACCACCGCCGTGGGTGCAATGTGCTCGCACTCGGGATAGTTCGAGCAGCCGATAAACATACCAAAGCGTCCTTGGCGCAATACCAGCGTGGAGTGACATGCGGGGCAAAGCTGCCCTTCAAGCACTTTTACCACATGTCTATTCCCCTGCGGCCTCAGCGGACGAATATAGTCGCATTGTGGATAATGAGAGCAGCCCAGAAAGAGGCCGTGCTGGCCGGAGCGAATAACAAGCTCTGCCCCGCATGTGGGGCAGGACTCCGTTTGCTTCGCGGCAAAAAGCGCAGCTTTGGTCATAGCGTTAAATCATCTTTGATGCATCAATGCAGACGCTGTTCGTCTTCTTCAAAAACCAAATCTTCCATTTGCTGATAAGCATTTTCGCAGCCCGGAATATTGAACAGCACCATAAGAATAACCCACTTCAGATCTTCCAGATCAAATTCCGCCGCGGCCAGCGCCATCACACGGTCGATGACCATCTCGCGGGTCTCAAGGTTCAACACCTGAATCTGTTCGAGAAATAACAAGAAACCGCGACAATCGGTATCCAGGAACTGACTTTCTTCATCAGTGTAGATACGCATGGCAAGCGGATCGGCATTGAGAGCAAACGCTCTGCCCGTCCCGTCCTGCAAATCTGCCAGTTTAACGCATTATAAATATCGTCTTGTAGTGGTCAACTAAAACTGATGAAAGCCCACCCGGGTAAGGTCATCGGTCAATTTATCCTGATCCACGCGCATTTCGACTTTGTTGTGGATGTAGGTTTCAAACAAATACATTAATACGTCGAACACGGCCTGCCCTCCTTAATCGGACATAGCCGCCGGGTACAACTGCGATCCATCCTGCTAACTCCAGTTCGAGCAGTTTCACCACCACCTCTGGCACAGGTTGGCCGGCACGTTCAGCGACGACGTCAACAGGTGTAACCTCATCCCCTACGTTAGTTAACACATCGGCAAATGGCAATTTAACTTCGCATTCTGATGCAGAAATAATTTTCGTCTTATTCGGCACCAACCATTTCAGGTCACCGCATAGCTGTTCAAATATCTCCTCCGGACGGGTAATGAGCATCGCGCACTGGCGGATAAGCCAGTGGGTGCCGGCACTGGAAGGGCTGCCCAGCGGGCCGGGCCGGGCAAGGCAAACACCTCCCCCTCCCTACCCTGATCCAGCGCACAGCGCGCTGTGACCGGCGAGCCGCTTTTTATTGCCGCCTCAACTACCAGCACTCCCAGGCTCAACCCACTGCTTAAACGGTTATAAAAAGGAAAATGCATCGCCAGCGGCGGTGCAAAAGGCAAAAACTCTGATACCAGCGCACCGTCCTGCGCGACAATATCGGCGGCCAACCGACGATGCTGGCGCGGATAGCCGTAACCGATCCCACAGCCCAATACCGCTACGGTCTTTCCCCCGGCGGCGAGCGCCGCGCGGTGACAAACGCCATCAATACCCAGCGCCAGACCGCCGGTGATAGTCAGCCCGGCAGCCGACAGTTGACCGGCGGGCAATCTTGGTAGCGCTGGTGCTGCCGCGGAGTTAAAATCGTCTTTAACAACGCTTGCGTGTCCAACGGCGCCGAATCCGCCGTTTCGTTTAAATATTCCTTGGCCAGGGCGTTGTTCCCCCTTTTTACCGCCGCCATGCGCAGCCACATTTTGCTTGATGGCATTTCCTGTCCAATGCTGTCAATCAAAGCCGGAAATGTCTAGAATAAGGCTAAATATCGATTTCATACTCAGAAGATGCAGATTCAGACCACTATGTCATTATTGCAGGTATTACATTATCCCGATGAGCGACTGCGCAAAGTCGCCAAACCCGTCGTCGACGTCAATGACGCCATCCGCCGCATCGTGGATGATATGTTTGAGACTATGTACGCCGAAGAGGGCATCGGTTTGGCCGCCACCCAGGTCGACATCCACCAGCGGATCATCATGATCGATGTCTCGGAAAGTCGCGATCAGCGACTGGTGTTGATCAATCCCGAATTACTGGAGAAAAGCGGCGAAACCGGTATTGATGAAGGCTGTTTGTCGATCCCCGATCAGCGTGGCTTCGTTCCTCGGGCCGAAAAAGTGAAGGTGCGGGCGCTGGATCGCGACGGTAACAGTTTTGAGCTAGAGGCGGACGATCTGCTGGCGATCTGCATCCAGCATGAGATGGATCACCTGGTCGGTAAGCTGTTTGTCGATTACCTCTCGCCGCTGAAACGTCAGCGCGTTCGTCAAAAAATGGAAAAACTGGCGCGTATGGCCAAGCGGGCGGAAAAGTAACCCAACGTTATAGGAAACATCGTGTCTGACTCTTTACGTATCATCTTCGCCGGTACGCCGGATTTTGCTGCGCGTCATCTGGACGCGTTGATAGAGGCCAAACAGCAGGTGGTCGGGGTTTTCATCCAGCCGGATCGGCCCGCAGGCCGCGGCAAGCGCCTGACGCCCAGTCCGGTGAAGCAATTGGCTGAGCGGCACGACTTGCCTGTGTTTCAGCCCGCTTCGTTGCGCAAACCTGAGGGGCAACGGAGCGTGGCGGATCTGAATGCGGATATCATGGTGGTCGTGGCTTACGGCCTGATCCTTCCCCAGGCCGTGTTGGACCTGCCGCGGCTCGGCTGTATCAATGTGCACGGGTCGTTGTTGCCGCGCTGGCGTGGAGCAGCACCCATACAGCGAGCATTATGGGCCGGCGACGATCGTACAGGCGTGACGATTATGCAGATGGATGCCGGGCTCGACACTGGCACCATGCTGCACAAGGCCGTCTGCGCAATCCAGCCTGACGACACCAGCGCCTCTCTGTATGACAAACTGGCGCAAATCGGGCCGAACGCTCTTTTATTCACGCTAATGCAGATCGCTGCAGGCCGCGCCGTCGCAGAGCCGCAAAACAATGCCCTTGCCACTTATGCAGACAAACTCAGCAAGGAAGAAGCCCGACTCGACTGGCGTCTACCCGCGGCGCAGCTTGAGCGCTGCATCCGTGCCTTCAATCTGTGGCCCATCAGCTATTTTCCGCTGGCAGAACAACCGATTAAAGTCTGGGCAGCCAGCGTCGATGACGGGCAGACGTCTTTACACGCGCCCGGCTCGATATTGGCCGCGGACAAGGCCGGCATCCACATCGCCACCGGCGAGGGCGTATTGACGCTGACGCAGTTGCAGCCGGCGGGTAAAAAAGCGATGTCGGTTCAGGATTTGCTCAATTCACGCCGTGAATGGTTTACTCCCGGCACCGTTCTGGATTAATCTTCACCTGCAGGTGAGCCGGCGGCCTTTGCCATCGGTTGCAAAGCGAGCGCCCCACGGCCCGATCAGCTATGAAAACACACTATAATCTCCGCGTTATCACCGCCAGAGCGGTAGCGCAGGTTTTGGATCAGGGCCAGTCCTTCGGAGCCCTGTTGCCGCCGCTGCAGGCTGCTTTGAGCAAGAAGGACCGCGCGTTGCTGCAGAAGCTGTGCTTCGGCATTATGCGCGTCCTGCCGCAATTGGAATGGTTACTGCGCCAACTGATGGCAAAGCCGCTACCGGGAAACAACGCCCGGTACATTATCTCCTGATGGTTGGCCTGTATCAGCTGATATACACCCGCATTCCTCCGCATGCCGCGCTGGCAGAGACGGCTGAAGGCGCGGTGGCGATGAAACGACCACAGTTTAAGGGGCTAATTAACGGCGTGTTGCGCCAGTTTCAACGCCAGCAGGCAGCCCTGTTGACCGACGCCAAGCGGCAGGATATCCGCCATCTGCACCCCTCCTGGTTGCAAAAACGGATCCTGGCCGGCGCAGTATGCGCAGATCATCGACGCCAACAATCAACGGCCGCCGATGTGGTTGCGTGTCAACCGGCTGCGCCACAGCCGTGACGTCTATCTGGCGCTACTGGCCGGCGCGCACACGCAGTTACCGGATGCTATCAGGCTGGAAACGCCCTGCAACGTCGGCCGTCTTCCCGGCTTCGATCGGGGCTGGGTAACAGTGCAGGATGCATCAGCTCAGGGCTGCGCCCTGCTGCTCGCGCCGTAAAACGGTGAGACCATTCTCGATTTGTGCGCCGCCCCGGCGGCAAGATTACCCATATACTGGAAACCGCGCCCGCGGCGCGGGTTATGGCGCTGGATGTGGATGCGTAGCGCGCGGCACGAATCCATGACAACTTACAGCGTCTGGGCATGCAGCCGGAGGTGGTGATTGGCGACGGGCGCACTCCGGACGCCTGGCGCAGCGGTACGCTTTTCGATCGCATTCTGCTGGACGCTCCCTGCTCCGCGACCGGCGTCATACGTCGGCAGCCGGATATTAAATGGCTGCGCCGTGACGGCGACACCTCCGAGCTGGCAAAACTGCAGCAGCAAATCCTGTGCACCGCCTGGCGAGTTCTAAAGCCCGGCGGCACATTGCTGTATGCTACCTGTTCCATTTTTCCGGAAGAGAACTGCGGGCAAATTACTGCGTTCCTCGCCGACCACCCCGACGCCCTGCTGCAGGAAACCGGTGATGCCGCCGCACCTGGCCTGCAATGTTTGCCGGCGCCGACCTCAGGCGGTAGTTTCCTTTACGCTAAAATGATAAAAGAGACACTGGCCTGCTGAGGCCGCAAATGATAAACGGTAAGCGCTCCGACTAACGGCACAGATGATAACGGTACGCACACCCGTTGCAGGTGTGCCAGGCTGAACACAACGGGTCTTCTATGAAAATCATTATTCTTAGCGCGGGGCAGGTCGGCGGCACGCTGGCGGAAACCCTGGTGGGTGAGAACAATGACATCACCATCGTCGATACCAATCCTGACCAGCTGCGCCAACTGCAGGACAAATTTGACCTGCGCGCGATTCAGGGACATGGATCTCATCCGCGGGTTCTGCGCGACGCCGGGGCTGAGGATGCCGATATGCTGGTGGCAGTCACCAACTCCGACGAAACGAATATGATTGCCTGCCAGATAGCTTATACGCTATTTAAAACGCCAAACCCTATCGCCCGCATCCGCTCCCACGACTATGTCCGCGAAGCGGAGCGGCTGTTTTCACCCGAAACGGTACCTATTGATCATTTGATTTCCCCGGAGCAGCTGGTCACCGATAATATCTACAAACTGATTGAATATCCCGGTGCGCTGCAGGTGGTCAATTTTGCGGAGGGCAAGGTCAGCTTGGTGGCGGTAAAGGCCTATTATGGCGGGCCGCTGGTGGGCAATGCCCTTTCTTCGCTACGCGAGCATATGCCGCATATCGAAACCCGCGTCGCGGCGATATTCCACCAGGACCGGCCAATTCGTCCGCAAGGCTCGACCATTATCGAGGCGGGCGACGAAGTGTTTTTTGTCGTCGCCTCGCAGCATATTCGCGCGGTAATAAGTGAAATGCAGCGACTGGAAAAACCCTATAAGCGCATCATGATCGTCGACGGCGGCAATATCGGCGCCGGTCTGGCTTATCGGCTGGAAAAAGATTATAGCGTGAAGTTGATTGAGCGCGATCAGGAACGCGCCGCGGAGCTGGCGGAAAGGCTGCATGATACCATCCTCTTCTACGGCGACGCCTCAGATCAAGAGCTGCTGGCGCAGCAGCACATAGAACAGATTGACGTTTTTATCGCCATTACTAACGACGATGAAGCCAATATTATGTCAGCCATGCTGGCCAAATGCATGGGCGCGAAAAAGGTGTTAGTACTCATCCAACGGCGGGCCTATGTGGATTTAGTGCAGGGCAGCGTTATTGACATCGCCATTTCCCCGCAACAGGCCACGATTCCCGCGCTACTCGGGCACGTGCGTAAAGCGGAATCGTCAGCGTTTCCTCGCTGCGGCGCGGGGTGGCGGAGGCGATTGAGGCCATCGCCCACGGCGATGAGAGCACCTCACGCGTGGTCGGCCGCCATATTGATGCCATCAAGCTGCCGCCCGGTACCATTATCGGCGCCATAGTGCGCGGCGACGAAGTGATTATCGCCAACCGCAACAGCCGCATCGCGCAGGGCGACCACGTTATCATGTTCCTGACCGATAAAAAGTTTGTCAGCGATGTGGAACGGCTGTTCCAGCCCAGTCCTTTTTTCCTCTGAGTGTAGTGGCACACTGAATTTAGCCACCTGAACAGAGGTGATATGCTCACCTCAGAACAACACGGGTGCACCAATGAAAAGAAGAAATTTTAGTCCTGAATTCAAACGCGAATCCGCTCAACTGGTTGTCGACCAAAATTACACCGCCGCGCAAGCAGCAAAAGCCATGGACGTCGGTTTTTCTACGATGACGAAATGGGTAAAACAACTGCGTGATGAGCGACAGGGGAAAACGCCAAAAGCCTCTCCCATAACCCCGAAACAAATCGAAATACGTGAGCTCAAGAAGAAGGTACAACGCATTGA
>NZ_JBPESN010000085.1:0-9018 GCF_051710625.1 Sodalis sp. (in: enterobacteria) | reverse complement strand
CCAGAATTTAGCGCAAAAAAATCATTTTCTGCCCATTTTTTTGCGACGAGTCCAGAATCTGTAAAATCTCTGTAAGCCGTGCCATTAGAGGGCTTCCGGCTAACCCATTGTTTAACTTAAGAGTCCAAAAATGATTGCCACCCCACAATAGTCACGAAACGGCAAAAAGGTACGGCGAGGGCAGTACCTTGCCCACAGCGCGGGCGGAGGGTCGCGCCCGCCCGCGGTATCGGCCGGGGAACGAACGCGGGGTGGCAATTGCGAAGACGTCGGCGTGTAACGGTCTGCAACGCGCGTGGTAATGACGCTGTGGCGGCGGCAGAGCGCCAGCTAGGTTTACTCGCGGTGCGCTAGATCCACACGATGGCCACCAGCGCCGCCAGGCTGAGTATCGCCGCCAGACCGTAACAGATAAACTTATCCGACGGCGACGCGATTTTCAGATCGTGCAATAAATGATGCAGCCGATGAAAGCCGCTCCAGAGCGGTAAAATGACCATCAGCAGGAGAAAGATTTTTCCGGGCCAGCTCTGAGCAAAGGCCGCTATGCGCGTATAGTCGAGCGCGGCGCCAGGGTAGAGGCCGAGTGGTAGCAGCAGTGTCACGAGCAGCAGCATGACCGGTGCGACGATCGCGGTCCACATGCCGCCGGCGCCAAAAAGCCCCCAGAAAATCGGTTCGTTACTGCGTTTTGGACTAGATTTTACGAAGCATCTCCCCTCAGTAAAAATAGGCGAAAGCGAGTAGCACCATGCTAAACAGGGCGGTGACGACCCATAAACCCATAACGATGGGCTGTGGCGGCAGTTTGTGATCGCCCACGACGACAATGCTGGCTTTCGGCGCCAACTGAAACCAGGTTACGGTGTGCAGCAGCGCCGCCAGCAGCGAGACGATATTCAACATCAGCACCAGTGGATGCTGCAAGAAGGCGACAAACCGCGCCCAGTCCGCTTCCCCGTCGTGAAGCATCACGGCGCCGCCGATCAGCTCCAGACTAAACCAGATTGCCGGTATCGCCGTCGCTTCGCGCAGCATGTAAAAAGTGCTAGAAACCCAAGTGGCGCCACCAACTGCCGGTCATCGGCGATGTATACGGTCTGCGTTTGGTTGCATTAATCATTGGTCAGTCTCCCTGCGGGGTGAGGGTGGCAATCAGGTAATCTTTGCTGCTGGCCACTTCGCCCTGCTGAATGGCCGCGGCGGGATCGACGTGCTTCGGGCAAACCTCCGAGCAGTAGCCGACGAAGGTGCAGCGCCACACGCCATTTTCGCCATTGCGCTGCGCCATGCGCTGACGCCGGCCCTCATCGCGGCTGTCCAGATTGTAGCGATGGGCGAGGGTGATAGCCGCCGGCCCGATGAATTCCGGATTTAGCCCAAATTGCGGGCAGGCGGCATAGCATAGTCCGCAGTTAATGCAGCCGGCAAATTGATGGTATTCCGCCATTTGCGCGGGCGTTTGCACGTTGGCGCCCTGTTCCGGCGTGCGGTTGTTGCCAATAATCCAGGGCTGGATGGCCAATAAACTTTCCATAAAGGCGCTTATATCCACCACCAAATCGCGCTCGATAGGGAAATTCGCCAGCGCCCGCACCTTCAGGCCGTGCTGGAAATCGCGCAGGAAGGTTTTGCAGGCCAGCCGCGGCACATCATTGACCATCATGCCGCAGGAGCCGCATATCGCCATCCGGCACGACCAGCGGAATGTCAAATCCGCCGCCAGGTGATCTTTGATATAGCCCAACGCATCGAGAAGCGACGTTTGTTCGTCCCAGGGTACCGGATAGCGCTCCCAGTGCGGAGCGCGATCTTTTTCGGGGTCGTAGCGTTGGATTTGTACCGTCAACGGGTGCTTGTCCGCCATGGTTGGCCTCCTTACTCGCGGTAACCGGCGCTTCCGCCTCGCCGCCGTAAACCCGCTTGGCGGGGGGGGGAGGGTAGTGATTTTCACGTCGCCGTAATCCAGCCACACGCCGCCGTCAGGCGTGGCGAAGGCTAAGGTGTGTTTCAGGAAATTGACATCGTCGCGGGCGGTGCAGCCTTCGTCGAGACGTTGATGCGCGCCCCGTGATTCCCGGCGGTGAAAAACCGAATACGCCATGCATTCCGCCACGTCCAGCCTGTGCTGCAACTCCAGTGCATACAAGAGGTCGGTATTAAAGACGCTGCTGGTATCCTGTATTCGGACCCGTTTAAACCGGTCTTCTAACTCAGGGAGTTTATCGATGGTTTTTTGCATTAATTCAAGAGTGCGATAAATACCGCAGCCTTCCTCCATGCTCAGGGCCATTTCGTCGCGCAGCCAGCTCCAGGTTTCGGTGCCTTCCTGGCGCTGTAGCGCGCGCAGCCGTTCGGCGATGTCACTCGCCAGGCCGTCGAGCGCCGCACCGTTAGCGTTAGCAGGCGGACTTTGCCGCGTGCGTAGCGCCGCCTATTCACCGGCGATGCGGCCGAAGAAAACCACCAGCTCCGCCAGCGAATTGGAGCCCAGCACGGTTAGCGCCGTGCAGCCCGACCGAGGAGTATTCCCCGACCGCGTACAGTCCCTGCACCCGGGTTTCGCACAGCGCGTCGGTATCAATGCCGCCCATCGTGTAATGGGCAATAGGGCGTACCGGGATCGGCTTATTGACCGGATCGACACCCACATAGGCTTTAGGCAGCTCGCAGATAAACGGCAGCCGCTCTTGCAGCTTTTTGGCGCCCAGATGACGCAGATCCAAATGTACGACGTCGGCGCGCGGGGTGGCGATAGTACGGCCGGCGCGCCATTCATGCCAGAAGGCCTGCGAGAGTTTGTCCCGCGGGCCCAGCTCCATGTATTTGTTTTTCGGCTCGCCCAGCGGTGTTTCCGGCCCCATGCCGTAATCCTGCAAATAGCGATAGCCGTCTTTGTTGACCATGATGCCGTCTTCGCCGCGGCAGCCTTCGGTAATCAAGATACCCGAACCCGGCAGGGCGGTCGGATGGTATTGCACGAATTCCATATCGCGCAGGGAAACGCCGTGGCGCAGGGCCATACCCATACCGTCGCCGGTGACGATGCCGCTGTTGGTGTTATAGCGGTACATGCGGCCGGCGCCGCCGGCCGCCAGAATCACGGCGAATCACGGCATTGGCGCGAAATTGTACCAGCTGGCCTTCCATCATGTTGATAGCCACCAGCCCTCGAGCCTGACCCTCCTCCACCAGCAGATCCAGCACGAAATACTCATCAAAGCGTTGAATTTGTGGAAATTGCAGCGAAGTTTGAAACAGCGCATGCGGCATGTGGAAGCCGGTTTTATCGGCGGCAAACCAGGTCCGCTCAATTTTCATCCCGCCGAAGCGCCGGACGTTGACGGAGCCGTCGGCCTTGCGGCTTCAGGGGCAGCCCCACTGCTCCAGTTGAATCATCTCCCACGGGCAGTCGCGTACGAAGGTATCAACCACGTCTTGCTCACACAGCCAGTCGCCGCCGGATACCGTATCGTGAAAATGATCGGCGAAACTGTCGTGATCCTGGGTGACGGCCGCGGCACCCCCTTCGGCGGCCACGCTGTGGCTGCGCATGGGATAGACTTTGGATATCAGGGCAATCTTGAGCAGAGGCTCCGCCTGTGCCACGGCGATAACGGCGCGCAGTCCCGCGCCTCCGGCGCCGATGATAGCGATATCGCAATTAATGACTGACATAGCGTTCTCCATTGCTAAATAAAATAGTGCTCACAGTGTAAACCGGGCGCTGCGGCCGCCCGCGGCCTCACGCCAGCATCACCATCCAGGGGTAGCCGATGACCAGCAGCAGCACCAGGAAAATCACGCCGAAAATGGTGCCCAGTCGCCAATAATCGGCGGTTGGAAGGTAGCCGCTGCCGTAGTAAATGGGACTGGGCCCGGTGCCGTACGGCGTAATAATCCCCATTACCCCCAGCGATGTGACCAACAGCAGGCAAAATACCATCATGTTGATCCCCGGGATCGCGGCGCCGATCGCCAGCACCGCCGGCAGCAGCGCAGTGGTGTGCGCGGTGATGCTGGCAAACAGGTAGTGCACCAGGTAAAACGCCAGCACCAGCGCCAGCGTGGCCTGCACCGGTCCGATACCGCTTAACAGCTGCGCCCCCAGTTTGCCCAGCCAGGCGATAAAGCCGACGTCGGACAGCCCTGCCGCCAGCGTGACCAGCGTGGCGAACCAGACGAAGGTATTCCACGCCGGTTTATTGTCGGTGATATTGCTCCAGTCCAGAACGCCGCTCAACAACATCAGCACCACCACCATCAGTCCTGCCACCGCCGGTTCGATAAACGCGGTGGCAAAAATCCAGCATAGTAGCGCCAGACAGACAAAAATCAGTAGCAGGATCTCTTTACGCGAAAGCGCCCCCAATTTTTGCAGCTCGCTTTCCGCCCAGCGCGGCACCTCGGCATTTTCTTTTACGCCGGGCGGATAAAGCCAATAGGCCAGCAGCGGTAACGACAGCAACAGTACGATCCCAAGCGGCAGAAACGCCAAAAACCAGGTTCCCCAAGAGATAGTGATGCCAACCAGATTTTTCACCAACGCCAGCGCCAGTAGATTAGGCGCCAGCGCCGATAAAAACATCGAGCTGGTAATACAGGTGGCGGTGATGGCGACCCACATCAGATACGAACCAATCAGTCTGGCGCTGGGGTCGTTGGGTTTCGAGCCGTACAACGGCGGCAGGTTGGAGATAATCGGATAAAGCGTACCGCCGCTGCGCGCGGTATTGGACGGCGTAAAGGGCGCCAACAGCAGATCGGCAAAAGTGATGGCATAGCCGAGCGTCAGGGTGCGTCGTCCGAGGTATTTGACCAGCAGCAACGCCAGCCGGCGACCGAACCGCGTTTTCTCAAAGCCGGCGGCGAACATAAAGGCGCTGAAAATGAGCCAGACCGTAGAGTTGCTGAAGCCGGAAACCGCCCATTTAAAACTCATGGCGGGGAGATTAAAATTGGCGGCCGCCTGCTGTTCGGGGCTAAACAGCAGCCATTCGCTGCCGAGGGTGATGATAACCACCGCGGTCAGCCCTACCACGGCGCCGGGCAGAGGTTCAAGAATCAATCCGACGATGGCGCCGGCGAAGACGGCAAAAAAGTGCCAGGCGTAGGGTGCCAGACCTTCCGGCGTGGGGAGGCAGAGTAATACCAAGGTGATAAGCAGCGGAAGAAACAGCGATATGCAATGTTTCATTTTCCCTCCTGAGTCGCGTTTTTGTTATGAGTTTTTTAACTTGCCCTAATGCAGTTCAGCGGTTAAGTTTGTCGTTAACGTCCAGCAGTAACCCTTAGCGAAAAGTCGCAACATGTTTATCGGTAACGCAGTGATTAACCGATTTAATTTAGTAAATTACTAGTTATGTTGTTTGAAATTTAAACCTCAGTAATCGTATGGATTGATATGTTCATAATGGGGCTTTCTCGGCTGTGGCGGTTGATCTCGATCAACAAAGGCAGGAACAGCGCGCGTGCCGAGGGCGCTAATTCAGCAATTTTTGCGCTACCTCAACTTTAAGCCGTGCGGGTGCGGGAGAGGAAATCCTTAGCCACCCTCGTGGCCGAGAGTGGGGTAGCATACCCTATTATCCCGTCGGCGGTCCGGCGGTCATCGCAGACGTAAGAGATCATTATGAAATCCGTCACCCCCAGCGCCCACCACTTTAGCGAACTCGCCCGCGCGACGGCGATTGCCGAACTTAACGGGCTTCTGCAGACCGGTAAGTTGCTTAGTCGTGTCAGCTAACTCATCGACGCTCTCCAACTGGAACGCGGCACGTCGAATATCTGGCTGAGCAGCGGCGGCCGGCTGCTTGATCGCGAGCGTGGCGCACCGGACCCGCCATGCGCTACAGGCCCGGAAAGAGGCAGATGTCGAGCTGGCCGCGCTGGCGCAGCGCCCTGCGCAGAGCGGCGGCGCCCGCTTGTTCCACCGCGCCGCCCGCGCGCTGACCGCGTTGGAAACATTGCCGGCGTTACGCGAGGATATCTGCCGCCAAACGCTTGATGTGCCGGCGGCAATATCGGGTTTCAGGGCGGTTATTCGTCAATTGTTGGGCCTGATTTTCGATGCGGCGGATGCCGCGACTGAACCCGCGGTATCCCGGGCGATGATCGCGTTGTTCAGTTTCATGCAGGGCAAAGAGCTAGCGGTGCAGGAACGGGCGCTGGGAGGCGGGTTTCGCCCGTGGGACGTTTGGCGACGCCGAGCGTCAGCAACTCACGACGTTGATAGAAGGCCAAAACCTGTGTTTCGCCACCTTTAGCCAATTTGCCGCTGAACACGTGCTGTCGCGCTGGACGGCGCATCGCTTCGATAATGCCGAGTTTGAACGGCGGCGCCGCATCGCCTGTACCTAATCGCGCCCTGAAATAGCCGGCGCACGAACGACCTCAAACAGGTCCAGTCCGCTCTGGAAGAGGCGCTGATGGACAGCTGCCGTGCCGCTATTTCCCAGGCTTGAACAGCAAGAGACATCGCCCGTGGACGCCGCCGCACCCGAGGACGGCGCCTTTCAGATAGTTATTTTGCCGCTGGAGGAAACCCCCTCGGCGGCGCTCCGCTCCCCACCGATTTCCTCAGCCCGCGGCTGAGCCGCTCCGTGCTGTCGCTGGCGCAGCAGCAATCCTTACGGCTTCAGCAGTTGGGTCAAGAGCTGGCAACGCTGCGCGCGGGTTTGGAAGAGCGCAAAGTCATCGACCAGGCGAAAGCTCTCCTCATCCGCCAGCGCAATCTATCCGAAGACCAGGCCTATCAAACCCTGTGCACTCTGGCGATGAACCAGAACAAGCGGGTCGTCGACATTGCTGCCGCCATTCTCGCCATCGCCGATGTACTGTACAGCTAAATTGTATCAATCCTCCTTTTGTTCTTAATCAATAAACCATTGCCGTTGGTGTGGGATCATAACACCGTGAAGCATGTCGCACGGGCGTATTCTGATGCACCGCCGGCGTGAACCCCCTCGTCAGGAAAGAGGCGGTAGCGCGCGTTAAAACGTATTAGCCAACATATTCACCCCCGCCAGGACGAGGAGAGGCGCGCTGGCACAGCATTTGCTTCCTGACTTACTGACATTAATCACCGGCGACGGCCAACGACGGTTGCCGGCGGTGAACGGGATAAAGGCGTCCATCGGTCTGTTGTAAGGCAGGCTGCTGGGCGCTTTTTTTGTTTTTTTGGCGCAAAGACGGCGACGTCACCTGCGCCGGAGGCTTGTAAGCGAGGTCGAAAGATGAAGCCGCATCTGGTGGTAGCCGGCAACGAAATGGCCGGTATGCAGGTGGTGGAAACCCTGTGTCGGTTAGTGCCGGATAAATTTCATATCACGGTCATCGGGCGTGAACCGCGTGAAAACTATAACCGGATTTTGCTTTCGCCGGTTTTGGGCGGGGAGAAGACGTTTGACCAGACGGTGCTGCACCCGCGCGGATGGTACCGGGCACACCATGTCAGGCTGCTGACTGAGGAAACGGTGACCAGCATTGATGCCGCGTGACGCACGCTGACCACATCGGCGCGTGAGTTGAGTTGGCAACAGCTCGTGCTGGCCACCGGCTCCCGACCGGTAATGCCGCCGCTGCCGAGGATCGATTTGCTTCATGTGTGCGGGTTCCGCACGCTGGATGATGTAAAGCATATGCTGGCCGTTGACGGGCCGGTGGTGGTATTGGGCGGCGGGGGCTGTTGGGTATCGAAGCGGCCGCCGCACTGCGTCGCCGCGGTCGGCAGGTGACGCTGGTGCATCTGATGGACCGGCTCATTGCACGGCAGTTGGACGCCGTTGCCGCCCGGGCCTTGCTGGCGTCATTGACCGAGCGCGGTATCGACTGCCGGCTCAATACGACGCTTGCGCGCATTGACGTTGACAGCGTACTGAGCAGCCAGGGCGAGCGGTTACCGGCGACGCGGGTCGTCATCGCCATTGCCGTGGCGCCGGAAGCGGGGTTGGCGCAAGCGGCGGGTCTGAGGTGTCAACGTGGCGTCATCGCCGACGGTCAGCTGCGGACCCCCGACGCGGCCATCAGCGCGGTGGGGGAATGTTGCGAAATCGATGGCAATACCTTTGGTCTGCTGGCGCCCTGCCTGGCGCAGGCGGAAGTCTGGCGCAGCGGCGGGCGGGACTACTACCTCTGTGGCGGATTTTTGACTAACGGACGCTGGCACGTGGCTTAAGGTCACCGGTATTGAGGTGTTCAGCGCCGGCGATATCGACGCCTTGCCCGACGACGCACTGTATAGCGCCCAGGATCCCGCAACCGGCCATTACTGCCGCCTGCTGGTGCGCGACGGACGCCCGGGCGGGGGTGTTGCTGTATGGCGATACCGGCCACGCCGGCGGCTATTTACAACGCCTGCAGGGCGAGATGCCGGTCGACAGCGGCCTACTGTTTTCACCTGATAATCTTCAAACGCCGCGCGCAGCGGCAGGACGGCAAACAATGAGCAAACCGACATTAGTGGTGATTGGCCATGGCATGGTTGGCCAGCATTTTCTAGAGCAGATCCCCCGCGAAGGACTCGCCATGCAATATCACATTGTGCTGTTCGGCGACAAGCCGGTAGAGGCCTATGATCGCGTCCATTCGACGAACTATTTCGCCGGCCGCAATGCCCGGGCACTGTCGCTGGTGACGCTGGGCTTTATGGGCGAGCACGACATCGATTTGCGTACGGGCAACGGTATAGTCGCCATCGATCGCAAGCGGCGCTGCGTGCGCAACGACGCCGCTCATGAAACCGCCTACGATCGGCCTATCATCGCCACCGGATCCCAGGCATTTGTGCCGCCTATCCCAGGCCATGACAGCGACGGCTGCTTTATTTATCGCACTCTGGCGGATCTGGACGCTATTGCCGCACGCGCCAAAAACGCTCGCCGCGGCGTGGTCATCGGCGGCGCCCTGCTGGGGCTGGAGGCCGCCAACGCCTTGCGTAAGCTGGGGTTGGAAACGCACGTAGTGGAGTTCGTACCGCGGCTGATGGCGCTGCAGCTGGATGACGGCGGCGCCCGGCTG
>NZ_JBPESN010000084.1:0-9032 GCF_051710625.1 Sodalis sp. (in: enterobacteria) | reverse complement strand
ATGAGCGACAGGGGAAAACGCCAAAAGCCTCTCCCATAACTCCGGAACAAATCGAAATACGTGAGCTCAAGAAGAAGGTACAACGCATTGAAATGGAAAACGAAATGTTAAAAAAGGCTACAGCGCTCTTGATGTCAGACTCCCTGAACAGTTCTCGTTAATCGGGAAACTCAGAGCGCATCATCCTGTGGCCACACTCTGCCACGTGTTCAGGGTTCATCGCAGCAGTTACAAATACTGGAAAAGTCGTCCTGACAGGCTAGACGGCAGGCGAACGGTATTGCGCAGTCAGGTTCATGAACTGCACAATATCAGCCATGGTGCAGCTGGCGCGAGAAGTATCGCCACCATGGCAACCCAGAGAGGCTTCTGGATGGGGCGCTGGCTCGCAGACAGGCTTATGAAAGAGCTGGGGCTGGTCAGTTGTCAGCAAGCCGACGCCCAGGTATAAGTGTGGCGGTCAGGAGCATGTTGCGATCCCGAATTATCTTGAGCGCCAGTTCGCTGTAACGGAGCGATGTGACGTATATCTGGACCGGGAAACGCTGGGCATACCTTGCGGTTGTTCTTGATCTGTTCGCGAGGAAACCGGTGGGCTAGGCTATGTCGTTCTCCCCGGGCAGCAGACTGACCATCAAAGCACTGGAAATGGCATGGGAAACGCGTGGTAAAGCAGTCGGAGTGATGTTCCACAGCGATCAGGCTAGCCACTATACGAGCAGGCAGTTCCGACAGTTGCTGTGGCGTTACCGGATCAAACAAAGCATGAGTCGGCGTGGTAACTGTTGGGATAACAGTCCGATGGAGCGCTTCTTCCACAGCCTGAAGACAGAATGGGTGCTGACAAAGGGTTACAACAGCTTCAGCGAAGCTGCTCATGAAATTACCGACTATATCGTGGGATATTACAGCGCACGCAGGCCGCATGAATATAACGGTGGGTTGCCACCAAATGAATCAGAAATATAGATACTGGAAAAACGCTAACGCGGTGGCCAGTTTTAGTTGACTACTACAATCCCAGCATGAAAATGCTCATGAACTTGTTAAACATAGATAACCTATCAGCGCGAATTAAAAGTCTTTCAAGTTAAGGCGTAGAACTGCTTAAGATATCGATTTTAAGCCACTGCTGCAGTCCCTAACAGCATTTACTAAACATCAAGTAAGGGCTGGGATGTTACACGAAAACGTACATTGATTTCCAGCTTGAGAGGAAAGCCATCACCAATATAGTGATATAATTATTACAGCAATAGTTTAGTGCCTACCTTGAGCAACGGCTATAGCTCGTTTAGCTATACGTAGCATTTATGCATCTTTTGAGGTTCTTACAGGTAAGTTAGGCAACACTCAAGTGACAATGCGTCAATTTGCAAACGATTCTGAACAGTCTAAAATACCTAAATTTTGAGCTTATCGAGAGTCCAGAATTGAGTGCAAATTAGTCCAGAATCGTTTGCATCGCTACAAGCCGATAGGCGATCCCAACGGCATTACTGCCGCGCAACCCGCCTCTGCTAGCCGGCGGCAGAGGCGGGTCGGCGCCACAGTAGGGCAACACCACAAACCCCTCTTTGACCAACTACGCCGCCGCTTTTAATGTTTCTATCGGATCGGGCAACAGGTATTGCATATCCGGATAAATTTCAAGTTTGATCTAGTGGGTGCCCAGCGCTTCGCGCGCCAAACGGGCGGCGAACAAAGCTTCTTCGGCGGTTTTAGCGCCGGACGTGTTGGGTAGTAACCCGGACGCCGGCCTGCCGTAATGCCGGCAGCAGCGCATCGCCAGAGTAACCAGTTCGCTGCCGGAGGCGAGGATGGCGTCCAGCATCAGCTGTGCCGAGGCGAATTTGCCGGTACCGGTGAATAAACGCGACTGAAAGGAAGTTTCTGCTGGGGTAACCATGGTTTAGCCTCCGGCGATTGCCTGGAATAAGAAAATATCGTCACCATCCTGTGCCCGGTAATCCGCCCACTGTCGGCGCGGGATGATGGTTTAGTTGACCGCCAGGGCAGTGCCCGGCGCGGGGTGATGATGTTCCGTGAGTAATACCGCCAGCGTCACCGGCTGTGCCAGCTCCAGCGGAAGGTCGTTAAACGTGATTTTCATCGGGTAAGTCTCCGGGCGCTCCCGACCGCCCGCGCGGGGGACGCTGACGCGGCCGCGCAGACTGGACAGTGGGGATCGCGGTTCAGGCGCAGGGTGTGCCATTGTAAGGTTTTGCCATCGAACAAACGCAGTTGGCCGGCGCTATCGCTCGGAATGCCGCAAAGAAGTTTGATTGCCTCCAGCGCCTGTAGCGTCCCCATCATGCCGACCACCGGGCCCACAACCCCGGCGGTGCGGCAGTTGCGTTGCCGCTCTTCTTTATCTGGAAACAAACAGGCGTAGCAGCCCTCGCGCCACGGCGGGCGTAAGGTTAGCAACTGGCCGTCGAAACCGACCGCGCTGACGCTGATAAGCGCGCTGCCCCGCCGCACGCAGGCGGGCGGCATTGATGACGTGGCGGGTCGCCACATATTATCGCTACAATCCAGCACCAGATCGGCGCGCGCAACCTGCTGGTCAAGCTAATCGCCCTCCAGCCGCCGCGTAAGCGGCAGGTAGCGGCCGCCGGGATTGAGCGCCACCAGCACCCGCTGCGCGGCTTGTGCCTTCGAATGGCCGATATCGACGCTGCGGTAAAGGATCTACCGTTGCAAATTGGTAATGTGCAACGCATCGTCATCGGCCAATAGCAGCGTGCCGACGCCGGGCCGCCCCGCCAGATACAGCGCGGCCGGCGAGCCCAGACCGCCCAAGCCTGCCAGCAACACTGTCGCCGCTTGCAGCCGTTGTTGACCTTCAATGCCGATATCCTCTAGCAAGAGCTGGCGGCTGTAGCGTAAAAAGGCGTGATCGTCCAACGCCGCGGCCGTTGGCGGGCAAACGGCGGTGGCCGTGGTGCGCTGTCGATCATCGTTCATGGTCACGCTCCCATGCCGCTATTTGCTGTTGCAGGTCCGCGGTCGCCTGGCGCCAGTCTGGCGCCCGGGTGATAGCGCTGACCACCGCCACGCTGCCCACGCCACAGGCCAGCACCGCTTCCACCTGTTCATGACCGATGCCGCCGATGGCAACCGTCGGGATCGGGGGCAGCTCAGCAACCAGACGTCGCAGCGTCTCTAACCCCTGCGGCCGGGACGGCATGACTTTGGTGGCGGTGGGGAAAATATGGCCGAGGGCAATATAAGAGGGCCGCCAGGCCAGCGCGCGCGCCAGCCCTGCCCCGTCATGGGTGGACAGGCCCAGCCGCAGACCGGCGGCGCGGATGGCGTCGGCGTCGGCGCTATCCGTATCCTCCTGGCCCAGATGCACGCCGTAGGCGCCATGATGAATAGCCAGCCGCCAGTAATCGTTAATAAACACCCGGGCGTCGTAACGGCGACCCAACAGGACCGCCGCCTCGATATCCGCCGTCACCTGCGCCTCGCTGCTGTCTTTAATTCGCAATTGCACCGTTGTGACGCCGGCATCCAGCATGCGCACCAGCCAGGCCAGCGAATCCACTACCGGATAAAGGCCGAGTCGATGCGCTACCGGTGCGAAAGTAAAATTAGTATTCATCGCTCACCTCGCTACTGGACGACGGCAGATAGATATCCCCGCCGCGGGCCCGGAACGCCGACGCCATGTCGGCCATCCCCGCGGCTTTGACCTGTGCCGCCTGGGCATCGGCGTAATTGCGGACTTCGCGGGATATGTTCATTGAACAGAATTTCGGACCGCACATAGAGCAGAAATGCGCCACTTTGCCCGACGCCTGCGGTAGCGTTTCATCGTGATAGGCGCGGGCGGTGTCCGGATCCAGCGCCAGATTGAATTGATCTTCCCAGCGAAATTCAAAGCGTGCTTTCGACATGGCGTCATCACGGATTTGCGCGCCGGGATGGCCCTTGGCGAGATCGGCGGCGTGTGCGGCGATTTTGTACGTAATCAGCCCCTGTTTGACGTCTTCTTTATTCGGTAACCCCAGATGCTCTTTCGGCGTGACATAGCACAGCATCGCGCAGCCGTACCAGCCAATCAGCGCAGCGCCGATACCGGACGTGATATGGTCATAGCCTGGGGCAATATCGGTGGTAAGCGGCCCCAGCGTATAGAAAGGCGCTTCATGGCAATGCGTCAGCTGTTCGGTCATATTGCGCCGGATCATCTGCATTGGCACATGTCCCGGACCTTTAATCATGACCTGCACATCGTATTCCCAGGCAGTTTTGATCAACTCACCCAAGGTATAAAGCTCGGCGAATTGCGCTTCATCGTTGGCGTCCTGAATCGAACCGGGGCGGAGGCCGTCCCCCAACGACAACGCCGCATCATAGGTGGCGCAGATCTGGCAAATTTCGCGGAAATGCGTATACAGGAAGTTTTCCCGGTGATGAGACAGGCACAATTTGGCCATGATGGAGCCGCCGCGTGAGACGATACCGGTCAGGCATCGCGCGGTCATCGGCACATAGCGCAACAGCACGCCCGCGTGCAGAGTAAAATAATCTACGCCCTGTTCCGCTTGCTCCAACAGCGTGTCGTGGGAAATCTCCCAAGTGAGGTTTCCCGCCACTCCCTGAACTTTTTCCAGTGCCTGATACAGGGGGACGGTACTGATGGGTACCGGACTATTGCGCAAAATCCACTCGCGCGTTTCATGAATATAGCGCCCGGTAGAGAGGTCCATCACGGTATCCGCGCCCCAGCGGGTGGCCCATACCAGTTTTTCCACCTCTTCCTCGATGGAAGAGGTCACCGCCGAGTTACCGATGTTGGCGTTGAGCTTGACCAAAAAGTGGCGGCCAATGATCATCGGCTCCGCTTCGGGGTGATTGATGTTGGCGGGAATAATGGCGCGACCCGCGGCCACTTCCTGACGCACGAACTCCGCGCTGATATTTTCCGGCAGCGCTGCGCCGAACGCCTGGCCCGGGTGCTGCGGGCGCAAGGTCTCGCTGCGGATGCGTTCCCGCCCCATATTTTCCCGTAGCGCAATAAATTCCATTTCCGGCGTGATGATACCGGCACGGGCGTAATGCAACTGGGTGACGCTGCGGCCTGGGCGTGCGCGCCGCGGCGTGGGCGGTGTGGCAAAGCGCAGGTGGTCCAGTCCGGCATCGCTGCGGCGCGCGCTGCTGTAACCCGAGCTGACTGGCTGCACTGGTTCGCTGTCCTGGCGCGCCGCGATCCACGCCGCACGCAGCGGCGACAGTCCGGCGCGGACATCGATGGGTATCGTCGGGTCGCCATAGGGACCGGCGGTATCGTATACCGGCACCGGCTCGTTATCCTCGTATTGCGCATCGTCACCCTGGCCGCCGATATGGGTGGGGCTAAGCTGTATTTCGCGCATCGGTACGCGGACTGACGGGCGCTGCCCCTGTATATAGATGCGACGGGAGCGGGGGAAATCGGTGCCGGTGATCGTATCGATAAACGCCTGCGCCTGCGCGCGGCGGGTACGGCGTGAGCCGGGAGGAGAAGAGTGTGACATAGCAAGTTCCTCAATAAAATTACCGGGAGTTGCTTGTCAGGAGCGCTACGGGGAGTAATGGAGGGCGCCACGGCCGTTGAGAAAAGGCATTGACGCCAACGTGGCTGAATTACTCTTGTTCCCTTCGCAGGTTTTAACCTGATCAGGTTCCGCGGATCCCGAATTAACGGTCTCAGCCCGCCGTAACATACGCGCTGGGCACTCCGACAAGATAATGGTCCGCCAGGCGGACCGCAAACCAATTGCACTTTCTTTACACTTAACCGGAACGGCGGCACCTGCGCCAACCGTTGCCGGGATGACTCAGGCCGGCTGGGCAATATCGGCGCTGTTGGCGGCGGGGAGTGTCGATGCGGCTTGCACACTGTACTCCCATCGCTTGCTGAATCAGTTTATCCTCAAGGACGAAACGCGTCGCCAGCGCTTATCCCACGCCCGACAACGCTTCCTGGAATGACAGATAGTTGTCGTGGTCAATGGCGTTTTCAAAATGGCTGTCGTAGAGCGCCATGATTTGCTGCGTATTTTCCTGCAGACCGCTGTAGGTCAGCGCGGACGAGCTCTCGCCCTCAGGCATGATACGATCGCAAACGTGAAAATGCCCGGCGGAGAGATAATCCACCGACTGATAGCAAAAGGCGTCCAGCGCTTCTTCGTCCAGCGGAGTATGCTTTTCTTTGTTGGGCTTGAGGCCGATCAAATGGTAGTAAGCCACTAAAAGTCCTTTGCGGGCCTGCAACCATTGATCAATAAGTTCATTATTGCCACCAACGCATTTCGCCAGGGTTTCCAACTGGTTTAGCATGATTGACTCCGAAGTGATAAAAATAACGCTGCATGACTGATAAATAAAAGCGAGCAAAAAGCTAAGGTTTTCTAGCTTGCCAGTGAATAAGAGGTAGTGCAACTAAAATGGAACACGAACTTAGCGGGAATGAACAGGGCTGGTGGGTGGTCAGCCAGGAGGCCAAACTCTGGCTGCCGAAGGGGGAACTGCCATTTGGTAGCGCATCAGCCGCCGGACTTACCGGCATGCCCGCGCTGCCTATCGGCGAATGGGCGGGGGCCACCGTTTGGCTGGTGCGCCGAACGATGGCGCGGGATATGGGATTGGTACGGTAAATACTTGATGCCGAACCGGGCCTGTTTCAGCTTGTCGGACGGGGCGTGCAGCTCGCGGAGTTCTACCGTTCCCATCGCCACTGCGGTTACTGCGGTCACGCAATGCGCCGCAGCAAGACGGAATGGGCCTGTTTGTGCGGCCACTGTCACGAACGGTATTACCAGCAAATCGCGCCCTGCATTATCGTGGCTATCCGTCGCGATGAGCGCATTTTGCTGGCGCGCCACAGCCGCCATTGCGGGGGAATCTATACCGTGCTGGCCATTTTTGTCAAAATGGGGGAGACGCTGGAACAATGCGTCGCGCGCGAGGTGATGGAGGAGACGCAGGTGCGGGTCAAAAATATGCGTTACGTAACCTCGCAGCCCTGGCCGTTTCCCCATTTGCTGATGATGGCGTTTATGGCCGATTATGACGGTGGCGATATCCGGCACGATCCGCATGAGTTTCTCGACGCCTGCTGGTATCGTTACGACGCGCTGCCGCTGCTGCCGCCGCTAGGGACTGTAGCGCGCCGGCTGATTGAAGATACCGTCGCGCTTTGCCGCGCGCATCGGTAAAACCCGGCGCACATGCTACAATTCACCTCTAACAGCAAGGAAACCTGAATGAGTGAATTGAAAAACGACCGTTATTTGCGCGCGCTGCTGCGCCAGCCGATCGACGTAACGCCCGTTTGGATGATGCGCCAGGCCGGCCGTTATTTGCCGGAATACAAAGCGACGCGCGCCGAGGCTGGTGATTTCATGTCGCTGTGCCGCAATGCCGATCTGGCCTGTGAAGTGACGCTGCAGCCGCTGCGTCGTTTTCCGCTGGATGCCGCCATTTTGTTTTCCGATATTCTCACCGTCCCGGACGCAATGGGGCTGGGTCTGTGGTTTGAACAGGGTGAAGGACCGCGCTTTGCCCGGCCGATTCAGTATCGGCGCGACGTGGAACAGCTGCCGATACCCGATCCCGAGCAGGAGCTCGGCTATGTGATGAATGCGGTGCGCGCCATCCGACTGCGTTTGCAGGGAGCGGTGCCGTTAATCGGCTTCTCGGGCAGTCCCTGGACGCTGGCCACCTATATGGTGGAAGGCGGCAGCAGCAAGGCCTTTACCAAAATCAAACAGATGCTGTACGCCGAGCCGGAAACGTTACATCTGCTATTGGATAAACTGGCGGACAGCGTCGTGCTGTATCTCAACGGGCAAATCCGCTCCGGCGCCCAGGCGGTCATGCTGTTCGACACCTGGGGCGGCGCGCTGACCAGCGCCGACTATCGCGAGTTTTCCCTGCACTATATGCATAAAATCGTTGACGGCCTGCTGCGTGAGCAGGATGGCCGTCGGGTGCCGGTGACATTATTCACCAAAGGCGGCGGTCAGTGGCTGGAGGCGATGGCCGCCACCGGCTGCGATGCGCTTGGCCTCGACTGGAGCACCGATATCGCGGACGCCCGCAGCCGGGTCGGCGACAAAGTAACGCTACAGGGCAATATGGATCCGTCGGTGCTCTATGGCTCGCCGGCGCGAATCGAGCGCGAAGTAGCGACTATTCTGGATGCTTTCGGCCCGGGAGAAGGGCATGTTTTCAATCTCGGGCACGGTATTCATCAGGATGTGCCGCCGGCGCATGCGGGTCATTTCGTGGCAGCGGTACACCGGCTGTCGCAGTCCTATCACCGTTAGGACATTCAGTTATGGATATCGCTGCACTGCGCGCCGAACAGATAGCTACGGCGGGGAAAGTCATCCGGCAGGACGATTTTGCCTTTAGCCAGCCCGGACTTATCGCCGGCGCGGATGTCGGCTTTGAACAGGGGGGCGAGGTGACTCGCGCCGCCATTGCCCTGCTGCGCTTTCCGTCGCTGGAGCTCGTCGAATTTCAGGTGGCACGGGTGTAGTGGCACACTGAATTTGGCCACCTGAACAGAGGTGATATGCTCACCTCAGAACAACAGGGGTGCACCAATGAAAAGAAGAAATTTTAGTTCTGAATTCAAACGCGAATCCGCTCAACTGGTTGTCGACCAAAATTACGCCGCCGCGCCAGCAGCAAAAGCCATGAACGTCGGTTTTTCTACGATGACGAAATGGGTAAAACAACTGCGTGATGAGCGACAGGGGAAAACGCCAAAAGCCTCTCCCATAAACCCCGGAATAAATCGAAATACGTGAGCTCAAGAAGAAGGTACAACGTATTGAAATGGAAAGCGAAATATTAAAAAAGGCTACAGCGCTCTTGATGTCAGACTCCCTGAACAGTTCTCGTTAATCGGGAAACTCAGAGCGCATCATCCTGTGGCCACACTCTGCCACGTGTTCAGGGTTCATCGCAGCAGTTACAAATACTGGAAAAGTCGTCCTGACAGGCCAGACGGCAGGCGAACGGTATTG
>NZ_JBPESN010000083.1:0-9094 GCF_051710625.1 Sodalis sp. (in: enterobacteria) | reverse complement strand
GGCCACCGCGTTAGCGTTTTTCCAGTGTCTATTTTCTGATTCGTTTGGTGGCAACCCACCGTTATATTCATGTGGCCTGAGTGCGCTGTAATATCTCACGATATAGTCGGTAATTTCATAAGCGGCTTCGCTGAAGCTTATATGGCCCGTTACCGGTATCCACTTGTTTTTCAGACTTCTGAAGAAGCGCTCCATCGGACTGTTATCCCAACAGTTACCCCGCCGACTCATGCTTTGTTTGATCCAGTAACGCCACAGCAACTGTCGGAACTGCCTGCTCGTATAGTGGCTACCCTGATCGCTGTGGAACATCACTCCGGGCTGGTTTACCACGCGTTTCCCATGCTATTTCCAGTGCTTTGATGGTCAGTCTGCTGCCCGGGGAGAACGACATAGCCCAGCCCATCGGTTTCCTCCCGAACAGATCAAGAACAACCGCAAGGTATGCCCAGCCTTTCCCGATCCAGATATATGTCACATCGCCGCACCATAGCTGGTTTGGCGCCGTTACAGCGAACTGGCGCTCAAGATAATTCGGGATCGCAACATGCTCCTAACCGCCACGCTTATACCTGTGCGTCTGCTGCTGACAACTGACCAGCCCCAGCTCTTTCATGAGTCTACCTGCGAGCCAGCACCCCACCCGGAAGCCTTTCTGGATTGCCATGGTGGCGATACTTCTCGCGCCAGCTGCACCATAACTGATATTGTGCAGTTCATAACCCTGACTGCGCAATACCTTTCGCCTGCCGTCTGGCCTGTCAGGACGACTTTTCCAGTATTTGTAACTGCTGCGATGAACCCTGAACACGTGGCAGAGTGTGGCCACGGGATAACGCGCTCTGAGTTTCCCGATTAAGGAGAATTGTTCAGGGAGTCTGACATCAAGAGCGCTGTAGCCTTTTTTAATATTTCATTTTCCATTTTAATGCGTTGTAGCTTCTTCTTGAGCTCACGTATTTTGATTTGTTCCGGGGTTATGGGAGAGGCTTTTGGCGTTTTCCCCTGTCGCTCATCACGCAGTTGTTTTACCCATTTCGTCATCGTAGAAAGGCCGACGTCCATGGCTTTTGCTGCTGGCGCGTCGGTGTAATTTTGGTCGACAACCAGTTGAGCGGATTCGCGTTTGAATTCAGGACTAAAATTTCTTTTCTTTATTAGGTGCACCCGTGTTGTTCTGAGGTGAGCATATCACCTCTGTTCAGGTGGCCAAATTCAGTGTGCCACTACAAAATAATGCCTTGTCTTCCTCCTTCGTTAAGGCTTTAAGATTGGTAAATGCATTTAGCGCGGTGTGCAGCGAAGTGGATTTGCCTTCACCGCCCGGGGTTCCGGGCAGGTTATCGCTGTGAATCAAGCGATAAAGGCAGTCGAGGGCGTCCGATTTATTATGAGGACGGAAAAAATTTTTAATACGATCCCAAATTCCCAGGTGCGTGGCATAGTCTTTATCCGGGCTGAGCAGGCGGCCAATACGGGAGGGATCGATAGCCAACGAATGCTGACCAATATAGACCTTAAGTGATAATGACATAACGAATTCCTTATCAACCTTTATATTTGAGTAATGATGACGCGATGTGATGATGCCGAGCGTCACACCGACCGCGAACGCCAATACACCTTCACGGTCATGAGACCTTTGCCCAGGCGCAACGCGGGGATTGCGAATCATTAACCGGATTATCGCACCGGCAGGCCTCAACGTCCTGGTGCATAGACGATCACGCTTAACCTTCATGGCCACAGAGTTGTTGGACTATATTCCCTCCACTGCGAAACGGGATCGGGTCAATACCGCAAATCACCGCCCCACACTTTTAGGCGGAAGATGCCGTCCCGCCCCAGGGGGCTGAGCGCTCGCGGGCGCAAAATGATGTATTTTCAGCTATAAAGACTTTACCTTCCCCCGACAGGAAGGTTTAGGCTGATTGTCATAACATGACCGGTAGTACGATGTTCTTGCTGCAAACGCGGGGGTGATAACTGGCTACCGTCCTTTTTATCTGAGGAGAAAACCATGTCTACGACGACGGAATTAGAGCTGCAGGATTTGACCTGCAACCATTGCATCAATCGGGTGAAACAAGCGTTGGAAGCGGTACCGGGTGTCACCGGCGCCGAGGTGACGCTGGATCGCGCCCACGTCACCGGTAACGCCACCGCCCGCGAACTGATCGCGGCGGTGCAGCAAGTCGGCTATCAGGCGCGCCAAACCGAGGCGGCCGCCGCCCCAAAACTGCGCCGCTGACGGACCATAGCGAAGCGCCGGAGCCCCCGGCAGCGGCGAAAACATTTCCGGCGCAGACCCACGCGTCGTTGGCAGAGGCCCCTGCGCTGTCGTCGCCGGATGAGAGCCTGCATTTACTTATCGATGGAATGAGTTGCGCCAGTTGTGTAACGCGCGTCGAACACGCCTTGGCGGGCGTTGCCGGCGTGACGCGAGCGCGAGTCAATCCGGCCGAACGCAGCGCGCTGGTGATGGGTACACCTGCTCCGCAGGCGCTGGTTGCTGCCGTGCAACAGGCAGGCTACGGCGCCGAAGTGATCCAGGATGAGGACGTGCGCCGTCAGCGCCAGCAGCAAACGGCTGCACAGGCGATGCGGCGCTTCAGCTGGCAATCGGCGCTGACGCCCGTCACCTGCCTGCCCTGACTGGCCGTAGGGCTGCTGACGTTAGCGGTCATGGTCGTCCGCCGGCGGTCACTTTTATCGCAGCGCCGTGACCAGCCTACGCAACGGCAGCGCCACGATGGAGATACCCTGGTGGCGCTCGGGACCGGCGCCGCCTGGCTTTATTCCATCAGCGTCGTGCTTTGGCCGCTGGCCTTCCCCGCCATGGCCCGTCATCTGTATTTTGAAGCCAACGCGATGATTATCGGTTTAATCAATCTTGGCCACGCGCTGTTCCAGCGCGCGCGCCAGCACGCCGGACGCATGCTGGCGCGGTTGCTCAGCCTGACGCCACCCAACGCGTGGGTGGTGATGGATAACGGTGAGCAACTATTGCCGCTGGCGCACGTCGTGCCCGGTATGACGCTGCGCCTGGTCAGCGGCGACCGGGTACCGGTGGACGGCGATATCGTCCAGGGCGAGGTCTGGCTGGATGAGTCAATGCTGACCGGCGAAACCGGCGGCGCGGCACAAACAGGCCGGCGATCGCGTCCATGCCGGTACGGTGGTGGCGGACGGTAGCGTGTTGTTCACCGCCCAGGCTACGGGTAATCAAACCACGCTGGCCAGAATCATCCGGCTGGTGCGGCAAGCGCAAAGCAGCAAACCCGCCATCGGCCAGTTGCCCGACCGGATTTCGGCGGTATTTATGCCTGTCGTGGTGGCTATTGCGCTGGCGAGCGCCGCTACCTGGTTTGTGTTCGGGCCTGAACCCCGCATTGCCTATACGCTGGTCATCACCCCGAGGGTGCTCATCATTGCCTGCCCCTGCGCGCTGGGTCTGGCAACGCCGATGTCCATTATCGCGGGCGTCGGCGGCGCCGCGGAATTCGGCGTGCTGATTCGCGACGCCGACGCGTTGCAGCAAGCGACCAGCATCGATACGCTGGTGTTCGATAAGACCGGCACGCTTACCGAAGGACGGCCCCGGTCGTGGCTATCGAACCCTTTAACGGCTGGGATAACCGGCGCGCGCTCACGCACGCCGCGGCTATTGAACAGGGCTCCGCTCATCCGCTGGCCACGCCATTCGCGCCCGCGCGCAGGAAGACGATAACGGTCAAACGCTGCCTCAGCCGGAACAATTCCGCACCTTGCGCGCTCTTGGCGTTAGCGCGCGTCTGACAGGACAGCAGGTTTTACTCGGCAACGACGCGTTGCTGACGCAGCAGGGTGTGGACACCGAGGCGGGCGCAGGACGGTCGCGCTATTAGGCGCAACAGGGCCCCACGCCGGTATTGCTGGTCGTGGACGGTCAACTAGCGGCGCTAATCGCGGTACATGGCCCGTTACGCAGCAACAGCGGCGAAGCGCTTGAGCGTCTGCGCGCGGCAGGGTATCAGCTGGTCATGTTGACCGGCGATAACGCCGACACCGCCCGGACGGTCGCGGCCCGCCTCGGCATCGATCAGGTCATGGCCGACGTCCTGCCCGACGGAAAAGCGGCGGCCATTCTTTCGTTACAGCGTCAGGGCTATCGGGTAACGATGATTGGCGATGGCATCAACGATGCGCCGGCGTGCTGTGACGGCGGAAGTTGGCATCGCCATGGGCAGCGGCAGCGACATCGCGATCGAAACCGCCGCCATTACCTTGATGCGTGCCAGCCTGCATGGCGTCGCCGATGCGTTGGCGTTGTCCAACGCCACGTCGCGCAATATGAAACAAAATTTGCTGGGTGCGTTTTTTTACAACGCACTGGGTATTCTCATTGCCGCCGGAATCCTGTCCCTTTTTACCGGTACCCTCCTCAGTCCGGTAGTGGCGGGCGTGGCGATGGCGCTTTCCTCCATTACGGTGGTGAGTAACGCCAACCGGCTTATCCGCTTTAAGCCGTCATCCGCCCGCACCGACCCGCGGAGAACACCGGCGGCAGCAGATTCCTGACCGCCCGCCCGTCGCTTCATGCTACCCTTAGCCAACGAAAAGCACCGGAGCGATAGGCATGAGAAATGTATTACGGCGCCTGGCGAGTCTGTTGGGCGCGTTAACGCCGGCGACGTTTCCCTGGCCGGGTATGGATGTCAGCCTGGCATCGGGGCGACAATTTCATCTGGTGGGCAGCATGCATATGGGAACTTCAGCGATGGCCCCCCTGCCCGCGCGTCTGCTGGAGCGCCTCGAGCAGGCTCAGGCGCTGATAGTGGAGGCGGACATCACCGTCAGCCCGCCGCTGGCACACGCCGGCGAAGCACAAATGCCGTTGGCGGACCGGCTTAGCGCATCGCATTATGATCACGTGCGTCAGTTGAGCGAAGAATACCATTTGGATCTCGCGGCGCTTGACGCCTTGCCCGCCTGGCATGTCGCCTTGCTACTGCAATCCCGTCAGGCGGAGCGGTTGGGCCTACGCGCCGATTACGGTATCGATTATCAGTTAATCCAGGCCGCACGCACCAATGATCAACCGATTATTGAACTGGAGGGACCGGAGGAACAGCTGGGGCTGCTGCGCAAATTGCCGGATCAAGGCGCGGCGCTGCTGGCGGACACGCTGACGCACTGGCACACCAATGCGCGCCTGCTGCAGGTCATGATCGGCTGGTGGTTGGAAAGCCGGCCGGTGGACGAGCGCCAGACGTTTCCCGCCACCTTCAGTCAGGATCTCTACCGCTATTTGATGACCGACCGCAATCATCGTTGGAAATCTACGCTGCAATAGCTGCCGCCGGGCGCTTACGTGGTGGCGGTCGGCGCCTTGCATCTCTACGACGCGGATAATTTACCGGGACTGTTGCGGCAATGAACACCATCGGGGATCATTTACCCGCAGCAGTGCTTGCGCTACTCTGAACGCCTAAACTTTTGTTTGCAGGATCCCGTCATGACGCCCGCGGTCACCTTACTGGAAAAACACCGTATTCCTTTTACTCTGCACGCCTACGAGCACGATGCCAATGAAACCCATTTCGGTGAGGAGGCGGTACAGAAATTGGGGCTCAGCGCCGATCGGGTCTATAAAACGTTATTGGTCTCTCTCAATGGCGAACCACGACAGTTGGCGGTGGCGGTCACGCCGGTTTTGCTGCAGTTGGATTTAAAAAAAATCGCGCGCGCTTTTTTGGGCGCCAAAAAAGCAGAAATGGCTGATGCGCAGCTGGCGCAGAAAACCACCGGCCATCTGGTGGGCGGAATCAGCCCGCTGGTGCAGAAAAAACACCTGCCGACGGTCATTGATGCACCGGCGCAGGCCTTCAGCACCATCTTTGTTTAGGGCGGCAAGCACGGTCCGGATATCGAGCTGGCGCCGGCGGATTTGCAAAAGTCGTTGCAGGCTTTATTTGCCAATATCGCCAAACGCGATAGTTAACCCCGGATCCGACCCTTTTCAGACGCAGGCGGCGGCAATCACCGCCGCGCACGCCTCATTGCCGTCGTCTAAAGGCAGGAAAATCCGCCATTGTGGGCCAGCGCCGTGATCACGGCGCTGGCGAGGCTGGATATCGCACGCTGGCTGCTGGTGACCATCCCCAACGGGTTTGAGGCGGGAGAAATTGTCGCGCTGGCGCGCGAGCAGCATTCGGCGTTGAAAATTATCGTCCGCGCGCACTACGATGATGATGTGGATTACATCATCTCACCGAGCGCGGTGCCACGCAGTTCGTTATGGGCGAACGGGAAATCGTCAACAGTATGATAGCCTTGCTACAGCAGGAAATGGAGCTTACGCCCCCACTGACGCCCTGCGTTGTATAGGGAATGGAACGGACCACTCCGGCGGCAATAGGCGGAACATGACAGCGAGGGCCGCGCCACCTTCATCACTTCAGGAAACGGCCCGGGTCCCCTCGGCGGCCGCAGACGACGTGAGGGTTAGCGCAGCTCCGCCGTCACAAGCTGGCGCAACAGATCGACATGCGGCGCATCATCATTAAGCGCCGGGATATAATAAAACGTACTACCGCCGGCATGTTCAAATATCTCCCGGTTTTGCACCTGAATTTCCTCCAGGGTTTCTAGGCAGTCAGCGGCAAAGCCGGGACAAATCACCTGCACGTGCTGCACGCCCGCAGAAGGCAGGCTTTTCATTGTTTCATCGGTGGCGGGCAGCAGCCAGGGATCACGGCTGAAGCGCGACTGGAAAGTCATCATTACCTGTTCTGGCGGGTAATCCAGTGCCGCGGCCAGGGCTTGGCGGGTAACGTCGCACCGCTGCGGGTAATCATCGCCCTCCGCGGCGTAACGCTGCGGTATGCCGTGGAATGAGATAACCAGCCGATCCGGCCTGCCGTGCCGGGTAAACGCGAGCTCAACGCTTGCAGCCAGTGCCGCGATATAGGCAGGATGCGCTGCATAATCGCGGATGAAACTTATCGACGGTAACCGGCGGTAACCGGTGAGAATACGCGCCACCGCATCCCAAATCGCGGCGCTGGTGGAGCAGGAGTATTGGGGATACAGGGGCAGAATCACCAATCGGGTGATGTCTTGCGCGAGCAGGCGTGCGATTGCCTGCGGCAGCGCCGGCTGGCCATAGCTCATCGCCAGCTCTACCGCGACATCAGGCAAGCTGGCGGCCAGCGCCTGCTGCTGGCGGCGGCTATAGACCAACAGCGGCGATCCCTCGTCCATCCAGACGCTTTGATAAAGCTTTGCTACCCGTGGTGAACGCAGCGACAGGATAACGCCGTACAATAGCGGTAGCCATAGCGCCCGTGGCGTATCCACCACGCGTTTATCGCTGAGGAATTCGGCCAAGTAACGCTTGACCGCTCGAGAAGTAGGGGCTTCCGGCGTTCCCAAATTGACCATCAATACGCCGTATTTTTTTTGGCTCATTGCCGTTTCCTTATCGCTTCGTCGCCGGCGCTAACCCCATGAATTTCGCAGAGAGAGTTAAACCCGCTGTCGAAGCGGGTATTGTAGCGGAAAAGCGGCTCTTGAGAATGGTTATCATCCATTATCATTACAATAGGTGATGTCTGAGGGGGCGCCAAATGGTTGCGCCAACAATCAGGCGTAGCGCCAACGATTCGATGCAGCACCAGCGGTCGAATGCAGTAACGTCGTGTGGGTGCAGCGCCAACCGTAACAGCCCGCAACGCGAATGCGGACTCAACAACCGGCGTGAGCGTTCAGTCAACTATGACAGCGGTCAATGGTGGTTCCCAACGGACCGCGCTGACCGTCTGCGCCCAGACGGAGGCAAAGGCGCGGCTGCTTGCTTGCGAAGCACCCAGCGGTAGATCAACCGAGGATGGCGGCTAATTCAGCGCTCACTTCGCTCACATTGGGGGTACCGTCGAGGGTGAAATACCGGGTATGCCCGGCGTCCGCTTCTTTACGGTAATAGTCGATAAGGGGTGCCGTCTGCTGATGGTACTCCACCAGGCGCTTGCGTACGGTGTCTTCCTGATCATCCTTGCGGGTAGTCAGCGGCTCGCCGGCCACGTCATCCTTGCCTTCTTGCTTGGGCGGATTGAACTTCACGTGATACACCCGTCCTGAAGGGGCATGCACCCGACGACCGACAATGCGGTTAATGATAAGGCTATCCGGCACCGCGAATTCCAGCACATAATCTACCGCGATACCCGCCTCTTTCATGACGTCCGCCTGAGGAAGAGTACGGGGGAACCCATCCAGTAAAAAGCCGTTGCGGCAATCGTCTTGTTTAATGCGTTCTTTGACCAGCGCGATGACCAGCTCATCGGTCACCAGCTTGCCGGCATCCATGAGGGCTTTGGCCTGTTTGCCGATCTCGGACTGCGCTTTCACCGCGGCACGTAGCATATCGCCGGTGGAAATCTGCGGAATGCCGTACTTCTCCATGATAAATTGTGCCTGAGTGCCTTTACCAGCGCCCGGAGCACCCAGCAGAATGATACGCATTGCGTCAATCTCCTTGCTAATCCAAAAGTATTCTAAAATCTGAAAAAAAAACGATAAACCATACCACTACCGGCACGCTTTCCTCAAGCTACCGGACGCATTGACGGTGCTTGTCCGCGGCTTTCGGATTTGCCTGCGGGAAACACCCTACTGCTGGCGCCCACGATCATAACGCAAAACCGTTTTGGCGGCGCCAGAATATCATGGCAGGCGGGGATTTTTTCGCACCCGGCGGCAGGGAACATTTCCCACCGACGCGCGCAAGAAACGGCAGACCACCCCGAACGGGGGGCCTGCCGCGATATTAATAGGGATTTGTAGTGGCACACTGAATTTGGCCACCTGAACAGAGGTGATATGCTCACCTCAGAACAACACGGCTGAACCAATGAAAAGAAGAAATTTTAGTCCTGAATTCAAACGCGAATCCGTTCAACTGGTTGTCGACCAAAATTACACCGCCGCGCCAGCAGCAAAAGCCATGGACGTCGGCCTTTCTACGATGACGAAATGGGTAAAACAACTGCGTGATGAGCGACAGGGGAAAACGCCAAAAGCCTCTCCCATAACCCCGGAACAAATCAAAATA
>NZ_JBPESN010000082.1:0-9323 GCF_051710625.1 Sodalis sp. (in: enterobacteria) | reverse complement strand
CCCCCCCGCCGGGGCGGGGGCGCCCCAGGGGGCGTCCATTGTGGCCCCCGGGGGGCCGAGGGGGGTACCCCCTGCCCCCGGGCCCCCCCCCGCGGCGCGGCCCACGGAGGCAGCACCAGGGTGCGGGCGGTGCTTTCATCGAAACCTATCGCCTGTGCCTGCTGCTGCATGGCTTCCATAAACAGGAAAAAATAGGCCGGCGCGCTGCCGGCGGCGGCGATCACGCCATTAATATCGCTCTCCTGCTTTAGCCAGCACAGTTTTCCCAACGCGCCCATTAACTGGGCGCTGAAGGCCCTATCCTCCTCGCGGGTCTGCGGCGGCGCGTATAGGCCGCTCATCCCTTGGCTCACCAGAAGAGGGTATTGGGCATCACCCGCACAATGGCGATATTTTCGCCCAGCAGCGCATAAAACCGGCTCACGGTAACACCTGCGGCAATGGAAAGCACCAGTTTGCCGGAAAAATCTATCTCCCCGCGCAGGGTGTCGCAGACCTGGGCGATCAACTGCGGCTTGACCGCCAGTATCACCACATCCACCGCACGCACGCCGCGCAGATTATCGCCGCTGTTTGCCCACCGTAACGCTCGGCCAACGCGTCGCGGTGGGTGGAGGAGGGGGCGCAAACCGTAATTAAATGCGCGGGATAACCGTTATCCACTAGTCCAGCGATGATGGCCAGCGCCATATTGCCGGCGCCGATAAAGGTGATGTTACGCTGTTGCATGCTATTCCTCGTTAAGCTGTCAGGTGACGACGGGAGCCTATTCTTTGGCGCCGAAAATCGCGGTGCCAATCCGCACCAGCGTACTGCCGGCGGCGATGGCCGCCGGCATATCGTCCGTCATGCCCAGCGATAACGTATCTCCGCTGGGGTGAACGCGTTGTAAGGCCTCATACAGGGCGGACATGCGCTTGAAGACCGCCAACTGGCGCTGGAAATCGTTTTCCGGCGCTGGTATCGCCATCAGACCGCGCAACCGCAGGCGCGGGCACTCGGTGATCAGCGCCGCCAGCGTCAACATCTCTTCGGGCGCGATACCGGCTTTGGTGGCTTCGCCGCTAATGTTGGTTTGAATTAACACGTTGAGCGGCAGCCGTACCACCGGCCGCTGATCGTTTAACCGCCGGGCCAACTGCGGGCGGTCCAGGGTATGGCACCAGTCGAAATTTTCCGCGACCGAGCGGCTTTTATTGGACTGTAACGGACCGATAAAGTGCCAGATAAGACCGGCGCCCTCTGGCCGCTCGCGGAACCAGGCAATTTTTTCCACGCTTTCTTGCACATAACTTTCCCCGAAGGCCCGCTGGCCTGCGTCGATGGCGGCTTCGATCGCCGTCACAGGCTTGGTTTTACTGACGGCGAGCAAGGTAATCTGCCGGGGATCGCGGCCGCAATCCTGCGCAGCCGTGCGGATTTGCCGATGAACGCGCTGTAGATTTTGCTCGATAATGCTCATGGTTTCAGGAGGTCATATGGAATTGGATAATCTGGTGGGCCATAGTGTAAAGCATAATGCCTCCGATCTGCACCTTTGTCCCGGCCGGGCGCCGATAATTTGCGTGGATGGTCTGCTGCGGCCGCTGGAAGCGCCGACGTTGACCGAGGGCGCTATCGCCGACTGCACCCGGCGCTATCTTGACGCCCGCCAGCGCCGTTTGCTTGCGCGCGGCGGCCAGCGTCTGCGCGCCGCCCTGCGCGAGGATCCCGACGTTGTCCTGCTCGGCGAGCTGCGCGATTGCGCAAGTATTGCGCTGACGCTCACCGCCGCCGAAACCGGCCATCTTTTGCTGTGCACGCTGCATGCCCGCAGCGCCAGCCAGGCGGTTGACAGGGTGGTGGATGCCTTTCCCGCGGCTTCAGCAGCATTTTGTCCGCATGTTGCTCGCCGGCAGTCTGCTGGGGGTCATGGCGCCGCACCAGCTGCGGCGCCCTGCGGGAGGGCGGATGAGGCTGTTTGAGCTGCTGACCATTACTCCCGCGGTACGTCATTTGATACGCGAAGGGAAAACCCATCTGCTGCCGGACTGTCGGCGCGCGAGAAACCGGCTTTCGCCCGCGATGTCCTGAAATAAACCGCGGTATCCGGCCTTATTGTTTTGCTTCTTGCGGGTATGACGCAACGCCCTCACGGCGCCGTGCCGCTGGGGGCCGTGTCGCCGTGGTTTGCTTTATAATTAGCCATTTTGCCAAGGATTGTTTTGCCTCTTGTCATGCCGTTTCGTATGCTGCTGCTGTCCCAGGCGCTGGATAGCGCTGTGGGAAGGGCAGCGGTATCGCGCTTCACAACAAGGAACTTGTACCAAATGAAAATCAAGCCATTATTTATAGCGGCGGCGTGTCTGGTGACGCCGTTTGCCGGCGTTGCCGGTCAGGCCCACGTTTGTCATTCCTCCACCATGAAAATTGACCTCAGCAAAGGCCCCGACAGTCACGAATTATCAGACAGCGTTGTTTTTAATTGCCCTGACGCCGGCAGTAAAACCATTCCAGCGCTGGCGCAGGACGGCTGGAAAATTGTTTCGGTGACCGAGCAGGGCGGACCTGATGACGATCCGGACGTGACCAATCTGTATTTTGAACTAGTGATCCAAAAAGATTAAGCCTCGTCGTCTGCCGGCGGCGGCCATTCCGGTCAGCCGCCGCAGTCCACAGCCGCCATGATGTTATCCGTTTGTGACCGCGCCCACTATAAGGTTGCTGATATTGCCACGCCGATAAAAAAGTTGGCAATGATCCGAAGGCGTTACGCCCGGCAAGCTCCCTACACTGACCTCTGCGTTTGTTGATCGTATTCCTTCATCACCGCTTCCTCGCAGTTCGACGACGGCGGCGATCTCACTTTGCAGACAAGAGCTTGTCCATGGGTAGTTCTATCGTGCTGGGGATCTTCTGGCATTTCATCGGCGCCGCCAGCGCCGCCTGCTTTTATGCCCCGTTCAAAAAAGTTCGTCACTGGAGCTGGGAAATTATGTGGTCCCTTGGTGGTTTCTTCTCTTAGGTGATCCTGCCCTGGGCCATCAGTTGGGTATTGCTACCGGACTTTTGGGCCTGTTACCGCAGTTTTCCGTGGGTACGCTGCTGCCGGTGTTCCTGTTCGGCGCCATGTGGGGCGTTGGCAACATCAATTACGGCTTGACAATGCGCTATTTAGGAATGTCGATGGGGATAGGAATTGCCATCGACATTACGCTTATCGTCGGCACATTATTGACGCCTCTGCTGCAGGGGAAATTCGGTGTCCTGCTCCACACTACCGGCGGACGGATTACCCTTCTCGGGGTGTTGGTCGCGGTCATCGGCGTGGGCATCGTCAGCTATGCCGGTTTGTTAAAGAGCGGGCGCAGGGTATTCGAGCTGAAGAATTTAACCTGAAAAAAGGTCTGCTGTTGGCGGTCGTATGCGGTTTCTTCTCGGCGGGGATGTCGTTTGCTATGGACGCGGCGGTGCCAATGCATGAAGCGGCAAAAAATGTCGGGATCAGCCCGCTTTACGTGGCGCTGCCCAGCTATGTGGTGATTATGGGCGGCGGCGCTATTGTCAATCTGGGCTACTGCTTTATCCGGCTCGCTACGCGCCGGGAAATATCCCTGAAGGCCGATCTTTCGGTCGGGAAATCACTGCTGATAGCCAATGCGTTGTTTTCGATTCTCGCCGGCGTCATGTGGTATCTGCAATTCTTTTTCTACGCCTGGGGCCATGCCAATATTCCCTCTCAGTACGCGTTCGTTAGCTGGATGCTGCATATGAGCAGCTATGTGCTGTGCGGCAGTATCGTCGGGCTGGTGCTGAAAGAGTGGCTCGGCGTCGGTAAAAAGCCCGTAAGCTAGCTGTGTATCGGCGCGCTGGTGATTATCCTAGCCGCCAATGTCGTAGGCCTGGGAATGGCCTCCTGAGTCGCAGGGCAAACGGGGCCGGCGTAAACGGCGAAGAAAGTATGATGGATAAATCAGCGGCTTAGGCGGCGGTGGCGTGGCGGTTACATAGAGTGACCGGCGTAAGTGGCGGCCTCGTCACTGACGTTTGGCACCGCCGGCGTAAGCGCGCATTAGGCGCGGCCTTGCGGGGTGGTCAACCGTCAGCCGGGACTGAGGACCTTCTGAAAACGCTGGCGGTATTGGCGCGGTGACAGCCCGTAGGCCTGGTTGAACACCACCGAGAAATAGTTACTGTCGTCGAAACCGCACAGCGAAGCGATATCGCCAATCGCCTGCTGACCGTGGCGCAACAGGTCCATCGTTTTGCACAGACGTAACTGGCGCAAATAGTGATGGATGCCTATGCCGGTATGCTGTTTGAACATCAGCCGCAAGGTGCGGGCGTTCAGACTGTACTGGCGGCAAAAATCTTCCAGGCGGAAGGGCGCGCTGATATTGACGCGCAATGCCGTCAAGAGCAAATCGAGTTGTTCGGCGTCGGAAATGTATGGGCTGTCCGGTGCGTGACGAAAACGTTTTGCCATGAGCGCCAACTGCAAAAACAGGGTTTCGCTCAACAGCAGCGCCAGCGCGTCGAATTTCATACATTCCTTGGACAGCGCATCGACGCGCTGGCGCAAAATCGCCATGCCGGGCGTACTTAAGCGCCAGTACTGGCGCTCTTCCGGCCCCGTTCCCCGGCCGGGGAGCAACGCCTGCCAATTAACGTTCAGGGTAAGCAGGTCGCGCCGGTACAACACATTATCCAAGGCCAAATCGTTGACCAACTCGTAACCGTGGCGATCGCGGGCGTTGATATAGAATACATCGCCGCAGGTGATGGGGTAGGGCACATCATTGAGGGTATGCAGACCATTGCCGCGCCACCAGACAAAGACAATTTCGTCAAACTCGTGGCAGTGCTGTGGAAAGGCGGGCTGTGCTCGGCGACGGTAACCGCGTTTTTGTCCATCAAAAAATAATCAGAAACGTGCAGCTTAAGGCCATTCATACCGTTATCCCCTAAGCTCAAAGGTAATAGAAGATAATGATATAATTCCATAGATAATTATCTAATGATCGTTGCAAAACGCATTTTTTGCCGGGGCGGCGAGGCTGGGGCATGACCCGGCGTCCTACCGCCCCGTGCCGACACTATTGCAGGCCTGCATCCCCCTGGCGCAGCATTTTCGGCGAATGGGAGAATTCACGTCGGAACTGCGTGGAAAAGTGATTACTGTCGCTAAACCCGCAGGCGTGCGCGATTTCCGTAATCGTTTTATCGGACTGTTTTAGCTGCTTACGCGCCTCCAACAGGCGTAGCCGGTTCAAATAGCGCTGGGGCGTCATCCCGGTTTGCTGTTTTAGCTGGCGGTACAGGGTGCGCAGCGGTAACATAAATTGATCAGCAAGCGTCAACCAGTCGACATTGTCGCTGAAGTTGTGCTGTAGCCAGCGTAACAGATCTTGCAGACGGCTGCTCACGGTTGCCGTCGCTGTGGGCCTGAAAACACCCCTGGCGCAGCACGATAAGCAACTGCAGAAATCGCCCTTCGCTAGCGGCGATATTCTCCGGCGACAGATCACCGCTCAGCGCGTCGAGAGTGTGAATCAATTGCTTGGCCTGCTGGAGTGAGGCGTGATTGACCTGCCAGTGAACCTGTCGCTCCCCCGGCCCTTCGCCCAGCAGGAACGGCGCGATATCCTGCAAAAAACGGAACCCGTTGGGCGCGCGGTACAGCACGTTAATCATGTTCAGTCGATCCACGCTTTTAAACAGGTGGTGGTCATCGGCGCAGACAAAACAGACGGTGCCGCTGCACAGCGTGTGGGGCTGATCGTTGAAGACATGAATGCCCGATCCGTTTTTCACCAGCACTATCTCCCAGATATCGTGATAATGCTCGGGAAAATCCCATTGCGGCAGGCGTGGTTCGATGGCAACCGTAGCGTCTGGGGAAACAAAAAAAGCATCACCATACAGTAATGTCATTTTAGGCACCTCAGCATGATACAGGGACCTTATCTTATGCCGCGATAACGCCGTCCGCCTTTAATTCCTGACCGTCAAACGCCCCATTGCGGTTTCTTTTCTAGGTTTTGCCCCCCGTTACCAAATTTGCGGAAAAGATCACAAGCCGACGCCGGGCGGCGGGTCGTTAAACGTGAGCAATATTACTTTTATGATCGGGTTCACATTCAATTTGACGATTTTGCCAGCCCGCGACAACTGGTGGCTGCCACCGGAAGGTGGCGCCCGCGGATCCCGCCTACACTGCCAGCCAGAGTAGTGACGAGGACAAGGTGTAGTGGCACACTGAATTTGGCCACCTGAACAGAGGTAATATGCTCACCTCAGAACAACACGGGTGCACCAATGAAAAGAAGAAATTTTAGTCCTGAATTCAAACGCGAATCCGCTCAACTGGTTGTCGACCAAAATTACACCGCCGCGCAAGCAGCAAAAGCCATGGACGTCAGTTTTTCTACGATGACGAAATGGGTAAAACAACTGCGTGATGAGCGACAGGGGAAAACGCCAAAAGCCTCTCCCATAACCCCGGAACAAATCGAAATACGTGAGCTCAAGAAGAAGGTGCAACGCATTGAAATGGAAAACGAAATATTAAAAAAGGCTACAGCGCTCTTGATATCAGACTCCCTGAACAGTTTTCGGTAATCGGGAAACTCAGAGCGCATTATCCTGTGGCCACACTCTGCCACGTGTTCAGGGTTCATCGCAGCAGTTACAAATTTTGGAAAAGTCGTCCTGACAGGCTAGACGGCAGGCGAACGGTATTGCGCAGTCAGGTTCATGAACTTGTACAGTATCAGCCATGGTGCCGCTGGCGCGAGAAGTATCGCCACCATGGCAACCCAGAGAGGCTTCTGGATGGGGCGCTGGCTCGCAGGGAGGTTCATGAAAGAGCTGGGGCTGGTCAGTTGTCAGCTACCGGCTCACAAATACAAACGCGGCGGCAATGAACACGTTGAAATACCGAACCATCTCAACCGCCAGTTCGCTGTAACGGAGCCAAACCAGGTATGGTGCGGCGATGTGACGTATATCTGGACCGGGAAACGCTGGGGATACCTTGCGGTTGTTCTTGATCTGTTCGCGAGGAAACCGGTGGGCTGGGCTATGTCGTTCTCCCCGGACAGCAGACTGACCATCAAAGCACTGGAAATAATGGTATGGGAAACGCATGGTAAACCAGCCGGAGTGATGTTCCACAGCGATCAGGGTAGACACTATACGAGCAGGCAGTTCCGACAGTTGCTGTGGCGTTACCGGATCAAACAAAGCATGAGTTGGCGTGGTAACTGTTGGGATAACAGTCTGATGGAGCGGTTCTTCCGCAGCCTGAAGACAGAATGGGTGCCGACAAAGGGTTACAACAGCTTCAGCGAAGCAGCTCATGAAATTACCGACTATATCGTGGGATATTACAGCGCACTCAGGCCGCATGAATATAACGGGGGGTTGCACCAAACAAATCAGAAAATAAATACTAGAAAAACGCTAACGCGGTGGCTAGTTTTAGTTGACCACTACATGCCGGTGGGCGCGCTCCGTCTCACGGTCATGAAAATCTCGCAGTGTGCCCTCGACGTTATCAATATTGCCGTTGTAAACCCCCGTTAAATATTGTAAGATGGTCGCGCCGCTTAATCTGGTTTTATCGGTTACCCTGCACTGGGTGTAGCCTGATCGCGCCATCAGCTGGAAAATACATTCTCGCGTTGTCATACAATATATCCTTACCGGTTATTACCGCCCTGCTTGATGTCGTGCTCATATTCATATTTAAACAAATACACCTTGTCTTTTTCGGATGCCGATACCTGGGGTATCAGCAGGCTGTAATCGCTCTCCCTGGGTGCATCAATCACCGAGCGTAATTCGTCTTTCGCATCCTGAATTTTGCTTCCGGCCAGTTTAATGCGACGCTTGGCGCGCGCTTCCAGCGCTTTTTCCACTCTGGAGACCGGCACCGGCGAGACAGTATTGCCATTCCACAGCGCAGTACAGAGATAGGCTCCGTCCATCTGGCGAATAATCACTTCATTAGGATTGTGGATATCGTAAGCCACCCGCACCGTCTGGCGATCTACCTCAATCAGCTCCCTGACAAGATACGGGTTATTCGGCAGTTCAACCCAACCGCGCTGGGCCACGCGTTTTTCTTCCGGCATAAACATCTCGCGCAACTCGCCTGGCGTCAGGTATTCAATGTTGTCCCCTTCCTCAGCCAGCAGGGCCTTGCGGTAAGCGGCCGGCGTCATCGATTTACCGTTGACCTTGGGCAGGGCGCTGTGCTCGTGGCTGTGGTTATAGCGCTGCACCTCCTCCTTGAGAGCGTCTATCAGCTACCGCCAGCTGGGCAACGCCAGCGTCTTTTGCTGCGTGGCGTTCAGCTCCTTCCCCTGACGTAAGGCATTCGACAGACTCAGCAGTTTTGCCCCTGCACCCGCGCCCCGTTGGGGTCAGCGCTTAGCCCGTTATAGGTCTGAAAGCGCAGGGCCAGCCTGCGTGGCAGCACGCCGTTCAGTCGCTCGATAATGCCCCGCGCCTGCGGGTTACCGGGGATACCGGTAATATGCTCAATACCCAGCCGGGGAAAAATCCCGGTGATATCCGCATCCAGCATCTTATTGGTCTCGCCGCCGCCGTTATCTGAGTAGGCAAACAGCGGCTTGCCGTGGTGCTGGATGGCATAACGCCACGCATCCGCTACCGCGATGGCGTTTTCTGCCAGTGACAGGCCCCAGCCCACCAGATAGCGGGTACGCCCGTCGAGCACCAAAGTCAGCTCCGGGGTAAAGGGTTGCCCGTGTATCGGATACGCCACTTTCATGTTCAGCGACTTGCCGTCGGCTATCCAGCAGCCATTTACCGGTATTTGCGCTTAATCCCGCTGCTGTGGTACACCCGATACGCCTTGAGCGCTGAGCCGGTGACCCGGCCCTTGACCCTTCGGTTGGGCGCAACCCGCTTGAGCATGCGATTGACCTTGTCGTAGGTCGGCAGGGCCGCTAGCATGGCAGGCTGGTCATGGTATTTACTCTGCCAGTCCGCCTGAAATACGCGGTAGGCTTCCAGCAGCGTCGGGCCACAGGGTCGGGCATAATGCGGTCAGAACAGGGCGTAGAACCACGTCATGTCCTCGGGGCACTGCTGTCTTCAGCTTCCCGGGAGCCAGTATCGCCAGACGCTCCTGGGGCCGCTCAGCACTGAAATAGAGACTCACTTATTCCTGTAGGCTGCTTTTGCCCACCCCTTGCCGGGGGTGCGGCCCTTTTTGGCGTTAGCCAGCGTGGCGGCGCGCTGCAGGGCCTCGGGCAATGTGCCGGCCTTTGACTCATCGACGATAAAGGTCACCGCCGCAATACGGGTCATGC
>NZ_JBPESN010000081.1:0-9349 GCF_051710625.1 Sodalis sp. (in: enterobacteria) | reverse complement strand
GTTTCCCATGCCATTTCCAGTGCTTTGATGGTCAGTCTGCTGTCCGGGGAGAACGACATAGCCCAGCCCACCGGTTTCCTCGCGAACAGATCAAGAACAACCGCAAGGTATGCCCAGCGTTTCCCGGGCCAGATATACGTACATCGCCGCACCATACCTGGTTTGGCTCCGTTACAACGAACTGGCGCTCAAGATATTCGGGATCGCAACATGCTCCTGACCGCCACGTTTATACCTGCGCGTCGGCTGCTGACAACTGACTAACCCCAGCTTTTTCATGAGCCTGCCTGCGAGCCAGCGCCCCATGCGGAAGCCTCTCTGGGTTGCCATGGTGGCGATACTTCTCGCGCCAGCGGCACCATGGCTGATACTGTGCAGTTTATGAACCTGACTGCGCAATACCGTTCGCCTGCCGTCTGGCCTGTCAGGACGACTTTTCCAGTATTTGTAACTGCTGCGATGAACCCTGAACACGTGGCAGAGTGTGCCCACAGGATAATGCGCTCTGAGTTTCCCGATTAACGAGAACTGTTCAGGGAGTCTGACATCAAAAGCGCTGTAGCCTTTTTTAATATTTCGTTTTCCATTTCAATGCGTTGTACCTTCTTCTTGAGCTCACGTATTTCGATTTGTTCCGAGGTTATGGGAGAGGGTTTTGGCGTTTTCCCCTGTCGCTCATCACGCAGTTGTTTTACCCATTTCGTCATCGTAGAAAAACCGACGTCCATGGCTTTTGCTGTTTGCGTGGCGGTGTAATTTTGGTCGACAATCACTTGAGCGGATTCGCGTTTGAATTCAGGACTGAAATTTCTTCTTTTCATTGGGGCACCCGTGTTGTTCTGAGGTGAGCATATCACCTCTGTTCAGGTGGCACAAATTCAGTGTGCCACTACAACAAACGGTCGCCGGTTGGCAGGCGGTATCGGGGTTAGCCAATATGTTAGCCTCTACTACCGGCGCGCGGCCTGGTAATAACGTTTTAGGATTATTCCTCATGTAAATAATAACCTAATATGATAGATTGTTTTTTAGCCACACTAGGGAATTATAACAACATCTTTTTAGTTAGCCCGCTTTGGCGGGCTTTTTTTTGTTCGGGGGGTGGCGGGGCAGGGGGCCGTACAACGCTGTGAGATCGCCAGCCCATGCCCCCATGCCTAAAGTACCATCAGCCGGTCTTAATGCACAAACCGACAGCCAAATCTCCCCTTGGTCGACTTTTATCCCCACTCGGGTATTCTGGCGCCTTTTCTGTCTGCCCTGATCGGGGCATTTTGCTTTCTCTGGCGTAGGTGTCGCTCTGCGCGTTATCCTTATGCGCCGACAGGGTCAGACGGCGATAGTTTTTCTACCGCCGTACTGGGTTAAATCGCGGTATGATATCCGCACGCGCAAAGGCCGTAGTGCGGCCTTAGGGCCTTTGCCGCACAGCCAGGATGACCAGGGGAGCCCATGATGTCAGGCGTACTAACCAACGTTCACTATGAAAGAAACCGTGCGCAGTTCCGCTTGCCGCCAGGTCTGGAGGGAGTGGAACTCTACCGCGCGCATCTGTTGCACCACGCGTTTGAGCCCCACAGTCATGACGCTTTTAGTTTGGGCATTATCGATACCGGCGCGGAACGGTTTCGCTATCACGGCGCGCTGCATCTTTCCCCCCGCCAATCGCTGGTGATAATGAATCCCGACGAACTGCATACCGGCGAGGCGGTGACTGAAGAGGGCTGGCGCTATCGGATGATTTACATTGCGTCCTCCACACTGTGCGACTTGAGCGGTGAAAGCGGCTGGTGGTTTGGTAACGTGGTGCGTCAAGATCCGACGTGCGCGACGGCATTGTCCCAACTGCTGGCGGCGCTCTGGCAAAGTCAGGAAGCCCTTTGCAGCGCCGGTCTAGTGCTTGAAATTGCCGACCTGCTGCGCCCCCATACGCACGTGGCCAGACGGTCGCGAGTGGAAGCGCCGCACCGCCTGAATGTCGTCCGCGATTACATCGCGGCGTATCATGCTCGGGCGATAACGCTTAAGGAAATGGCGGGTCTGGTCTTCTTGAGCCCCTATCATTTTTTGCGTCAATTCAAAGCACGGTTCCATGCCACGCCCCATCAAATGCTGATGGCCTGCCGGCTAAGCCAGGCCAAACAGATCCTTGTGCGCGGGATGCCGGCGGCGGGTGTTGTGGGTGGCCGCCTCCGCAGGGTTGGCGGATCAAGCGCATCTTACCCGCGCATTCGCGTTACGTTACGGCACTACAGCGGTTCGCTATCAAAAACAGGTGCTACCGGCCCGGCGGCACGCTGACCGCAATCTCGTACAATATTTTGCTGTTTGCACTGGGCAAAATCAGGGATGATCCTAACAAACAACAGGAAACATGATGATAACAGGGATATTTTTCGCGCTCGGCGCGGGTTTATTATGGGGAATGATTTTCGTAGGACCCCTGCTGGTGCCGGATTACCCCGGCGCTTTGCAGTCGGCGGGGCGCTATGTTGCTTTCGGGCTCATTGCCTTGCCTCTGGCCTGGTATGACCGGCACCGCTTAAAGCGGCTGCAACGACAGGACTGGTTGGAGGCGGTAAAACTATCGTTGGTGGGCAATCTGATTTATTACACCTGTCTGAGCAGCGCCATACAGCGCACGGGGGCGCCGATTTCCACCATGATCATCGGCACGCTGCCGATGGTGCTAGCGGTAAGCGCCAATGTCGCCTATGGACGGGACGAGGGTAAATTGCCATGGGGACGTTTGTCGCCTGCCTTGTTGTTAATTGCCGCCGGTCTGGTGTGTGTTAATGCGGCCGAATTGAAGCAGGACGTACAACCTTTTGATTTGTGGCGTTATTTGAGCGGCATAGCTCTGGCGCTCATCGCCGTGGCGTGCTGGACCTGGTATCCCCTGCGTAACGCGCGCTGGCTGCGGCGCCATGCGTGCCATAAACCCACCACCTGGGCCACGGCGCAGGGGCTTGCCACCCTGCCGCTGGCGGCGGTGGCCTATGGGGTAATTTGCTTGGCAATGGGGTTCACCCATCAGGCGTTCCCCTTGCCCTTCGGTCCGCGGCCAATGGTGTTCGTATCGCTGATGATCGGCATCGGACTGCTGTGTTCCTGGCTGGGGGCCTTTTGCTGGAACGAGGCAAGCCAGCGTTTGCCCACGGTACTGGTGGGGCCGCTTATCGTTTTTGAAACCTTGGCCGGTCTGACCTATACCTTTTTGCTGCGTCAGGCGTGGCCGCCGCTGTTGTTCCTTACCGGCATCGCGTGTCTGATTATCGGCGTCGCTTATGCGGTCAGTATCAAACCAGAGCCGGTGGAAAAAATCGTTTCACTCTAGGCGTCAGGTGGCCGCGGCGACGGCCGCCGCACTCAGGCGACCTTGGCTTTCTCTTTTCTCGGCCTTAGGGCCGCCGGTGTAATCATAATAGTGGCTCGACCAAATCTCGGCCGCCGGGACGCCGATCACTTCAGCTATCACTTTTTCCCCCTTAGGCCACGGACGATGCAGTGTGTTAGACAGCGTCGTGGGGCTTAAGCCAAAGGCGCGGGACAGGGCGGCCAGGGAAGTACCGCATTTACGTAATGCAGCTATGATATCAGCCTTGTGCCAGTCTTCCTTCATGTACACATCTCCTGTGAGTTTTGAATCTCCTGCTACAATACTACGTTATTCGTAGTTTTAATGACAAGCTAAAACTTCGATTATCGTAGCTATGGTCACACGACCTTCTTATCTTAATGTCTTTTGCCGCCGGGTAAAACAGGCGCGGCAGGCCAAGGGGCTTTCTCAAAAGCAATTGGGTATTGCGGCGGGTATCGATGAGTTTGTTGCCAGTACGCGTATCAATCGTTATGAGAAAGGCGTCCATGAGGCCAATATTCAAATTGCCCAGCATTTGGCGACGGTGCTTGAGGTGCCACTCGCTTATCTGTATACTGAAGATGATGAGTTAGCGGAATTAATGCTAATTTTTCTGGCGCTGGCGAAGCCGCGGCGCGGGGAAGTGATGCAATGTGCGCGCCGTCTGCGGACAAAATGAGGCAATGGCGACAACGTGCGGGTAAACGCCGGGCCAGTAAAATAATCAGGACATAAAAAAGCCGCCGTGGCAGCTTTTTCCATTCGTCGCAAGGACGGAATTACATCATGGGGCCGGGCGGTACATCTTTGATGGTGTACAGATGGGGCGCCAAAATTTTTTTGATAAAGTTACGAAATTTCATCTTGTTTCTCGACCAGATCGGTGTGTTGCCAATGGTTAATTCTAATGCGCCTATAATATGACCTTCGTCACAGTAATGCAAGTTTTTGTGATGCTTGTGATATAAAAAATCACCCACCGATTCCCATTACGTCTTCGTTTCGACCTTCCTGGCGCCAACCCGCAATGTCAGGACAACCTGCGCACGGTCATCGGCGGCACCCCTGAATTGTTGCGCCGAGGTTTGCTCTGCGGCTCCTACATTAAACGCTATTCCCCTGCCAAGCGAAGAAGAGGGCAAGACAATTCAAGATGATATAGACATGCCGTCAAACGGCAAGGAAGGGAAGTAATGGGGATTGCAGGTATGCTCAAAAGCGTCGGTCATGGCCGCCATTCGCTCAGTAAATGGACTCAGGCCATCGCCTTTTCAACCTGTGCCGGCGTGATTTGCTGGTACTCTTACCATTTGCGCCTTAGCGAATAAATATTCGGCCTGTATTTCGGCGTGGCGCTCGGGGCTAACGTTCTCAATAAAAAAATCGCCATGGATGAGGCGTTGGGCGATAAACGCGCCGATACCGCTGCCGTGGTCACCGAGACCTGCCAGCCGGCGGGAGAAAATCAATGATGGCGCTGTTTTCACACCCCGGCATCATCGCCACGCTGCTGGGGGGAGTGATGGGTTTACTGATGGCGGTTTTCGGTTGTGACAGGGCGCAGGGGCGCGAATCGCGCTATCGCATCCCCGGCTATGACAGCCTGGTCGATGGAGGTCAAGGTGCTGCCTATTGACGCCGCAGTCGGATGGGCGATTCCACGTGGGGAAGGGCCATGCCGGCGTCTTAGCCGCCGGTCGGGTCTGTCGGGGCATGCCGTTAATCCAGTCCATAATAATGACGCTCGAAGTTGTTGATGGTTGATAGTGTTCCCTGTTGCATGGCGTCAAAGCCGTCCGGATAGACCATTTGATAGCTGGCCGACTGTGAAGCATCGGCTGGCCACTGATATGCAGCCATAAACGCCTTAGAGGGTTAATGGGTCACCTGATAGCGCGGCATGACGTCGCTGCCCATCCAGCCCTCGGCAAATATCGCCTTTATGGTGTACAGCACGTTATCGTAGGCCGCCAGCGGCTGGCCCAGCACATTGGGCACCTCCCGTGCCACACCGCTTCGCGAGCCATAGCAGGCAAGGAGCAATAACGGCTCATTGGGCGAAAATACCTGCTGCTCAATTTCCATGGCAATATTCAGCAGCGGCTGTATGTACTCGCGTGCGATCGTCGCGGCGGAAACCAGTTGACCGCCGGGATCCTGCAATAGCGCGCCTGTCGGTGCGCCATGGGTTTGGAATGCCAGAATGCGCCGGTTGGCGTAATTGGTGTATAACCCCCTCTCCGAGGCGTTGAGGTGGTAAGTGGGCCGCGGCGCAAAGCCCGCAGTTTCTACCGTCAACGCCTCTGTGGCCGCGTCCGCTTCGCCGATACCGCTGGCCGCCAGCGCAATGCCTAATGAACACAATGACAATACGCCGGCCGCGTGCGGATGCTGGCGATCCAGCATATCGGCAGCAATTGCGAGCAGACCGCTGCTCAATTCGGCGGCGGACAAGGTGAACGCGGTAGCGAAACCTACTGGCCCGGCGGCCATAAACACTGCCGGGGGCAGCAACGTGGCGCCAGCGCCATAGGCATAATTCGCCCAAGCGTTCCAGCTTAAGCGGCCATCGGAATCGTAGCGGTTGATCGGGTCGCCGCGGCCGTAAAGATAGCGGTTAATGCCTGAAATTCCGCCCGGTCGCACCGTGTCCAGAGTGGTAAAGCCTTGAAGGTCAGGACGATAAAGCCGATAGCCGTTACCGAAAAAGTAGCCGCCGCTCGGCGCATATGCTATTCCCCGGCCTGGCGGGGCCGGGGAATAGCATATGCGCCAATCGGTGGTCATGATAAAAACGCAGGGAGGTCGATTCTTGTCCGCTCTGTCCCTGCAGCCGGTTAAGCGCATCGTAGTGATAAAATGTCTCGGATTGGGCGTCAACCTTCACCGTGCGCAAGCGTCCGAGCGAGTAGTAGTTATAGTGCAGCCGATGACCGTCGAATATCAGGCGGCCTGCGCAATCATAGACCAGCTCAAGACGCCTGGCATCGGCGCCGCCGTACTGGATATGCGTGCGGCGGGTTGGGTGGTCAGGATTGTCGTATGCATAGCGGACGCTTTGTTCGCCGGGATAACCGCTTCGTATCGGTTGCGCATAGTGTACGATGGCCGCGGTGAGGTTATTGAGCGCATCCCAGGTAAATGTTTCGGCGATCACTTGCTCGCTTTGTCCTTGCACCGTTGCCAACAAAGGCAGCTCGCCGCCGTAGCGGCAGGCGGTCAGGCAGCCGCGTACGTTATAATCGTAAGATTTGTGATGGCACAAGGTGTGTCCGTCCCTGCTATGTTGCAGCGTCCGTTTGACTATCTGATCCAGACTGTTGAACTGCTGGCTGATGATAAGTTCCATCGGCGCCTGCGCGCCCCCTTGGCGGGTAATAATAAAATTGACCGGCCGCCGGTTGAAACCATCATACAGCCACTGGGTCGACAGATTTTCCTGGCCGGGAAGCCTCACCTGCCGACGCGCCAGTCGGTCGAAATGATCGTAATCAAAGCGGATCTCCATATGATTATCGCGTACGCCGTCCAGGCGGCCGGCGGCATCATGGCGATAGCGGAGATGCGCATCCTCACTATCGCGCACGTTGAGCACCTATCCAGCAATGCTGTACTGGAAATTAACCTCATACAGCAGCTTGTCCTGCGGGCCCGAAAATCGACTCCTGCACCCGCTGGCCCTGTGCATTGTAGCTAAAAGCGACGCGGCTGACGGCGGCGCTCTTGCCGGCGTCCGGTCCCGCGCCGTCGATACGGAATTCAGTGCAATCGCTCAGGTACCCGGTGGCATTATCGTAATGGCATTCGCGATAGCCGCCTTCCCAGCTTTGTCGGGTCAAAAAAGCAGGGCGCCAGGAATGAAACCGAAATTGCATAATTTCACCGTCGGCGTCCTGATAATGATCGGGCAGCGGGCTAAGAGAAGGATAACGGAGACGGGCGGCCGCGGGTGATCCCCCCCCCCTTCACAACGCAGTCCTGCGCCCCCCAGTGGTCGGTTTCGCAGCGATACAGCCGTTGCCAGGGCGCCGATAACGCCGCACTGAGGTCAATAGAGGTCCGGCCGGTCGCCCGGCAACTGCTAACGATAATGGAGCAGGCTGTCGTCCTGCAGCGTTTGCTGGTCTACCCGATCATCCTCATTGTAGCGCCAGTGGATGCCCTGTCCGGTGCGCCGTTCCTGCACCCCACTCAAACGGTAGCGATGGCCATATGTTAGACGCAACTAATTGATAATCAGTGCTTTGTCGTTTTCCGGCTGCGGCAGCAACCGCAAATGGCGCCGCGGTTTGCCATACCGGTACCGTTCGTACAGAATGCCCGAGGAGGGGGCACGGTATTGATGCGTTGGCTGCTGTGGTGATAACTGCGCGATTGGCGGTGGTTTTTTTGCTTAGTGATATCCAGATGATGGTAATGGCAAACGCCCTGCTTACCGTCGTGGTCAACGCTGGTATAAGGGTGGCCCCATTGATCCCACGCGCAATCATGAAAGATGAAAGCGTGTCGCAAGCAGGCGAAAGGTACCCTCTTGATAGGCGTGATCGTGGGTGATAAGGCGGGAAAGACGTCCGAGGGGGTCATACTATCGTTGCTCGATAGGCAAAGAAATTAAGGGGGAGTGTCGACACTGATAATCGCGACAGTGCAATCGGCCAAAACCGTCCATATGGCTGATAAGACGGTTGCCTTGCCTATCGATAACAGTTAGGGTGATAAGTCGGCCTGAGAGAAAATTATCCTCCAACTGCCGATAACTGAACCAGGTGTCAGGCGTGTCGGCACAGTATTCTGTATTCTCAAGATAGTTTTCAGGGGCATACTGATAGCGGGTCAGGTTGCCGCAGGCGTCGGTAAACGACAGTAAAGCGTAACCGGCATGGCGCCATATCCGCGTGGTGATCAGCGTTGCCGTCTCATCCGGATGACGCAATTGCGTTTCCCACTTTAACTGCGTGTCGGCCGGGTTACCCCCCCCCCCGCGCGGGAATGACTTTGCGCTGGCGGTAGGTTTCAATAAAAGTGTTTAGAATTTGCGCCGTATAATGGGTGTAGGTTTTTTTATCAACCGACCGTTTTCATTATGGGCAGCATCGGGCGTCAGATGGTAATCGAAGCGCTGCAACACGCGGTTAGGAATTTCAGCGGCGACGCAGAGGATCATGGGTCGCCCCGCCAGAGGTGAATCGTTACGGCCGGGGAATCCGCGGTAGCAGTACACCAGGGTTTGACCCCGCATCGGATACCCCGCCTGACAATAAGTCACCTTTTTGATAAAGCGTATAAAGCCCTGTGGCTCGGCAGGGCAATCCTCTTCCCCTGCCGACGAGTAATAATCGGTATGTTTGCTGCTGCCGTCGGGCCAAACATGCTTAATCAGATTCCCTCCAACATCATACTCATAGCATGACACTTCGCAGCGATAATGGGGTAAATACCGAGGGGCTGGCCCATATTCTTCTCAGGTTAGCCGTTTTTCCCGCGGCAGGGCATAACAGGCAGGTTGATAGGCCAGCTCAATGGCGTCGTCGCAGTCATAGGTTCATTGGGTGATGATTCGTCCGCGGCACCGTTTATCGCACACCAGCGTCTCGCGAGACTCCTCTTTTGCCATCAGCAAATGTAAACGATTATAGCGATGGATGATTGTCTAGACTTCCGGTTTGCCGCCGGCGGGGTGCAAGGCATTCTCCGCCGGTAACAATAGCGTGCGGGTCATAAGCGAGTGATAAAGGATCGCGGCTTTTGCCGCGCCGGCAGGGGAAGGGCGATCGGCAGAGGGTCCAGACGCCTTATCGTTGCGGCTGATACTGAAAGTAGCGGTCATGGTAGTAAGACAATTATCGCCGTTGATGACGGTGGTGGTTGTAGTGGTCAACTAAAACTGGCCACCGCGTTAGCGTTTTTCCAGTATCTATTTTCTGATTCGTTTGGTGGCAACCCACCGTTATATTCATGCGGCCTGAGTGCGCTGTAATATCCCACGAT
>NZ_JBPESN010000080.1:0-10112 GCF_051710625.1 Sodalis sp. (in: enterobacteria) | reverse complement strand
GCTGATACTGTGCAGTTCATGAACCTGACTGCGCAATACCGTTCGCCTGCCGTCTGGCCTGTCAGGACGACTTTTCCAGTATTTGTAACTGCTGCGATGAACCCTGAACACGTGGCAGAGTGTGGCTACAGGATAATGCGCTCTGAGTTTCCCGATTAACGAGAACTGTTCAGGGGGTCTGACATCAAGAGCGCTGTAGCCTTTTTTAATGTTTCGTTTTCCATTTTAATGCGTTGTACCTTCTTCTTGAGCTCACGTATTTCGATTTGTTCCGGGGTTATGTATGGGAGAAGCTTTTGGCGTTTTCCCCTGTCGCTTATCACGCAGTTGTTTACCCATTTCACCATCGTAGAAAGGCCAACGTCCATGGCTTTTGCTGCTTGTGCGGCGGTGTAATTTTGGTCGACAACCAGTTGAGCGGATTCGCGTTTGAATTCAGGACTAAAATTTCTTCTTTTCATTGGTGCACCCCCGTGTTGTTCTGAGGTGAGCATATCACCTCTGTTCGGGTGGCCAAATTCAGTGTGCCACTACAGACAGGGGCTGAATTGCTACCGGTGTTAAATACCTCTACAGAGTATCGGTCCCGCTTAGCCTTCTCCTATCAGCCGTTGACCTGGTCCTCCAGCGGCGCAAAGGCAAAAAAAAAGCCTCTTAAACGGGGCTTTTTTAGGTTTGCAATAATATTGGCCGCCGGGCCGCGGCGGTTAACCGTAGATGTTGGCGCGATCGCGCAACTCTTTACCCGGTTTGAAGTGCGGAACATATTTGCCTTCCAGTTCCACTTTGTCACCGGTTTTCGGATTGCGGCCGATACGCGGGGCACGGTAGTGAAGAGAAAAACTGCCGAAACCGCGGATTTCAATGCGTTCGCCGCTGGCGAGTGTCGTCGCCATATACTCAAGCATCTCCTTCACTGCATCCTCAACCACTTTTGCCTGGATATGAGCGTGCTGGCGAGCAAGTCTTTCGATAAGCTCGGACTTGGTCATAATTCCTCCAAGTTTACGCGGCTCTTTTGAGAGCAGCGTAACACTTTAACTACCGTCCAGGAGCAGAGTTCACCTCCGCTCCCCCGTTATTATTACTCGCCTTTGGTCGCCGCTTTAAAGGCTTCAGCCATCGCGTTGGAGAAGCTGCCTTCTTCCTGCTTGTTGTTCACGGTGCTGATGGCTTCTTTCTCATCCGCCTCGTCCTTAACACGAACGGACAGGCTGACAACGCGGTTTTTGCGATCAACGCCGGTGAATTTTGCTTCCACATCGTCGCCCACGTTCAGAACCAGCCTAGCATCTTCAACGCGGTCGCGCGAGGCTTCAGAAGCGCGCAGGTAACCTTCAACGCCGCCTGCTAATTCAACTGTAGCACCTTTCGCGTCAACTGCTGTGACTTTACCAATAACAATAGCCCCTTTCTTGTTCAAAGACAGGTAGTTATTGAACGGATCTTCAGCCAGCTGCTTCACGCCCAGGGAAATACGCTCGCGCTCTGCGTCAACCTGCAGAACCACGGCCGCGATTTCGTCACCCTTCTTGTATTCGCGCACGGCTTCTTCGCCGGCCACGTTCCAGGAGATGTCGGACAGATGAACCAGGCCGTCGATGCCGCCGTCCAGGCCGATAAAGATCCCGAAGTCGGTGATTGACTTGATTTTGCCTTCAACGCGGTCGCCCTTGTTATGGGTTTCAGCGAACTGCTGCCACGGATTGGCTTTGCACTGCTTCAGACCCAGGGAGATACGACGACGTTCTTCGTCGATGTCCAGCACCATAACTTCCACCACGTCGCCCACGTTAACCACTTTGGACGGATGGATATTTTTGTTGGTCCAGTCCATTTCGGAAACGTGCACCAGGCCTTCAACGCCTTCTTCAATTTCAACGAAGCAGCCGTAGTCGGTCAGGTTGGTCACGCGACCGGTCAGACGGGTGCCTTCCGGGTAACGCTTCGCGATAGCGACCCACGGATCTTCGCCCAGCTGTTTCAGGCCGAGGGAGACACGGGTACGCTCACGATCGAATTTCAGTACTTTAACGGTGATCTCGTCGCCGACATTCACGATTTCGCTTGGATGCTTGACGCGCTTCCAGGCCATATCGGTGATGTGCAGCAGGCCGTCAACGCCGCCCAGATCAACGAAAGCGCCGTAGTCGGTCAGGTTCTTGACGATACCCTTGACTTCCATGCCTTCCTGCAGGTTTTCCAGCAGCTGATCGCGCTCGGCGCTGTTTTCGGATTCGATAACGGCACGACGGGAAACCACGACGTTATTGCGTTTCTGATCCAGCTTGATCACTTTAAACTCAAGCTCTTTGCCTTCCAGATGCAGGGTGTCGCGAACCGGACGCACGTCGACCAGAGAACCCGGCAGGAACGCACGGATACCGTTCAGTTCAACGGTGAAACCGCCTTTGACTTTCCCGTTGATAACGCCGATAACGGTGGCCGCTTTTTCATACGCTTTTTCCAGCATCAGCCAGGCTTCGTGGCGCTTGGCTTTTTCACGGGACAGCAGCGTTTCGCCGAAACCGTCTTCGACTGCATCCAGCGCGACGTCAACCTGATCGCCCACTTCGATTTCCAGCTCGCCCTGGGCGTTGCGGAATTGCTCGACGGGAATGGCGGATTCAGATTTCAGGCCGGCGTCAACCAGAACCACGTCTTTCGCGATGGACACAACGGTACCGCAAACGATGGAGCCCGGACGGGTTTCGATTTCTTTCAGGGATTCTTCAAAGAGTTGAGCAAAAGATTCTGTCATATTTGATAATTTTCAGATTTTTTGATTAACGGCCATCCGGCATCTTGCTTGATGGGGTTGTTATACACGCTCCGCTGCCGTCCCTCGCCGCAGGGTAATTTAGTCACTACACCGTTACGATAGCGCCAGAATCTGCCTGGCATGCGCCAGCGCTTTGACTATCACTTCATCGATAGTCAGGCGGGTGGAGTCGAGCACCAGCGCATCAGCTGCCGGCACCAATGGCGCCACCGCGCGATTGCGGTCGCGATCGTCCCGTTCTTTTATCTCGGATAAAAGGCGCTCAAAGTTAACACTAAAGCCCTTTTCCTGCAACTGCCGCATGCGGCGGTGCGCCCTTCCGTCCGACGACGCATCCAGAAAGATTTTCACCGGCGCATCGGGAAATACGACGGTTCCCATATCGCGGCCGTCGGCAATCAGGCCCGGCGCGGCGCGAAATGCACGCTGGCGCCGCAGGAGCGCTTCACGCACGCGCGGAAACGCGGCGATTTGCGATGCGCTATTGCCGACGGTTTCATTGCGTATAGCCTGACTGACATCTTCCCCTTCCAGCACCACGCTCAATTGCCCTTGCTCAACCTCGAAACGAACATCAAGATAAGCGGCGAGCGCCACCAACGCCTCCTCGCTGTCGATAGCCACCTGATGGTGCAGGGCGGCCAGCGCCAACACCCGGTAGATCGCGCCGGAATCCAGTAAATGCCACTGTAACGTTTCTGCTAACGCTTTGCAGAGCGTCCCCTTCCCCGCACCACTCGGTCCGTCGATGGTGATTACCGGGGCTATAACCGTCATTGTCTTCTCCTTTAAACGCGACGAGAGTGAAAGCCTGGGACAGTCCTCAAACTTCAGTGCGCCGCATTGTACCCTTCATTACGTGTAAACGTTACTCTTACCCGTTATCATGGCGCCGAATGCGACGAGGCTGGCGTGCTTAACGCCGCCAGCCGGGCAAAAAAGTCCGGAAAGGTTTTATGCGTACATTGCGGGTCGAGAATGGTCACGGGGGTGTCGGACAGCGCCACCAGCGCAAAGCACATCGCCATACGGTGGTCGTTGTAGGTACCGATCCGGGCGGCGCTCAGTCTGGCGGGCGGCGTGACCGCCAGATAATCCTTTCCCTCGATCACGGTCGCGCCCACTTTGCGCAGCTCGGTGGCCATCGCCGTCAACCGGTCGGTTTCTTTGACCCGCCAGTTGGCAATGTTGCGCAGTATGGTGGTGCCGCCGCTGGCGAATAGCGCGGTGGTGGCGATGGTCATCGCCGCGTCGGGAATGTGATTCATATCCATATCAATGGCGTGCAGCGACGCCCGGCTGCATTCAATGTAATCGTCGCCCCAGCGAATCGTCGCGCCCATGCTCTCCAGCACATCGGCGAAACGGATATCGCCCTGTACGCTGTGGCGGCCGATGCCGATCACACGCACGGTGCCGCCGCGGATCGCCGCCGCCGCCAGAAAATACGACGCGTTGGAGGCATCCCCTCCCACCAGATACTCTCCCGGCGACCGGTATACGCTGCCGCCGGTAAGGTAAAGCACCTGATAATTATCGTGCCGCACCTCAATACCGAAGATTTTCATCAACGCCAGGGTGATATCGATATAGGGCCGGGACACCAGTTCGCCCTTGATGCGGATGCAGCTGTCCCGCGGGGCCAGCGGCGCCATCATCAAGAGTGCAGTCAGAAACTGGCTGGAAACACTACCGTCAAGGTTAAGAAAGCCGCCTTGATAGCCGCCGCGTAAACGCAGCGGCGGATAATGCTCGTGTTCGAGGTAATCTATTTGCGCACCGCCCTGGCGCAGCGCGTCAACCAAGTGGCCGATGGGACGCTCTTTCATGCGCGGCTCGCCGGTCAACGTGACGTCCTGCGCCTGCAGGCACAGCGCCGCGGCCAGCGGACGCATGGCGGTGCCGGCGTTACCGAGAAACAGCGTGAGCGCCTCATCCGCGCGCAATGGCCCGCCGAGGCCGTCGATTTCACAGCTGCGGCGATCCGCCGACAGACGGTAGTTCACACCCAACTGGCCGAGGGCCGTCAGCATATGGCGAACATCGTCGCTATCAAGCAGATTGGTCAGACGCGTGGTGCCGTTGGCCTGCGCCGCCAATAACAAGGCGCGATTGGAAACGCTTTTGGAACCCGGCAGGTTGAGGGTGCCATCGACGCGCGCGATGGGGTTTAAAGTCAGGGAATCCTGCATGTGTAACACTTTCTCCAACAAAGAATAACGCCTGACCCCGGCCAGAAGCTGGCTTGCTAACGGCAGGCCACGGTCGCTAAATCGCGGCGCCACGCGTCTAGGCGACCTTGCTCAACACAACGGCCAACCGGCAGGCGACGGCACGGAGAGCGTTACCCGTGGCGACGGGCAAAGCCGAGCATAAAGTCCACCAGCGCCTGCACGCCTTCCAGCGGCATGGCATTGTACAGCGATGCGCGCATGCCGCCCACCACCCGGTGTCCCTTCAATGCATGCAGACCGGCGGCAAAAGACTCCTGCAAAAAGAGTGCATCCAGTTTGCTGTCCGCCAATTGGAACGGCACATTCATGCGCGAACGGTTGGCCGGCGCGACGGTGTTGCGATAAAAATCGCTCTCATCAATAATGCGATACAACAAAGACGCCTTGGCCTGATTGCGTTTATCCATTTCCGCCAGCCCGCCCTGGGCTTTCAAACATTTGAACACCAGCCCCGACAGATACCAGGCGAATGTCGGCGGCGTGTTAAACATGGAATCGTTTTCGGCCAGTACGCTGTAATCCAGAATGGACGGCAGCGCTTTGCTCGCGCGGCCCAGCAGATCTTCGCGCACGATGACCAGCGTCAGCCCGGCCGGCCCGATATTTTTCTGCGCCCCGGCGTAAATCACCCCAAAGCGGCTGACGTCCAGCGGGTGCGATAAAATCGTGGAGGAGAAATCCGCCACCACTACCCTGTCGCCAAAATCCGGCAGTTCATTGATGGCCAGACCATCAATGGTCTCGTTCGGGCAATAGTGTAAATAGGCGCCATCGGTCGATAATGCCCAGTCGCGCATCGGTTTAATCGCACGCAGACCGTCAATTTCGGTGGTGACATTAATCACCTGCGGGTCGCAATATTTTTGCGCTTCTTTTATGGCGCTGTGCGCCCAATAGCCGCCATCGATATAATCAGCGCGGGTGGCCTCCCCCAGCAGGTTCATCGGCACCGCGGCGAATTGCGCGCGCGCCCCGCCGTGGCAAAACAGGACGTTATAATTGTCAGGGATCGCCAACAGCGCGCGCAAATCTTGCTCGGAGGATTGCGCGACTTCGAGAAACTCTTTACTGCGATGGCTTATTTCCATGACCGATGTGCCAAGGCCATGCCAATTACACAATTCCTGCTCCGCCTTGCGCAACACTTCCGCCGGAAGCATTGCCGGGCCGGAGCTAAAATTAAACACCTGATTCATTTTTCCTCACCACGATTTGCCAGTAAAACTGCTAAACACCTACCATGGTTTTAACACCGCCCACGCCAGGCCGCAACGCCTGATAGGTCAGAGAATACATGGAGCCGAGGGAGAAAACACCGTATTATGGTGGTTTACCGTTGATAATAAGTGACCCTGATGACGCAGACCTTTATTCCAGGCAAAGATGCGGTGCTGGAAGACTCCATAGCCCGCTTTCAGGAGCAGCTCAGCGCGCTGGGCTTCTCAATCGAAGAAGCATCCTGGCTGAATCCCGTGCCCCATGTCTGGTCGGTGCATATCCGCGACCGCGACCGCGACTGTCCGCTGTGCTTTACCAACGGTAAAGGCGCTACCCGCAAAGCGGCGCCGGCCGCGGCGCTTGGCGAGTATTTTGAACGCCTCTCCACCAACTATTTTTTCGCTGACTTTGTACCTTGGCACCACGGTCGCCGGAGGCGAGTTTGTGCATTATCCCAACGAGCGCTGGTTTCCCATTCCGGCCGACGGCGGGCAGCCCGACGGCATCCTAGGTGAGCATCTACGCGCCTTTTATGATCCGGACCAGGAATTGACCGGGCGCGATCTGGTGGATTTACAGTCCAGCCAGACCGAACGGGGGATTTGCGCTCTGCCTTTCAGCCGCCAGTCCGACGGTGCCACGGTTTACATCCCGATGACGGCCGCTCTGCGGAGCAATACCAGCACGCCTTCGCACGTCTGTACGGCGCGCCGACGCTGGCCGGCGCCACTGCGGCGCTCGCGGTGGAGAACCCGTTTTACGGTCTGACGGCGCTGGATGACGATCTTAAAGCCCTGCCGGCGCACCAGGCCAAACGCCGCTTCTGCTCAGCAACCTAGCAGCTTACTCGGCAAACTGCGCTGCGGTCTTCGCCCAAGCGCGGCACTAACGCGTCTTGGGCGGCTTAGTGGCTAAAAGGTAACCGACTATAATGATGCGCCCGCATTTGACACTCTAAAGCGTCAAGCAGGCTAAAGGGATTCACTCCCTTCGAGGTGACAAATTAAGGGTAATTGTTTTAATAAAGTGAAATCACGCCAACTATAACTGCCAATAACAACAGCGCCACAATTGCTATAAAAACAGCAGGACAAAAAGTGCAAAAAATGTAATTTTTAACGCATTTTATAAAATTTATTTTTTTATTAAGTTCCAATGTATTAAATAGAAAACCCTTAGTGATTGTGGTGTATTTCCCCCTTCAAGTTTGGCCGCCTATAATCCATGTCAATTTTTGTCCTATACTGAGTTAGTAGAATTAACGCGTAAATTAATTTCACGAAAAAGTTAGTATGAAAGCCGACAACTCTTTTGATTTGTTATTACCTCCGGCGGCGGCAATAAGTGGCTGAGGAAGCGGGCGTCTATAAAGCGACGAAACGCCCTAGCACCACCTTTTTCCTGGCGATAACCGCGGGCGTTTTCATCTCCATCGCGTTCGTGTTTTATATCATAGCGACTACCTGCACCGTAGCCATACCTTACGGCTTCGCCAAACTTATCGGCGGTTTTTGTTTCTCTCTGGGGTTAATGCTGGTCATTATCAGCGGCGTGGATTTGTTTACCTCCTCGGTACTGATTGTTGTGGCCCGGGCGTGCGGCCGAATCAGTTGGGCCCGGCTGGTGCGTAACTGGATCAATGTTTATGTCGGCAACCTGATAGGGGCACTGTTATTTGTGGCCCTTATCTGCTTTGCGGGTCAGCATATGGTCGCCAACGGCTCCTGGGCCCTGAATGTGTTGCAGACCGCCGACCATAAAATGCATCACACCTTTGTCGAGGTGGTCTGCCTCGGTATTTTGGCAAACTTGATGGTTTGCCTGGCGGTCTGGACCAGTTATTCCGGCCGCAGCATGTTCGATAAAATGTTCGCCATGATTACGCCGGTCACGATGTTTGTCGCCAGCGGCTTTGAGCATAGTATTGCCAACATGTTCATGATCCCGATGGGGATCGTTATCAAGAATTTTGCCTCGCCAGCGTTCTGGCAGGCCATCAGGGTGGCGCCGAAGGCGGATTGTCGAAATCCACATTAGAAGGTAGGTGTATAATGACCGATCTGAATAGCAAACTGTCCCCGGCCTGGGAAGGTTTTAGCGCAGGCGACCGGCAGAAAGAAGTCAACGTGCGTGACTTCATCCAAAAAAACTACACTCCCTATGAAGGCGACGAAGCTTTCCTGGCCGGCGCCACCGCCGCCACCGCGTCGCTGTGGGAAAAAGTTATGAAAGGAATCAAAATCGAGAACCGCACCCATGCGCCGGTCGATTTTGATATCGATATTGCTGCCACCATTACCTTCCACAACGCCGGCTATATCAATAAATCGCTGGAAAAAGTCGTCGGCCTGCAGATGGATGCACCGTTAAAACGTGCCATCATCCCGTTTGGCGGCATCAAAATGGTAGAAAGTTCCTGCATAGCGTACGATCGCGAGCTGGATTCGGGTCTAAAAAAATCTTTACCGACTACCGCAAGACCCATAACCCGGGCGTGTTCGATGTCTATACTCCCGACATTCTGCGCTGTCATAAAGCGGGCGTGCTGACCGGTCTGCCGGACGCCTATGGCCGCGGACGCATCATCGGCGACTACCGCCGCGTTGCCCTGTACGGCATCAATTACCTGATGAAAGATAAATTCGCCCAGTTCCAGGCTCTGCAATCCAAATTGGAAAACGGTGAAGAGCTGGAACAGACCATCCGTCTGCGCGAAGAAATCGCCGATCAGCACCGTGCGCTAGGCCAGATTAAAGAAATGGCCGCCAAATACGGCTGCGATATTTCCGGGCCGGCCACAACCGCGCAGGAAGCCGTGCAGTGAACCTACTTCAGCTATCTGGCCGCCGTTAAATCACAAAACGGCGCCGCGATGTCCTTCGGCCGCGTATCTACCTTCTTTGACGTGTGCATCGAACGCGACCTGAAAGCCGCTAAGCTTTCGGAAGAACAGGCGCAAAAGCTTATCGACCATCTGGTCATGAAGTTGCGTATGGTGCGCTTCCTGCGTACGCCGGAATATGATGAACTGTTCTCGGGCGCCCCCCCGATTTGGGCAACCGAATCCCTCGGCGGCGTGTGCATCGACGGCCGTACGCTGGTGACCAAAAACAGTTTCCGTTTCCTAAACACCCTGAACACCATGGGGCCGTCGCCGGAACCGAATATGACCATCCTGTGGTCGGAAAAACTGCCGATCAACTTCAAGAAATTCACCGCAAAAGTGTCCATCGACACCTCATCTATGCAGTATGAAAACGATGACCTGATGCCCCGGATTTCAATGACGACGATTATGCCATTGCCTGCTGCGTCAGCTCGATGGTGCTCGGCAAGCAAATGTAGTGGCACACTGAATTTGGCCACCCGAACAGAGGTGATATGCTCACCTCAGAACAACACGGGGGTGCACCAATGAAAAGAAGAAATTTTAGTCCTGAATTCAAACGCGAATCCGCTCAACTGGTTGTCGACCAAAATTACACCGCCGCGCCAGCAGCAAAAGCCATGGATGTTGGCCTTTCTACGATGGTGAAATGGGTAAAACAACTGCGTGATATGCGACAGGGGAAAACGCCAAAAGCTTCTCCCATACATAACCCCGGAACAAATCGAAATACGTGAGCTCAAGAAAAAGGTACAACGCATTGAAATGGAAAACGAAATATTAAAAAAGGCTACAGCGCTCTTGATGTCAGACTCCCTGAACAGTTCTCGTTAATCGGGAAACTCAGAGCGCATTATCCTGTGCCCACACTCTGCCACGTGTTCAGGGTTCATCGCAGCAGTTACAAATACTGGAAAAGTCGTCCTGACAGGCCAGACGGCAGGCGAACGGTATTGCGCAGTCAGGTTCATGAACTGCACAGTATCAGCCA
>NZ_JBPESN010000079.1:2731-10124 GCF_051710625.1 Sodalis sp. (in: enterobacteria) | reverse complement strand
GGCCCGTGCGCCCACCCTGACCTCCGGCGGCAGACGGGCCTGGCTTAGCCCGACGGTGAACGGCCCAGCCGCCGCCGGGGTTAGCAGGTCGGCGTCTACTTCAATATTTAGCCGTCATCATGGGCTACCCCGCCAATCTGCAGGGCAATGCGCTCAGTAGTGTTAACGGACGAAGGCATACAGACGGTCTCTAGGTTGCGGCGCGTTGGGGTTGCGCAGGGGGTGGGATTTAATCGGGCCAGTTCGCTGGCACGCGCGGCCTCGCCGTACCATGCAAAGGCCAGTAGATGCAGATTGCACGCTCGCTCGGGTGGCCTGCCGCAAAACACGCGGCGGACGGCGCACTATCAGGGTGCGGATCTGGCTCTGCAGCTGGTAGGTTAGCTGCTGCAGCGCAGCGATAAGCCGCCTGTCGTTACGGGCGTCGGGTGGCAACGTCATGGGCCTGGTGCGCTGTACGCGGCCGGGTGTCCATCACGGTGCGCTGTGTCACGATGGCAGTCACGATTAACGCGCGCACCTCCTCACACAGGCGTTCAATATCACTGCCAGAGAGCGTCGGCGTCTCCTCTTCCGCCTGAAAGATATCCGCCGCCACGTCAACCCACTCCGCTATCGTCACCAGGCGCACAGTCTGGTTAATCAGCTCACGGTCGGCCTGCGGCATAATGCTGGCGCGGTTCAGGGTGGAGGCAAAAACGCCACCCTGACCGCCGGCAGCGCTGGCAGTCACACGCCGTTCGGCAAAGCCAGCCGTTCGCTTTGACTGCGCACCCGCCAGCCAGTCTGACAGCCGCGTCACCTCGTTAAAATTCAACCGGTCACTGAAAGTGGACAGCAACCCTTTCAGGTCAGAGACAAACGCCGAGGGCATATCAAGGTAGTTCATCACGCTGCCCAGCAAGGTCTGCACCTCGTCAGCCAGCGCCTGCACCACATACTCCGCCGAGGCCACCAGATTACTGATGCAGGCGATACCTTCATTGCCGCGCCGGATGGTCGCCAGTGCGTCCGACAGCCCGGCGGTAACATGGTCCAGCAGGCCGCCGGGCCGGGGAATGCCGCCGCCGGCGCGCGTGGCGGCACGAATGTGCTGGTCAATGACCGTCAGGCCCGCCTCGCGCACGCTCGCGTTATCATTGCGGTAGGCAAAATTGGCCCGCTGGCGCAGGGTCATGACCCCTGTGACCAGCCCGGAGCCAAGGGACAGCGTCCCCTTGAGCCAGCTGCGTTGCTGACGCTTAGCCCCGGTCATCTCCTGGCGCAGCCGGGCAATGCTGGTCTGCATCCTGTCATAGGCGCGCACCTGCTGCTCGCTGGCCGACAGAGTGCCGCTGCGCACCAGGCACTGATAGGCCGCCTGGGTACGCTGGATTTCCCGCTGCAGGTGACGCTCGCCCCGCAGCCCCAGGGTTTCCCGCGCCTGGCACAGGCGGCGAAATACCTCCGACAGACGGCGAATGCCCGGCGGCGCGCTGTCCTTGACGCCGAAGCGTAGCTGGGTATCAAATTCACGGGCCATGGGTTACGTCCGTTTGGCTGAGAGAAAGCGTCGGCGCAGGCTTTTGATGGCCCTGTTTTTCCGCCAGGGCGTGGGGTTTTCCAGACGCCCGATAGCGTCGAGCAGCCCGCCCAGGCCTACAGCGTCAAGGCGGCGGGCGCGGGGGGCGCTGATGCCGTACTGTCCGAGTCGGACAAGGGCGAAACGGTAGTCGCGCAGGCGGGCTTCAGCGCGCTGAGCTTTTTTTTCGCCTCAAGCTGGGCATCCCGTAGTGCTTTGAAATCCTCAGAAACCAGCGTCTCGCAGAGAAGCCTATAGGTGATCTCTTCTGCGGGGATACTGCCCAGCTCGGTGATGCAACGTGCCAAGACACCCACTATGGTGCCCGAGTCCGGGATACCCTCCTCCACCACGGCGGATCTAGTCGCCGATAATACTGATCCGCACGGTAAAATCACGGTGCCGTTGATCTTTATAAAACACGCCTATCGGTAAGGTGGCGCTGTGGGTAAATGCCATGGGTTACTCCTCAACTTCATTCAGTGCAAAGGCGCTAATAGCGATACGGGCCTCATTGTCAACGGTATACTGTTCGCCCATCTCAGTGACAAACACACCCTGATAGGTGATGCGCTTGCCGCCGCTGAGGGAGTATTGCGTCAATTTTGCGACCGAGATTTTTTCCCGCAGGGTATTGTTGACCGGCACCACGGCGGTGATGGACAGCTCTCAGGTGGCAATCTCCTGAATGTAGCCCTTGGCGCGCCCGGTGGAGTTCATGGTCTTGACCAGCTGCCTGCCTGTGTTCTCGCGCGGACTAAACTCAGTCACCTCAACCTCGGTGCTGTTAACCTCCAGCAGCACCGCGCCGGTGTATCCCAGTGCCATACAGGCCCCTTTATAAAAGATAAATGTGGCGGCAAACACACGCAGGCCGCGTACCACCGTCGCCGGAATACTCGCATCGGCGCGGCTGTCGTCATCCTGCCGACTGCGCGTTACCGTCAACTGCTCCTTATGCGCATCCACGTTTCCAACGATTTCCAGCTGCTCCAGGGCGTAGAGCACATCGAGCAGCTCGGAGCGGATACGCTGCAGGCGGGTATCATTGAGTTTTTCACGCGGGGAGCGCTGGGTGATACGGGCACGGCAGGCCAGGCGCACATAGTCCAGCGAGCGCAGGATAGTGATATCCATCAGCGAACGGTCGGTCACGCCTATGCTGTTTTTCACATAGGTGCTGACCGCCCGCACAATCTGCACCTGACTGCCGTTCACTTCAAAAGGCGTCAGGCCGTTGTCCAGCGCGTTTTCCTGCTCGCGGCGCCCCGGCCATTTGTCCTGTGGCGTGATGTCCGCAGCGGGTAACGCCAGGGTATTGAGCGGGCGTGCCGGGTCGGACTCGCTGGCGATGATGGCGGCATATATATCGCCGCCAGCTCGCCGTTGGGCAGCATTGAGCCGTGGTACCAGCCCAGTGTAAGACGCGCTGCGTTGACGTCGGTCGTGAGTGCCGTGCCACCTGACAGCGTACCGTTCCAGCCAACGACGCCCAGCGCCGCATCCAGTGCGGGGTCGCTTTCGCCGCCGTGCATCGGCGTCAGCGCAGCGGTGACACTTGGTGCGCTGACCGTGACGGTCACGCCAACCTGGTTACCACAGTCCCCTTTGTTGCGCGCCGTCAGCAGCAGCTGCTTGGCGGGACTTTTACCGCCGGATGACGGCGGCGGGATCCGCCATCGCCGCCGTCACCGGTAGCGCGTCCAGGGTGTTGATAACCTTCACCAGGCTCACCATCAGATCAGCGCCCCAGCGCTATCGCCACTGGCGACAGAGCAATAACGACGGTTTCGCCGCAGACGCCAAGGCGCACCTGCCCGGTGCCGCTGGTGCTGCCCTTGAGTCCCAGCGTGCCGGTAGCCGCCACGCCCGCCTCGCTGTCCGGTACCCCCACCACCGCCAGCTACAGTGTCATTGGCGCGGATGGCGGCCCGCGCCATACGATGCGCCTGGGAGCCATGACCAAACAGACTGGCAGCCTCTTCATCGCTGAACACGTTTACCGGCGTCAGTGTCTCCGTATCCGGCGTGGTGGTGCGCTGGGCCAGTACCACCAGCGTCTAGTCGTTGGTGGCCACAGCGCCCGCGACGCCAGGGTGATATTAAACCCGAAATAATAGCCGGGTTTATAGGTTGGCGTCGGTATCACGGCATCAATGCTCATGCGTCCCCCTTGGTATCACGTCAATCATGGTCTTTTGCCCTTGTGGCCACGATATCCCTGCGCAACAACTGCTGGCGGGTCATCAAGGTGATACGCCAGCCCGGTGCGCTCATGCATCGGCTACGGCGTATCCAGTCGTCCCTGATAGTCGGCAAACAGCCGGTCAGGGTCATTGTCGCCTGCCGGCGCGGGTCAGCGGCCGTTATCCAGCGCCTCTTCAACCCAGACCGTGTCGAATTCGCAAGAATAGGCCGCCAGGGCATCAATCACTGTTCAAGCGAGCGCTGAACAGTGAGCGCACCCAGCTCGGCAGCAGGGGCTCGACAGGTAACACCATATCCTGACGGCTCATTAAGCGCCGAACGGCCCGAATCAGCCTATTGCAGCCCACTTCATCGCGGGCAGGGCCGGCCGCCCTTGCGCTGAGCCGCTTCCTCGCGTACCGAATAGGCCGCCAGCAGTACCGAGAAACGCCTGGAGGTGTAAAAGCGGTGTTTATGAGTACTGACCGGTTGGGTCTGCTGCACGCCAAGAAAGGTCACCCAGCAGGCGGGTAGCACACGGGCGATAGCCCCCACATCCTCCAGCTCGCCGCCATAGCTGCTCACGGCAGATACCATGCGACCCAGACCCGCTTAAGCCGCGCCATCATGGCGTTTTCAATCTCGCTTATCATTAAAATCCCCCTTCGCTGGTCTGGTTGCGTCCCCAGACGCGGCGACCGGAAAAGAACGCCGCCCCGGCGTTGCCCTGCAGCGCCCCACCGCTTTGGGTGGTGGTCAGGGTGCCGCCCAGAATGACCTTAAACTGGGTGCTTTCGCACCACTGCATCATATACTGGAACGGATCGACCTGCCCTTGTGCAGCGGACTCAGAGCGGATAGCGGCGCGTTCGTGGATAATGCCGCCGGCGTTATGCCCCAGGTCGCGCAGCGCCCACAGCAGCGTGTTTTTCTCTTCCTCGCTGGCCCCGTCGGAATAGGTGCCCACCCACGTCGGCAGGCCGTAGATTTCCAGAAACTCTGCCAGGTCACGGGTGGCAATATTCTTGAACAGGTAGGTCCATACCAGTACCCGGAACAGGCCGCTTTCCGCCACCCAGCCGCTTTTGGCTTGATGACGATGCAGCAGCCAGCCGAAGGGGTTAAGCTCAGCGCCGTCGAGGCTGCCGTCAATCAGGCGGATGGCGTTACGGTTATGGGTCGCGGTCTGGAACCAGCGTTGCGGGCGCTTGTAGAAGGCGCAGGGCAGCCAAATGTTTTCCGTCTGTTTCCAGCCGATTTCCACGGCGGCAAAGCCGTGACCAATGGCGTCCAGAAAGTCGAACAGCAGCGTTTCAAACTCCGGCAGGTCTGAAAACCATTCCGTCGCGGCGTCCGCCATGGCCTTTTCCTGTGCTCTGGGATGAGGCGGCGGCACAATGCGCCAGGTGAGCGGCATCACCGAACGGCGGCGCTTGCTCATCTCGGCAAATAGGTGGCCATCGCGGCTCCTCCATATCAAAAAACAGGTCAGCCTGGCGCACCAGATGCCTCTGTTCGGCCTCGCTCAGGATGTCATACACCCGGCGGATATCGATGCCCAGCGAGGGGTGTGCTCGGTCAGTTGTTGATAACGCAGGTGGCGGTCATCGGCAGTCTGTGGCTGCGTCAGGGTGCGGCGGCGCAACAACCGGCCGTAAATATCGGTGAGCATGCCCATTACCAGCCTCCGCGGAAAAAGCCCAGCCGTCCGGGGTGCCGGTCACCGGACAATGAGCGGCATTCGGTTTTCGGGCCGTGGGTCACGGCCAGCGTCCAGAGCATGTGCAGCGCATCCGGGCCGTCGTCATGGTCGGCGCGGGGAAAGTGGCGCAGCTGCTGTATCAAGGTGGTATGGCTGGCGTGCAGCCGGATAAGCCCGTTTTCCATATCGGGCTGCACAGGGTCTCGATACGCAACAGCTTGTCGGCATGGGGGATAATGGCCCGCGCCGGCACCGGGTGACCCAGCTGTGCCGCGCGTTTAATCAGCTCGGTGCGCAGGAACTCCTGAAACTGCACCGCCTCAATACCCCCAGACCAGGCAGTGGTATTCCTTTTGCAGGGCGATGATGTTGCTGATAATGGCGGCCGGCAGCCGCTTGCGTATCTGCGCTTCTACCACATCCAGCGCGCCGGTGGTGCGATTAAAACCGCCGACCAACAGCGCTGACGGGTCACGGCTGGCCCCGGCCTTGGCGAGGCTGGGGTCGGTGGCCCCGTAGAAGACCCACTCGTTAAGCCGGTTGACCCAGAAATGCAGGCCGTGGGCAAACCAGCGCATCCTCACCGCTGACCGTGTCATTTTAGTACTCGGCGTCAAAGGTAGCGTGATCGTCCCGGGCGCGGATGTGCATCAGGGTCAGCAGCGGGCGGGCGGACCAGGAAACTTCCGCGCCTTCCTCTCATCTCGGTACGGTGTGCCGTATAAAAATCCTGCGGCGCGGCCTCCCCCCTGGTTACGCAATACCTGCTTCCAGAGGTCTCCCACAGCGACAGGTTCACCAACCACTGGCCTTAAACGTGCCTGCCGCCACAATGGGTTATTCAGGGTGCGTGATAACACCGAGTCGTAATGCAAGATGGTGCCGATATACGCCACATCGAGTTTTGCGCCCGCGAGGCCCAGCGGCAGCACGATTTTTCTCAACCAGCTTTCCAGCTTGTCGCGCTGGTCCGGGTTGCGCACCTGCTCGTCGTTCTCAATATCGTCCAGTATCACCAGGTCAGGGCGGTACGGCTCATGGCGCAAGCCGCGCAGCTTTTTGCCGCTGCCGGCCACCTGCACCTTGATATCATTGCGCGTCAGGATGGTGCCCATCTGCCAGACGCGACCGACACCGCAGGCTTCGGGGAAGTCGGCCCCGCAACCGGGGGCTAAATTCCAGCTCGGCCTTGATGGCTTCGAGCACCGGGTACGCCTGGTCGATGGAGTCCATTACCATCAGGGCATAGTGCTTGATGCCACGTACCAGACACCACAGCACAAACAGCTGGCTGAGCAGCGTTGACTTGCCATCTCCGCGCGGCGCGGCGATGGTGTCCTGCTCGCCTTTCGGGCTGGCGACTACCTGTGGCAGCCGCTGAAACAGATAGCCAGCCATGCAGTTCACTGGGGTCGGCATGACGAATATAGTGCGGAAAATAGGTCTGCACAAAATAGCGATAGCCGTTCACCGGATCAGCCACCTGTGAACGCCGCGTCGCCATGGCTTCCGCCCCGCCGGTATCAAAACTCAGGCATTCGGCCTTGATGGTACGGCGCAGGCTGGAGGCCAGCGCAGCCAGCGAGTGCTGGAATTCACGGATGGAAAATTTCGCCGCCATATCTCGCTTTAAATCCCCTATAGACGCGGTTTACACGCCATGATGACCTCAGCCAGTACCGCATTGATGCGCAATACCAGGGTCTCTGCCACCGTGTCAACGCTGCCGGCGACACTCGCCAAACATAAAAAGTGCGCGGCGCCGTCCAGACCGACAGACACATTCTCGCCGGCGGCCCTGACCACGCTGAGCTCGGCCGGGTCGAGGTACACGCCCGGCAACAGCTTGACCAGCTGCTTCATGCCAGCGCCGCCCCTATCTGGTTTTTGATGCGGGTTGACGCCCTGAAAGGGTATTTCGCCATAGGCGACATCCACGACAT
>NZ_JBPESN010000079.1:0-2631 GCF_051710625.1 Sodalis sp. (in: enterobacteria) | reverse complement strand
CATGCACCGCGCCGTCGCGCAGCTTGACAAACACCTCGCCGCCGTTGCTGACCCAAACCTTGGTGATGTCTGCCGCGATAACGGCCACGTCATCCCGGATTTCAACGAATTGATTAGCCATAATGTTTTTCCAGTACCGGTCCGAAAGCCTCAAGAATGTCAACAAACGCCGCCAGATGTCGGGGGTGTTTGTCCTGAATAAACGCCGAGAACAGTTTCAGAGTCTCCATGGCGGTGGCCAGCTGGCTGGGTCTCGGGCAGGCTTTTTTTGCTGGCGGCAATGGACTCGCTCCACGCATCCGTTAAGCGTGCCAGCAGCTCAACCCGCTCTGGGGCACTCAATGTGTCAGCCAGGTTGGCTTTTTCCAGTGTCTCCTGAAACTGCGCCATCAGTCTGGTCAGGATGGCGCACGCGATATCTTCCGGCGCGCCATTGGCCAGCAAATGAGCGCTGCGTATTACCTCCCAGTCATCGCCACTGTTCAGCGTCTCTTTTTTCCAGCGGCGGGCGGAATGCACACTGACGCCGCACTGGATTGCCGCCAGCTCCAGAGACAGGTTGCCGAACACATAAGCCCGGCGCAGCCCCTCGCGGGTGGCCCTGGAATGCGCCATTACACCCCCAGTCGCGCCCGTATGAGCGCAGCCCGGTGGCGACCACGCCGCCGGTCACGACACCGGCGCTACCGCCGGCCCGTGCGCCCTTCACCTACAGGCTGTCAAGGCGGCGGTCGATGCCGTCGAGCTGGGTACGAATGGTGCGCAGCTCTGCCAGCACCGGCGACATCACATCCTGTGGTTTCATGAATCATGCTCCTCATTATTTGTCGGCCTTGCGGTCGAGCTTGTTATTAACACGTTGAATACTGTCCTTAATGTCCTGCATCATGCGGTCATCAGCTGCAGGTCGCGCTGTGCATCCTTACGCCGCTGATAGTCCTGCCGTACTTGGGTCAGTTCATACTACAGGCGGCGAAGTTCTTCACTGACGCTTTTAAGGCGCTGGCCGCCGAGCGCCGATAGCAGGCTCAGGGCAATATTGAAGGCCAGATCGAGGCTCATCACGCGGTTTCTCCTGTGCGCTATAGAAAGCGTTTATCGCCTGCAGCTGGGCCCGCAGGGTCAAACACCCGGCCCCGTAGTCGCTGGCGTGGTGCAGCAACGCCTCCGGGCCAAGCCCCCCTTATACGGGGGCAGCGGCATGGGCGGCAACACCAGCAGTTTGGCCGGCGGGCGCGGACAGGGCAGTATTATCGTCGGCGGGGTAGCCGAGGGCGGCGCGGTAGCGCTGCAGCCCATCAGGTCCCAGGCCGGTATAAGCAGCGCCATCATGGGCCACCGCATAGGCAATACTCCTTGTAACTGTTGGGTTTTCAGCGTCAGGGCGTGCTGTGTGGTTTCCAGCTACGCGCTGAGCCGGTCATTGCCCCCCTGTGCAGCTGTTGCTGCCGGATCAGGGCGGTTTCCAGCGCCTGTTGTGTGGCCTGCCCTGCGCCTGCTGGCGTTGTCGAGCTTCACACTCGGCCTGCCGGGTGGCCAGTGTTGTCTGGGCAACCAGCCTGGCCTGCTGTATGCCGCGCCAGTAGCCTGCACCGCCGGGGCCAGAGCGGCAACCAGTACGACTATCCACCACAAACGGCGAATGAACTTAATCAGTGCGAGTAGCGGTGTCATCAGCGTTTCCCTGTTTACGGGCGCGTCGGGCGGTGCTAAAGCGGGCGACGTCGCCATGGGTGACCCAGGCGCTGAGATAGACCCCGAGCGTCAGGTCCGTCTCCTGACGGCTCCAGGCACAGCCCAGCACCAGCAGGGAGCTGACCAGAAACGCACCGACGATAATCACATCCGAGGTCGATAGCCGCCCCTCGGGATTAGTGACCAGCTCAGCCAAACGCGCCATCATAAGATACGCTCACACAGATGGTCGCGCAGCGGCGCGAAGTTCCCCGACGCCCAGGCCGGTACTGAAAATCCTGGGCACAGCTTGCTGGAAAATTCATTGTGGCCGTGCAGAAGTGGCCTCGGGCCAGCGCACACGCAGCGCCAATACCTGGGTGCGCAGCACGGCCCACTACGCCGACGTAAACTGGTCGGCGCGCACCAGGCAGAGAACCAGCGAATCGGCGTTATGGCCGCGCACATGGGCACCCACTTCTTCCACATCGCGCCCGATCAGCCACTGACCGTCAGCGTCAATTATACCCCATGGTAGCCAATGCTGGTTAGGCCGTTATCATTGGCCGGGGCGTCACGGTGAAAACCGCGCGCCCGGTGCCAGCGGTCAATCACCTGGGCGGTGTTTTCGCCGTCCCGGCCCAGGACGCGCCCATTAGGTGTGGCGGCACAGTGAATAATGATGCGATGAATGGCGCGGGACATAAAAAACCTCATGCAGAACATGAGTCTATTGTGGCGCAAGGTGACCGGCGGTGCCGATGATGGGGGCGTAGAGGGTAATACTCAGAACAGGGTGGGTTGCTCGGGCGGTGACTTCGCCTGACGCTGGCGCACCAGTTCGCGGACGCGGGTCGCGGCGATGCCATGGCGTGGGCACAATAGCGTTAGGGTTATGGTGGTGGACTCCCCCTCAGCCAGCAGCCGATCCAGCTCAGCCAGAAAGCAGCGGTTGCG
>NZ_JBPESN010000078.1:0-10623 GCF_051710625.1 Sodalis sp. (in: enterobacteria) | reverse complement strand
CGCTTACGGACTAAATCGGGTGAATTTGCAGTCCGCTTATTCAATGACCAGCGAAGTCCCTGCAAGGTGCCAGGCAATCCGGGTAAACTGACTCACTCACCGTAACAAACATAATTACAACACCTTGATCATATAACGACTCGGCCAAATGCTGGCCGGATCTACATTGAGTGCATTAGCGATAATGCGTTTACCTTTGGGATAGGGACGATACAGCGCGTTTTTTAACGTGCTGGACGCCAGCCCCGAGCCGCGGGAGAGATCTTGTATGGTGATCCCCTTCTTGTGCAGGGAGGCCCCGATATCAATCCGGTGCCAGTCACGATGATTCATTTCATTTCTATCTATCATTCGATTACCCTAAAAGGTTAACCATGCGGGTAAGTCATGGGGCTTACCCATACAGCAATGACATCTCAAACTTAAAACAAGTAAAGCAAATAATGAATTTTTTTCTGATCGCCACATATGAGAGATATTTTTGTATTTTATTAACTATACTTAATAAGTTATAGAGAAAAGAAAATGAGAAAGAAGAAAACAAGTAATTTTGCTTTTGATATGGATGGAAAAGAAAATTTTGTCGCACGCCTTAAACAACTTATGGGCAATAGAAGCGCCAGAGCTGCTGCAACTGAATGGGAGTTATCCTTCTCAACATTGCACAACTATTTAACTAGAGGTACAGAACCATCTTTATACAGTGGTGCAGAGCATTGTATATAAGGAACACGTCAGCTTGGGCTGGCTTGCATTTGCTTCATCATGCACTCAAAACGAAGTGGTTTCAACTAGCGAGATTCAGTCGATTAACGAGGAAAGCCTAATGGAGGATCCTTTAGAAGCTACTTGGCATATGATTTATAAGTCGCTGAATAAAAAGATTTAGAGGCATTAATAATGCCTGCTTTTGCAAGAAGGAACAAAGGGTGTATTGGCGTTATCAGGACGTAAAGATGACTTAGATAGTCTGTTACTCCAACTTCCAAAAGAAGAAAAAGAACGTCTGATAGCCCTACACGAAGCTAAAAAGGGGGCGGTATCTGAAGAGTGTGCAGTAGAAGATGTGGCAAGCTTAAACTGTAAGAAAAGCGGAGCGGCCTAAATAAAAATTAGGCAATTATCTATCTTATTTCATTATTTTTATAATTTACTAAAATTTTTTAACCTAATTCACATATATCTAATGGATGCCCAAAAGACGTTTAAACTACATTTAAATCTGCTCAAACCACAGTCATTCGAGTTTAGAATCTGTAAAATCTCTATAAGCCGCGCCATTAAAGGGCTTCCGGCTAACCCATCGTTTAACTTAAGAGTCCAGAAATGATTGCCACTCCATATGGGATGACGTCGCGCAGCAAATAAGCCTGAAGGAAGTATACCGATTCGCTAACGGCTTTGTACAGCAGCAGGGGGCGGATTGTTGGGACCTGGATCGACTGGAGCAGGCGATCCTCGACGGCATCAATCAGTTGGATCGCGCCGGCACGGTCATCGACAGCATCGGCATTGATACCTGGGGGGGGGATTATGTCCTGCTCAACCAGGCGGGTGAGCGCGTGGCGCCGGCGGTTAGTTACTGCGATCATCACACCGATGGCGGCCGGCGCAGGTGAGCGCCGATCTGGGCCGGGAAGAAATCTACCGACGCACCGGGATCCAATTTCTGCCGTTCAATACCCTTTATCAGTTGAAAGCCTAGCGGCAGCCGCAGGAAGCGGCGAAGGTCGCGCACCTGGTGCCGATCCCCGATTATTTTCATTACCGGCTAACCGGCGCGCTTAATTGGGAATATACCAACGTGAGCACCACGCAGTTGCTTAATGTGGTGACGGGCGACTAGGATCATACCTTGCTGGCGTATCTCGGGCTTCCCCGAAGCTGGTTCGGGACCTCGCGCCAACCGGGTAATACGCCCGGTTATTGGGTCAGTCCCTCCGGGCAGCGAGTACTGGTCATCGCCGTGGCGACCCACGATACCGCCAGCGCGGTGGTCGCCTCGCCGCTGCAAGACGAAAGCTGCGTCTACCTCAGTTCCGGCACCTGGTCGCTCATGGGCGTGGAGAGTCGTACCCCCTTTAGCGATAGCGATAGTCGCGCGCTGGCGCTGCTGGAAGCGGCCGCCACCTTGCCGCCTTTTACCAGTCTGATTAATCCCAATGATGAACGCTTTATTAATCTTCGCTCAATGGTGGAGGCCATTCGCCAGGAGTGCCGCGAGCGCCAGCAGCCGCTACCGCAAGAGGCCGCGACGCTGGCGCGCTGCATTTCCCCGTCCCGGCCGCATATCATCGGCGGCGGCAGCCAAAACCGCTGGCTCAACCAGCTGACCGCCGATTGCTGCCAGTTGCCGGTGTCCGCGGGGCCGGTGGAGGCGTCAACACTTGGCAATGTGGGATGTCAGCTCATGGCGCTAAACGAGGTGGCGGATGTCGCGGCCTGGCGCCGGATCTTAACGCGCAGTTTCCCGCTGGCGCACTACCAGCCCAGCCCGATACCTGATTTTGTCCATCATTGGCAGCGCTTCCAGGCGCTTTGCCATACGCAAGAGGAAATTTTGTTATGAACCCATCCCTTGAACAAGCCTGGCAATTGACCAGGCAGCGCTACGCCGATATTGATGTCAACGTGGAGCAGACGCTGCTTGATACGCTGCCCGTTTCCATGCATTGCTGGCAGGGTGACGATGTCGCCGGTTTTGAGGATCCCCGCGGCGCCCTGACGGGAAGGACCCAGGCTACCGGCAATTATCCCGGCAAAGCGACCAACGCCCAGCAGTTGCGTACCGATCTGGAGCGGGCGTTCAGCCTGATTTCTGGACCGAAGCGGCTTAATTTGCACGCCATCTACCTGGAGGCGGAGCAACCGGTGGAGCGTAACGCCATTGAGCCGGCGCATTTCGCCCGCTGGGTCGCCTGGGCGCGGGAACACCACAGCTGGGATTGGACTTTAATCCGACCTGCTTTTCCCATCCGTTAAGCGCCGATGGCTTTACCCTTTCCCATGCCGATGACAATATTCGCCAATTTTGGATTGAGCATTGCCCGGCCAGTCGTCGCATTTCTGCCTATTTTTTGGCCGCGAACTGGGAACGGCATTGCTAATGAATATCTGGGTCCCGGACGGGATGAAAGATCTCACCGTCGATCGCCTGGGGCCGCGTAAACGGCTGATTGCGGCGCTGGATACGGTATTAGCGGAGAAACTGGACCCACGCCATCATATCGACGCGGTGGAAGGTAAATTATTTGGTATCGGCGCTGAAAGCTACACCGTCGGTTCAACGGAATTTTATCTTGCCTACGTCACCAGCCGCGGGACCGCGCTGTGCGCAAGCAGGTCACGGACGGCAACGATCGAGTCATCATGCACTGCCATCCCACCAACCTTATCGCCTTGAGCTACGTGCTGGAGCTGGATACCGCCCGCTTTACCCGCAAACTGTGGGAAGGCAGTACGGAGTGCCTGGTGGTGTTCCCTAACGGGGTGGATATTATCCCCTGGATGGTCCCCGGCACCGACGGAATTGGCGCCGCCACCTCAGAGAAAATGCACGCGCATTCGCTGGTGCTGTGGCCTCTCCACGGTATTTTCGCCAGCAGTTCCTCGCTGGATTACGCTTTTAGCCTGTTCGACACGGCGGAAAAATCGGCGGAGGTCATGGTGAAAGTCCGCGCGATGGGTGGCAAAAAACAGACCATCAGCCGCGCTGAACTCATCGCCCTCGGCGAGCGTTTTGGCGTGACGTCGATGGCGGCGGCGCTGGACGTTGAGGCGCGTTGACCGGGGAAGCATGATGATACGAAAAGCATTCGTAATGCAGGTTAATCCGGACACGCATCAGGAGTATGAACGCCGGCACAACCCGATCTGGCCGGCTCTGGCGGAGACGGAGGTTTGCCAGCGCTGGCGGCGTCATACGACCGACGTCATGCCTGCCAACGCCGATAACAGCCCCGTCAGCGCGCCGCTGCGGCAGGTGTTTTATCTGGAGTAAGCCGGTCCCGGGGCAGAGGCAGGAGAGACGCGCCGTTACCGCCAGTGATAACACCGCCACTATTGCGAGCTGGGACACCTTGCTGCGAGCTGTGGCAGTGCCGCTGCATGGCATGCGCGTCGTCTATACCGGGCATGGCGCCACAGGCGGAGCGACGAAGGTGTTGGTGATGACGCTACAGGCAGAGTGACAGGGGCGGCTAATGGCGCCACAGACGGAGCACGAGGGTGCCGTAGCGTTACTCGGGAAACTGTTCGAGCCAGCTTTCTAGGATGACCACCGCCGACCCCGCGTCGACTTTGCCTTTCTCCAGCGCGCGAAAGCCGCCGCGCTCAAACAGACCCGCGCGGGCTTCGACGGTGCTGAGGCGCTCATCGTGCAACACCACCTGAACGCCGAAGCGGCCGTGCAGCCGGTTGGCGAACTTGCGTGCCCGGGCGGTCATCGGCTGTTCGCTGCCGTCCATATTCAGCGGTAAACCCAGCACCACCGTTTCCGGCCGCCATTCGTTCAGTAATTTTTCGATCTGTTGCCAGTCAGGTACGCCGTCGCGAGCCTTAAACGCCGTCAGCGGCCGGGCGGTACAGGTTACAGGCTGACCAATAGCCACGCCAATGCTGCGCGTACCAAAATCGAACGCCAAGATGCTACCGGCGGCGACCATCAGGCATGACCCGTCTGGTTGGCGATATTGTGAATATCGATGCCTAAGGTCTTGGCCGCTTCGCGCCAGCGGGCAGCGATGGGGGTATCAAACAGGGTTTCACTGTCGCCAGGGGTGGTAAGCCAAGTGTTTTCCATTAGCTCGCGCTCCAACTGCCCCTGTCCCCAGCCGGAGTAGCCCAGCGCCACAAGCACATCGTCGGGCTGATCGGCGGTGTCGAGCGTCTCCAGCACGTCCTTGGACGTGGTGATCATCGTTTGCGGCGAGATGCCGATGCTAGAGCCGAACCCATCGCGCGGCGTGTGCAGAACAAAGCCGCGGTCATCCGCCAGCGGGCCGCCGGCGAACACCGGTTTATCCAACCAGATGGCCGGATCGCGGCCGGCAGGCATGATCTTGAGCTTGTGCAGCACGTTTTCCACGGTGAACTGCTCGACGAGCTTGTTGATGACGATACCCATGGCGCCGTCACTGTTGTGCTCGCAGATGTAAACCACCGAGCGTTTGAATAACGGATCTTGCAACGAGGGCATGGCGATAAGAAAATGGTGCTGTAAATTCATGCTTTAATTAGGCAACCTCAGTAAGTTTAAAAAATAGGCGGTGTTCAGTACGCGGGCAAAATGGGGATAAGTCACTGGCCGCAAGCGAAATCGGATTGCGGCCACGTCATACACATCAGCGTTGTTACGCCGCCAGACGTTTTTTAATTGCCTCCATCAGCATACCGGTGATGGAAACGGGGAAGGCTGCTTCGATTTCTCGCACGCAGGTAGGGCTGATGACATTGATCATCGGTCAGGAGGTCGCCGATGATACCCAAACCGACAAAAATCAGCCCTTTCTTTTTCAGCATCGGCGCCACGTCGCGGGCGATTTTCCAGTCGCTGTCGCTGAGCGGACGTGCCTCGCCGCGGCCGCTAGATTGCCGCGGGTTTCGCCGCTTTTTGGAATGCGAACCAAGCAGTAGGGAACCGGTTCGCCGTCCACCACCAGCACCTGCTTATCACCGTCCTTGATGGCCGGCAGATAATTTTGCTCCATGCAAAAGTGGCGGCCGTATCCGGTCAGGGTTTCAACAATGACCGTCAGGTTGGGATCGTCTTGCTTGACGCGAAAAATCGACGTACCGCCCATGCCATCCAGCAGTTTCAGGATGATGTCGCCGTGCTCCTGCCAGAAAGCGCGGATGTGATCGTCCCGGCGGCTTACCAGCGTATCCGGCATATGGCGCGCGAACCAGGCGGTAAACAAACAGTTTCTCGTTACAGTCCCGCAGGCTCTGCGATTTGTTGACGATGAGCGCCCCTTCATCTTCCGCACGTTCCAGGATGTAGGTGGCATAAATAAATTCGGTATCGAAGGGCGGATCCTTGCGCATCAGGATGACATCCAGTTCGCCCAGATTGATGTCCTGTTCGCCGTTAAAGCTGTACCAGGCATCATAATCCTGCTTTACCGACAGCAAACGGGTGGAGGCCCGCGCAGCGCCGCCGCGCAGATACAGGGAGCTCATCTCCATGTAGTGAATTTCGTGGCCGCGGCTTTGTGCTTCCAGCAACATGGCGAAGCTGCTGTCTTTTTTGATATTGATGGTGGAAATCGGGTCCATTACGATGCCAAGCTTAATCATTGTCTTCTCCTTTACCCCAAATCGCCGAAACGCACCTGCAGGGCGGTGATGGCGGTGAGTGCGGTGGTCTCAGTGCGTAGCACCCGTGGCCCCAGCAGAATATCGGCAAACCTATAATTGACGGTCAATGCAATCTCCTCCGCCGACAGGCCGTTCTCAGCCCCAATCAGCAGACGAATGCCGTGCGCCGACAGCGGCAGCGGCAGCGGCAGCGGCAGCGGCAGCGGCAGAGTATTAATGCTCTGTTCGGCGCGGGGATGCAAATTAAGTTTCAACCCCGCTTCCTGTTCCGCAGACTAGGCTTCAAGCGTCATCGCGGGGCGGTCTTCGCCAGGGCGATTGCGGCCGCACTGCTCACAGGCGCCGATGGCGATTTTGCGCCATTGCTGCAGCTTTTTCTCCAGCCGCTCGCCCTCCAACTTGACGCCACAGCGCACCGAAAACAATGGGGTGATCACATTTACTTTCAATTCGATGGATTTTTGGATGGTAAATTCCATTTTTCCCCCGCGTGACATCACCTGTCCCAGCTGCAAATGCAGCGGCGATTCGCGATCTTCCATCTGTGCGGCCAGCACTGTGGCCTCGACGCCCTTTTTGTCTACCCGGGTCAAACGGGCCGCAAAAACGTGATTGCTGCCGTCAAACAGCGCTATCGGCCCGTCGACGGTCATGCGCAGCACCCAGCTCACATGATGCACGGCGTCCTCGCCCAGCGCGAGGACGGTGCCGACGGCCAGCGGCGCCAGATGATATATTCGAGGTATTCGCATAAGATGTGGCTTCAGTTCTAGTTGTCTCGCCGCCCGCGGCGGACTCGACCCCTGCCGGCACGGCAGGCCGAGCAACTTTAGTGTAGAGCAGCGCTTTTAAAGGCTGCAAGCCCGCTGAACGTACGGATTGGGGTTGCCCTGAACCGCGGCGATCCGCTGGTTGCGCTTGCATTCCCATTCGGTCACCGGGTAGGCGCGATCCCATACCTCGAACAGCTGGATCTGCGCCCGGGACGGCGGCTCCGCCTGTTTGTTTTTAACATCGATTGTCATTTCACAGCGACCGTATTGACCTTCTCCGCCGCGCCACTGGCTGTACTGCTAGTTGCCACGATCGCCATTGACCTCGCCGATCGCGGGATGCAAGTTGTGCAGGTCGGTTTCGATTTGCCGATACACCGGATCTTTGGCCCAGTTTTTACGCCCGCCGTTTTGCCAGCATTGGCGCTGGTGACCGAATTTCCATGACGGTAGCGCATCTTCTCATTCGATGCGGTCGGCGCGCAGCTCGCTCTTAGGCACCTGATAGCCGCAGGACTCCAGGTCCGGGATGCTTTTTTTGCCCTGCCAGTTTATGCGGTAATTATAATAAAAAGTGCCGGGCGCGTCGCGATTAATTTTCACCGCTGCCGCTTTTGCCTGGTTAAAATTGGTGATTTCATGCACCTTGGCCGCGGCGGGAAAGGAAAAGGTAAGTAGGCGGCCAGCAGGCCGAAAATTTTATGCGGCATATTAGTGTGTTCAATTTGGAATTGCGCAGGTTATCTAATTACGTCGCGACAGGCAAATCGAACGCGCGCCGCGCCAGCAGGGGAAAATCAGGGGAAGCATTGGCAGAATATTACCGTTCCGTACCGGTCCCTCGGGCTGCAAGATGTCGCGGCAGTGCCGGCAACGGCATTGGGTTTCGCTACGTATCACGCGGTTATAACGGCGTACGATCAGGGCATGCTGCTGGTAGCCGCAGCGATAGGGAGAGGTAGATTTACGCATCTCTGCCAAATCGAATTCATGGGTGCGGCGCGCGGGCGTTTGCAACACGGCAATCATCATCCAGCGCCACTCCCGGCCGTGGGGCGCAACCCGGCCAAATTGGCGATACACCAGCAGATGCGCCAGCTCGTGCGGCACCACTTCGTCGATAAACCGTTGCTGATTCTCCAGCAATAATTGCGGGTTCAGACGGATTTCCCAGCGCTCCAGCCAGGCGGTACCGGCGGAGGTGCCGCGCTGTTGAAAGCTTATCGCCGGTTCGGGAAAGGTATAGTCAAAATACTCCCCTGCCTGTGCGAGCTTGGCCCGCAGGCACCGCATGACACCCTGCAGCAGGGTGATAGGGATGCGTAACGGTTTCATATTCGCCAGCCTAATCGTCGGCGCCAAAGGATGCAACCCTATGGCAATACCACGCGACGACACCTGGCTATACAGGGTCAAAACCACGCCGCCGCGCGCCAAGGGCATAGGGTAAATCCGAAGCAGGTTATTGGGCAAAAAAACGCCGGCGTCCAGTCGGGCGGCGGCGTTTTGGCCACAGACGTGAGCGGTCAGTCCCACGCGCCGATTTCGCGCAGCGGTTTACCAGTCATCAGGTTACGTTCGATATGCTCAAGCGAAACGTTTTTGGTTTCTGGAATCAGCATAATGCTCAATACGATAAACAGAACGTTAAGCGCGCCGTAGATCCAGAAGGTGTTGGCATTGCCCAGCGTTTCCAGCATGGTCAGGAAGGTGGCCCCGACTATCATGTTGGCAATCCAGTTGGTGGCGGTGGAGACGGTAATACCAAAGTCGCGCCCTTTCTTTCAGCGGCTAAATTTCGGAACACAGTACCCAAATTAGCGGGCCAACGCTCATGGCGAAACCGACGATAAACAGCATCAACATGACAATCGCAAAGTATTTTTGGAAGTCGGTGTCGACGCCCAGATGGAGCAGCGTGCCCAGTGCGCCCATGCCGACCACCATAACCAGAAAACCGAGTTTCAGCGTCGGTTTACGACCCCAGCGATCCACCAGCCCGATGGCAATAAATGTCGCCAGTACGTTGACAAACTCGACAATCACCGTTCCCCACATTTGGTTGGCGGTGCTGGCAAAACTGGCGATACCGAAGATTTTCGGCGTGTAATACATAATGACATTCATACCGGTGAACTGCTGCATCATCTGCAACAGGACGCCGAGGAATACCGCGCGGCGGAAATTGGCGTTGTCTTTAAACAGTGCCCAGCCGCTTTGTTTGATCTTCAAACTTTCGCGTATCTCATCCAGCTCTTTGCCTACCTGCTCGCTGGAGCTGCGCAGCATATCCAGCACTTTTTGCGCTTCATGGTAACGTCCACGCGCCGCAAGCCAGCGCGGGCTTCCCGGTAAAAACAGGACGCCGACAAACAGCAGCACCGCGGGGATGGTGATGATGCCCAGCATCCAGCGCCAGGATCCGCTATAGCTGAAAGCGGTATCAGACAGGTGGGCCGCTAAAATCCCGATGGTGATTATTAACTGATACATGGAAATCATTGAGCCACGGATTTTTCCGGCGCGATTTCCGACAAATAAAGCGGTGCGGTATAGGAGGCAATCCCGACCGCCAGACCCAGCAGAATACGGGCGATAATAAGGGATTCCACATTGGGAGATAGCGCCGACCACAGCGAACCGATAGTGAACAAAAGGGCGCCGGTAAGCAGGCTGAATTTCCGCCCTAGCTTGGCTGACATCCAGCCGGCGGCGACTGCGCCCACCGCGGCGCCAAACATCATGGAACTGACGAACCATTCTTGTTGACGATTATCGATGTGCAAATCCGTAGACAGGAAAGGCAGCGCGCCGGCGATGACGCCAATATCCAGTCCAAATAGCAGGCCGGCCAACGCCGCCATAAAGCAAACAAAAAAAGTAAAACGAGCATGGGATCTGCCGGGTTTATGTGTGGCAGTACTCATAATGTCTCCGTGTACTACGTAAATTAATAATTATGAATTATATGTAAATGTATGCTGACAAAGTGTGAAGTCAATCACAACTATGTAATCGATTACATACACTTATCCCTGCCTATCAGCATATTCATCCGTAGCGTAATGCGATGCCCCGCTAATATAGGGCATTAAGAGGCGTTGTCATCGGGAATAGTCCGGATGTCATATTTATTTTTGTAACAATTTTGAAATGGAGCTCGATTTAGACGACATAACTTATTTACTGTATTAATTATAAATCAGAATTAATTTGTAATCGATTCTAAAAAAGAGCGCTACCTGCCTGAAACAGCCGCGTCTTTTAGTGTAGATGAAACAAAAATTTTCGCTGAATAAGTTTTAATGGATTTAAACGGGGCGACTAGAGTGTATTCACGGCGGCATAAGGCTATGAGTGCGGTTCAAACTGTAGTGGCACACTGAATTTGGCCACCTGAACAGGGGTGATATGCTCACCTCAGAACAACACGGGTGCACCAATGAAAAGAAGAAATTTTAGTCCTGAATTCAAACGCGAATCCGCTCAACTGGTTGTCGACCAAAATTACACCGCCGCGCCAGCAGCAAAA
>NZ_JBPESN010000077.1:0-10785 GCF_051710625.1 Sodalis sp. (in: enterobacteria) | reverse complement strand
CACGCAGTTGTTTTACCCATTTCGTCATCGTAGAAAGGCCGACGTCCATGGCTTTTGCTGCTTGCGCGGCGGTGTAATTTTGGTCGACAACCAGTTGAGCGGATTCGCGTTTGAATTCAGGACTAAAGTTTCTTCTTTTCATTGGTGCACGCGTGTTGTTCTGAGGTGAGCATATTACCTCTGTTTAGGTGGCTAAATTCAGTGTGCCACTACAATTGGGCTGTTGCATCAACGCCATCATCATGTCGCGCAGCGCGTCAACTTCTGGCGGCAGAATGTGGGCAGGATCGTCGCGCGGCTCAATCGTGGGATTGCAGTAGCGCTGGCCGCCCAGCTCCTGAGCAAGCACATAATCGGCAAAACCGCTGACCAGCTCGCGGCTGCGCGGCGCCCTGAAGCCGACGGAGTAATTTAGCTCGTTCTCCAGCGCATAACCTTCATGGGGAAAGGCGGGGGGGATGTACAGCATATCGCCGGGCCACATTTGTTCGTCGATGATGGCCTCAAAGGGTTCAACCTGCAGCAGATCGGGATGGGGACCGACGCCGCCGCCGGGAACCGAAAACGAGATCATCAAATTGTCTATCCGCCAGTCGGGCAGATGGCGGAACGGCTGCATCAGCGCCGCCGAGGGGCTCGTGCCAGTGATCGACCGCCTGCACCAGCAGCGACCAGTTGTGGTCGCCCAAATAGTCATAGCTGGCAAACGGACCGTGGCTTACCTGCCAGTCGCCGTCATCATGGCTGACCAGACGGCTATCCACCTCCGTTTCCATAGCCAGACCGGCCAGTTCATCCGGAGACAGCGGGTCGACGAAATCGCGAAACGCGTGTTTAATGATGACCGGGCGTTTCTGTCAGTAGCGTTGTAAAAAGTCATTCCAGTTCAGCTCAAGTTGATAATCCATAGCCTGTTCCAACGCGGGGAGATTGAGAGGAATTATAACGGATAGCGCCGCCGCAGGGCGGATAATTTTACCTGCGGTGCGTCAAAAGTGACGGGGCGCCCGCCCGTGACCGACCTCAGTCGTCTTCGGGCTGCGGCCCCTGCTGCTTGAAGATGACTTCGACCAACGCCCCGCCGAGGGCGCTTTCGTCAATCACGATGTCGCCGTCGTATTGCTCAAGAATTTCCGCCGCCACCGAAAGGCCCAGGCCCTGACCGGGCCGCAGCGTATCGGCGCGCTGACCACGCTGGAAGATGAGTGTGCGTTTGGACTCGGGGATACCGGGGCCATCATCTTCGATAATGATATGCAGCGCGCTTTCCTTTTCGCGGGCGCTGATTTCGACAAACTCCAGGCAATACTTGCAGGCGTTGTCTAAAATGTTACCCATAACTTCCATAAAGTCGTTTTTCTCACCGATAAACGTCAACTCCGGTGAAATATCCAGCGACAGGGAAACGCCTTTACGTTGATACACCTTGTTGAGCGCGGAGCACAGGCTATCGAGCAGCGGCGGCACGGAATGCAGTTCACGGCTCAGCACATTATGATCCGAGTGAACGGTGGCACGATGCAGGTAATAGCCTATCTGTTGGGAAATCCGGCTGATTTGCTCCAGCATAATCGGCTCAGCCATTTCGATATTGGTGTCGCGATCGGTACGCAGGGAGCGCAGTGTGGTCTGCAGCACCGCCAGCGGCGTTTTCAGGCTGTGGGTCAAATCAGACAGGGTCGAGCGGTACTTCTGATAGCGCTGACGCTCCTTATTCAGCAAAATATTCAGGTTGCGCACCAGAATATCCAGCTCGCGCGGCGGGTTCTCGTCAAGGCGTTCCCGCTCGCCCACCTCCAGCTCGCGCACTTGGCGAACTAAATCCTTAATGGGGCGCAGGCTCCAGTGCGCCGCCAGCCACAGCAGGGGCACCACCAGCAGCAGATTGGCAAGCAGGACGTAGCTGAACCATTCCCACACCAGATCGGCGCGCTGCAGTTCATGAGGAATGGTATCGACGACCACAATGGTCAGCGGCGGCAAGCGGCCGGTAGCCGGATAGCGGTTGACCGCCACGGAGTGGGTCAGGGCATTGTCGTCGCTGCTGTCGAACTCTTTCAGCCGAACCTGGGCGCTGGGGTTATCCCCCACTACCGCGCTACTGGTGCGCGTATCGGTATCGAGCTCAAAATAGCCGGTCTTGGTCAGCCAGTCCTGCTGTACGCGCGACTCCAGCGCTGGTACATAGCGCTGGCGCCAGAGAATATGGCCATTTTCATCATAAATTAGCACCAAGGCGGCAAAATTGATATCGATATTTGGCGGCACGGCGATCGACAGCTTATTGTCCTTCCACTGTGCGAGACTGAAAAAAAGATTACTTTCGCCGCGCAGCACGCGGAATGACGTTTTATCAAAGCTGACGCTGTAGCCAATGACGGCCACCATGCCATAGCACAAAGAGAGCGCCAGAACTACGCAGGCCGCCGCCAGCAAGAATATGACGCGCAGGGAAAACGGTTTTTTGTGGCGTAACGGAAATAGGGTCATAGAGCCTAGTTAACATCAAAACGGTAGCCCTGACCGCGAACTGTGGTGATCACTTCATGCGGGTAATTGGCCTGCATTTTTTTCCGCAGACGACCCATTAACACGTCGATGGTGTGACTCTCGCGCAATTCAGCGTCGGGATAAAGTTGCAGCATCAGCGAATCCTTGCTGACGACTTTACCGGCGTTGCGTATCAGTGTCTCGATAATAGTATATTCAAACGCGGTGAGCCTGATATTAACCTCATTAATCATAAGCTCACGGCGCGAAAGATCAATGAGGAAAGGCGGCAGTTCGATAACCTGCGACGCCAGACCGCTGTTGCGGCGCATTAGTGCCTGCATGCGTGCCACCACCTCTTCCAGATGAAAAGGCTTGGTGACATAGTCATCAGCGCCGGCTTCCAGCACCGTGACTTTGTCCTGCCAGCCTTCCCGGGCAGTGAGCACCAGTAGGGGAATTTTCACCTGATGGCTGCGCCAGCGGCGAATAAGATTGAGACCGTCCTCGTCGGGCAGGCCTAAATCGACAATGGCGATATCGGGTGGATGCTCATTTAGAAAGTAGTCCGCCTCCCGGGCGTCCGCGGCGGCATCTACCTGGTGCCCCATTTCACGCATCTGTACCGTCAGATGATGACGAAGAAGAGAATTATCTTCTATTACCAGAACTCGCATCGCAGCTCCTAATAAAATTACCCTTAACGGATCCGGTGGCGCAATCCGTCTTATTAAGCGGTTATCCTCCCGGCTGGGAAGGAATATCTTACCGGATAAGAGTATCCCAGAGAGTGACTAAACTCCGCATAAACAGAGAGGGAACCAGGGTCAGGCGCAGGTTCCCTTTTCGCCGCTTATTTTAACTCGTCAACCATTGTCGTGGCGCGGCCGGTATAATTAGCCGGCGTCAGCGTTTCTAGCCGTACTTTTTCCGCTTCCGGCAACGGCAAATTATCAATAAAGGCTTGCATACCCTCAGCATCGACGCGCTTGCCGCGGGTAAGCTCTTTCAGCTTCTCGTACGGTTTTTCAATTCCGTAGCGGCGCATCACCGTCTGTATGGGTTCAGCCAGGACTTCCCAATTGTTATCCAACTCTGTCAGCAAATGGGCTTCATTCACCTCCAGTTTACTGATTCCTTTTAGCGTAGACTGGTATGCGATAAGCGCATAACTCATCCCAACACCTAAATTGCGCAGCACGGTGGAATCGGTCAAATCCCGCTGCCAGCGCGAAACGGGTAGTTTCGCCGCCAGGTGATTCATCACCGCATTCGCCAGGCCCAGATTCCCTTCCGAGTTCTCGAAATCGATAGGGTTCACTTTATGCGGCATGGTCGAAGAGCCGATTTCGCCGGCGACGGTGCGCTGTTTGAAATGATTGAGGGCGATATAACCCCACACATCACGGTCAAAATCGATAACGATAGTATTAAACCGCGCAATGCAGTCAAACATTTCGGCGATATAATCATGGGGCTCGATTTGGGTAGTATAGGGGTTCCAGCCAATACCTAGCCCGGTGACGAACTCCTCGCTGAACCGATGCCAGTCCACTTCGGGATAGGCGACCATGTGGGCATTATAATTGCCGACGGCGCCGTTGATTTTGCCCAGTATCTCCACGCGTTCCAATTGACGATATTGCCGCGTCATACGATAGGCAACATTGGCCATTTCCTTGCCCAGCGTTGAGGGCGTCGCCGGCTGGCCGTGGGTGCGCGACAGCAGGGGGATATCGCGATAGCGTTCGGCCAGCGCCGCTATCGCCGCGATAATCTCGTGCCAGGCCGGTAGCAGAACAGATTCGCGGGCGGTGGCGAGCATCATCGCGTGGGAGAGATTGTTGATATCCTCGGAGGTGCAGGCGAAATGGATGAATTCGCTTACCGCCTGCACTGCCGGTTGCCGGGCGATTTTCTCCTTCAAAAAATATTCTACCGCTTTCACATCATGATTGGTGGTACGTTCAATGGTTTTGATGCGCTCGGCATCCTCTACGCTGAAGTTCGCGACAATGGCGTCCAGGAAACTGTTTGCGTGGTCGTCAAAAGGGGGGACCTCTTTAATAGCATCACAGTCGGCCAGCTTTTGCAGCCAGCGTACTTCCACCTGTACGCGAAATTTCAGCAAACCGAATTCACTGAAAATAGCGCGTAGCGGATTGACTTTGTCGCCGTAGCGGCCGTCTATGGGCGAAACGGCGGTCAGAGAGGATAATTCCATCAATTGCGACTCCTGGAGATTAAGTATGTGAAAGTATTTGTTTGGTTTTTTTAAACAATCGGTTGCGGGCGAACATCAGCTGAAGTCTGCCGCCACCGACCTGCTGCCACAGCACGGCGGAGCGGATGCCTGCCAGCAGTACGGCGCGCACCTTGGCCTGAATCTGTGTATTTTGCAATACCGCCGGCGCGCCGGTGACCTGAATACGCGGTCCGAGCGGGCTGATGATGTCCACATAAATGCCAGCCATCGCGCTGATAAGCGCGTCTGACAGTAAATCAAAATGGCTGAGCTGACGGTCAAGGGCGTCGATGCGGCGGCTCAGCTCCGTCTGCGCGCCACGATTACCGTTCAGCTTGCGTTCAAGCACCATCAGCCCCAAGGTATACCGGGTCAGCTCGGCGCCCAGCCTCTCGCGCGACGACGCATTCAGCACGCCCTGCAGCGTCTCCAATCCCATCCGCAGATGGGTCGGGTTATCGCCGTAGACTGCACGCACCGACGGCGGATTCAAATCCAGCAGACTCTGGAGCGAGACGCGCAGCGGCGGCTCATCGCACTGGCTTTGATGCGCGAGCTGCTGAACCAGCCGCGCGCTCTGGCACACGCCCGCCAGCGCCAGTGTAATATCGAAATAATTCTTGGCCAAGATGACTCCTGTATCCATCCCTGAGATTAAGTCCGCCCGTCAGGCGTCCGGTCAACGGAGCGCCTGGCGGCCCTTTGTGCTGCGGGTGGGTCTTAGCGACTTAAGGGTTGGCGCGCTTCTATTATCCCGCCGCCCAAACAGCGTTCCGCCAGATAAAACACCGCCGATTGGCCCGGCGTGACGGCGGCGACGGGCTGGTCGAAGGTCACCTGCAAACGTCCGTCCGCCTGCGGCGTTACCAGACAAGCGATATCGGGCTGGCGATAACGGGTTTTCACCGTGCAGCGCATCGCTTTGGTAAGCGGTTCCCGTTCGACGCAGTGTAGCTGACCTGCGGTAAGACTGGTAGACATCAGCCGTGGATGCTGGTGGCCCTGAGCGACAATCAGCCGGTTATGGTCAAGATCTTTATCTACCACATACCAGGGATCCTCGCTGCCGTCGCGGGTGCCGCCGATGCCCAATCTTCTACGCTGACCCAGCGTATGGTACATCAGCCCCTGGTGGCGACCCACCTCCTGGCCGTCAACCGACACGATCGCTCCCGGCTGCGCCGGCAGGTAGCGGCCGAGGAAATCGCGAAACTTCCGCTCCCCAATGAAACAAATGCCGGTGGAATCCTTTTTGGCGGCCGTCGCCAGGCCAAGCTCGGCGGCAATGCGGCGCACTTCTGGTTTCGCCAGTTCCCCTATTGGAAATAGGCAGCGTGCGAGCTGCGCATGGCCCAGCGTATACAGAAAATAGCTCTGGTCTTTATTATCATCCAGACCGCGCAGCAGGCGGCTTTTGCCGTCCACGTCGGCGCGGCGCACGTAATGGCCGGTGGCGATATAGTCGGCGCCGAGATCGTCGGCGGCGAACTCCAGGAACGCTTTGAATTTAATTTCCTTATTGCACAGAATATCCGGATTGGGGGTGCGGCCCGCCTGGTATTCGGCGAGAAAGTGCGCGAAAACGTTATCCCAATATTCGGCGGCGAAATTGACGGTATGCAGCGTGATACCCAAGGTATCGCACACCGCCCGGGCATCAGCCAGATCGCTTGCCGCGGTGCAATACTCCTCGTTGTCGTCCTCCTCCCAGTTTTTCATGAACAGTCCCTCCACCCGATAACCCTGCTGCTGTAGCAACCAGGTGGAGACGGAAGAGTCGACACCGCCGGACATGCCGACGATTACTTTTTTTTGACTATTATCTGACATGGTATTCTCACGAACGGGATGACCGTCGCGCGTTGCGCGGCGCAGTAAAACAGGCGGCGTATTTTATCATGATCGACCCCCGGGCCGCCACCGTCGGCCGCTACGCCAACCGGGGCGCGCCGCGCGCCGCTTATCCGGCCTCGCCGGAATTATGACCGTTAGAATGGCCAGTTGTACGCATGAAGCGGATCCAGCGGCAGGCGCTCGCCGCGCTGATAACGACGAAGACTCTCCGCCACCAGCGGCGAGCGTGGCTGATTGGAGGAGTAAATGGATTCAGCCGGCAGCTACAGGCAGCGGTCGATATCGTCATCCTGCGGGATAGCCTGTAGGGTGGCAATCATTTGGGCCCTTTATTGCAATGTGACACGGAAATACGCCGGCGGCAAAAATGGCGTGGCGTTGTTCTCGTTAGCCACCTCTTTATTGTTATGGCTAAAATACGGCTTTAGTCATAAAGCGACATTGGTATTCACCAGTACGGTCATCCTACAGCTTTTAGTTACCGGTGCCATAATGGGCGCGGCTTACGCCGCATGGGACATCGGCATTATTCAGGGCAATATGACGCTGCTTGCCACCGCTTCTTATTTTACCCCAGTGTTTTCGGCGGCGTTTGCCAGCCTATGGCTGGGTGTCGATTTAACCCCCGCTTTCTGGCAGGGAGTGATCATGGTCTGCGCGGGGTCACTTATTTGCTGGTGGTTTACCCAACGTGCTTGATAAGCGCGGATGAGTGGAGAGGCGCACCGGCGATGACGCCTCAGCCAAATAAGCCGTCCTGGTTGGAGCAACCGGAAGCCCCGAGCTCTGTTTAGTCGATAAGTTAATGACTAAAGGTTAATAATTTTCCAATCTAGCTCCTAGAGCAATTACCGCCATCCCGCCCGCTCGACCGTCTGGCGAAAGAGTGAACGGCTGACTACGCTTTCAGCGTTGATAACGCGATACGTTCCGTTGTCAATATCAAAGCACAACACGGGTTATTGCTAGTGACATACTGTCATGATCATCAATGGAGGCTATTATGGCTGAACATCGCAGCGGTTCCGGAAATTTTGCTGAAGATAAACAAAAAGCGTCTGAAGCGGGTAAAAAAGGGGGCAACACAGCGATAGCGGCGGCTTCAAAAATGACCTGCAAAAAGCCTCTGAGGCAGGGAAAAAGGCGGCATGCATAAAGGGAAATAAAGCCGTTCTTCACGTTTCACGTTCTCCCTGCGCTTTTGACCATTACGTTTGTCGATGTTCGTCCCGAGAAAGAGTGTTTATCGGGAGAAGATATGGATTTCGTTAAAGTGATTTTTGCTATTCTTTTACCGCCGGTAGGCGTTTTTATGGAAGTGGGCTTTCGCGGCGCATTTTGGTTGAATATATTGTTAACCTTACTGGGCTATATCCCAGGCATTATCCATGCCGTCTGGGTGATTGCCAGCCGCCGTTAGTCCTTTCTTATCTGCCATGATAGCTTTGCTCCGGTAGGGCTATTCTCTCGCCAAGCTAACGCTTACCGTTTCCGCCGTCCAGCGTCGTGGCGGAATTCTCTATACTCATGATAATCCGTCGCCAAGCGGTGCGCGCGTCCACGCCGGCCGGCGGCAGGCCGGCGCAGGGCTGTCGCGGGCTTTATTTGTCAGTACGAATGGGCCTATGATGGTGTCAAGGCTTAGGTACCACAACGTTCGACAAAGAGCCATCTCGGACCATTGCTGTCGCTGACGAAAGTCGAAGCGACCTTATTTACCGTCGAGCGCTGAGTCAATCATCCTGCTTTGGCTGTTTTTGTCACGCAAGGAAAATCATTATGGCGAACGACCCCCATTATCAGATTCTGTTGGACCGTATTGAAGCGCTGGAGGCGCGGGAGCGTCAACTAACGGTGACGTCTCATGCCTATCAGGTCGTATTGACCACTATCCTGGGTAATCTTGATGTCCAAACCCGCGACAGGATCATTACCATGGTGGATGAAGCGCATGAAATTGCCTATTCCCAAGCGGTAAATCGCAGCGACCGACATCTGTCCGAAGTCATCAAAGGCGCGGATGAGGTGGTGCAACGAATGTTTAATTACGCCCAGGGTAATCTACATTCAGGGCTATGAGGGTAATAAACGGTTTGTGACGTTGGCGCTATTCGCCGGCGCTGACGGCTGAAGTTCGCTTGCCTTGTCACCACCGCCCTTAGGCCTTGCCATGACGGCTCATGGTCTGCCTGAATACCGTTTAAAAAAGCGGGTGTCTTTTGGGCTGCCTACACCTCACCTGTATCAATTACCCCTTTCTTATTCGGCGCGAGCATGGATTTTGCGCGTTGACTCAGGCAGCATATTGACCGTTTTCTGCCGCCGGGAGAAGGCTCTATTTTTGGGGCTTTGGGCGGCGATATTGGCTGTTTAAGGGTATGCTATGAGCAGATTGACAGGGGTAATAATGGCAACACTGATGTTGCTTAGCGGATGCGACGGCGCCAAGCCGTCGGAACAGGCGCAGTCCTGGCGTGCCGAAGGGAAAACCATGGGGACCTATTATCGCGTGCTGGTGGCAAACCCGCTTGCGGCCGCTCTGACGGGACTCAATCAAGCAATAGAGCAACGATTGGCTGAGGATAATTACCAGATTTCCACCTGGCAAGACGATACGATTTTATCACGATTTAACCGTTATCACGGCACCGAGCCGCAGCCGATTACCCCAGACATGGCGGATATTATTTCTACCGCGTTGCGTATTGGCGCGAAAACCGGCGGTGCGATGGATATTACCATTGGGGCCCGCTGGGGAACCTGTGGGGATTCGGCCCGGAAAAACAACCGACAAAGACGCCGGATGTTCAGCAAATCGAAAGCGCCCGCGCCCGCGCGTTGGGCTGGCGCATCTGCGGCTTATTGAAACCAGCAAGGGCAGTGGCTGCAAAAATCGGTGCCCGACATGTATGTCGATCTTTCCACCGTCGGCGAGGGGTATGCCACCGACCACCTGGCTGTTCTGCTGGAGCTGAGGGGCATTACCCGCTATCTGGTGTCGGTAGGCAGTGCGGTGTTGACCCGTGATTTGTCTTCTAGCCAGCAGCCCTGGCGAGTGGCTATGCAGCACCCGACGGATGAATCCGTGGCGGCGGAGGTTGTCGTGGATTTACGGGGACACGGTATCAGCACCTCCGGCAGCTATCGGAACTACTATGAGCTTGAGGGTAAGCGCGTAAGGCATGTCATTGATCCTGTCACCGGTAAACCGATGGTTCACAAACTGGTTTCGGCAACGGTTATTGCCACAACGGCGCTGGAAGCGGACGATTGGGATAGCGGTTTAATGGTGCTCGGCACGGAAAAGGCCAAGCAACTGGCGCTGCAAGAAGGCTTGGCGGTATTCTTGATTACCAAAACTGATCACGGGTTTACCACCTGGATGTCGCCGCAGTTTTCCTCCTTTATCATTTCGCATAGCGATAAGGAAGCCTAACGTCGCAGGGCTTAGGGCGAAACCTTGCCTTGACAATAGCCCTGCACTCGGTAAGCCTTAAAAGGCTTGACCGTTAGGAGACAAAACTTAAGGAGAAAACGATGCGTAAGTACCCTTTCTTTCCGCTGTTACTGTTGATCGCGCCATTAGTGGCCGGTGCCGCTGACGCGCACCATGAGATGGCCGGCATGAGTGGGTCAAAGGATCAGGGAAGGCTTTCCGTTGCCAGTAAAGCTTATCTCGATTCGATGGAAGATATGCACGGCGATATGAGTGCCGGCGTGAAAGCCGCCGATCCGGACGTCGTTTTTGCGCAAGGGGTGATTCCCCATTATCAAGGTGCGATCAATATGGCGGAAAATGTCATCAGCGCGCAAAAAGCTGAAATCGCAACGATGCAGCAGTGGCTAGCGGAGCACGGCCAGAAAAAATAGTCCTTGACGGACGCAAGTTAACGAACTTGTCTATGAGCTGAGGCTGAGGCTGAGGCTGAGGCTGAGGCTGAGGCTGAGGCTGAGGCTGAGGCTGAGCGGGCAGAGTCCGGCTTGCAATCCCGGCCCAGGTTTGGTAAGTCTAACTATGCCAGTGTATGATCGGGAATCTTTTGGTAACCCATCTTCAACCCACAAGTAAGTGTAGTGGTCAACTAAAACTGGCCACCGCGTTAGCGTTTTTCCAGTATCTACTTTCTGATTTGTTTGGTGGCAACCCACCGTTATATTCATGCGGCCTGAGTGCGCTGTAATATCCCACGATATAG
>NZ_JBPESN010000076.1:0-10889 GCF_051710625.1 Sodalis sp. (in: enterobacteria) | reverse complement strand
ACAGCGCGACCTGCAGCTGATGACCGGTATGATGCAGGACATCAAGGACAGTATTCAACGTATAGATAACAAGTTCGACCGCAAGGCCGACAAATAACGAAGAGCCTGATTTATGAAACCACAGGATATAATGTCGCCGGTGCTGGCAGAGCTGCACACCATTCGTACCCAGCTCGACGGTATTGACCGCCGCCTTGACCGCCTGCAGGTGAAGGGCGCACGGGCCGGCGCTACCGGGCTTGGCGCTCATACGGGCGCGACTGGGGGTGTAATGGCGCATTCCAGGGCCACCCGCGAGGGGCTGCGCCGGGCTTATGTGTTCGACAACCTATCTCTGGAGCTGGCGGCAATCCAGTGCGGCGTCAGTGTGCATTCCGCCCGGCGCTGGAAAAAAGAGGCGCTGAACAGTGGCGATGACTGGGAGGTGATACGCAGCGCCTTATCTGCTGGCCAACGGTGCGCCGGAAGATATCGCGCGCGCCATCCTGACCAGCCTGATGGCGCAGTTTCAGGAGACACTGGAAAAAGTCAACCTGGCTGACACATTGAGTGCCCCAGAGCGGGTTGAGCTGCTGGCACGCTTAACGGATGCGTGGAGCAAGTCTATTGCCGCCAGCAAAAAAATCCTGCCCGAGACCAGTTGGCTGGCCACCGCCATGGAGACCCTGAAGCTGCTCTCGGCGTTTATTCAGGACAAACACCTCCGGCATCTGGCGGCGCTTGTTGACATTCTTGAGGTTTTCGGGCCAGTACTAGAAAAATATTATGGCTAATCAATTCGTTGAAATCCGGGATGACGTGGCCGTTATCGCCGGGGAAATCACCAAGGTTTGGGTCAGCAACGGCGGCGAGGTGTTTGTCAAGCTGCGCGAGGTCGCGGTGCATGACGTGGATATCGCCTATGGCGAAACACCCTTTCAGGCGTCAACCCACATCAAAAACTAGATAGAGGCGGCGCTGGCATGGAGCAGCTGGTCAAGCTGTTGCCGGGCGTGTACCTCGACCCGGCCGGGGTCAACGTGGTCAGGGTCGCCGGCGAGAATGTGTTTGTCGGTCTGGACGGTGGTGAGCACTTTTTATGTTTGGCGAGTGTCGCCGGCAGCGTTGACACGGTGGCAGAGACCCTGGTGTCGCGCATCAATGCGGTACTGGCTGAGCGTCATCATGGCGTGTAAACCGCGTTTACAGGGAATTTAAAGCGAGATTGTGGCGGCGAAATTTTCCATCCGTGAATTCCAGCACTCGCTGGCTGCGCTGGCCTCCAGTCTGCGCTGCACCATTGAGGCCGAATGCCTGGGTTTTGATACCGGGTCCGAGGCCATGGCGGCGCGGCGTTCACAGGTGGCTGACCCGGTGAACGGCTATCGCTATTTTGTGCAGATCTATTTTCCACACTATATCCGTCATGCCGACCCCAGTGAACTGCATGGCTATCTGTTTCAGCGGCTGCCACAGGCAGTCGCCAGCCCGAAAGGCGAGCAAGACGCCATCGCCGCGCCGCGCGGAGAGACCAAGCCAACGCTGGTCAGCCAGCTGTTTGTGCTGTGGTGTCTGGTACGTGGTATCAAGCACTATGCCCTGATGGTGATGAACTCCATCGACCAGGCGTACCCGATGCTCGAAGCCATCAAGGCCGAGCTGGAATTTAGCCCCCGGTTGCGTGCCGACTTCCCCGAAGCCTGCGGTTGTCGGTCGCGTCTGGCAGATGGGCACCCCTGACGCGTAATGATATCAAGGTGCAGGTGGCCGGCAGCGGCAAAAAGCTGCGCGGCTTGCGCCCCGGGTCGTACCGCCCTGACCTGGTGATACTGGACGATATTGAGAACGACGAGCAGGTGCGCAACCCAGACCAGCGCGACAAGCTGGAAAGCTGGCTGAGAAAAACCGTGCTGCCGCTGGGCGGCGCGGGCGCAAAACTCGATGTGGTGTATATCGGCACCATCCTGCATTACGACTCGGTGTTATCACGCACCCTGAATAACCCATTGTGGTGGCAGGCACGGTTTAAGGCCCTGCGCTAGTGGCCGGTGAACCTGTCGCTGTGGGAGACCTGGGAGCAGGTATTGCGTAACCAGGGGGAGGCCACGGCACAGGATTTTTATACGTCACACCGTACCGAGATGGAGGAAGGCCCGGAAGTCTCCTGGTCCGCCCGCCCGCTGCTGACCCTGATGTATATTCGCGCCCCGGGGGGGCGGTCACGCCACCTTTGACGCCGAGTACCAGCATGACCTGGTCAGCGGTGAGGATGCGCTGTTTGCCCACTGCCTGCATTTTTGGGTCAACCGGCTTAACGAGTGGGTCTTCTACGGGGCCTGCGACCCCAGCCTCGGCAAGGTCGGGCCAGCCGTGACCTGTCAGCGCGGCTGGTTGGCAGTTTTAATCGCACCACCGGCGTGTGGGATGTGGTGGAAGCGCAGATCCGCAAGCGGCTGACGGACGCCATTATCAGCAACATCATCGCCCTGCAAAAGGAATACCACTGCTTGATCTGGGGTATTGAGGCGGTGCAGTCTCAGGAGTTCCTGCGCACCGAGCTGATTAAACGCGCGGCACAGCTGGGTCACCCGGTGCCGGCGCGGGCCATTATCCCCCATGCCGACAAGCTGTTGCCCCTGCAGCCCCATATGGAAAACGGGCTTATCCGGCTGCACGCCAGCCATACCACACCCTGATACAGCAGCTGCGCCTCCCCCCGCGCCGACTGTGACGACGGCCCGGATGCGCTGTACATGCTCTGGACGCTGGCCGTGACCCACGGCCCGAAAACCGAATACCGCTCATTGTCCGATGACCGTCACCCCGGACGGCTGGGCTTTTCCCGTGGAGGCTGGTAATGGGCATGCTCACTGATATTTACGGTCGGTTGTTGCGCCGCCGCCACCCTGACGCAGCCACAGACTACCGATGACCGCCACCTGCGTTATCAACAACTGACCGAGCACCCCTCGCTGGGCATCGATATCCGCCGGGTGTATGACATCCTGAGCGAGGCCGAACAGGGGCATCTGGTGCGCTAGGCTGACCTGTTTTTTGATATGGAGGAGCGCGATGGCCACCTGTTTGCCGAGATGAGCAAGTGCCGCCGTTCGGTGATGCCGCTCACCTGGCGCATTGTGCCGCCGCGTCATTCCAGCGCACAGGAAAAGGCCATGGCGGACGCCGCGACGGAATGGTTTTCAGACCTGCCGGAGTTTGAAACGCTGCTGTTCGACTTGCTGGACGCCATTGGTCACGGCTTTGCTGCCGTGGAAATCGGCTGGAGACAGGCGGAAAACATCTGGCTGCCTTGCGCCTTCTACAAGCGCCCGCAACGCTGGTTCCAGACCGCGACCCATAACCGTAACGCCATCCGCCTGATTGACGGCAGCCTCGACGGCGCTGAGCTTAACCCCTTCGCCTGGCTGCCTGCTGCATCGTCACCAGGCCAAAAGCGGCTGGGTGGCGGAAAGCGGCCTGTTCCGGGTACTGGTATGGACCTACCTGTTCAAGAATATTGCCGCCCGTGACCTGGCAGAGTTTCTGGAAATCTACGGCCTGCCGACGCGGGTGGGCACCTATTTCCGACGGGGCCAGCGAGGAAGAAAAAAACATGCTGCTGTGGGCGCTGCGCGACCTGGGACATAACGCCGGCGACATTATCCACGAACGCACCGCTATCCGCTTTGAGTCCGCTGCACAAGGGCAGGTCGACCCGTTTCAGTAGTATGATGCAGTGGTGCGAAAGCACCCAGTCCAAGGTCATTCTGGGCGGCACCCTGACCACCCAGGCGGACGGCAAGAGCAGCACCAATGCCCTGGGCAACGTGCATAACGAGGTGCGCCATGAGCTGACTGCCAGTGATGCGGTGCAGCTGGCGGGTACGCTGACCCGGACCTGCTTTACCCGTTGCTCAAGCTTAACGGCTATAGCGATATCACCCCGCGCTGCATGTGCCGCTTTGAGTTTGATTGCCCGCCAGCCACGCGATATGAAGGAGAGCGCCGATACCCTGGATCTCCTGGTGCGCCGCGGCGTGCCAGTGCCGGTGGCCTGGGCAGTGGCGGAAAGCGGCATTCCCGCCGCCCGGGACGACGAGCCCCTGCTGCAGCCGCCGTCGGGCAACCTGCCGACTTTTACCGGGGTTAGCCTGATGCTGAAGGCTGGCCAAGCATGGCGGCGCTGAGCGTTGCGCACACGCCTACCGCCACCGAGCAGGCGCTGGAAGACGCCCCCGGCGGACTGACAACGCCGGTTAACCAGACCATGCAGACGCTGCTGACCCCGCTGGTCAGCGCCTTGCAGCAGGGGCAGGCGCCGGAGGCGGTGACCGCCATGCTGGCGGACAGCTTGCGCCACGGCAAGACGCTGACACAGTTCCAGGATGAGGTCTTACCGCTACTTCAGCGCAAGGGCTGGCTGGGCAAAGGGCTAAAAGCCTCAGCAGACGGCGAGCTGGAGGGGAAAAAGCTGTTGCCTTACCGACTGGAGACCATTTTTCGCACCAATACCCAATCTGCCTATATGGCCGGGCGCTATCAGCGGCTGCGCGAGAACGTCGACCAGCGCCCCTACTGGCAGTATGTGGCGGTGATGGACAGCCACACCCGCCCCGGCCATGCCGCGCGGCATGGCCGGGTGTTCCGTTATGACGATGCGGGCTGGGACACCCTGTTTCCCCTTAACGGCTACAACTGCCGCTGCCGGGTACGGGCGCTGACGGCCGACCAGCTTGCACGTCACTCCATGGGACTGGAGTCCACCGACGACTATCGCGTCAGGGTTGACCAGCCGCAGGGTGTGAACGGCAAGACGCGGCTGGTGACAGGATTGAAAGACCCCAAAACCGGCCACGTATTTACCCCGGATGCAGGCTTTCATCTGAACCCCGGCGAAGGCTACCTCAGCCATCTCGGCGAGCAGCTGCTCGACCGCGATACCGGTAACTGGGTCAGTCAGGTGGTGGCCCGCCAGCAAACACGCGGCGACGTTCGCCCTGTCGGCGCATTGCGTCCTGCCGTGGTGGACGCGCTGTCCTGTAAAGGCGTGGTGCCGGACTCGGCAGTGATCACCCTGACGGACGCCAACCTGCTGCACGCTACTCGCGACAGCAAGCAGGGCACGCTGCCGACTACTGCCGACTACCTTCTGGGCGACCCAGGTATCATCGCTGCGCCAGCCGCACGCAATCATCTACGACCGACAGCAGGCGACGCCGGCGTTACTGTATGTGTTCGATCGGGTTGAGGGGACGGGGAAGCTCGTGGTGTACATTGACGGCACGCTCAAGGTACGTAATGAGCTGAATGGTAAGCGTGAAAAAGTTAACACAAACCTGATACGTACCGGCAAGGTTCTGCAAGACCTATCAGCACTGCGTAACAAAGGGGTTTATGATCTGCTCTGGGGTACGCTGGATTGAGCAGGTGGCGCCGGACTCGAACCAGATCATGCTGGCAGCGTGACAGCAACCGTTACCCATTTGAAATAACCACCCTGCCATGAGTATTATACACCATGATTGACGTCATGATCACTGTTCCCGATACCTTGCGTCAAGCCCTTGAGCGGCTGTCGCAGTCCCTGAGCCACCGCCCGCCGTTGATGCGCACCTTCAGTGAAGAGCTGTATGATGCGGTGATGGAGAATTTCGAGCAGGAAAAGCGCCCGCGCTGGCTGCCCATTGACCGCGCCGGTAAAATCCTGCAGCAATCAGGGTGGCTGGCCGCCTCCATTGACAGCGACGCCGATAACGACCAGGCCGTGGTGGGGACCAATGTGGTGTATGCGCGCATTCACCAGCAGGGCACGGCCACCCGGCCCCATATCATTCGCCCCCGCTATAAAAAGGCGCTGGCCTTTAACGGTCGGGTGGTAAAATGCGTCAATCATCCCGGCTTAACGATACCGGCGCGGCCCTTTCTCAGTCTGACCGACCAGGACTATCAGGTCCTGGTGCACACCGTCAATGATTACCTTCAGCGCGTGCTGGATGAGTAACACTCTGTAAAGGCCGTGGCGCGTTTTTTGATAGTTAGGCAGGTTGATGATGCGGGTGAAACCGCGTTAAGCGATTCTGGAGCGATTTAAATAAGTTTTAAACGGGGTATCGCCGCCCGCGTTAGCGGTGTAGCCTGATGGCAGTCCGTTTGTGTCTTTTCCCTTCCCCCATTCTTACCCCCTACACCCCCGTCACGACGAGATACCCGACGCCCAGGTTAGGCTGTTTCCTATGAATACATTTTTTGGGTTCGGTTCGCCCCCGCGTGAAAAACACCGTCTGCCTTGCCGCACTGGCGGCTGGAGGAACCGCAGGCCAGGAGGCTGATTGACGCTGCCCCGGCGCGCCAGACGCCGTACTGCTTTGACTATGAGCACCAGGCTATCCATGCCCGCGCGCCCGGCATCGCGCCCGCGCCGGCCGCCGGCTGGTACTCGCAGCTGGAATGGGTCGAGGGCCTGGGGCTGTTTGCGGTGGATGTCGAATGGACCGAGCGTGCCCGCACCCTGATTGCCGCCGGGGAGTACCGTTTTGTCTCCCCGCTGTTTCAGTACGACAGGCAGGGCAATGTGACCTGCCTGGTGAATGCCGCGCTGTCACAGCAGACCAGCACGCTCCCTGATCCGGCTGCCTATGCCCCGGTCAGCGTGGTTAATGAGCTGGGTGAGCAGGTGGCGGCACTCGGTCGTCAACTGAGCGGCAACGAAGTCACTGCCCTGCTGACGGCGGCGCTCAGTGATGGCCGCCTGTCACGCCTTTGGCCACAGCGCCGAGACCATTGCCAGCATGATAAAAGATGAGGGCAGCCATGACCGCCACCACGCAAGATCGTAATACCCCGTACCGGGACGGCGAACTGACGCCCTATCCGGTGGCGGAGAAGGAAACTATTCCGGCCGGCGTTATCGTCTGCCTCAAGGGCGGCTATGCCGTCAACGGCCAGGGCGGGGAAGCCCTGATGTATGCCGGGCGGGCTGATGAGGCTATCGACAACGGCCAGGGCGGTAACGGCGACCAGTACATAGTGTGGTGCACCGCCACAAGGCGTTTTTGTGAGAGAACGACGGCGTGGTGAAGCAGGAGTATGTCGGCAAGCCGGGAAACCCCGCCAGCCGCTGTACGGCAGGTACCATCATCATGCTTGACGCGGCGGGCGTCTGGGTCGAATAAAGAGACACTGCATATGTTAGTGAATGCTGCAAATTTAAAGGTGATTTTCTGCAACATTAAACTCACTTTTAACCAGGCGTTTGACGCCGCGCCCGCCCAGTGGGACAAGGTGGTTACCCTGGTGCCGTCCACCGGCAAGGAGAACACCTACGCCTGGTTAAGCCGCTTTCCACGGATTCGCAAATGGATAGGCGACAAGCAGGTCAAGGCGCTGGCGGCGTCAACCTACACCCTGATCAATGATGACTATGAGGCCACGGTAGAAGTCGAACGCAACGACATCCAGGATGACCAGCTGGCGTTTACCGGCCCTAGGCGCAGGATGCGGGCTTTGCCGCCAAACAGTGGCCGGATGAGATGGTGTTTGAGCTGCTGAATAAAGGCTTCAGTGAAAAAGGCTATGACAGCCAGTCGTTTTTTAGCGATACGCACAGTATGGGCAAAATCACCTACTCCAATCTCGGCAAAAAACCGCTCTCAGCGGCCTCACTGGTCAAGGCGCAGGCGTCCTACGGTGAGGTGCGCCAGCAATTGCGCCAGATGAAGAACGAAGAGGGGCGGCCACTGAATATCATGCCCAACCTGCTGGTCGTGTCGCCGGCGCTGGACGATGTGGGGCGTACTCTTATCACCGCCGAACGTCTGGATGACGGCAAGGCCAATATCTACAAGGGCACCGCCGAGGTGCTGGTCGTGCCCTGGCTGACCTCGGACAGCGCCTGGTTCCTGATGGATACCAGCCGCCCGTTAAAGCCGCTGATTTTCCAGCAGCGCCAGGCCCCGCTGTTTGTCGCCATGACCGATATCAACAGTCCGGACATGTTTATGCGCAAGCAGTTCAAGTTTGGCGCAGAGGCACGCGGCCAGGCCGGGTTTGGCTTCTGGTAGATGGCCTACGGCTCGACGGGCAAATAAGCGTATCCGCGCGCCTTGAGGACATGGTGTTACGCTTCGGAGGAGGTGCACTTCTGACCGACCGCGACAACAGCGGCAAGATTGACGCCGCCGTGCTGGCCGGAGGCGGGTTGCAGGCGGCTGCCGATGAGATTAACGGCTATATCGGCGGGCGCTATACCCTGCCGCTGCCGGTAGCGCCCTCCGACCTGCGCGGCATTGCCTGTGATATCGCCCGCTACCGCCTCACCGGCACCGAACGGGTGTGCGCCGATGAAATCCGTGGCCGCTACCGCGGCGCCATCCGCTATCTAGAAAACGTCGCCAATGGGCGGGTCACGCTGGCCACCAACCCAAAGCGGTGGCACGCTGCAGGGCAACGCCGGGGCGGCGTTCTTTTCCGGTCGCCGCGTCTGGGGGCGCAACCAGACCGGCGGAGGGGGATTTTAATGATAAGCGAGATTGAAAACGCCATGATGGCGCGGCTTAAAGCGGGTTTGGTCCGCATGGTATCTGCCGTGGGCAACTATGGCGGCGAGCTGGATGATGTGGGGGCTATCGCCCGTGTGTTGTCCGCCTGCTGGGTGACCTTTCTTGGCGTGCAGCAGACCCAACGGGTCAGTACCCATAAACACCGCTTTTACACCTCCGGGCATTTCTCGGTGCTGCTGGCGGCCTATTCGGTGCGCGAGGAAGCCTCAGCGCAAGGGCGGCCCGGCCCGCGATGAAGTGGGCTGCAATAAACTGATTCGGGCCGTTCGGCGTTTGTTTAATGAGTGTCAGGATATGGGGTTGCCTGTCGAGCCCCTGCTGCCGGGCTGGGTGCGCTCACTGTTCAGCACTCGCTTGAACAGTGATGCCCTGGCGGCTTATTTTTACGAATTCGACACGGTCTTGGGTTGAAGAGGCGCTGGATAACGGCCGCTGGCCCGCGCCGGCAGGCGACAATGACCCTGAGCGGCTGTTTGCCGACTATCAGGGACGACTGGATACGCCGTGGCCGATGCATGAGCGCACCGGGCTGGCGTATCACCTTGATGATCCGCCAGCAGTTGTTGCGCAGGATATCGTGACCACAAGGGCAAAAGACCATGATTGACGTGATACCAAGGGGGACGCATGAGCATTGATGCCGTGATACCAACGCCAACCTATAAACCCGGCTATTATTCCGGGTTTAACACCACCCTGGCGTCGCGGGCGCTGGGCACCAACGACCAGACGCTGCTGATACTAGCCCAGCGCACCACCATGCCGGACACGGAGCACTGACGCCGGTAAACGTGTTCAGCGATGAAGAGGCTGCTAGCCTGTTTGATCATGCCTCCCAGGCGCATCGCATGGCGCGGGCCGCCATCCGCGCCAATGACACCCTGCTGCTGGCGGTGGTGGGGATACCGGACAGCGAGGTTGGCGTGGCGGCCACCGGCGCGCTGGGACTCAAGGGCAGCGCCAGCGGCACCGGGCAGGTGCGCCTTGGCGTCTGCGGCGAAACCGTCGCCATTGCTGTTGCCAGTGGCGATAGCGCCGGGGCGCTGGTGGTGAGCCTGGTGGAGGCCATCAACACCCTGGACGCGCTACCGGTGACGGCGGCGATGGCGGATATCCCGCCGCCGTCATCCGGCGGTAAAAGTCCCGGCGAGCAGCTGGTGCTGACGGCGCGCAGCAAAGGGGCCTGTGGTAACCAGATTGGCGTGACCGTCACGGTCAGCGCACCAGGTGTCACCGCTGCGCTGACGCCGATGCGCGGCGGCGAAGGCGACCCCGCACTGGATGCGGGGCTGGGCGTCGTTGGCTGGAACGGTACGCTGTCAGGTGACACAGCGCTCACGATCGACGTCAACACGGCGCGTCTCACCCTGGGCTGGTAACCACGGCTCAATGCCGCCCAAGGGCGAGCTGGCGGCGATATATGCCGCCATCATCGCCAGCGAGTCCGACCCGGCACGCCCGCTCAATACCCTGGTGTTACCCGGTGCGGACATCACGCCACAGGACAAATGGCCGGGGCGCAGCGAGCAGGAAAACGCACTGGCTAATGGCCTGACGCCTTTTGAAGTGAACGGCAGTCAAGTGCAGATTGTGCGGGCGGTCAGCACCTATGTGAAAAACAGCATGGGCGTGACCGACCGTTCGCTGATGGATATCACTATCCTGCGCTCGCTGGATTATGTGCGCCTGGCCTGCCGTGCCCGTATCCACCCAGCGCTTCCCGCGTGAAAAACTCAACGATATCCGCCTGCAGCGTATCCACTCCGATCTGCTCGATGTGCTCTACGCCCTGGGGCAGCTGGAAATCGTTGAAAACGTGGACGCGCGTAAGGAGCAGTTGACGGTAACGCGCAGTCGGCAGGATGACAGCCGCGCCGATGCGAGTATCACGGCGGCGGTACGCGCCCCGCGTGTGTTTGCCGCCACCATTTATCCTTTTGTAAAAGGGGGGCTGTATGGCACTGGAATACACCGGCGCGGTGGTGCTGGAGATTAACAGCACCGAGGTTGAGGTGACTGAGTTTAGTCCGCGCGAGAACTGTAGTGGTCAACTAAAACTGGCCGCCGCGTTAGCGTTTTTCCAGTATCTATTTTCTGATTCGTTTGGTGGCAATCCACCGTTATATTCATGCGGCCTGAGTGCGCTGTAATATCCCACGATATAGTCGGTAATTTCATGAGCTGCTTCGCTGAAGCTTATGTAGCCCGTTATCGGTATCCACTCGTTTTCAGACTTCTGAAGAAGCGCTCCATCGGACTGTTATCCCAACAGTTACCACGCCGACTCATGCTTTGTTTGATCCGGTAACGCCACAGCAACTGTCGGAACTGCCTGCTCGTATAGTGGCTACC
>NZ_JBPESN010000075.1:0-10943 GCF_051710625.1 Sodalis sp. (in: enterobacteria) | reverse complement strand
CCTGGGCCGGGACGGCGAAAACGCCGCCCAGGTGATTGACCGCTGGCACCGGCGCGCGGTTTTCACCGTGACGCCCCGGCCAATGATAACGGCCTGACCAGCATTGGCTACCATGGGGTGATTGACGTTGACGGTCAGTGGCTGACCGGGTGCGATGTGGAAGAAGTGGGTGCCCATGTGCGCGGCCATAACGCTGATTCGCTGGGTCTCTGCCTGGTGGGCACCGACCAGTTTACGGCGGCGCAGTGGGCCGTGCTGCGCACCCAGGTATTGACGCTGCGTGCGCGCTGGCCCGAGGCCACTCTGCACGGCCACAATGAATTTTCCAGCAAGCTGTGCCCAGGATTTTCAGTATCGGCCTGGGCGTCGGGGAACTTCGCGCAGCTGCGCGACTATCTGTGTGAGCGTATCCCATGATGGCGCGTTTGGCTGAGCTGGTCACTAATCCCGAGAGGCGGCTGTCGACCTCGGATGTGATTATCGTCGGCGCGTTTCTGGTCAGCTCCCTGGTGGTGCTGGGCTGTGCCTGGAGCCGTCAGGAGACCGACCTGGCGCTCGGGGTCTATCTCGGCGCCCGGGTCACCCATGGCGACGTCGCCCGCTTTAGCGCCGGACGGCGCGCCCGTAAATAGGGAGCCGCTGATGACACGGCTACTCGCACTGATTAAGTTCATTCGCCGTCCGTGGTGGATAGCCGTACTGGTTGCCGCTCTGGCCGGCGGGGCAGGCTACTGGCGCTGTACACAGCAGGCCAGGCTGGTCGCCCAGGCAACACTGGCCACTCGGCAGGCTGAGTGTGCAGCTCGACAACGCCAGCAGGCGCAGGCCACACAACAGGCGCTGGAAACCGCCCTGACCCGGCAGCAACAGCTGCAGGGGGCCAATGACCGGCTCAGCGTCAGCGTGCAGCTGGAGAGCACACAGCACGCCCTGACGCTGAAAACCCAACAGTTACACAGGAAGTATTGCCTATGCGGTGGCCCATGATGGCGCTGCTTATACCGGTCTGGGGCCTGATGGGCTGCAGCGCTACCGCGCCGCCCTCGGTTACCCCGCCGACGATAATACTGCCCTGTCCACGCCCGCCGGCCAACCTGCTGCTGTTGCCGCCCATGCCACCGCCCCCGTAAAGGGGCTTGGCCCGGAGGCGTTGCTGCACCACGCCAGCGACTACGGGGCCGGGTGTCTGACCCTACGAGCCCAGCTGCAGGCGATAAACGCTTTCTATAGCGCACAGGAGAGACCGCGCGATGAGCCTTGATCTGGCCTTCAATATTGCCCTGAGCCTGCTATCGGCGCTCGGCGGCCTGTGGCTTAAAAGCGTCAGTGAAGAACTTCGCCGCCTGCAGTATGAACTGACCCAAGTACGGCAGGACTATCAGCGGCGTGAGGATGCACAGCGCGACCTGCAGCTGATGACTGCATGATGCAGGACATCAAGGACAATATTCAACGTATTGATAACAAGCTCGACCGCAAGGCCGACAAATAATGAGGAGCTTGATTCATGAAACCACAGGATGCGATGTCGCCGGTGCTGGTAGAGCTGCGCACCATTCGTACCCAGCTCGACGGTATCGCCCGCCGCCTTGACCGCCTGCAGGTGAAGGGCGCAGGGCACCGGCGCTACCGGGCTGGCGGCGCTCATACGGGCGCGACCTGGGGTGTAATGGCGCATTCCAGGGCCACCCGCGAGGGGCGGCGGCGGGCTTATGTGTTCGGCAACCTGTCTCTGGAGCGGGCGGCAATCCAGTGCGGCGTCAGTGTGCATTCCGCCCGGCGCTGTAAAAAAGAGGCGCTAAGCAGTGGCGATGACTGAGAGGTAATACGCAGCGCCCATCTGCTGGCCAACGGCGCGCCGGAAGATATCGCGCGCGCCATCCTGACCAGCCTGATGGCGCAGTTTCAGGAGACACTGGAAAAAGTCAACCTGGCTGACACATTGAGTGCCCCAGAGCGGGTTGAGCTGCTGGCACGCTTAACGGATGCGTGGAGCAAGTCCATTGCCGCCAGCAAAAAAGCCTGCTCGAGACCAGCCAGCTGGCCACCGCCATGGAGACCCTGAAGCTGTTCTCGGCGTTTATTCAGGACAACCACCCCCGACATCTGGCGGCGTTTGTTGACATTCTTGAGGCTTTCGGACCGGTACTGGAAAAACATTATGGCTAATCAATTCGTTGAAATCCGGGATGACGTGGCCGTTATCGCCGGGGAAATCACCAAGGTTTGGGTCAGCAACGGCGGCGAGGTGTTTGTCAAGCTGCGCGACGGTGCGGTGCATGCCGTGGATCTCGCCTATGGCGAAACACCCTTTCAGGCGTCAACCCGCATCAAAAACCAGATAGAGGCGGCACTGGCATGAAGCAGCTGGTTAAGCCGTTGCCGGGCGTGTACCTCGACCCGGCCGAGGTCAGCGTGGTCAGGGTCGCCGGCGAGAATGTGTCTGTCGGTCTGGACGGTGGTGCGCACTTTTTATGTTTGGCGAGTGTCGCCGGCAGCGTTGACACGGTGGCAGAGATTCTGGTGTCGCGCATCAATGCGGTACTGGCTGAGCGTCATCATGGCGTGTAAACCGCGTTTACAGGGGATTTAAAGCGAGATATGGCGGCGAAATTTTCCATCCGTGAATTCCAGCATTCGCTGGCTGCGCTGGCCTCCAGTCTGCGCCACACCATCAAGGCTGAATGCCTGGGTTTTGATACCGGGGCGGAAGCCATGGCGGCGCGGCGTTCACAGGTGGCTGATCCGGTGAACGGCTATCGCTATTTTGTGCAGACCTATTTTCCGCACTATATCCGTCATGCCGACCCCAGTGAACTGCATGGCTGTCTGTTTCAGCGGTTGCCGCAGGTAGTCGCCAGCTCGAAAGGCGAGCAGGACGCCATCGCCACGGCGCGCCGCACGGAGAGTCCAAGTCAACGCTGCTCAGACAGCTGTTTGTGCTGTGGTGTCTGGTACGCGGCATCAAGCACTATGCCCTGATGGTAATGGACTCCATCGACCAGGCGTACCCGATGCTCGAAGCCATCAAGGCCGATCTGGAATTTAGCCCCTGGTTGCGGGACGACTTCCCCGAAGCCTGCGGTGTCGGTCGCGTCTGGCAGATGGGCATCACCTTAACGCGCAATGATATCAAGGTGCAGGTGGCCGGCAGCAGCAAAAAGCTGCGCGGCTTGCGCCCCGGGCCGCACCGCCCTGACCTGGTGATACTGGACGATATTGAGAACGACGAGCAGGTACACAACCCGGACCAGCGCGCCAAGCTGGAAAGCTGGCTGAGAAAAACCGTGCTGCCGCTGGGCGGCGCGGGCGCAAAACTCGATGTGGTGTATATCGGCACCATCCTGCATTACGACTCGGTGTTATCACGCACCCTGAATAACCCATTGTGGCGGCAGGCACGGTTTAAGGCCCTGCGCCAGTGGCCGGTGAACCTGTCGTTGTGAAAGACCTGGGAGCAGGTATTGCGTAACCAGGGGGGAGGCCGCCGCGCAGGATTTTTATACGTCACACCGTACCGAGATGGAGGAAGGCGCGGAAGTCTCTTGGTCCGCCCCGCCCGCTGCTGACCCTGATGCATATCCGCACCCGGGGACGGTCACGCCACCTTTGACGCTGAGTACCAGAATGACCCGGTCAGCGGTAAGGATGCGCTGTTTGCCCACGGCCTGCATTTCTGGGTCAACCGGCTTAACGAGTGGGTTTTCTACGGGGGCCTGCAACTCCAGCCTCGGCAAGGCTGGGGTTAGCCGTGATCCATCACCGCCGCGGCTCGGCGGTTTTAATCGCACCACCGGCGTGCTGGATGTGGTGGGAGCGCAGATACGCCAGCGGCTGCCGGACGCCATTATCAGCAACATCATCGCCCTGCAAAAGGAATACCACTGCCTGGTCTGGGGTATTGAGGCGGTGCAGTTCCAGGAGTTCCTGCGCACCGAGCTGATTAAACGCGCGGCACCGCTAGGTCACCCGGTGCCGGCGCGGGCCATTATCCCTCATGCCGACAAGCTGTTGCGTATCGAGACCCTGCAGCCCCATACGGAAATCGGGCTTATCCGGCTGCACGCCAGCCATACCACTGTGATACACCAGCTGCGCCACTTTCCCCGCGCCGACCATGACGACGGCCCGGGTGCGCTGCACATGCGCTGGACGCTGGCCGTGACCCACGGCCCGAAAACCGAATACCGCTCATTGTCCGGTGACCGTCACCCCGGACGGCTGGGCTTTTCCCGTGGAGGCTGGTAATGGGCATGCTTACCGATATTTACGGTTGGTTGTTGCGTCGCCGCACCCTGACGCAGCCACAGACTGCCGATGACCGCCACCTGCGTTATCAACAACTGACCGGAGGCACCCCTCGCTGGGCATCGATATCTGCCGGCTGTATGACATCCTGAGCGAGGCTGAGCTGGGGCATCTGGTACGCCAGGCTGACCTGTTTTTTGATATGGAGGAGCGCGATGGCCATCTGTTTGCCGAGATGAGCAAGCGCCGCCGTTCGGTGATGCCGCTCACCTGGCGCATTGTGCCGCCGCGACGGAATGGTTTTCAGACCTGCCGGAGTTTGAAACGCTGCTGTTCGACTTGCTGGACGCCATTGGTCACGGCTTTGCCGCTGTGGAAATCAGCTGGAAACAGGCGGAAAACATTTGGCTGCCCCGCGCCTTCTACAAGCGCCTGCAACGCTGGTTCCAGACCGCGACCCATAACCGTAACGCTATTCGCCTGATTGACGGCAGCCTCGACGGCGCTGAGCTTAACCCCTTCGGCTGGCTGCTGCATCGTCACTAGGCCAAAAGCGGCTGGGTGGCGGAAAGCATCATTCCCGCCACCCGGGACGACGAGCTCCTGCTCCTGCAGCCGCCGCCGGGCAACCTGCCGACCTTTACCGGGGCCAGCCTGGTGCCGAAGTGCTGGCCGGGCATCGCGGCGCTGAGCGTTGCGCACACACCTACCGCCACCGAGCAGGCGCTGGAAGACGCCCTCGGCGGACCGGCAACGCCGGTCAACCAGACCATGCAGACGCTGCTGACCCCGCTGGTCACCGCTCTGCAGCAGCGGCAGACGTCGGACTCGAACCGGATCATGCTGGCGGCGTGGCAGCAACCGTTACCCATTGGAAACAACCACTCTGCCATGAGTATACACCATGATTGACGGCACGATCACTGTTCCCGATACCCTGCGCCACCGCCAGCCGTTGATGCGCACCCTCAGTGAAGACCTGTGTGACGCGGTGATGGAGAATTTCGAGCAGGAAGGCCGCCTGCGCTGGCTGCTTATTGACCGCGCCGGCAAAATCCTGCAGCAATCAGGGCGGCCCTACCCGGCCCCATATCATTCGTCCCCGCTATAAAAAAGCGCTGCCTTTAACGGTCGGGTGGTAAAGCGCGTCAATTATCCCGGCTCAACGATATCGGCGCGGCCCTTTCTCAGTTTCAGTCTGGCGGACCAAGACTATCAGGCCCTGGTGCACACCGTCAATGATTACCTTCAGCGCGCGCTGGACGAGTAACACTCTGTAAAGGCCGTGTCGCGTTTTTTGATAGTCAGGCAGGCGGGGATGATGCGGGTGAAACCGCGTTAAGCGATTCTGGAGCGATTTAAATGGGTTTTAAACGGGGTATCGCCGTCCGCGTCAGCGGTGTAGTCTGATGGCAGTCCGTTTGTGTCCTTTTCCTTCCCCCACTCTTACCCCCCCCCTACACACACCCGTCACGACGAGATACCCGATGCCCAGGTTAGGCTGTTTCCCATGAATACACTTTCTGGGACCGCCACCGCGTGAAAAACACCGTCCGTCTTGCCGCACTGACCGTGGCGCTGGAGAGCGCCGGCACCCGTGTCCAGTTGTTTCCGGCCGGTACCTTTCGCTCGCAGGATACACGCCCCACCGACGTGGCGCACTGGCGGCTGGAGGAACCGTAGGCTCGGAGGCTGATTGACGCTGCCCAGGCGCGCCAGACGTCGTACTGCTTTGACTATGAGCACCAGGCTATCCATGCCCGGGAGAATGGCCAGCCCGCGCTGGCGGCCGGCTGGTATTCGCAGCTGGAATGGGTCGAGGGACTAAGGCTATTTGCGGTGGATGTCGAATGAACCGAGCGTGCCCGCACCCTGATTGCCGTCGGGGAGTTACCGCTTTGTCTCCCCGCTGTTTCAGTACGACAGGCGGCAATGTGAGCTGCCTGGCGAATGCCGCGCTGACCAACGTGCCGGCGCTTGACGGCATGGCGGCGCTGCTGGCGGCGACGTCACAACAACTCACGGGAGAAAATAACGTGGATGAACTGTTAGAACAACTGCGCTGGATGCTGAATCTGCCGCTGTCGGCCACGCCTGAGGAGGTGACGGTTGAGCTGAAAAAACTCATTGACCGCCTGTTGGGCGGACAAGGGACGGCGGCCGCCCGCATCAATCTGCTGTCGCTGCTTGGCGAGAAGGATAACCAGATTGCCGCGCTGTCACAGCAGACCAGCACGCCCACTGATCCGGCTGCCTATGCCCCGCTCAGCGTGGCCAATGAGCTTCGTGAGCAGGTGGCGGCACTCGGTCGTCAACTGAACGGCAACGAAGTCACTGCCCTGCTGACGGCGGCGCTCAGTGATGGCCTCGTGCTCAAAGGGGCAGATGAGGACTGGGCGCGCCGGCTGGGTGAAAAAGACGTGGCGCTGCTGCGTGAGCACCTGGCCACCCGTCAGCCGATTGCCCGCTGTCGGGGCTGCAGACCGGCGGCAACGCGCCGCTGGGTATCGAGGCGCGGCCATCGTTTTTGGGCGCACTGGATGCGCCGGCGCTGGCCGGGGAGAGTACGCCGGACGTGGAGCTGTTCCAGCACTACGGCCTGACCTCGGTGCCGCCGGCCAGCACCATGGCGGTGGTGTTGCCGGTGGGCGGCCGTACCCGCCATAGTATCGTGATTGCCAGCAAACACAGCACCTCTACCGGCTGGAAGGGCTGGCAAACAACGAGGTGGCGCTCTACAGTGAGGAAGGCGCCAAAATCGTTATCCGGCGCGAAAGAATTATCGAGGTGGAATGCGACGAGTATCGAGTAAAATGCAAACGCTATCAGGTTCAGGCCGAAGAGCGCGCCGGCAGCGAGACGCCGATGCTGTCAACCTCACAGGCACTGACCGCCGAGGGGCCTATCAGCGGCCACGGCGGTATGACGATTAACGGCGGCGACGGCGCGGTGGCGCGCTTTGCGGGGGATATTGAGCACCAGGGCGGCACCCTGCACCGCGCCGAGGTGGAAATCAACGACATCCGGCAAAGTGGACACAGGCACCCGACACCTTCCGTGCTGTCCGACGGACCGGTTAACGGGTAAGATAGCGTCGCGGCTCGCGACGCACACCACCGTACCAGTTACCCTCTACAGCCCGCGTCACTCCTCCCGCCCCGTCGCCTATCTTACCCTGACGCCATGGACGCACTGATTGACAGCCAGACCGGTGATTACACCGGCACTCGCACCACTGACCCGCATAACGCGGTCTACCTATGCCTGATGACGCCGCGGGGGCAATATTGGGCTGACCCGCAGCTGAGCAGAAGTGGCGCGGGCCAAAGACTCGGCCACCACCCGGCGACTGGCCCAGCAATATGCCGAACAGGCATTGCAACCACTGCTGGCCGGATAACCGCGCTCGCCGCATTGCCGTCCGAGTCAGCCGTCCGGCACAAGGTGCCCTGCGGCTGCATATCGATGTCGTGGCCGCCAACGGCAATTTGCAAACCTTTACTCGCCCGATAAAGGTCATTTAAACGGAATATCACCATGGCGCACAGCACCCCCACTCATACCGAGATTGCCGACACGCTCTTGCGCGATATCTGCAACCAGTTGCCGGACGCCGATACCGGTCCCGACAGTGACTACGCGGTGCGCGCGAACGCCATTGCCCGCGCGCTGCAGGGGCTATACCAGCACCAGCTGTGGATAGCGGCAAATGTTCCCAGACACCGCCGACCATGACTATCTAGTAATGCGCGCCCGCACGCGCAACCTGACATCGAAAGCAGCTACCCCAGCCCACGGCGAAGTACGCCTGACCGGCAACCCCGGCGCAAACATTACCGGCCTACTGCAATTGCGTTTCACCGGCAGCCGTCAGCGCTACCAGACCACCGCGCCGGCCACGATAGACGTAACGGGGCAGCCTGACCTTGCCCGCCCGCCCGCTGCAAAGCGGTACCCAGGGCAATCTGGCGGACAATACGCCAGGGGCGCTGCTGATGGCCCCAAGCCGGTGTTGACAGCAACGTCACTATCACCCGCATGGTCAGCGGCAGCGAGGCCGAATCCGACGACGCCCTGCTGGCACGTCTGCTGGAGGTGATACGCCGGCCGCCGGCGGGCGGCAATCAATACGATTACCATCGCAGGGCGGTGTCCCTGCCCGGCGTCACCGAAGCCCATGTCTACCTGCTGCGGCGGGGCTACGGTACGGTGGATGTGGTGATAGTCACCCATAACGACCTGCCGTCGTCGGAAACGCTTAAGGCGGTGCAGCGCTACCTTGACGGAATGCGCCCAGTCACCGCGAAAAACTGTCTGGTACTGGCCCCGAGGTGCTGAAAGCCGGTATCACGGCCCAGGTCAGCCTGAGCAATCTGACGCTGGAGGCCGCGCGCAAACAGATTACGACCGCGCTCAGTGACTATGTTATAACTGCCCTGGCCCCCGGTGAGGTGGCGGTCAGAACCCAGCTGGGGGCGCTGATATCCGAGGTGGTCGGCGTGGTGGACTACCAATTGCTTGCCCCCAGCGCCAATGTGGTGCCGGTGGTGAACAAGCAGACCGTGCAGTGGATACGCGCAGGCATTGGCCGGGCCGGCGAGCGTATCTGGGTGCCGGAGATTATCTGGCTGTGGATAGTCAATATCGATAACGCACAGGTGCCGGCCTACCGCTTCCGCGCCGGTAGCTCGGTGGCCGGGGGAAAGCTGCTGACCTTTGGGCAGAACCTGATTGAAGGGCTGTTTAAGGACCTGAAACCCGCGCACACCCAGGTGGTGTTTAACTACAGGGAGAAAACGCGCCCATGAAGGATATTATCGCGCCGATTGACAGCGAGGACGGGCTGTTTCATGACGGCGACCCGGCCGACGACGTCAGGGGGACCGTGGTCTACGCCCAGTGACTGAACGCCATGCAGGGGGCGGTCATCGATACCCAGACCGAGCAGAAAAATATTCTGGCGGCCGCCGGAATGCAGCCCAACCCGGCGCAACATAACCAGCTGGCCGAGGCCATCAAGGGGCTGATTGCGCAAGCCCGGCAGGAGAATGAAAAACGCAGCCTGCTCAAGAAAAACAACGGCGCGGATATCCCAGACAAGGCGGCGTTCGTGGCCAATCTGGGGTTAAAAAATACCGTTGAACAAGCACAAAACGCACTGGACAAACGTACCGGTGGCACGGTTAACGGCAGTCTGCAGATCTCACCCATTCGGTCAATGTTGGCGACAGCGATTCAGGGCTGATTGCCAATGGCAAAGGCAGCGTGGCGCTGTACGCCAATAACGTCAAAACCGGCGAATGGAATACCCAGCGCCCGCATTGGGTACAAGACCTTAAAGTGGGTGGAAAACTGACCGTCAGTGGCGGAGCGACCTTTGGCAAAGCCGTCTCGCTATCCGGTGGCGGCCATCTCACGGATATTCTCCATTTTTATGGCCGGGGGCAAAGCGGCAACGAGACACGTTCAAGTGAATGCCGCTATTACCCTTATCCAGGCAATCCCATGAGCACGGAATTTTACGGTGCCGACGTGGTGGGCAGTCATTATAAACATCGCCTTATTATTAATCGCGGTGGCGGTAACATTAAGTGGTTCCTTTTTAAGGATGACGGTAGCGCTTATGCCATGCAGGGGCACTGGCAAAATAACTCGGACCGGCGGATAAAAAGCGATATTGCGAAAATAGAAAATAGCCTTGCAAAAAGCGAAACGCTGACGGGCTACACGTATGTCCTTGCCGAACATCGTCAGGCGGGTGTGATAGCCGATGAGCTGGAAAAGGTCCTGCCTGGGGCAGTAGGTAATTCGGGGGATTACCATGAGAGTGATGGCACCGTTGTCAAGAATGTAAAAGCCGTCGCCTATGGCAGCATATCCGCCTTGTTGATTGAAGCAATAAAAGACCTGTCCGCGAAAGTGAAAGCGCAGCAGGCAGAGATTGAGGCACTGAAAACCGTAATGCGTTCAGCGCTGAACGTGGCCGAATCACCAGCACAGACGATAATGACGGGGGGACACCCTAAATGAAAGAGATTATTTCGTCGGTTGAGACCGCCGATGGCCTGTTCCACGATGGTGACCCGTCTACCGGTGCCGAGAAGACGGTGGTGCACGCCAAATGGCTGAATGCCATGCGGGGCGCGATGATTGACACCCAGACGGAGCATAAGAATATTCTGGCGAGGTGGGCATGAAGCCCGATAGCAGCCAGGTGGCGCAGTTACTGGCGGCGATTAAGGCCATTGCAACAAGTATTGCGGCAGAGACCAGCGCCAGTATCTTGCCTGTCGGTGCCCCTATCGCCTGGCCGTCGGATAATATTCCCGCAGGCTATGCCCTGATGCAGGGACAGACGTTTGATAAACGTAAATATCTCAAATTGGCAATAGCTTACCCATCAGGGATCATTCCTGATATTGTAGTGGCACACTGAATTTGGCCACCTGAACAGAGGTAATATGCTCACCTCAGAACAACACAGGGGCACCAATGAAAAGAAGAAATTTTAGTCCTGAATTCAAACGCGAATCCGCTCAACTGGTTGTCGACCAAAATTACACCGCCGCGCCAGCAGCAAAAGCCATGGACGTCAGTTTTTCTACGATGACGAAATGGGTAAAACAACTGCGTGATGAGCGACAGGGGAAAACGCCAAAAGCCTCTCCCATAACCCCGGAACAAATCGAAATACG
>NZ_JBPESN010000074.1:0-11006 GCF_051710625.1 Sodalis sp. (in: enterobacteria) | reverse complement strand
TTTTTTAATATTTCGTTTTCCATTTCAATGCGTTGTACCTTCTTCTTGAGCTCACGTATTTCGATTTGTTCCGGGGTTATGGGAGAGGCTTTTGGCGTTTTCCCCTGTCGCTTATCACGCAGTTGTTGTACCCATTTTGTCGTCGTAGAAAGGCCGACGTCCATGGCTTTTGCTGCTTGCACGGCGGTATAATTTTGGTCGACAACCAGTTGAGCGGATTCGCGTTTGAATTCAGGACTAAAATTTCTTCTTTTCATTGGTGCACCCGTGTTGTTCTGAGGTGAGCATATCACCTCTGTTCAGGTGGCCAAATTCAGTGTGCCACTACACATCCATCACATCGTCACGAATATTGGCGCGGTGGGCATCCATATGCGCCGTTTGCTGGTGTTGCTCCAAATGACGGATGCTCTTCCATTGTTCCAGCATAAAGATTGAGTCGGGAGCGGTTTTACGCCACGGTATTTGTACTTTATAGTCGGTGAGCAAGGTGTATTCGCCGCATCCGTCTTCGGCCAGTACGTTTGGCCTGAGCGCTTCGATAGCGGCTAAAACCGCATCTCTCCGTCCCGGTTTGACTTTGATTTCTGCAATTACCGTGATCATCGCTTTTTCTGTTTGACATTCGTTCGGGGGCGCCAATAGTTAACCAAAGACGCGGGCCGGATCGGATGCTCGTGATATTTTATCGCACCCGTGATTCGACCCTCTTAGTATACTGAATGCGTCGGCGCTTTAGCCACGCCGACCGTTTCGCGCCCGCGCGAGTACTGTGACAACAAGGGGGCGTATAGGGTAGTATCATGCTCACGAACCCCATACCCGCGGTGTAGAAATGTGATTGCTCACGCGGCCATACCGCGGTCAGAGGAAATAATCATCAATGAGCGAGCTGACTCATGACGGCGCCGAACGCCTGGCGCTGCATAAATTTACCGAAAACGCGTACCTCAACTATTCCATGTACGTCATCATGGATCGCGCGCTGCCGTTTATCGGCGACGGGCTCAAACCGGTGCAACGCCGCATCGTCTATGCCATGTCGGAACTGGGACTGAACGCCAACGCGAAATACAAAAAATCGGCACGCACCGTCGGCGACGTCCTGGGTAAATACCATCCTCACGGCGACAGCGCCTGTTATGAGGCTATGGTGTTGATGGCGCAACCTTTCTCCTATCGCTATCCGATGGTGGACGGCCAGGGCAACTGGGGGGCGCCGGACGATCCCAAATCCTTCGCCGCCATGCGTTACACTGAATCCCGCTTGTCCCGCTATGCCGAAGTGTTGCTCGGTGAATTGGGGCAGGGCACGGTCGACTATGTGCCCAACTTCGACGGCACGCTGGATGAGCCGAAAATGCTGCCGGCGCGGTTGCCGAACGTGTTGCTTAACGGCACCACCGGCATCGCGGTCGGGATGGCGACCGATATACCGCCGCATAACTTCAATGAAGTGGCCGCCGCCGCGATTGCGCTGTTGGGCAATCCTGCCGCTACGCTAGAACAATTGCTGGAACATGTTAAGGGGCCGGACTTTCCCACCGAGGCGGAGATCATTACCCCGCAGGATGATCTGCGCAAAATCTATCAGACCGGGCGCGGCTCCGTGCGCATGCGCGCGTTGTGGACCGTCAAGGACGGCGAAGCGGTTATCAGCGCATTGCCGCACCAAGTGTCCGGCGCCAAGGTGCTGGAACAGATAGCAAGCCAGATGCGCGCAAAAAAATTGCCGATGGTCGAGGATCTGCGCGACGAATCGGACCATGAAAACCCGACTCGTTTGGTCATCGTCCCGCGCTCTAATCGCGTTGATCTGACGCAGGTGATGAACCATCTGTTTGCCACGACCGATTTGGAACGTACCTACCGCGTCAACATGAACATGATCGGGCTGGACGGCCGGCCGGCGGTAAAAAATCTGCACGAAATCTTGTCGGAATGGCTGATTTATCGCCGTGATACCGTGCGCCGTCGCCTGAATTTTCGGCTGGAAAAAGTCCTGCGCCGGCTGCATATCCTGACCGGCCTGCTGGTGGCCTACCTCAACCTGGATGAGGTGATCCACGTCATCCGTACCGAGGACGAGCCAAAACAGGTTTTGATGCAGCGCTTTGAGCTGAGCGAGACGCAGGCCGATGCCATCCTCGAGTTGAAACTTCGCCATTTGGCCAAACTGGAAGAAATGAAGCTGCGCGGCGAACAGGATGAGCTTAAGAAAGAGCGCGACAAAATCCAGGCGATCCTCGCCTCTGAACGCAAGCTGAGCAACCTGCTGAAAAAAGAAATCGAGGCGGATGCCGCCGCTTACGGCGACGCGCGCCGCTCGCCCCTCATAAAGCGCGGCGAGGCGAAAGCGCTGAGCGAAAATGAGCTTATGCCATCGGAGCCGGTGACGGTGATCCTCTCGACCATGGGCTGGGTGCGCAGCGCCAAGGGCCACGATATTGATTTGAGAAGGCTCAGTTACCGATCCGGCGATAATTATCTGTCGTCAGTGCGCGGCAAGAGCAATCAGCCGGTGGTATTCATTGATTCCACCGGACGCAGCTACGCGCTGGAACCGGCCGGCCTGCCTTCGGCGCGCGGCCAAGGCGAGCCGCTGACCGGTAAGCTGACGTTACCCCCCGGCGCGGCGGTTGAGCAGATGCTCACCGGCGCCGACGAGCGAAAACTGCTGATGGCCTCCGATGCCGGCTACGGCTTTGTGTGCAGTTTCAGCGATCTGGTGGTGCGCAATCGCGCCGGTAAGGCGCTGTTGACCTTACCAGAAAACGCCAAAGTCATGCCGCCGTTGTGGCTAAACGGCGCGGCCGATAAGCTATTGGCGTTAACCGAAGCCGGCCGCCTGCTGATGTTCCCGGTCGACGATCTGCCGCAGCTGTCAAAAGGTAAAGGCAATAAAATCATCTCCATCCCCTCCGCGGATGCGGCGGTGGGCAAAGATCGTCTTGCCGGCCTGTATCTGCTGTCAACCAAAGCTTCTGTGACGTTCTACGTCGGCAAACGCAAGTTGACCCTGCGACCGGAAGATTTGCAGAAATTCAGCGCCGAGCGTGGGCGTAAGGGGGCGCTGTTGCCGCGCGGACTGCAACATATCGACCGGGTGGAAATCACCGATCCCCTGGCCGGCTCCGGCGACGAGGAAACGGCCTGATAGGCGCACCGACCGGTGCGACGTCCGGTCGGTTTCTCTAGGCGGATAGGTGATAATCTTCTTTGTTTTCTACCGCCACCCAGACACGGGGGGAATAACCGTGTATTTTGTCAGGAAGCAGGTATACTAGCGGCGGCTGAAGGTTAAGAGGTAAGTATGCTCGCTATTGTTCGCACCATTCTGACGGTGTTATTGTCGATATTGATCTGCGTTTTTGGCTTAATTTATTGCTTGTTCAGCCCGCGAGACCCACATCATGTTGCTACCTTTGGCCGCTGGTTCGGCCGTATGTCGCCTCTGTTTGGCATTCGGGTGGAAGTCCGCCATCCTGAAGGCGTGACGTTGCCGCAAAATTGCATTTATATCGCCAATCATCAGAACAATTACGATATGGTCACCGCCGCGTATGTGGTGCAGCCCCGCACCGTCACGGTGGGGAAAAAAAGCCTGTTGTGGATACCGCTATTCGGGCCGCTTTACTGGCTCACCGGCAATCTGCTTATCGATCGCGATAACAGCGCCCGCGCCCACAACACGCTTACTGAAATCGTGCAGAGCATTAAAAAGCACAATATTTCCATCTGGATGTTTCCGGAAGGCACCCGCAGCCGTGGTCGCGGTTTGCTCCCGTTCAAAATCGGGGCATTTTATACTGCCATTGCCGCAGGCGTTCCTATTGTGCCGATTTGCGTTTCCAATACTTCAAATAAAATTAAACTCAATCGCTGGTCCAATGGGTTGGTTATTATCGAAATTTTGCCGCCGGCGGAAACGTCCGGCTACAGCCGGGAGCAGGTGCGCGCGTTGACCAGACACTGTCGGGATGTAATGAAAAACAAGCTCGACGAACTGAATGCGGAAGTGGCCCGGCGGGAATCCCTGAAGCGCTGAGCGCGCCCGACCTGCGACACAGGTCGCGGTGCAGTGCAGCGTCGCAGTAGGCCAATGCCGAAAGCGCGCCTCCCCTGGGGCCGTCGGAGCCGTAACACTGATGCCGTGGCCTGTCCAGAAAAGGACTTTGTAGCGCTGTTGCTCCCGAGGTAGGATTGATGATTTTTCGGCCTGGGCCAGGCCGGCCTCTACGAGAAAAGCTTTGCCGTGTCTAATGGAGCAGATATGTCACTCAGTCGGCGTCGGTTTATTCAGGCAGCGGGGGTTACCCTTGCTGCCAGCGCGGTGCCGCTGGAGGCGCAAGCCGCCGAAACGCTTGTTGCGCTACCGATCCCCCCTTTGCTTGAGTCGCGCCGCGGCCAGCCGTTATTTTTAACGCAGCAGCGCTCGCACTGGACCTTTGCCGCCGGTCGGCGCGCCACCACCTGGGGCATTAACGGCGGCTACCTCGGCCCGACGGTGCGGGTATACAATGGCGATGACGTCAAGCTCATTTATAATAACCGCCTGACGGAACCCGTGGCGATGACCGTCAGCGGCCTGCAGGTGCCCGGCACGCTCATGGGCGGGGCGGCAAGGATGATGTCGCCAGGGGCAGATTGGTCGCCGGTGCTGCCCATCCGGCAACCGGCCGGCACCTGCTGGTACCATGCCAACACCCCGAACCGGATGGCGCCGCACATCTACAACGGCCTGGCGGGGCTATGGCTGGTTGAAGACGCGGTCAGTAAAGTGCTGCCGCTACCAAACCATTATGGCGTCGATGAATTCCCGCTTATTATCCAGGACAAACGGCTGGATAACTTTGGTCAGCCGATCTATAACCCTCCCGCTAGCGGCGGTTTTCTCGGTGATACGCTACTGGTGAACGGCGCGCAGAGCCCGTTTGTGGAAGTGTCGCGCGGTTGGGTGCGACTGCGGTTGCTCAATGCCTCAAATTCCCGGCGCTACCAGCTGCAACTGAGCGACGGCCGCGCCATGCATGTCGTTGCCGGCGATCAGGGTTTCCTGCCGTCGCCGGTCCCGGTGATCCGACTGTCGCTGGCGCCGGGCGAGCGGCGTGAAATTCTTATCGATATGTCCAAGGGAGAAGAGGTGGCCATCACCGCAGGTGAAGCGGCCGGCCTGATGGACAGGGTGCGCGGCTTTTTTGAACCCTCGTCAATACTGGTCAATACCACGGTGTTGACGCTCAAGCCGACGGGGCTGCTGCCGTTGGTCACCGATAACCTGCCCATGCGTTTGCTGTCCGACCAGCTCATTGACGGCGGTATCAGCCGGACCCGCGAGTTTTCACTCGGCGGCTCTACGCCTGATATCAATGGTGCGTTATGGAATATGAGCCGCAACGATTTCCAGAGCTTACAGGGCAGCTTTGAGCGCTGGATAGTTCACACCAATACCCCGCAGGCGTTTCATATCCAGGGCGTGGCTTTTTTGATTAAACGCGTTAATGGCAATACGCCGTTACCGGAAGATCAGGGCTGGAAGGATACCGTGTGGGTTGATAACGAGGTTGAATTGCTGGTGTGGTTTCCACAGGTGGCGCCGGAACACTTTCCTTATCTCTATTACAGCCAGACGTTGGAGATGGCCGATCGCGGCGCCGCGGGGCAATTTGTGGTACGGCCCCAGTCTGGGGGATAACGGTGCCTACAGACTGCGCCGTCGTTCACAGGGTGTAGCCTGAACGCCGTGGGCGGCGCATGCCGACAAGGCTGCCGGCGCCGGCACCGGCAGGGACGCTGTCTGCGCCGGTCACGATCACCGCCATCACGCGGCGACCGAAGTCGGGTACCACCGGGTTTCTCGACGCCGAAGTCGGGCACAACCTGGATGGTCGGCGTCAGCTAAATCCCCGCATCAGACAGCCGCCACGGTATCCGGATGCGAACCCAGCCGTTTGCCGCAGTCCAGCTTGGCGATGGCATCCAGATCATCTTGCGCCAGACTAAAGTCAAACACAGCAAAGTTGGCGCGGATCCGCGCCGGCGTTTTGCCGTATTTTTCCGCAAGTTCACGGATGATCGCCTGATAAAATACCCCTTTGCCCCCTGCGCTAGAGGCCTCCAGGATTCGGTCAAAATCTGGTGGCGGGCATCAAAGGTCCGCAAGGTCTGTTGTTGTAACAGCGGATGCAACTCGATTTGATTGATTACCGGCACTACCCCGGTTTCACCCAGCAGGAGCTGAAGATGATGCGGCTCAAAATTACACCCCCAATGCTTTTGGCCAGCCCTTCCTCCTTCAGCTTCACCATCTCGCGCCAGGGCTTGTACATAGTTATGTGGGGTGGCAATCATTTCTGGACTCTCAAGGGGAACGATGGATTAGCCAGAAGCCCTTTACTGGCAAGGCTTACCACGATTTTAAGGATTCTGGACTCGTCGCAAAAAATGAACAGAAAATGATTTTTTGCATTAAATTCTGGACTCAAACGACTGTGGTTTGAGCAGATTTGAAGGTGGTTTAAACACCGTTTGATCATACCCAAGGATAAGTAAGTTAGGTTAAATTAGTTTAGGTAAATCAGAAGCTTAATAAAATTCGATAAATAAAGGCCTAATCTTTATTTAGGCCGCTCCACTGTTCTTGCTATCTAAGATTTCTACATTTGCTACTGCACACGCTTCAGGTGTGGCCCCCTTTTTAGCTTCGTGTAAGGCCAATTAGGCGGTCCTGCTCTTCGGGAGGGAGTTCAAGCAACGCTCTTTCAACATTGTTAGTAATATTATTTTTATTGGTAGTATCAGTTTTCATACAAGCCGAAATAACCCCTTCAATCCCTTTCCTATGGATAATCCTTAAGATAGCTTGAGCTTCTTGCGCATCAAGTGAATCAAGCACCATGAGCCATGCAGTCATTAACTTACCATTGTTATTATCTATCCCCGTTTTTCTAGATCTAGTTTTTAAGTTATTAGATAACTCCTCATATGATTCAAATGCTAGCCAGTCAAGGCTAATTTGCTCCTTATACACAATACTCCGTATTGCAGTAAAGGACGGCTCAGTTCCTTTGTTCAAGTAATTATTTAATGTAGAAAAAGATAACCTTTAGCACCTAGCAGCAGCACGGATACTGCGTTTACCAATCAGCATCTTTAAACGCTCTCTAAAGCTTCTTTGCTCCCCCCATAAAAAGCAAATTCATTTATTTTTCCATCTGTCATTTTCTTTTCACTTAATCTTTTGATTCAAAAGGAGTAAAAGAAATTGCACGTATTAGCCACAAAAAGAATCAAAGAAAGCTAACTTTTTGCTTTACATGATTTTGATTAAGATCAATATTTGCAGTAGTAGAGGTAAGCCCCATGACTTACCCACATGGTTAACTTTTTAGGGTAATCGAATGTTAGATAGAAATGAAGTGAATCATCGTAACTGGCACTGGATTGATATCCTGGCCTCTCTGCACAAAAAGGGGATCACCATGCAAGATCTCTCCCGCGGCTCGGGGCTGGCGTCCAGCACGTTAAAAAACGCGCTGTATCGTCCCTATCCCAAAGGTGAACGCATTATCGCTAATGCACTCAATGTGGATCCGGCCAGCATTTGGCCGAGTCGTTATATAAGCAAGGTGTCGTAATTATGTTTGTTACGGTGGGTGAGTTAGTCGGTTTACCCGGATTGCCTGGCACCTTGCAGGGGCTTCGCTGGTCATTGAATAAGCGGACTGCAAATTCACCCGATTTAGTCCGTAAGCGTTCAGACACCAAGGTTTTCGAGTACCACATCGATTGTTTGCCGGAACAAACACGCGAGATCATCAAACAACGGCACTATAAATTCCTGATGGCGCAATCCCCGGCCCAGCCGGTTGATGAGTCGGTCAAGCGCAGTACCGCCATCAAGTCGCGCGATGAGCTGGCGATCATGCGTCAATGTCCGGCCCTGCTTGAGCGCAAGGTGCAGGCTCTGAACGATCAGCAGAAGCAGATTGCCGATACGCGCATGATGCTGGCACAGGAAGTGGTCCGGTTACAGCAGGCCGGCATGACCCGCATTGCGGCGGTGATTTTTATCGTCGATGAGTCAAAAACCGGCATATTGCCCGAGGCCCTGCAGCGCGCCGCCACGCTGGCTAACGCCAAAAAGGGCCGCATCCCGGCAAGGGGTGGGCAAAAGCAGCCTACAGGAATGGGTGAGTCTCTATCTCAGCGCTGAGCGGCCCCAGGAGCGTCTGGCGATACTGGCTCCCGGGAAGCTGAAGAAGCCAGCGCCCCGAGGACATGACGTGGTTCTACGCCCTGTTCTGGCGCATTATGCCCGAACCTCTGTGGCCCGACGGTGCTGGAAGCCTACCGCGCATTTCGGGCGGACTGGCAGAGTGAATACCATGACCAGCCTGCCATGCTGGCGGCCCTGCCGACCTACGACAAAGTCAATCGCATAGTCAAGCGGGTTGCGCCCAACCGAAGGGTCAAGGGCCGGGTCACCGGCTCTGCGCTCAAGGCGTATCAGGTGTACCAGCATCGGGATTGGGCGCAGATGCCGGTAAATGGCTGCTGGATAGCCGACGGCAAGTCGCTGAACATGAAAGTGACGCATCCGATACACGGCCGGCCCTTTACTCCGGAGCTGACTTTGGTGCTTGACGGGCGTACCCGCTATCTGGTGGGCTGGAGCCTGTCACTGGCAGAAAACGCCATCGCGGTAGCGGATGCGTGGCGTTATGCCATCCAGCACCACGGCAAGCCGCTATTTGCCTACTCCGATAACGGCGCCGGCGAGACCAACAAGATGCTGGATGCGGATATCACCGGGATTTTTCCCCGGCTGGGTATTGAACATATTACCGGTATCCCCGGTAACCTGCAGGCGCAGGGCATTATCGAGCGGCTGAACGGCGTGCTGCCACTCAGGCTGGCCCTGCGCTTTCAGACCTATAACGAATTGAACGCTGACCCCAACGAAGCGGGGGTGCAGGGGCAAAAACTGCTGAGTCTGTCGAATGCCCTGCGTCAGGGGAAGGAGCTGAACACCACGCAGCAAAAGACGCTGGCGATATTGCCCAGCTGGCGGCAGCTGATAGACGCCATTGAGGAGGAGGTGCAGCGCTATAACCACAGCCACGAGCACAGCGCCCTGCCCAAGGTCAACAATAAATCGATGACGCCGGCCGCTTACCGCAAGGCCCTGCTGGCTGAGGAAGGGGACAACGTTGAATACCTGACGCCAGGCGAGTTGCGCGAGATGTTTATGCCGGAAGAAAAACGCGTGGCCCAGCGCGGTTGGGTTGAACTGCTGAATAACCCGTATCTTGCCAGGGAGCTGATTGAGGTAGATCGCCAGACGGTGCGGGTGGCTTACGATATCCATAAGCCTAATGAAGTGATTATTCGCCAGATGGACGGGGCCTATCTCTGTACTGCGCTGTGGAATGGCAATACTGTCTCGCCGGTGCCGGTCTCCAGAGTGGAAAAAGCGCTGGAAGCGCGCGCCAAGCGTCGCATTAAACTCGCCAAAAGCAAAATTCAGGATGCAAAAGACGAATTACGCCCGGTGATTGATGCACCCAGGGAGAGCGATTACAGCCTGCTGATACCCCAGGTATCGGCACCCGAAAAAGACAAGGTGTATTTATTTGAATTCGAATATGAGCACGATATCAAGCAGGTCGGTAATAACCGGTAAGGATATATTGTATGACAGCACGAGGACGTATTTTCCAACTGATGGCGCGGTCAGGCTACACCCAGCGCAGGGTGGCCGATAAAACCGGATTAGATTAAGCGGCGCGATTTTCTTGACCGTGAGACAGAGCGCGCCTGCCGGCGGGACATCAAGGTGAATTTTGTGCCGACCCATCTGGCCAGCGTGACGCTCGACCTGATTAGTGCCACGCACGACTTCGGCGATATCGGTGTGATATACGGCCCCCGGCCGGCATGGGGAAAAGCATGGTGCTGAAGGAGCATGCGCGCGCCAACAGCGCCAATAAAGGCGTCATCCTGATTGAAGCCGACCCCGGCTATACCGCCAAGATGTTATTGCAGGCGCTGTGCGCACGGCTGGGTCTGCGGAAAACCGGCAATATCCATGATCTGGTCGAGGAGTGCGTACAGGGGCTGCGCGATAAGCACTGGCTGGTCCTGGTTGATGAGGCTGAGCTGGTGCTGCCCTACAAGGGCGCTTGAGGTCTTGCGGCGCATTCACGACCGTTCCGAAGTGGCCATTGTCCTGGCGGGCATGCCGCGTCTGCTGCTCAATCTGAAAGGCTCACGCGGGGAATACGCCCAGCTCTATAGCCGGGTGGGCATGGCGTTAGACCTGGCGTCCCGCAGGAAAGAGATCGAAACCGAGGATTTCAGCGCCATTCTCGGCACTCTGTTATCGAACGGTGAAGCATCGGGCGAGCCGCTTGCGCCCGAGATTGCCGCCGCCTTTCTCAAGCATTCACGGGGCAATTATCGCCGCCTGTTTAAATTGGCGCGTGAGGTGGCCCGGACAAGCGCTATCGGCAATCAGGGGATGTCCGTGACGTTAATCGACCGCTATGCAGAAATGCTGATTCATTGAAGGAGAAAAATGTGTCAGTCCACCATAAAGAGGTATCGACCAACAATCATCTTATCGCCGTAATGACGCCGGCAGAAGCCGTTATACGGTATTTAACGATAAAAGGCGTGATATTGCATGACTGTAAGCTGGTTATCCGTATTGATTACCATAATCTGTGTGAGTAGTTATTAAAAAAGGATCAGGCTGATTATATCACCGTTGGCAAAAACGCACGGGGTGGTTTTAAGCAAGGGGTATTCATGAAAGGTGGATGCAAGGTTATTTGGTCAGCATCATTATATTGAGGTCACCATGACAATTGAAATGAACATTATTGTTCAGCAAACCCATATCGGCATTGATGTAAATATCAATGCCAGCGGTACAGGCAGTGAAGTTAAAAAGAAGGAAGCCCAGTTTATTCGCAATGCATTTGCCACCGTATTATCGTGCC
>NZ_JBPESN010000073.1:0-11771 GCF_051710625.1 Sodalis sp. (in: enterobacteria) | reverse complement strand
CAACCAGTTAAGCGGATTCGCGTTTGAATTCAAGACTAAAATTTCTTCTTTTCATTGGCGCACCCGTGTTGTTCTGAGGTGAGCATATCACTTCTGTTCAGGTGGCCAAATTCAGTGTGCCACTACACTCTTGCGACCCTGCTGCCTGTACAATAGCGTATCGCTGTAAGACGCGGCTAAAAAAATTAACGGCGCTCATTGAGGGCCGTTAGCGTTATGCCCGCGATGGGGACGGAAGAAAAGCGTGGGCCTACTTGCGGATGCGGATGATCGGGGTTTTGCCGACTACGACGCTGCCGGACAATTTCACCAGTTCTTTGATTTCATCCATATTGGAAATAACCACCGGTGTCAGGGTCGATTTCGCTTTTTCTTCCAGCAACGGAAGATCGAACTCGATCACAACGCCACCTCTTTTCACGCGTTGACCTTCTTCAGCGATACGGCGGAATCCTTCGCCTTTCAGCTCAACGGTGTCGATACCGAAATGGACAAACAGCTCAATGCCGCTGTCGGATTCGATGGAGAAAGCGTGATTAGTCTCAAAAATTTTACCGATCGTGCCGTCTACCGGGGCGACCATTTTATTGCCGCTGGGGTTGATGGCGATCCCATCGCCCACGATCTTTTCAGCGAAAACCACATCAGGAACATCTTCAATGTTTACAATTTCCCCCGAAAGAGGTGCAACTATTTCAATGCTTCCCGTGTCTTTCTTGTCATCGGAAACCAGAGATTTCAGTTTATCGAACAAACCCATGATCTTCTCCTAAGCATTTATATCGGGTCAGCGTCGTGAAATCAGCAGAGCGTTTTTTCTTCAATAAATTTGTTGACTAGATTCATCAACTCTTCCGCTGTTGGCTGAGCTAATGCTTCCTCTGCTAATGCCTTTGCATTGCCAAAGTTGGTATTGCGAATAATTTTCTTGATGCGCGGGATAGAGATAGCACTCACGCTGAATTCATCCAGTCCCATCCCTAATAACAGTAGTGTAGCACGTTCATCTCCCGCCAGCTCGCCGCACATGCCGGTCCATTTGCCTGCAGCGTGAGACGCGTCAATGACTTGCTTGATTAATGTCAGTACCGCCGGAGACATGGGATTATACAGATGAGAGATGAGCTCATTACCGCGATCCACGGCAAGAGTATACTGGGTCAGGTCGTTTGTCCCAATACTAAAGAAATCAACTTCCTGTGCCAGATGACGCGCGATAACCGCAGCGGCGGGCGTTTCTACCATCACGCCGACTTCAATGCCTTCGTCGAAGGCCTTACCCTCTTCACGCAGTTGGCCTTTCAACAGCGACAGTCCCTGCTTCAGGGTACGTACTTCTTCTACCGAAATAATCATCGGGTACATAATGCGCAGTTTGCCGAACGCCGAGGCGCGAAGGATGGCGCGTAGCTGAGCGTGCAGCATTTCTTTACGATCCAGCCCGATGCGGATAGCGCGCCAGCCGAGGAACGGATTGTCCTCTTTTGGCAAATTCATATAGGGCAAATCTTTGTCGCCGCCGATATCCATGGTGCGCACGATAATAGAGCCAGTGGGCACGGATTCCGCCACCGCTTTGTAAGCCTGAAATTGCTCATCTTCGCCCGGCAGGGAATCGCGGTCCATAAACAGAAACTCGGTGCGATACAAGCCGACCCCTTCCGCGCCGTTGCGCTCGGCGCCCGCAACGTCGCGCACGGTACCGATATTGGCACAGACTTCGACTTGATGGCCATCAAGCGTGACGGCTGGCAGATTTTTAAGCTTGGCCAGCTCGCTCTTCTCGGCGGCGTACTGGCTTTGCAGCGCTTTCAACTCTTCAATCACCGCCGGTTCGGGATTGATATAGATCTGGTTATTGATCGCATCCAGAATCAGATAATCGCCGTTGGCGACCTGCTTGGTAATGTTGCCGGTTCCCACAATAGCCGGCAGCTCCAGCGAGCGCGCCATAATTGACGTATGCGACGTCCGGCCGCCGATATCGGTGACGAAACCCAGAACTTTATCCAGATTCAGCTGCGCGGTTTCTGACGGCGTCAGATCCACCGCGACCAGCACGGCTTCCTCACTGATGGCACTCAGATCGATAATCGGTATCGCGAGGATGTTGCGCAGTAAACGTTTACTGATGTCGCGTACGTCGGTGGCGCGTTCTTTAAGGTATTCGTCGTCGAGTTCTTCCAGCGCTTTAGCCTGCGTTTCAATCACCGAATAGACTGCAGTATCCGCGCTGGCGAGGTCTTCTTTGATAAGGGCTATGATGTCCTGCTCAAGCTCTTCGTCTTCCAATAACATGATATGGCCTTCGAAGATGGCTTCCTTTTCTTCACCGAAGGTTTCACCCGCTTTGCTTTTGATCGCTTCCAATTGCGCGGAAGCTTTGGCACGTCCGGCAAGAAAACGTTCAACCTCCTGCTTAACCTGGTCCGCGGTGATCTTTTTCCTGTTGATGACAATCTCATCTTCCTTCAGTAGCAGCGCTTTACCAAAAGCGATGCCCGGTGATGCTAAAATGCCTGAAACCATAACCCTACCTTACTCATGATACATGTTAACTTAAAAGACCGGGCCGTATATTACTCAAGCTCTGCCATCAGTTTAACCAAATGTTCTACCGCCTTTTGCTCATCCTCGCCTTCCGCGGTGATAGTCACGACGGTACCTTGCGTCAAGCCTAGGGTTTGCAGTTTGAACAGGCTTTTGGCGCTCGCGCTTTTGCCATCGGAGGTTACGGTGATTCCGGAACTAAAGCCTTTAGCTTCCTTGACAAACTGGGTGGCGGGACGGGTATGCAGACCGTTAGGGGCAGTAATCGTAACTTTTTGTTGGTACATTTTATTTCCCCAACTTATTAGATGATATCAGTGTTATGGGGCTAAAGTTTAGCCTAAAAGGTTCACTTTAGCCTATATGGTTGTCGTGGAGTCTGTGGCGCAATCGTAGGTGTTACTCGTCCTGACAGGGCGTCACAGCATTAGTTGCTTAATCACGCCATCCAGGGGCATGCTTGCTTTTGACATTAATCATTATGTCGCTTTTCGTCGAAAATCTATAGGCCGGCGAGCGTTTCTGTCGACTGTATAATAAATAGCCTGATTAATTTCATAATCCGAAATAATTGTCCGCTTAAGCACAAGACAGAACCAACAAAATCAATTCGCGGTGGGTTGAAAGTATGATCCAGCCACAAAAAAGCACCCGTCAGGGTGCTTTTTTCAACAAACCTGCTATAGCGGGCGTTATTGTACTTCAGGTGAAGTAAACAGATCGGCAAACAGGGCGGTGCTGAGGTAACGTTCGCCGGAAGAGGGCAGGATCACCACGATAGTCTTGTTGGCGGAGTCTTTTTTGGCCTGCAGTTTCAATGCTGCCGCAACGGCGGCGCCGGAGGAGATGCCGGCCAGAATGCCTTCTTCTTCCATCAGACGACGCGCGGTGCTGATCGCTTCATCGTTGGTAATTTTTTCTACCCGATCGATAAGCTTCAAGTCCAGATTATCGGAGATGAAGCCGGCGTTAATCCCCTGGATTTTGTGCGGGCCGGGCTTGATTTCGTCGCCGGCCAGCGCCTGGGTGATAACAGGGGAGTCGGTCGGCTCCACCGCGACCGTGAACACATTCTTACCCTAAGTATTTTTCAGATAACGGCTAACGCCGGTAATCGTGCCGCCGGTGCCCACCCCCGCGATAAATACATCCACTTCGCCGTCGGTATCCTACCAAACCTCCGGACTGGTAGTCTGTTCGTGAATGGCCGGGTTACTGAACTGCTGCAGCATCAGGAATCGCGCGGGATCGGTCGCGACAACCTCCATCTGCCTTGGCGATGGCGCCTTTCATCCCTTTCGGGCCATCGGTCAGCACCAGATTGGCGCCCAGAGCCTTCAGGAGCTTGCGGCGCTCGCTGCTCATGGTTTCCGGCATGGTCAGCGTCAGTTTGTAGCCGCGGGCTGCCGCGACATAGGCCAAAGCGATACCGGTGTTGCCGCTGCTGGGCTCCACCAATTCTACGCCCGGTTTTAGCACACCCCATTTTTCCGCATTCCAGATCATATTCGCGCCGATGCAGCATTTGACGCTGAAGCTGGGATTGCGGGATTCCACCTTCGCCAGGATGCGACCATTGCCGATACGATTTAAACTGACCAGCGGGGTATGGCCGATAGTCAGTGACTCGTCTTCATAAATTTTGCTCATGACCAGTCCTATAGTTCAGGTGCGAAAGAAAAGGATTTTCCGCATAGGGGTGGAAGTGACAGAATTATATATCGTTAATGTTATTAACACATAAGTTTTTAAGAACCGGATACCGTATAGCCGGCGCGGCATTTATCCACTCACATCGCCGTGGCGCCGTAAACTGCCACCGGCAAAATCACCAGATTCACGATCGGTATCAGGGTAAACACGCTTACCAACGCGCCGAACTGCATATTCGCCACCTTGTGGTGCCTCAGGGCGGTGCGCATGGTCGGAAACGGGACCCTATGCTTATTAAAGGGATAATCGCAATATTAAATGGCCAACATCCAGGCGTTGAATAAAAACCACAGCACCGGCACCAGCGTTTGGCCAATGGCCGAAATAAAATGCAACGCCAGTAAAATCAGCGCCCGCGGCAGGTAGTAACATAGCTTCACCCATTCGCGGTGCAGAATACGCAGCGTATCGCGCATCAGATCCATTAGCCCACTGTCCGGACCGGCATGGCCGGTCAGATGCGTTTCCAGTTGTTCTGCCAGCAGACCGCTGAAGGGCGCGCCAATCACATTGGCCACGGTACTGAAGAAATAACCAAATACCAGCAGAACCTCCAGCACGCATAACGGCCAGAGGAGACAATTCAGCCAATGCAAGCAATTGGGAACGTAACCCATCAATCGCGGGATTCACAGGCTCAACTGTCGATACAGCCACCAAAAGGCGCCTCCTATATAGCGCTATATTCACCAATAACGCCAGCAGGACATAACGTTTAATGCCGAGCAGCATGATTAAACGCCAGCCGGCGAAAAAATAATGTACCCCGCTGCGATAAGTTAACCCGTTTTGTATAGTGTTTTACGCCATTTATGTCCGAACAGATAGGGGTATGATCACAGTTTTCGGCGTTAATAACGGCCGTTTGGTTCATTTTGTTTGAAAAAGCAGCAAAAAAATAACTTGCCAAACTCTTTTTGCCAGAAAGTACCCTGTAGACTTGCACTTGCCTACGCAGGCAAATACAGTTAAGAGAGTAAATGTTTGCCGCTATGGCAATGTGCAATATGCAATATGCAATGTGCAATGTGCAATGTGCAATGTGCAATGTGCAATGAATTAGAACAGCTGAGATGCCAATGATGCAGGATTTGCGTCTGATATTAATCGTCGTGGGTGCAATCGCGATTATAGCGTTACTTTTACATGGTCTTTGGACCAGCCGTAAAGAGCGCTCGGCAATTTTTCGCGACCGCCCGGCCAAACGACTGAAACAAGAACGTCAGGATCAGGACGAACCGCCGCTGTCTGAGCGGGATGAAGGGGTGGGTGAAGTCCGCGTCACGCGCGTGCGCCACTACGACGATGCGGATATCGGACGTTTTAATGACGACGCGCCGTTATCTCGCCCGGCCAGCCGCCCCCTCGAGGAGGTACGCGATGACGCTTCTGATCCTCTTCTGGCGGATAGCTTCGGGCAGCCCGTCTCCAATGCCCCCCGAGCCCACCGCAAGCCGCCGCAAATCCGTGCCGCCGAACCTGCCATGCCTGCCCGTGAACAGGTCGCTTCTGACGGCGACGAAATGGGTGCACGCGATGACGACGATCCGCCATTGCCTGCCGCCAGCCGCGCCGCTGCGCCCCAAACAGATTACCGGTCATCGACGCCTGCCGCCGACGCCGGCGCGCCCGACCCGGCAGAAGAGAGTTCGATAAAAGCGGCCCAGGTACCGGAAAAAGAAACGGTGCTGGTACTGCATATCGCCGCCCATAACGGTACGGTATTAGGCGGCGAAGAATTGCTGCAAAGCGTGCTGCAGGCTGGTTTTCAGTTTGGTGAAATGAATATATTCCATCGTCATCTCAACCCTGCCGGCAGCGGGCCGGTGCTGTTCAGTCTGGCCAATATGGTCAAGCCCGGTTCGTTCAACCCGGACAATATGGCTGATTTCACCACGCCGGGTATCTCCATGTTCATGATGGTTCCCTCCTATGGCGATGCCCATCAGAACTTCAAGCTTATGCTGCAGTCCGCCCAGCGTATCGCCGATGATTGCAACGGCGTGGTGCTTGACGATGAGCGGCGGATGATGACCCCGCAGAAACTGGACGGCTATAAAGCGCGCATTTGTCAGGTGCTGGAGGCGAATGCCGGTGTCTGATGTGTGCGGGTAAACCGATCCCTGGCGGTGAGTCCGCACCGGCTACCGTTCGCCTGCAACGGTCACAGTCAGGCTTATCCTGCCCATAGCGTTTTTATCCATCTGGCCGGCAGCGGTTATACTTATCTTGCCGGTCATCGCTAACCGGAACCGACCGGTTGCTGCTAAAATAGCGTTATTCTCAGCCCCCGCTTGCGGGGGTTTTTGCTGCTGATGGTGCATCATGGAACATGATTGAACAACATATCCTGCGGTTGCGTAAGCAACTGCGACACTGGGAATACCTCTATTATGTGGAAGCTGCCCCTGAAGTGCCCGACAGTGAATATGACCGGGTTATGGCGGAACTGCGCACGCTGGAGGCCGAACGGCCAGACCTGCTGAGCGCCGATTCCCCCACTCAGCGCGTCGGCGGACAAGCGCAAAGCAGTTTTGGGCAGGTGCGCCATGAAGTGCCCATTCTGTCGCTGGATAATGTTTTTGAAGAGCCGAGTTTTCTGGCGTTCGACAAGCGGGTACGCGACAGGCTTAAGCGCGACGACGACATGACCTATTGCTGCGAGCTGAAGCTAGACGGTCTGGCGGTCAGCCTGCTGTATGAGAACGGCGAGCTGGTGCGGGGCGCCACCCGCGGCGACGGCGCCACCGGTGAGGATATCACCGCTAACGTGCGCACCATCCGCACCATTCCGTTGCGCTTGCAAGATCAGGACAACCTGCCGCGGCTGCTGGAGATCCGCGGCGAAGTCTTCATGTTGAAAGCGGGCTTTCTGCGGCTGAATGAGACCGCCAAACGGGAAGGGGGTAAAGTCTTCGCCAATCCGCGCAACGCCGCCGCCGGCTCCTTACGCCAGTTGGATCCCGCGATTACCGCCAGGCGGCCGCTGACGTTTTATTGCTATGGCGTCGGCCTGCTGGAGGACGGCGAGTTGCCGGAGAGTCATTGGGAGCGCTTGCAGCAGTTCAAAGCCTGGGGGGTACCGGTCAGCGATCGCGTCCGCCGCTGCACCGGTAGTGCGGCGGTGCTGGATTTTTATCGGCAGGTGCACGAGGAGCGGTCATCGCTCGGGTTCGATATCGACGGTGTGGTGATTAAAGTCGACTCGCTGGCGCTGCAGCAGCGTCTGGGCTTTGTCGCCCGCGCGCCGCGCTGGGCTATCGCCTATAAATTTCCGGCCCAGGAGCAGTTGACCCGGGTACGCGACGTGGAGTTTCAGGTGGGAAGGACCGGCGCAATCACGCCGGTCGCGCGCCTTGAGCCGGTACTGGTTTCCGGCGCCATGGTCAGTAACGCCACCCTGCACAACGCTGATGAGGTCGAGCGGCTGGGGCTGATGATTGGCGATACGGTCATTGTGCGTCGCGCCGGCGATGTCATCCCGCAGATTGTCGGCGTTGTCACGTCCGAACGGCCTGCAGAGGCGCGGCCGGTAGCGTTTCCGACGCAATGCCCGGTTTGCGGCTCGGACGTCGAGCGGGTGGAAGGCGAGGCGGTGCTGCGTTGCACCGCGGGCCTGGTTTGCGCCGCACAGCGCAAGGAAGCGCTGAAGCATTTCGTTTCCCGCCGGGCGATGGACATCGACGGTATGGGCGATAAGATCATTGATCAGCTGGTGGAGCAGGAGCTGGTGAAAACCCCGGCCGACCTGTTCCAGCTGAATAAAGAAATTCTGACGCGGCTGGACCGGATGGGGGCAAAATCGGCGCAAAATTTGCTGGAGGCGTTGGAAAAAGCCCGGCAGACCACCTTTGCGCGCTTCTTGTACGCGCTTGGGATCCGCGAGGTGGGCGAGGCCACGGCCGCTAATCTGGCTGCCGCCTACGGCACGCTCGACGCGCTGATTGCCGCCGATATTGATTCGCTGACGGGCGTGCAGGATATTGGCAACACTGTCGCGACCCACGTGCGCCACTTTTTTGTGGAAACGCATAATATCGAAGTGATCCAGGATTTGTTGAGCCCGGCAATCGGTATTCGTTGGCCTGAACCTGTGGCAGCGCCCGTCGCGGCGAGCGATAATCCCTTCGCCGGGAAAACCATTGTCCTGACCGGATCGCTAAGCAGCCTGTCGCGGGATGAGGCCAAGGATCGGCTGATCGCGCTCGGCGCGCGGGTCAGCGGCAGCGTTTCCGCCAAAACCGATCTGCTCATCGCGGGGGAGGCGGCGGGATCCAAATTGTCCAAGGCACAGCAGTTGAATATTCCGGTGATGGATGAGGCGGAAATGATGCGTCTTCTGGGAGACTCTTCGGACGCATAAGGGGGCGAAAATGGAAAAAGAGGATCTGGTGGCCATTGCCAATACCGCAATGCCGTTTTGGTAAATATCAAGGGCGGATGCTTATCGATCTTCCCAAACCTTATCTGCTCTGGTTTGCCCGTAAAGGAGAGTTCCCGGAAGGGCGCCTGGGCCAGCTTATGAGCCTGGCGTTGGCGATAAAAATAGAAGGGTTGGAAACCCTTATCACGCCGCTTAAGGTGCGTTAACGACAACCTGCGCCTCTGGGGATTCGGGTCGTTACTGATGAAAACGCGCTTGCCGGGCGCTGTGAAGCGATGCATCGTCCCTCTTTCTCGGCTGTCAGGTGTCAGCCAGCAACATTAAATCGGGCGCGATGCGCAACATGTCGTTAATGTGCCAGGTTTGTTGCACCCCGCCAATGCCTCCTCGCGCGGGAGCTGGAAGGCAACGTTATCGCGCGCCCCGCGTCCACACGGCGCCCAGCGCAGTGGTCAGCGACAGGCACGCGCCAAACAAAAGAGCCCCCGCCAAAAACCACAGCGGTCGCCCGCGCGCCAGCATCGCCAGCACAATGGCGATAAAACCATTGCCCTGAGTCATAAACGGCACAAAAATACCGGCGCCGACCTGCGCCATATAAGCGCCACCCAATCCCGCCAGCGTGCGCGTCCCCTGCACGCTCACACCGCGGCCGCCTCCCCAGTGCGGCGGGTCGATCGCCGGCCACCTGCAGCGCCAGACCCACATTGCTGGCGCGATAAAAGCCGGGCCAGCAGCGGGACGCAGGCGACGGCCAAATACACCACCAGCGGCTGCACGAACAGGGCTTTGCCCACCACCGGCAGTTCGGCAAGCCAGGGCAGCCTGATGCTGTTGATGCTGCCCAGGCGGGGATAACTCTGGTTGAAAGCCATTTGCTGCAGCAGCGCGGTGCCGCCCTTCAGCGCCTAGGGTCAAGGCGATACCGATGACTATCTGATTGAGCCGCAGCCACAGACACAGTCCCGCCATCAGCGCCGCCACCAACATCCCGCCTGCGGCCCCTGCCCCTAAGCCCAGCGCCATGGAATCGTGACGCCAGGCCACCAAGGAAGCCCAGCCAGGCGCCGGCCAGCATCACCCCTTTCAGCCCGATATTCAGCACGCCGGCTTTTTCGGACAGTTGTTCCCCCGCCCCGCCAACAGCAGCGGTATGCCGGCGACGATGGCTCCCATGAGGAGGGAGGTGATAAAACCGCTGGTTAACTTTTTCATTTTGTCTCCATCCCCGGCGCTAAGCCTCCGTCGTCGTGTTGCGCAGAGTCCGCTGGCGTAGCGCTTGCCGTAGTCGGGCAACGGCCAGACGGGTCAAGCCCGGCACAATTAATAGTAGCGCGACGGTCAGCAAGGTGAAATGGTTGAAGACGCCCATCCGCCGCGCCGCGCTTCCGCTGCAGATGGAGAGCACCGAAAACACGAAAGCGAAAGCGAGACTGCCAAACCCGTTGAATTACACCAGAAACACCAACGGCACAATAACCAAAATGTAGGCCGGATTCCAATCAGCACGCACATTGTTCTGAATAGCGATGATCTCGACCGCGCCCGCCAGCACCGCTAGCAGACCGAGCAACAGTCCGCTGGAAACGTAACCGCCGAACAGCATCAACAATCGTTGTTCCCAGGACAGGTTACAAGTTTGCGGCACGGTTGTCGCCGGATCCGCCAGTAGCAATTTGACCAGCACATTGGCCAACGAAACGCCGAGAAACGACATCATAAGGCTGGTAATAATTTCGTTAATATTACGCCAGATTTTTAAGATCGCCGGCAGCAGGGCTCCACAGTATTCCGCCCAGCACCCCGGCCAGCAGCGCCAGAGACAAGGTGATCCCCAAGAGAACGTCGCGAAATAACAGCGCCGGTGCGATGGCCGAGGGCAGTACCGCGCCCAACATAAACTATCCGGCGCCGCCCAAATTCTCGCCACCATCAAGCTGGCAACGATCAGCAGCAGCGGCCCCGTGCGCGTTAGCGCTACTTGCCAACCGGCGGACGCCAGCAGTCCATTACGCACGATAAAACCATAGTAGGCTAGTGGATCGACCCCCAATAGCCATAGCAGCAGGCCGGCAATAAAAAGCGCCAGCTCAATAGCCAGCAGAGTAAATCCCGTTTCCAGGCACAGGCGTCTGACCCTCGCGCCGACGTTACGGCACCTGGACCGGCCTAGCATGGCGTTTCTCCGCTTATTAGTGCGCCGATGCGCCGACGGGCGTGAGCATCGTTGACAACCATGCCCGCTATTTGCCCTCGACGCAGTACCGCCACGCGATGAGACATGTGGGGCGCCAATCAATTTGTAGTGGCACACTGAATTTGGCCACCTGAACAGAAGTGATATGCTCACCTCAGAACAACACGGGTGCGCCAATGAAAAGAAGAAATTTTAGTCTTGAATTCAAACGCGAATCCGCTCAACTGGTTGTCGACCAAAATTACACCGCCGCGCCAGCAGCAAAAGCCATGGACGTCGGCCTTCCTACGATGAGGAAATGGCTAAAACAACTGCGTGATGAGCGACAGGGGAAAACGCCAAAAACCTCTCCTATAACCCCGGAACAAATCGAAATACGTGAGCTCAAGAAGAAGGTACAACGCATTGAAACGGAAAACGAAATATTAAAAAAGGCTACAGGCTCTTGATGTCAGACTCCCTAAACAGTTCTCGTTAATCGGGAAACTCAGAGCGCATTGTCCTGTGGCCACACTCTGCCACGTGTTCAGGGTTCATCGCAGCAATTACAAATACTGGGAAAGTCGACCTGACAGGACAGACGGCAGGCGAACGGTATTGCGCAGTCAGGTTCATGAACTGCACAATATCAGCCATGGTGCCGCTGGCGCGAGAAGTATCGCCATCATGGCAACCCAGAGAGGCTTCCGGATGGGGCGCTGGCTCGCAAGCAGGCTCATGAAAAAGCTGGGGCTGGTCAGTTGTCAGCAGCCGACGCACAGGTATAAGCGTGGCGGTCAGGCGCACGTTGCGATCCCGAATATCTTGAGCGCCAGTTCGCTGTAACGGAGCCAAACCAGGTATGGTGCGGCGATGTGACGTATATCTGGACCGGGAAACGCTGGGCATACCTTGCGGTTGTTCTTGATCTGTTCGCGAGGAAACCGG
>NZ_JBPESN010000072.1:0-11778 GCF_051710625.1 Sodalis sp. (in: enterobacteria) | reverse complement strand
TAGCCTGTTACTCCAACTTCCAAAAGAAGAAAAAGAACGTCTGATAGCCCTACACGAAGCTAAAAAGGGGGCGGTATCTGAAGAGTGTGCAGTAGAAGATGTGGCAAGCTTAAACTGTAAGAAAAGTAGCCCGGCCTAAATAAAGATTAGGCCATTATCTATCTCACTTCATTATTTTTATGATTTACTAAAAGTTTTTAACCTAATTCACATATATCTAATGGATGCTTAAAAGGCGTTTAAACCACCTTTAAATCTGCTCAAACCACAGTCATTCGAGTCCAGAGTCTGTAAAATCTCTGTAAGCCGCGCCATTAAAGGGCTTCCGGCTAACCCATCGTTTAACTTAAGAGTCCAGAAATGATTGCCACCCCACAAACGGCGTCATACTCACCAACGTGCCGCTGCCTTCCCCCTGCATCACCCCGCGGACAACCAGCCCCAGAAACACCAGGATAATCGCGACCTGCAGCACCATAATCAGGCCGTTGAAATGGGCGACCAGACGGTTGCCGCGTAAATTGAACAGCGTCATCATCGCGACCAGCGCCGCGACGAAAATCCATGCCGGCCCCGACGGAAACAGCGGCTGCAAATAAATTTTTGCCAACAAAACGTTGATCATCGGCATAAAGAGATAATCCAGCAGCGACGACCACCCCACCATAAAGCCGACACCAGGGCTGATGGTTTTTTGCGCGCAGGTATAGGCCGAGCCGGCCGAGGGAAAGCGACGGACCAGCTTGCCGTAGCTGAGCGCGGTGAACAGCACAACGCACAACGCCACCGCATAGGCGGTCGCCACATGCCCGTCGGTCAGGCCCGAGACGATACCGAAGGTATCGAACAAGGTCATCGGTTGCAGGTAGGCCAGACCTATCATCACCACCTGAAACAAGGTCAGGGTTTTTCTTACACGTAGCGCGTTCGGCGGGCGCCGACCCTGCCACCACATTCTGCCCCATAGCTCTTTACTACGTCCTCATGCACGCGCGAAGGCGCCTCATCGGGTAACAACACGTCACGCGCCATCCACCCTGCGCGAAACAACGATGAAAAAACCGGCGCCTCACGGCGCCAGTTTTTTTTGGGGCGGCATCTTGCTACAGCGATGCCGGGATGGCAAGCCGCTCCGCTTCAGGCATTGTTCAGCATCCAGTCGATTTCGGTGGACGTCACCCGCCGCTCGAACTGACTCAGTTCGGCGGCTTTACAGGTATGAAACAGACGGCAAAAACGCTCACCGAGCAGGGCTTGCAGCCGGGTATCATTGGCGAACGCCGTCAGGGATTCGCACTGACGCAGCGGCAGTGGCGCCCCTGCCCGCGCGCCGTTGCCGCGTACCCTTGCCGGCAACGGCGCGTTGCCGTCCAGCCCGTGTAAGATGCCGGCCAACAGCGCCGCCACGACCAAATACGGATTGGCATCGGCCCCGGCGACACGATATGCCAGACGGCAATTATCCGCATCGCTACAGGGAATACGCACGGCCACCGTCCGGTTGTTAAAGCCCCAATTTGCGGGCAACGGGACGTAACCGCCCGGCTGAAACCGGCGGAAAGCGGTAACGTTGGGCGGCAGCAGCGCCATGGAAGCTGGCAATAAATCCAAGATGCCGGCGATAGCGCGCGCCATCAGCGGCGACGGGCGCCCATGCGGGTCGATAAAGCCATTATTGCCCGCGGCATCCCGTAAACTAAGATAAATATGCAGCCCGCTGCCGGTCCAGGCTTCATAGGGTTTAGCCATGAAGGTCGCGGTCAATCGGTGTTGCTCCGCCACCCTACGCACTAGCCGTTTCAACTGCAACGCCCGATCGCAGGCGTCGAGCCCGTTGTCGGTATGAGCGAGGTTGATCTCGAACTGCCCCGGCGCGGATTCCGCTATCGCCCCCTCCGTGGGTAACCCCTGAAGGCGCGCCAGCCGGGCGATATCGTCCAGGACCGCAGCACAGCGATCTAGTCTGTCCAGCGAATACACCTGACAGTGTTCTTGACGCGGCTGAACGTGGTGCTCACGGGACGGCGGCGGCATATGCGCCGCATTACGCCGCCGGTCAAGCAGATAGAATTCCAGTTCCGCCACCACCACGGGATGGAGGGCACGCGCACGCAACTGCTGCCAGAGGCGATTGAGCACATTGCGCGGCTCGACAGCGAAAGGTTGACCGTCAGTATCCTGCATGATTAGCTGCAACTGGGCGCAATGGGCCGGATCGGCAGCAGAGGGTTTAAGGGAGCCTGCCAGCGGCAAACAAAGCAGGTCTGGCTCGCCTTCCGCACCGATAAGGTCGGGCATCGCAACCGTTTCGCCGGTCACGGTCATGGCATACACCGAGGCGCATGATTGCGCACTCTGGAAAGGGCAACACGTTTACCGCGAAAACTACCATTAAGATCCGTCAGCAGGAGTTCCACCTGCCGGAGTATGAGGACAGCCTATCCAGATACGCCATAATTTCGCGCTGGAACGCGCTGGTTCGACTCACTGCCGGTCCGGGGTCGAAAACCGCCGGACTATCTGCCAGATTTTCTATAGGTCACCTGCGAACGCCTGTGGCCGTCGCGTTTAGCGCGACGTAAGTGCGGCGTAGTAAAAAGCAACGCCCCTTATCAACCATAGCGGTAAGCCCGCCGGCTGGCAAATCACGCCGGACCCCCTATGACGTCAGGCTGAGGGCATGAAGGCAGGATCGGGATAGAGATAGTCGAAGCCCAGCTCTTTACAAATTCGGTTGCCGTCAATAATTTTCCCCTCACCCGCGCCGCTGTCCGCCAGATAGACCGGAGGTGCTACGCCTAAAGCACGGGCCATGGCCAAATAATAGTCTCGCTTGGCGGGATGCCACGGCGCACATAAATTATAGCGATGTCCACCGCGCGGCCGCTAAAGCAGCAGGGTAATGGCGCTGATAACATCCGCCAGACGGACCAGATTGACCCCCTGCCCGCCGCCCGGCAGGCCTTGCTTCCCCGCCAGGAAGCGCCCCGGGTGGCGGCCCGGCCCTACCAATCCCGCCAAGCGCAGGATATCCACTGAGGTGTGGGGTAATTGATGCAACCAGTTCTCCAGCCCGACCAGACACCTGCCCGCCGGCGAGCACGGCGCGGTCGGACTTTCCTCGCCCTTCACGCCGGGTCCCTCGCCATACACCGATGTCGAACTGAATAATGCGCGGCACCTCGGCCGCCAGCGCGCTGTCCACCACCTGATAGCCGCGGGCCAGTAAAGATAGCGCCAACGGCATTCCCAGTCAGCCCAATCCGACAATCGCCACTTTTTTCATTGCGCTCGCTCCCGTTTGTTCTCCCGCTTCCGGTAAGCTTAACGCGAAGCGGTCGCGAAAGCGCAGGGTGCCGACACAAAAAAGTATTGCACTTTGCATCAAACATGGTTAGGTTATCGGCATTGCTTACTAAAAATTCAGTAATGCGACTTGTGGAACAAGCAATGACAAACATTCTGATCAACCATCATCATCAGCATCATTCTAACTAGTCTTTCAGGCGATGGGTGCTGAAAGAGGTTTTAATCTTCCAGCGGCGCAGAATGTCAGAGAGAGCCCTCGAAAGATTTCTTCCAAGGTTTTTTTTGGCTTGGATAAATAATTCAGTTACGGCAGAGGACATCATGTTGGACAAATCACGGTTACGGATAGCAATGCAGAAATCAGGCCGGTTAAGCAAAGAATCGCAGCAGTTGCTGGAGTAGTGCGGCATAAAAATCAATCTGCAACAGCAGCGCCTGCTGGCCTTTGCGGAGAATATGCCGATTGATATCATGCGGGTGCGCGACGACGATGTCCCGGGTCTAGTGATGGACGGCGTGGTGGGACCTCGGCATCATCGGCGAGAACGTATTGGAAGAGGAATTGCTGACCCGCCGCGCCCAGGGAGAAGATCCCTGTTACTTTACTCTGCGCCGGCTGGACTTCGGCGGGTGTCGATTGTCGATGGCCCTGCCGCTGGACACCCCCTAAACCGGTCCCGAATGCCTGCGCGGCAAACGTATCACCACCTCCTATCCGCATTTGTTAAAACAGTACCTAGATAAACTCGATATCACCTTCAAGTACTGTCTGCTGAACAGTTCGGTAGAGGTCGCCCCGCTCGCCGGGGTTGCCGATGCCATCTGCAATTTGGTGTCCACCGGCGCCACCCCTGAGGCCAATAGATTGCGCGAGGCGGAGGTCATTTATCGCTCCGAGGCCTGCGCTCTTCCAGCGCGACGGCGAACTGTCGGTGGCGAAACAATCGCTAGTGGATAAGCTTCTTGTCCGTATCTAGGGGGTCATCCAGGCCCGGGAATCGAAATACATCATGCTGCACGCCCCGACCGAACGGCTGGATGACATCAGCAGTCTGCTGCCCGGCGCGGAGCGGAGCGGCCGACCGTCCTGCCGCTGGCGGGAGATCAACACCGTGTGGCGATGCACACGGTCAGCAGCGAAACTCTATTCTGGGAAACCATGGAAAATCTGAAGGCCCTCGGCGCCAGCTCGATTCTGGTGTTGCCCATTGAAAAGATGATGGAGTGAGAACCACGAACGCCACAGTTTTTTCCCAACCGTTGCGCTGGCGCGATTGCGATGCGGCCGAACAGGCGCGACTCCTGACCCGTCCGGGGGGGGGTGGATACCCAGGCGGACATCAGAGCCATAGTGCAGCAGGTCCGAGAGCGACGCTGCGCGTCGCTGCTGGTGGTCGATGAAGCCTATATCGATTTTTGCCCGCAGGCGAGCGTGGTGAACTGGCTCGCTGAATACCTGCATCTGATCATTCTGCGTACCCTGTCCAAGGTCTTCGCCCTGGCCGGTCTGCGCTGCGGTTTTGTCCTGGCGAATGTTGAGATGATTTAACTGTTGTTAAAAGTCATCGCCCCCTACCCGCTGGCGCTCTGCCGGTGGCGGATATCGCCGAACAGGCGTTTTCGGATGAGGGATTACGGCAAACGCGGACACGGGTGGCGGATTGCCCCTGTATTTGCGCGGTGTATCCCAGCGTCAGCAATTATTTGCTGGTCCGGTGCAATCCGGACTATCGAGTGTTCAAAATACTCTGGGATCAGGGTACGATTTTACGCGATCTCAAAGCAAACAACCGGGCTTGGCCGACTGTTTGCGTATTATCATCGGCACTTTGGCAGAGTGCCAGAGCGTGATTGCGGCGTTAAAGGCGTTGAAACCCTCTTCCAGCAAGGAGTCCCTGTGAATCAGAAAGTCCTGTTTATCGATCGTGATGGCACGCTCATCAGCAAACCCCCGGCGGATTTCCAGGTGGGCCGCATGATCTGATGATGGTCATCTTTACCTCCCATGGCATTGTGTTTGATGAGGTGTTGATTTGCCCGCATTTACCCACCGACGGCTGCGCGTGCCGCAAACCGCAGACGGGGATAGTGGCGCCCTGGCTGCAAGAGGGCGGGCTGGATAGCGCCCACAGCTATGTCATCGGCGACCGGGAAACCGACATGGTGCTCGCGGCCAATATGGGTATCACCGCGCTGCGGTATCAGCGCACGTCGCTCAATTGGCCGGCAATTGCCGAGCAGCTGACCCGCCGCGACCGCCACGCGCGCGTTAATCGCGTCACACGGGAAACCGCCACCGATGTGGAAGTCTGGCTCGACTGGGAAGGCGACAGCCGAATCAACACCGGCATCGGTTTTTTCGATCACATGCTCGATCAGATTGCCACCCACGGCGGTCTGCGCATGAATATCGCGGTAAAGGGGGATCTGCATATTGATGATCACCACACGGTGGAAGATACCGCGCTGGCGCTGGGGGAAGCGCTGAACAAGGCGTTGGGAGACAAACGCATATTGGTCGCTTCGGGTTCGTGCTGCCGATGGACGAGTGCCTGGCGCGCTGCGCGCTGGATATTTTCGGCCGACCGCATCTGGAATACAAAGCCGAGTACAGTTTCCAGCAGGTAAACGATCTCAGCACCGAGATGGTAGAGCATTTCTTCCGTTCGCTTTCCTATGCCATGGCCTGCACGCTGCATCTGCGCACCAAAGGCAAGAATGATCATCATCGGGTGGAGAGCCTGTTTAAAGCCTTCGGCCGCACGCTGCGCCAGGCTATCCGCGTGGAGGGCGACACGCTGCCCAGCTCAAAAGGAGTGCTGTGATGAACGTGGTAGTGCTGGATACCGGCTGCGCCAATCTGTTCTCAGTTACCGCCGCGGTACGTCGCCTGGGCTATAAAGCGGTCGTCAGCCGCGACGCCGACATCGTGTTGCAGGCGGACAAATTATTTCTGCCCGGCATCGGCACCGCCCAGGCGGCCATGGATCAGTTGCGCGAGGGGGAACTCATTGCGCTGATTAAAGCCTGCACCCAGCCGGTGTTGGTCATTTGCCTCAACATGCAGTTGCTGAGCTCCGCCCGCGATCCGCAAGCGCGCCAAATCCCGTTGTTGCGTCGGCCGCTGGCCGGGGTGGCGCCGGCGCTGGTACAGGTCGGCGGCGGTATCCGCAGCGCGGCGGATGTCGCCCAGCTTCGCCACAGCGGCGTGCAGGGTGTCATCGTCGGCCGCGCGCTGTTGGAAAACAAATTTACCGTAGCGGAGGCGTTGGCATGCTGGCAAAACGCATAATTCCCTGTCTGGATGTCCGGCAGAGCCAGGTGGTAAAAGGGGTTCAATTCCGAAATCACGAAATCATCGGCGATATCGTGCCGCTGGCGCGCCGCGATGACGATGACGGGGCCGATGAGTTGGTATTTTATGATATCACGGCCTTCGCCGACGGCCGGGTGGTCGACAAGCGCTGGATAGCCGACGTCGCCGAGGTCATCGACATTCCCTTCTGCGTAAGCCGGCGGTATCCAAAGCGTGGCGCAGGCCGGCGAGATCCTCTCTTACGACGCCGATAAAATTTCGATTAACTCCCCGGCGCTGGCGGACCCGACGCTCATTAGCCGTCTGGCGGATCGCTTTGGCGTCCAATGTATTGTCGTCGGTATCGATACCTGGTTCGACGCCGCGCGCGGGTGTTATCAGGTCAATCAATATACCGGCGACGAAACCCACACCCGCATCACCTCCTGGCAAACCCTGGACTGGGTAGAAGAAGTCCAGCGGCGCGGGGGAGATCGTATTGAATATGATGAATCAGGACGGCGTGCGTAATGGCTACGACCTGACGCAGTTGTGGCAGGTTCGGGAACGCTGCCACGTTCCGCTTATCGCTTCCGGCGGCGCCGGCACGATGGCGCATTTTCTCGCGGCGTTTCGCGACGCGAAGGTGGACGGCGCACTGGCGGCGTCGGTGTTTCATAAGCAGATCATCAATATTGGTGAATTAAAGCAGTTCTTGGCGGCAGAGGGAGTGGAAATTAAATTATGTTAACCGAACAACAGCACCAGCAGCTGGATTGGCAAAAAACCGGCGGGATGCTGCCCGCTATCGTCCAATACGCCGTCTCCGGCGAGGTTTTGATGCTGGGCTATATGAATGCCGACGCGCGGCAGGCGACCGAGCAATCCGGTCAGGTGACGTTTTACTCGCGCAGTAAGGGCCGGCTGTGGACCAAGGGCGAGAGTTCCGGCAACCGTTTTGCGGTTGGTCAGCGTTCATCCTGACTGCGACAACGATACGCTACTGATTTTGGCCCATCCTCAAGGTTCGACCTGCCATAACGGTACCGGCAGTTGTTTCCATCCCACCGCCAGCGATTGGGGGTTTCTCTACACGCTGCAAACGCTGCTTGGCGAGCGTAGAAACGCCGATCCGCAAAGTTCTTACACCGCCAGTTTGTACGCCAGCGGCACAAAACGCATCGCCCAGAAAATCGGCGAAGAGGGGGTGGAAACCGCGTTGGCCGCCACGGTGCACGACAAGGAGGCGCTGATTAATGAAGCGGCGGATCTGCTTTATCATCTGCTGGTGCTGTTGCAGGATCAGGAGTTGGATTTAAGCCGGGTGATCGGCCGCCTGCGCGAACGTCACCGCTAACGGCGCGTCGTGCGGCTGGCAGGCGTGAGGCGCTTTCTTTGGCGCAGTCGCGCATTTACCTCTCACGCACCGGAGATGTGCACGTTAAGCGACGCGTTCATCAATATAAACGATGAGCGCGCCGGTGATGCCGATAGTTGGCAGTTCGTAGTTCGTAGTTAGCATCTGCCAGCTTTAACGCTATTGACCTGACGGCAGCCAGGGCAGCAACCTTATCGAAGGTAACAGGCGGCCAGGTGGCCATGCTGCCGATACCCGTGTCCACTGACGCCACGGGGAAACGTCCAGTGCAGGGTCAGCGCGGCGATCCCCCGGTAGTGGCGTTCAGGTTGACCAGCAAGGTGAACCTTAGCCTGCTCAACGACGGGCAAAAACGTTGCGTTACGCGCAGGTGCGGCGGCGTGTACCGACGACGGCGACGCGACGTGGCCCAATAAAGATCCGGTGTTAGTCTGCCGGCTGGTAAGCTTATGCTGCGCCGGTCCACCGGCAGCGATCCTGGGCGGCAACGCCGGTGCGACAGCCGATGGTTCATTCTGCATGGGTGTAGGCTGGTGCGCCTCTTTCAGGATTGCGTTATCCCGAATAGCGCGCGGCGCTGTGCAACGTGGCGGAGAGTCTCTACCGGGCGCTGCCCTGTTCGGCGCGCTGCAGGTGTTTGGCGAGCGTGACCGGATTAGCGCTTACAAGTGGGGAGTTGGGCGTATTTCCCTTTGACGGGCGCGGCAATACCGCCGTCCCCGCCGCTCCTCCCTGTCGGGTCCACAGTAGGATGAGCAAACGCGTCCCCGGCGTTGTGCCCGGCGCCCCTGCGGTAAATTGGCAACGAGAAAAACATGTATGGTTCCTTTCAGTTTACGCGTTTTAGATCAAGGCCCGCAAAATATAGGCAGGGCTGTCAGCGCAAAACATCACGGTTTCACCCTAATTGACTCGTTTCAAACCCCGTCACCACCGGCAAGGCAAAAAAAACCGGCCGGTAAAACCGGCCGGTGACGCTGTTTGCTTTTAGGTGACGCAGGAGAATGCGGCTTCCAACGTCTTCCGCGCAGCGCTCATCTCGCCTGCGCGGAAGCGGAAGCGGAAGCGGTTATTCCAGCCATTCCGTGTGGAACACCCCTTCCTTGTCAATACGCTTATAGGTATGGGCGCCAAAATAGTCGCGCTGGGCCTGAATCAGGTTGGCCGGCAGGAGGGCGGAGCGGTAGCTATCATAGTAAGCGATGGCGGCAGAGAAGGTCGGCGTTGGGATACCGTGCTGAACCGCATAGGCCACCACATCGCGCAGCGCCTGCTGGTAGTCATCGGCAATCTTTTTGAAGTACGGCGCCAACAACAGGTTAGCGATCGCCGCATCCTCGGCATAGGCGTCGGTAATTTTCTGCAGGAACTGGGCGCGAATAATGCAACCGGCGCGGAAGATTTTCGCAATCTCGCCGTAATTCAGATCCCACTCGTTCTCTTCGGAGGCGGCTTTCAGCTGAGAGAAACCCTGCGCATAGGAAACGATTTTGCCCAGATAAAGCGCGCGACGCACTTTTTCGATAAAGGCCGCCTTGTCACCGCTAAACGCTTCGTGCTGCGGGCCGGAAAGCACCTTGGAGGCCGCCACGCGCTGAGGTTTAAGCGACGACAGGTAGCGGGCAAACACCGATTCGGTGATTAAACTTAGCGGTTCGCCCAAATCTAGCGAACTTTGAAAGGTCCATTTGCCGGTGCCTTTGTTGGCCGCCTCATCCAGAATGACGTCGATCAGATAGTTGCCCTGCTCGTCCTTCTTGGTGAAAATATCTTTAGTAATATCAATCAAGTAGCTGCTAAGCTCCCCCTTATTCCATTCGCTGAAGGTGTTGGCCAGCTGCTCATTGCTCAGGCCCAGCGCGTTTTTCAATAGCGCATAAGCTTCGGCAATCAGCTGCATATCGCCGTATTCGATGCCGTTATGCACCATCTTGACGTAATGGCCGGCGCCATCGGGACCAATATAGGTTACACAAGCTTCACCCTCGGCGCGCGCGGCAATTTTTTCAAGGATAGGCGCCACCAGCTCATAGGCGTGTTTCTGGCCACCAGGCATAATCGACGGCCCTTTCAGCGCCCCTTCTTCACCGCCGGACACGCCGGTACCGATAAAGTTAAACCCTTCTTCCGACAGCTCGCGGTTGCGGCGGATGGTGTCTTTGTAAAAGGTGTTGCCGCCGTCAATAAGAATGTCACCATTTTCCAAAAACGGTTTCAACGAGTTAATGGTTTTATCCGTGCCTTCTCCGGCCTTGACCATCAACAGAATACGCCGCGGTTTCTCCAGCGAATTGACAAACTCTTCCACGCTATAATAAGGCACCAGCTTTTTCCCCGGGTTTTCCGCAATCACTTCATCGGTCTTTTCGCGCGACCGGTTAAAGATGGATACGCTATAACCACGGCTTTCAATGTTAAGCGCCAGGTTGCGCCCCATTACCGCCATACCGACGACGCCTATCTGTTGTGTGGACATTAAGCAACTCCTATAGTAAGGATGACACCTGCCGCCGCCGTCCGGCGAACAGGTCTATATGTATATTATATATTAACCCAAGCAAGTGTCTTGCGGGTAGTGATTGGTGCGATAGGAACGCACTCCTTAATCGTGTCCCGCCAGTTCGCGATAAATATCAGCATAGCTACTGACCATCCGCGTTGAGGTAAATAAGGCGTTAAAACGCTCACGCGCCTGCTCGCCATAGCGCCGGGGCAGGGCGGGATCCTGCCAAAGCTGGCGGCACCACCAGGCCGGTTTGCCGGTGAACGTTAACATAGGTAGTGCCGGTACCGATTTTGCAGCTGATCAACGGCTTGCCGTACATTATAGTGACACACTGAATTTGGCCACCTGAACAGAGGTGATATGCTCACTTCAGAACAACACGGGTGCACCAATGAAAAGAAGAAATTTTAGTCCTGAATTCAAACGCGAATCCGCTCAACTGGTTGTCGGCCAAAATTACACCGCCGCGCAAGCAGCAAAAGCCATGGACGTCGGGCTTTCTACGATGACGAAATGGGTAAAACAACTGCGTGATGAGCAACAGGGGAAAACGCCAAAGCCTCTCCTATAACCCCGGAACAAATCGAAATACGTGAGCTCAAGAAGAAGGTACAACGCATTGAAATGGAAAGCGAAATATTAAAAAAGGCTACAGCGCTCTTAATGTCAGACTCCCTGAACAGTTCTCGTTAATCAGGAAACTCAGAGCGCATTATCCTGTGGCCACACTCTGCCACGTGTTCAGGGTTCATCGCAGCAGTTACAAATACTGGAAAAGCCGTCCTGACAGGCCAGACGGCAGGCGAACGGTATTGCGCAGTCAGGTTCATGAACTGCACAGTATCAGCCATGGTGCCGCTGGCGCGAGAAGTATCGCCACCATGGCAACCCAGAGAGGCTTCCGGATGGGGCGCTGGCGCGCAGGCAGGCTCATGAAAGAGCTGGGTATCGCCAGCTGCCAGCTACCGGCTCACAAATACAAACGCGGCGGCAATGAATACGTTGAAATACCGAACCATCTCAACCGCCAGTTCACTGTAACAGAGCCAAACCAGGTATGGTGCGCGGCGATGTGACCTACATCTGGACCGGGAAACGCTGGGCATACCTTGCGGTTGTTCTTGATCTGTTCGCGAGGAAACCGGTGGGCTGGGCTATGTCGTTCTCCCCGGACAGCAGAATGTTCCACAGCGACCAGGGCAGCCACTATACCAGCCGTCAATACCGGCAAGCCCTATGGCGCTGCCAGATAAAGCAGAGTATGAGTCGGCGTGGTAACTGCTGGGATAA
>NZ_JBPESN010000071.1:0-11837 GCF_051710625.1 Sodalis sp. (in: enterobacteria) | reverse complement strand
CGGGGTGTGTGCCGCGGGGGGGTGGGCCCCCCAACTCTTAAACAACCCCCGTGTCCCACAACATCGCGTCTTTTGGGGGGGGGGCCGGTGTGCCCCAAAACACAACCCCCCCCGGGGGGGTGGGCCGGTGGGGGGGGGGGGGGCGGCGGCGCGCGGGGGGGCCTATCCCCGGCCCTTTTGGCCCATGAATCTTAACCCCCCCCCCCGGGGGGGGGGGGGGCCCCCCCCCCCCCCCCCCACGCCGATGTCAATAAAAATACGATAATATGTTTTATTTTTCCACCCTGAATTTAGTGATTAATTTCACACTTTCCGTTCTTGCCTACCTGATATCGTTACGTTTACCAACCTGCCAGACGATTAATCCATAACCTGACCTTACGGCTGTGTCTTATGCTGTCGCGGTGGCCCCATGCCGGTTGCCGGGCCGGTAAATTTTGTCATTTTGTCGGAGTGCTCCGCGGCGCAGCCGCATCGTGAGCATCTTAAAGGGTCGGGAAATGGCAAAAGTATCGCTGGAAAAAGACAAGATTAAGTTTCTGCTGGTGGAAGGAGGTTCACCCGTCAGCGCTGGAAAACCTGAAGCGCGCCAGCTACACCAATATTGAGTATCACAAAAACGCATTGGATACCGAAAAGCTGAAAAACGCGATCCGCGACGCTCACTTTGTCGGCATCCGTTCCCACAGCCATCTGACGGAAGAGGTTTTCGCCGTGGCAGAGAACCTGGTGGCGGTAGGCTGTTTTTGCATCGGCACCAACCAGGTCGATCTGCCGATGGCGATGAAGCGTGGTGTTACGGTATTCGATGCGCCTTTCTCCAACACGCGCTCCGTGGCGGAAATGGTGCTGGGGGAGATGCTGCTCATGATGCGCGGCATCCCGGAAGCCAATGCCCGGGCGCATCGCGGTCAGTGGAACAAACAAGCGCTGGGCAGCTATGAAGCGCGCGGCAAAAAGCTCGGAATTGTGGGTTATGGCCACATCGGCACCCAATTAAGTATTTTGGCGGAAAGCCTGGGGATGCAAGTATTTTTCTACGATATCGAAAGCAAGCTGACGCTGGCCAATACGTAACAGGTCGCCACGCTGGCCGAACTGCTGGCGATAAGTAATGTGGTAAGTCTGCATGTACCGGATACGCTGTCGACGCGCAATATGATGGGGAAAACCGAACTCGCCCAAATGAAACCCGGCGCGTTGTTAATCAACGCCTCACGCGGCACGGTTGTAGATATTCCTGCGCTATGCGCCGCGATGGCCAGCAAACATCTGGCCGGGGCGGCGATAGACGGTTTCCCGCAGGAGCCGGCCACCAACAGCGACCCTTTTACGTCGCCGCTGTGTGAATTCGATAACGTTATTCTGACGCTGCGTATTGGCGGCTCTACTCAGGAAGCCCAGGAGAATATCGGCATTGAAGTGGCCGGTAAACTGGTCAAATATTTCGATAACGGTTCTACCCTGTCGGCGGTGAATTTCCCCGAGGTGTCGCTGCCGGAGCACGGCGCGCGCGTCAGCCGTTTGTTGCATATCCATGAAAACCGTCCCGGCGTGTTAACCCGTATTAACCAGATTTTTGCCGAATAGGGGATTAATATCGCCGCACAGTATCTGCAAACGACGCCGGAAATCGGTTATGTGGTCATTGATGTTGAAACCGCGGCGGAAGACACAGCACTGCAATTGATGAAAGCGATTCCGGGCACCATTCGCGCCCACTTGCTTTACTGATGGCTTAAAACAACGCTCGGCGCGCGATGGCTATCATCGCCGCCGGCGAGAATAAAGAAACCCGGCACCTGCAATGGCGGCCACAGACAGCGGTGGGAGTGGATTAAGGTAAGTACGGCGCATGCAGGGGCTGTCACAGCTGCAGGCGGGGAGTTAAGGTTAGCCCGGCGCATGTCTCCATGGTCTCTCTTCGACCGCGCTCTTGCGGCGTGCGTAGCGCAGGCTTTTGCGTTATCCCGGTCTGGGAAACGCTATTCCGGTTTAGAAAACAAAGGGCAAAAACGGCGTCAGCCATTTTTTTTCGTCCCGGCGTCATGCCAACGCCAGTGGCGGAAGGGGGTAATAATTTCCGGAAGCCCGATATCCCACTCTCTCACCGGCAGCGGATCCGCCACCTGCTGACAATCGTGCGCCAGCCCGATAGGGTAAAAGCCCGTCTGCGGCCGCCAGTGTTGCAGCGTGCGGTCATAGAAGCCGCCGCCCATGCCGAGGCGCTGCCCCTGGGTATCAAACGCCACCAGCGGCGTAAACAGTATATCCAGGCCGGCGAGCGGCAGTAAGGTGGTGATGTCCAGCTGAGGTTCGCGTATCCGTAACCGGTTCAACACCAGCGGCGTGGCGGCGGCATAACGCATAAACAGCAAATGGCCGGGGGTGAAGGGATGCAGCACCGGCAGATACACCTGCTTGCCGGCGGCCCACAGAGCGTCAATCAACGGTTGGGTATCCAGCTCGCCGTCAAACGACAGGAATACGGCCAGGGTGCGGGCGCTGTGGATGTGGGAATCATTCATGACGTGGCTGACGACGCGCTGGGCGGCAGCCGTTTGCCGCTCCGGCGACAATGCCCGGCGCCGTAGGCGGATATGATTGCGCAGCGACTGCCGCAGCAGTGATTTTTCCATTGACGAAGTCATAGGGAAACGGTACTTAAAGGGGATCTCTGAGATGCCGCCGCAGGCTGTAACCCCTGGACCCTTGGTTCAAGGTGAACGCAGCGTCGAGACCTTAAGGCTTCTCGGACAAACCGAGCATGCGCACCGGTCAGGAATCGCCACATTCTTGTGGTATGAAATATCGGCTCAGGGGACTGACCCGCTGGCGAACACCTCAGAGAAATTTGGTTTTCCGCCCGCGGTTGCGGTATCGGCCCCGCGGCGCGTATGTTGTCATTCGAACTGGTTTCTCGGACGTTCTGTTATGCGGTCCTGTTCAACCAGCGCCTGCTCAATCGTTTGTTGCAGCAGGCGGATACGTTGTTTTATGTTGGCTGCATAATCCCGGGTTTTCAACCTTTCCTGCGCCAATTCGTGACAGACGTTCAGGGCGGCGATGAAAACAAGTTGTTCCGTATTGGTGACTCTAGTTCGAACTTTCAGATCTTGCAAACGCTGATTAAGATCTTCCGCCGCCTGATTCAACGCTTCTTGTTGTTCAGGGGGGCAATTGACCCGTAATGTACGGCCAAAAATTTGAATATCTACTGGTTGTGCGGACATACCACCTTCCTGCCTTTGTTACCGCGCCAACCCCCGCCTGTGCCGATGAATGCCGACGAGGCGCGAAGGGGCGCAGCTATAATCTATCTAAAACAGAAGTTACAAGCCCTTTCTGGTATAGCGACGGACCTTGGTGGTAGCATAACACGAACTTATCCCGCCAACATTGATGAAAGCGCATGTCTAAACAAAATACCTTCCCCGATTACGAAAATCTGAACCGGCTGTTGGCCGCACAGGCAGTGGTATTAACCGCGGCGGAAATGCATGGCTTGCTTAGCGGGATACTCTGCGGCGGTAAACAAAACGACGGCTGGCAGGTTCTGGTACATGAATTGACCAACGACGGACTGGCGTTTACCCAAACGCTGGCCGGGCCGCTGCGCGAGCTGCGCCAGGCCACCGCCACCGCGTTGGCGGACGCGTCGTTCCAATTTCAACTGCTGCTGCCGGCGGATGACGACGACGGCGGTGCGCTCTTTGCGCGCGTGGATGCGCTAGCTGGCTGGGTGAACCATTTTCTGCTGGGACTGGGCGTGGTGCAGCCGCAACTGGACAAGGTACAGGGCGATGTGTGCGAGGCGATTGACGATCTGCGCAATATCGGTCAATTGGGATATGACGAGGACGAAGACCGCGAAAAACTGGCGCAATCGTTGGAGGAAGTGATTGAGTATGTCCGTATGGCCGCTATCCTTTGCCATAATGACTTTACCCGCCCGGATGACGACGCGGCGCCTGCGCCGGCCGCTCCGGTATTACATTGACGACAACGCCGGATCTGAACCGGTGTTTTGGCCGCGGCTCACGAGCCGAGCATTTCAATTAGGCTGGAGGGAGCGATGACTCCACAAGAATATACCCGCCGTCGTCAGGGGTTGCTGGCGAAAATGGCGCCGGGAAGCGCCGCGTTGATTTTTGCCGCCCCCGAGGCGACGCGCAGCGCTGACAGTGACTATCCGTATCGCCAAAACAGTGATTTCTGGTATTTCACCGGCTTTAACGAGCCACAGGCGCTGCTGATTCTGGTCAAAAGCGATGAAAGCCACCATCACGGCGTCTTGTTTAACCGGGTGCGGGATAAAACCACTGAAATTTGGACCGGCCGCCGCTTGGGTCAGGAGGCAGCGCCGGAGCGCCTGGGGGTTTTCCGGGCGTTGCCGTGGGACGACATCGGCAGTCAATTGCATCTGCTGCTCAACGGTCTGGACGTGGTTTATCACGCGCAGGGTGAATATGAATTCGCCGACAAGCTGCTGTTTAGCGCGCTGGATAAACTGCGGCGCGGCGCGCGTCAGCAATTGCAGGCGCCGGCCACGCTGGTTGACTGGCGGCCTTGGGTGCACGAGATGAGGCTTATTAAATCCGAGGAAGAGCTGGCGGTGATGCGCCGCGCCTGTAAAATCACCGCTCTGGCGCATACCCGCGCCATGCAGCAATGCCGGCCCGGATTGTACGAATACCAGCTGGAAGGCGAAATACAGCATGAATTTAACTGTCACGGCGCGCGCTTTCCGTCCTACAGCACTATTGTCGGCAGCGGTGAAAACGGTTGCATTTTGCACTACACGAGAAACGCCTCTCGCATGCAAAGCGGCGATTTGGTGTTGATCGATGCCGGCTGCGAATACCAGGGCTACGCCGGCGATATCACCCGCACCTTCCCGGTTAATGGCCGTTTCTCGCCGGAACAGCGCGCTGTCTATGATCTCGTCCTAGCGATGCTTAACCGCGCGCTTGGGCTTTACGGTCCGGAGAGCAGTATTCAGGAGGTGAGCGAAGAAGCGGTGCGCATCATGGTCGCCGGTCTGGTGAAGCTTGGCGTGATGAAAGGGGAAGTGAAGACGTTGATTGCCGCGCAGGCGCATCGGCAGTTTTTTATGCATGGCCTAAGCCATTGGCTGGGGCTGGATGTCCACGACGTCGGTGATTATGGCTCCCCGGAGCGGAGCCGGGTACTGGAGCCGGGCATGGTGCTGACCATCGAACCGGGCATCTATATCGCCAGCGACGCCGATGTGCCTGCCCCTTACCGCGGTATCGGTATCCGCATTGAGGACAATATCGTTATCACCACCACGGGTAATGAAAATCTCACCGCCTCGGTGGTCAAGGAGGCTGACGCGATTGAAACCCTCATGGCGGCGGCGCGCCAAGGATGACCGTCACCATTATCGGCGGCGGCATGGCCGGCGTGACGCTGGCGCTGGCGCTTTCGCATCTTAGCCGCGGCACCCTGCAAATCGATCTGGTGGAGGCGCAGACGCCGGAAAGCCGCGATCATCCGGGGTTTGACGCCCGCGCCATCGCCTTGGCGCAGGGGACCTGCTACGAGCTGACCGCCATCGGCGTCTGGCCGGCGCTGGCGTCCTGCGCCACTGCCATTACCCGGGTAGAGGTGAGCGACAAAGGGCATCTGGGGAAAGTCCAGATCGCGGCCGAAGACTATCGGCTGCCGGCGCTGGGCTATGTTGTGGAGCTGCATGCGGCCGGTAAACGGCTGTTCAAGCTGCTACGCCAAGCGCCCGGCGTGCGGCTGCATTGCCCGGCGACGCTCACGCGCCTCAGGCGCGAGCGCGAGGAGACGATCATCACCCTGGATAATGGCGTGGAGCTTAACGCGCGGCTGGCGGTGGCGGCAGACGGTTCGCGCTCGCCGCTGGCGTCGCAGTGCGGCATCCAATGGCGGCAGCGCGATTACCAGCAAATTGCGGTTATCGCCAACATCACCACCGCCGTACCCCACGGCGGCGACGCCTTCGAGCGGTTCATTGCCCAGGGACCCTTGGCATTGTTGCCCATGTCCGGCGCGCGCAGTTCACTGGTCTGGTGCCTGCCGACCGCGCTTTGGCATGAGATTGCCGGCTGGGATGACGGGCAGTTTTGTCAGGCGTTGCAGCGAACGTTCGGTTGGCGGCTGGGGCAAATTACCGCCGCCGGCGCACGCCAGTGTTATCCGCTGCGTTTACGCACGGCGCAGCGGCATATTGCCCACCGCCTGGCGCTGGTGGGCAATGCCGCGCAGACCTTGCATCCCATCGCCGGCCAGGGATTCAACCTCGGCCTGCGCGATGTAATGACGCTGGCGGAAACGCTGGCGCAGGCGGCGGCCCAGGGGGAAGATATCGGCGACTATACCGTGCTGTTGCGCTATCAGCGGCGTCGTCAGCCGGATCAGGCGGGTACCGTCGGTATCACCGACGGGTTGATCCATCTGTTCGCCAACCGTCATTTGCCGTTAGTGGTCGGCCGTAATCTGGGGCTGCTGGCCATGGCCCATATTTCGTCGCTGCGCGATGCGCTGGCGCGTAAAACGCTAGGCTGGGTGGCCCGATGACCCTGGCCCGCACGCAAGGATCCGATACGCTATGCAAGCATTCGATATAGTCATTAACGGCGGCGGCATGGTCGGTCTGGCGCTGGCCTGCGGCCTGCAGGGGAGCGGACTGCGTGTGGCGGTCATTGAGCGTCAGGCGCCGGAGGCGATCCCTCCTGCCGACCGGCCGGCGCTGCGGGTTTCTGCCATCAACGCCGCCAGCCGGCGGCTGTTGCAACATGTGCAGGTCTGGGACGCCATCACCGCGGAGCGGGCCAACCCTTACCACGGCATGGACGTCTGGGAGCGGGACAGTTTTGGCTGTATCGCCTTCGATGGCGCCGAGCTGGGGTATCCAGAGCTGGGACATATTATTGAGAATCCGGTCATTCAACAGGCGCTATGGCGACGCGCGGGGGAACTGGCGGAGGTGACGTTGATAACGCCCGCCTCGCTGCGTCAGGTGGGCTGGGGAGAAAACGAAGCGTTTATCACCCTTGACGACGATCGGATGCTGACCGCCCGGCTGCTGGTGGCAGCGGATGGCGCCCACTCCTGGCTGCGCGCCCATGCCTATATCCCGCTGACCTTTTGGGACTATCAGCACCATGCGCTGGTGGCCACCGTTCGCACCGCGCAGCCGCATGGCAATGTTGCCCGTCAGACGTTTCACGGTGACGGTATTCTGGCGTTTTTGCCCCTAAGCGACCCTCATTTAAGCTCCATAGTCTGGTCGCTGCCGCCGGCGGTGGCGCGCGAACGCCTGACGGCGCCGGCGGAGGCATTCAACGTTGCGCTGGCGACAAACTTCAGCCTGGCCCTGGGCTTATGCGAGTTGCAGGGGGAGCGGCAAACCTTCTCGCTTACCGGCCGCTATGCGCGTAATTTCGCCGCCCATCGTTTGGTGCTGGTGGGGGATGCCGCCCATACCGTTCATCCGCTGGCGGGGCAGGGCGTGAACCTGGGTTTCATGGATGTCGCGGTGTTTCTGGGGGAGATGCGGCGCCTGCGAAAAGCCGGCAAGGATATCGGCTATTACCCGTACTTGCGACGCTACGAGCGCAGCCGCAAACAGAGCGCCGCATTGATGTTGGCGGGCATGCAGGGGTTTCACGAGCTCTTCGCCGGCCAGCATCCGCTAAAAAAATGGGTCCGCGACGCGGGGTTGCGGCTTGCGGATAGGCTCCCCGGCGTGAAACCGCGCTTCATTGAACAGGCGATAGGATTGCATGATTTACCGCCCTGGGTGGGGCAGGCGAGTCCTTCGACTGAATTATTCTAATTTCACCACACCATTTAAATTACATTTTCTAATTCTATTGCCAAACCCCGCCGGGAATAACAAAGCAGTGGCGAGGTTTTTTGTTATTAAAATTCTTATTTCTCCGCCTCGACGCCTGTATTGCGCGCCGCAATTCGTCTATAAGTAGCATAAAATATGCGTTCTGGTTTCCTTAATTTTCGAGTGGCTTTCCGGCAGGCCGATAATTTAAGTTATGGTTTCCACCGCCGTTTGGTGATAACTTCTGCCCATAAGGTATCGTTTGCGTCCGCCCTCATTACCCGCCCGTGCAAGGGGTTTGCGCGCTTCGGTAATTATCTGTCTTCCCATTGAGAAAGAGAGAAAAGATAGCTCAGCAGACCCCGCTGTATGAAGAGCACCTCGCGTGCGGCGCCAAAATGGTGGATTTCCACGGCTGGATGATGCCGCTCCACTATGGTTCCCAACTGGATGAACATCATCAGGTGCGGCGCGATGCCGGCATATTTGACGTGTCGCACATGCCTATTGTCGATTTAGCCGGACCGCACACCCGCGATTTTCTGCGCCATCTGCTGGCCAACGATGTTGCCAAGCTGACGGTGCCCGGCAAAGCGCTTTACACCGGGATGCTTAACGCGTCCGGCGGCGTGATAGACGATTTTATCGTCTACTTCCTTTCCGAACTCGAATTTCGCCTGGTTGTCAACTCCGCGACCCGTGATAAAGACGTTGAGTGGACCACCCGCCACGCCGAGCCGTATCAGGTGACGGTGACCGTGCGCGACGATCTGGCGCTGATAGCGGTGCAGGGGCCGCAGGCGCAAAGCAAGACGCAGACGCTATTGAGCCTGCAACAGCGGCAGGCGGTAAGCGGAATGAACCCGTTTTTTGGCGTTCAGGCCGGCGAGTTGTTTATTACCACCACCGGCTTATACTGGCGAGGCTGGCTACGAGATTGCGTTACCGGCAACCCAGGCCGCCGATTTCTGGCGGCAACTGCTGGCGGCCAGCTTGAAGCCCTGCGGCCTCGGCGCGCGCGACACCCTGCGGCTGTAAGCGGGGATGAATCTTTATGGTCAGAAAATGGATGAGGGGATCTCTCCGCGCGCGGCCAATATGGGGTGGACCATCACCTGGCAGCCGGAGGAGCGCGATTTCATCGGACGCGAGGCGCTGGAAGCCCAGCGCGCCGCCGGCGACGGCGAGCAATTGTGGTCGGACTGGTGATGGCCGAAAAAGGCGTATTGCGCAACGGCCTGCCGGTCCATTTCATTGATGCTGCCGCTAACATGCAGCAAGGGATCATCACCAGCGGCTCGTTTTCGCCGATGCTGGGCGTCAGCATCGCGCTAGCGCGGGTGCAGGCCGGTATCGGCCGGCAGGCGATAGTCTTGATCCGTAACCGCGAAATGCCGGTGTCACCAAACCCGGTTTTGTGCGCGCCGGTAAAGCGGTTGCGCAATAACTAACTTTGTTAGAGTGAGGATGGCGATGAGCAATGCTCCGACAGAACTAAAATATACCGCATCCCATGAGTGGGTGCCTCATAAAGGCGATAGCGTTTACTGTGTCGGGATCACCGAGCATGCCCAGGAACTGTTGGGCGACATGGTGTTTATGGACCTGCCCTAGGCTGGCGCCACGTTTTCCGCCGGCGAAGATTGCGCGGTGGCGGAATCGGTGAAAGCTGCATCGGATATTTATGCGCCTATCAGCGGCGAAATCGTGGCGGTGAATGACGATTTGGAAGCGTCGCCGGAGCTGGCCAACAGCGCGCCTTACACCGATGGCTGGCTGTTCAAAATCAAGGTGATTGACGACAGCGAAGTGAACGAATTGCTCGACGCCGCCGCTTATCAGGCCGTTATCGAGAAAGAAGACGAATAACGCCGACGTCCCGGCCGCGACCGCCGGGGCACACCTTGCGCTTACCCTTTTCCGGTCCCATGCCCGATGCAGGAATTGTTGTCCATGACCCAGACTCTTAGCCAGCTTGAACATCATGACGCCTTTATCGCGCGTCATATCGGCCCTTCCGGGCCGCAACAGGCGCATATGCTTGCCACCGTGGGCAGCGATTCCCTGGCGGGGCTTATCGCCCAAATCGTGGCGGCGGACATCCGGCTTGCCGCTGCGCCCGCCGTGGGCGCAGCGACGACGGAAGCGCAGGCGCTGGCGGAGCTGAAGGCTATCGCCCGTCAAAATCAGCGCTACAAATCCTTTATCGGCATGGGCTACAGCGCTGCGGTGTGTGGGGTGGCAAGCATTTCTGGACTCGTCGCAAAAAAATGAGCGAAAAATGATTTCTTTGCACTAAATTTTAGACTCGAATGACTGTGGTTTGAGCAGATTTAAAGGTAGTCTAAACGCCTTTTGGGCATTTATTAGATATATGTAAATTAGGTTAAACAATATTAGTAAATCATAAAAATAATGAAATGAGATAGATAATGGCCTAATCTTTATTTAGACCGCTCCACTTTTCTTACAGTTTAAGCTTGCCACATCTTCTACTGCACACTCTTCAGATACCGCCCCCTTTCTAGCTTCGTGTAGGGCTATCAGACGTTCTTTTTCTTCTTTTGGAAATTGGAGTAACAGGCTATCTAAGTCATCTTTACGTCCTGATAACGCCAATACACACCCTGCCCCTTCTTGCAAAAGCAGCCTTATTAATGCCTCTAAATATTTTTTATTCAGCGACTTATAAATCATATGCCAAGTAGCTTCTAAAGGATCCTCCATTAGGCTTTCCTTGTTAATCGACTGAATCTCACTAGTTGAGGCCACTTCTTTTTGAGTGCATGATGAACCAAATGCACGTCAGCCTGAACTGACTTGCATTCGGTTTGTAGTGGTCAACTAAAACTGGCCACCGCATTAGAATTTTTCCAGTATCTATTTTCTGATTCGTTTGGTGGCAACCCACCGTTATATTCATGCGGCCTGAGTGCGCTGTAATATCCCACGATATAGTCGGTAATTTTATGAGCTGCTTCGCTGAAGCTTATGTGGCCCGTTACCGGTATCCACTCGTTTTTCAGACTTCTGAAGAAGCGCTCCATCGGACTGTTATCCCAACAGTTACCATGCTGACTCATGCTTTGTTTGAACCGGTAACGCCACAGCAACTGTCGGAACTGGCTGCTCGTATAGTGGCTACCCTGATCGCTGTGGAACATCACTCCGGCTGTGGTTTACTACGCGTCGCCCATGCCATTTCCAGTGCTTTGATGGTCAGTCTGCTGTCCGGGGAGAACGACATAGCTCAGCCCACCGGTTTCCTCGCGAACAGATCAAGAACAACCGCAAGGTATGCCCAGCGTTTCCCGGTCCAGATATACGTCACATCGCCGCACCATACCTGCTTTGGCTCCGTTACAGCGAACTGGCGCTCAACATAATTCGGGATCGCAACATGCTCCTGACCGCCACGCTTATACCTGTGCGCCAGCGACACCATGGCTGATACTGTGCAGTTAATGAACCTGACTGCGCAATACCGTTCGCCTGCCGTCTGGCCTGTCAGGACGACTTTTCCAGTATTTGTAACTGCTGCGATGAACCCTGAACACGTGGCAGAGTGTGGCGACAGGATAATGCGCTTTGAGTTTCCCGATTAACGAGAACTGTTCAGGGAGTCTGACATCAAGAGCGCTGTAGCCTTTTTTAATATTTCGTTTTCCATTTCAATGCGTTGTACCTTCTTCTTGAGCTCACGCATTTCGATTTATTCCGGGGTTATGGGAGAGGCTTTTGGCGTTTTCCCCTGTCGCTCATCACGCGGTTGTTTTACCCATTTCGTCATCGTAGAAAAACCGACGTTTATGGCTTTTGCTGCTTGCGCGGCGGTGTAATTTTGGTCGACAAGCAGTTGAGCGGATTCGCGTTTGAATTCAGGACTAAAATTTCTTCTTTTCATTGGTGCACCCGTGTTGTTCTGAGGTGAGCATATCACCTCTGTTCAGGTGGCCAAATTCAGTGTGCCACTACAACCACTACATTCTTAGCCTAAGTGATGATC
>NZ_JBPESN010000070.1:3311-12065 GCF_051710625.1 Sodalis sp. (in: enterobacteria) | reverse complement strand
CCGGTAACGGGCTACATAAGCTTCAGCGAAGCAGCTCATGAAATTACCGACTATATCGTGGGATATTACAGCGCACTCAGGCCGCATGAATATAACGGCGGGTTGCCACCAAACGAATCAGAAAATAAATACTGGAAAAACGCTAACGCGGTGGCTAGTTTTAGTTGACCACTACATCGTGCGCGCGCTCTCCGCCAGCGCGCCAATGGTATAACCTTCGTGTCCTTGGCTGCCGAAGCGCAGTTCGCCAATCTGCGTTTGCTGCCGTTGCGCGTCCATGACCACCCGATGTACGCCCGCGCCAACGTCCCATTCCACCTGGCGGCGGGTCACCTCCGGCGCCACCACCTCATGGGGATAAGGCGGCGCCGAGCACGGCGCGCCAAACGCCGGCCCGTCGCCGGTAAATGGCGTCGCCAGGGCCCGGCAACTGTAATAACGCGTCGTCCGTCCACAGCTGCAGCGGCCCTTGACCCGGCTCGGCCCAAACCATTGGCCAATAGGCGGTAGAAAGCGCCAGCTGCCGCCGGCAGCCGGCTGAAGAGCGATAGGCCGCCCTTTTAAGCAATAACCTGACGCGGAACGACTCGCCCGGCGCGACGCTCTTAGGACGCGTAAGCCGGTGTACGCCGAACGTCACCCGCGCGTAGCTTGCCGGCCAGCCCGACGTGCTCAGCCAATGTCCGCCCAGGGTAATACCGCGAGGATCGGTCCGCAATCTTTCCCCTTGCCAAAGGCGCAGCATGGGTTCACCCATAATCCCGGTCTCCTCGCCCAGCAGCCATCGCCGCCAAAAGCGCAAACATTCGCCTAGGAAGTCAATTGCCGGGCCTGGCACCCCCCCCCAAGTGGGATAAACGTGGGTCCAAGGGACAATCAACCCTTTGCGCGGCGCATCTAGATGCTGCATCAACCGTAAAATGGCATCGCAATAGCCATCGGTCCAGCCGCCAACCGCATAGACGGCGCACTCGATAGCCTGACAATCTTCACAGATCGAGCCGCGCCAGAATGCATCGCGCTCGCTATGCGCCCGCCAGGCAATCACCTCAACCGCATCATCCTGCTCTTGCGCCAGGTATTCATCGCGCTGCAGACCGTCGGAATTCCCGCTGCCGCGCAAATCGATCCGCAGGGCGGCGATACCGTGGGTGGGGAAAACCCCGTGCATCATGGCGTCGCCCGTCGCGGTGTTGTCCGACTGCCAGTAGGGGATCCACTCCAGCACCAGCGGCTCTGGCGGGGCGTGCTCAAGCAGCCACAACCGGGCAGCGAGGCGGGGGCCGTCCGGCAGCGGCACAAAAATCTGACGATAGGACGCTATCTGTAGCGAAAAATCGACGGTGAATGACGCTTGGGACATGGGACAGCTCCTGTCGCTAAAGTAGTGAGTGCGAGGCCAGCGCCCGACGCTTTCGGTCCGCGCGATCCCAAAGAGAGATCACCGTTGCCCCCGCCAGGCATAACGCGCCACCAATAATCAGGGTTAACGGCAGGCCGATCTCCTCCGCCACGCCGCCGTAAATAATGGCGCCGATCGGCACGGTGCCAATCAGCATCACCGAATAAAATGACATAACTCTGCCGCGCAGATGATCCGGCACCCGGTGCTGCAACAGCGAGTTGGAGGTCAGATTCTGGGTGAGCATAGCAAAACCGATGGGCGCGGCGATAATGGCCCTCAGCCAGAAATGCTGCGACAGCCCCAGCAGGACTTACGCCAGCGCCAACATGACCGTAGCCCGCAGCGGCCATGGCCCCATGGTGCCGATCTGACCGACAAAGGTGAGCTGTAACGCCGCCAGTAATGCGCCGACGCCGGTAACACTCATTAAAATGCCCGAACCGGCAGGACCGCCGTGCAACACGGTATCCGCCAGCATGGGTAGAAAGGAAAAATACGGCACGGCTGGTGAGACTGCATAGCCCCACCAAGAGCAGAATACGCAGCGCCGGCGCCTCCTGGCGCAGAAGAGCCAGCCCCTCACCCATCTCGTGCAGCGAACCTTTCAGCCGGGTCGACGGCGGGCGCTGCGACATGCGGATGGTGAACAAGAACAGGATCAGCGGCACGTAGGAGGCGGCAATAAAGGCGAAACACCACCCCTCGCCGACGGTATCTACCAATACGCCGCCCAACGCCGGCCCTATCAGGCGCGCGTCGTTGAAAATCACCGAATTCAGCGCCCGCGCTACCGCCACGCGCCGCGCCTGTCCTCCCGCCAGTTGATGTGGGTAACGATCGATAACCGCCGCCGGTAGCCCGATCATCAACAACAGTCGACTCGCCCCCGCGCGGCGGTCTATCTCGCGACCGTTGACGCTGAAAGGTTCAGTCACCAGCTTTTCCACGCGCATGTGCGGATCGAGCGCCGCCATCGGATCCTGGAAGATCAGGCCGGTGTCGCACCGGATCCCGCGCCAGGACCAATCGCTGGCGTCCTGGGGCTCGCGGCCGTTGACCTGTACCATGCCGCCGCTAATCGGCGTCAGACCGATCACTGCCCGGCCAAGGGTGGTTTTGCCGCTGCCGCTTTCGCCGATAAGGCCCAGCGTCTTGCCCGACGCCACATGTAGGCAACACCGGTCAATATATTCACTGATCGCACCGCACCCGGTTTGAACCGGCTGAAGAGACTACCGGTGCAATAGCGCACCACCAAATCTTTAATTTCAAGCATGCGAACCGATCCTATGGCAACGTACTGTCCAATCATCTTCTCCCAGACAGGTTAAAGCCGGCGTCACACAGCGACACGGCCCGAAGGCCGAGGCGCAACGGGGCTCAAAAGGACATCTGACCCGCTCGCCGCCGGGCGGAGGAACGGCGCCGGCGATGAACGGCAATTCGCGGCCGACGCCGGGGATACGCGCCGGATCGCAGGCCAGCAGCGCCGCCCTGGGTATAGGGATGCGATGGCGTGGCAAACAAACGCTCTATTGGCCCCGCACCTCCACAACTTCACCGGCGTACATGACCGCCACCTTGTCGCACAGCGCGCTGACCAGATACAAATCGTGGGTAACAAATATAATCGCGCCGTCCACCAGTTTCTGGGTGGCCTTCAGAATCTCCAGCACCTGCATTTCCGTCGTGGCGTTCAGCGCGGTGGTCGATTCATCGGTTATCAGCAATTCCGGCTCGGTAAGCAACGCCGCGGCGATGGCGATACGTTGGCGAATACCGCCGCTCAGCTCATGGGAATATTGCGTAAGCCGGCCGGCGGGATCGAAAATGCCTACGCGTTCCAGTATATGGCGGGCGCGCAGGCGTTTTTCCGCACGCGTACCGCCCTTGTGATGCTGAAAAGCGATTAGCTGTTTACCGATCGTCACCACAGGATTAAGCGCGGTAAACGGATCCTGCGAGACGGTGGCGGTACCGTTGCCGCGCAGTTTGCGTCGGCCCTCCTTCGGCAGCGTTAGCAAGTCGACGCCGCGGTAGCGCAGTTCACCGCTGGCCCGGGCGTTGGGCGGCAGTAGGGTCAACATGGCGCTGACCAGCGTCGATTTTCTGGAACCGCTTTCGCCCACCAATCCCAGGACTTCGCCCTTATTGACCGTAAGGTTGATGTTGCGTACCGCCTGTAACGGCCCGCGAGGAGAGTCGTAGCTGACGGTTAACTGATTAATAGTGAGCAATGTCATGCGCGATCGCCTCCGGTATGGGTGGCGGTAAGGGGGTCCAGCGCGTCGCGCAGCGCCTCGCCGAGGAAGGTGAAGCCCAGAGTGGCGAGAACGATCGGCATGCCGGCAACGATAACGATATGCGGCGCCTGGCAGATGTAGGAGTAGCCGCCATTGAGTACCGTGCCCCAGCTGGCGTCCGGCGGCTGGATGCCTTGGCCGAGGAAGCTAAGACCCGACTTGATGGCGATCACCGCGGGAATATCCATCGCCACCATGACCAGCAGGGTGCCGGTCAAATTGGGAATGAGATGCCGGACGACAACGCTGACCGGCGACGCGCCCATGGCCCGAACCGCGACGATATAGATATACTCCATCCGCTTGAGCACCCGGGTTTGGCTGCGCACCACCCGGAAATACCCCGGTACCATGAAAGTAATAATGATGAGGATAATAGTGGCTAGACTGGACTGGAGCCCCCCAGCGTCACTACCGCCAGTGCAAACAAAATCATCGGAATCGACATCAGCGAATCGCACAGCGTATCGAGCTGGCGCGGCCCGTAGCCGGCCATCAAGCCCGAGCAGTGAACCCAACCAGCAAGGCACCGCCCGTGCTGCCAAAAGCCACCATCATCGCAACGCGCGTGCCGTAAATCAGCCGAGAGAGAATATCACGCCCCAGTTGATCGTTGCCCAGCCAATAGTCCATGCTCGGCCCCTTCAACCGCAGGACCGCCTTAATAGCGATGGGATTATGCGGCGCCAGCCAGGGGGCGAACAGCGCGCACAATAACAGCGCGATGACGCAGAGTAATGCGAAGCGTTCGATTCCGGTCGACCAGACCTGACGCAGTACCCGCGCCATGCCTATCTGCGGCGGGGTGGCGGCGATAGCCGGCGCCGAAGCGCCGCCGACCGGCGTTGACAGTTCTATCATGACAACTCCTGCCGCACGCGCGGATCGAGACAGCTGTTAATCACCTCAGCGAGGAGGTTAGCCAGAACGTACAGACCAGACGTCACCACGACCGAACCCATCACTACCGGGAAATTGCGGGAAATCACTGAATCAAACGCCAATTTGCTGAGCCCCGGCCGGGCGAAGACGATTTCCGTCAGCACCGCGCCGGAAAGCAGCGAGCCAATGCCGACTCCCAACGCCGATACTACCGGTACCACCGCAATTGGCAGCGCATAGCGCAGGGCGATCAGCCGGTCAGGCATACTGAATGCACGGAAGGTGCGGATATGGTTTTCCTTCAGAACTTCTAGCATGGAGGCCCGCACCAGCCGGGAAAGATAGCCCATCCAGCCCAGCGCCACCGTCAGCGACGGTAGTACCAGCGCATGCAGCGGCGAGGCCAGATCGCCACGATAAACGCCGGCAGCGCGATAACGCTGATAGACAGCACGCCGATAATCCGATCGGCCCAGCTGTTCTGCCGTAATGCCGCCCAACAGCCGAGCAGAATACCCAATACGATTGCCCAGGCGATGGGTCAGCACATCCTCACCCAAATCGCCGCGCACCACCCGCGCAAGGAAACGGCCAATCTGTACCGGTGCGGGCTAATTTAATCCCATGGTAGCCCGCAGAGCCTGCTTTTGCGCCTCACTGGCGCGCGGGCCAAGCGCGACCGACGCGGGATCTCCTGGCACTAAAAATATTAGGCAAAAGAGTAGCGAGACGGCCACCAACATAACCGACGCCGCTAATAGCAGCCGGCGAAGCAGATAAATACGCATAGATGCGCCTGTAATAGTGTCGACGGCGGAACGCTGGCCGGGACCGAAACCGCCTAAATGCGGTTGCAACCGGTTATGAGCTTACCAGTCTTTTTTGGCGATAAACGTCGTATTTGCGACCTTATCGGTGAGAAATGCGACATATAAGAACGCCGTATGTCGCGCGCCACCGCCGCGTGAGAAAGGATGAAATGGTACAGTCAGACGCCTGGAATCAGCTCAACGAGGCGCACGATGGCGTAGGCCGGGACGCACGATCTTTCGTTTTTGACCCGAAAGCCGGGTTAAGGGGGGATGTGGCACGGCGGCTCCGGAGATCGCCACAGACCGGTTACGGCAAAGCGATGCGCCCATTATCGTCAAGCGATCGAAAGGGCGTTAATAACGCCCCGGCATAAGGCTGGCCGCCGAGGAAAACAGGCCGGCTTAACCGTTTACCCTTTTGGCATAGACAAAACAAAGCTTATTGCCCTCGGGATCGCGGCAATAGGCACTATAGAAATCCGGCGCATACTGCGGCCGTATATTTAGTTCGCCCTCATTAACAGCGCCCAGCGTTAGCGCAACCGACGATGCCGTTGCATCGGGCGAGGACGCGGCGAAACTAACCTGACTGCCGTTGGCCCAGGGGGGGGGTAACCCGTTGCGTGGCTCGCGCAGCACAAACTGCGGCCAACGCCGCTCCGCGCGTTGCCAGATCACCTCAGCCTCGCCGGCGCTATGTGCCGGCACCCGCCCCACATCAGGCCGAGTTCGGTTAGTACCGCGTCGTAAAACTGCTGCATGCGTGCCAGATCCCGCACGCCAAGCTGAATATGGTTGAACATGAGTCTATTTCTCATGGCGACTCATGTTTTAACTATAGCTAGCGTGCCGCAGTCCGTGGCGATGCCTGCGACATCAGTCATAGTCTTCTCGGCACGAGACCGCCGGCAGCGCGCGGTAAAAGCCAGTGTCAGCCCCCGTACACGGGGGAATATCGCGCTGCCGCCACCGCTTTTTTGTCATTCGCCAGCATTTGCGCCGCAAATAGCGCTGCCCCCTATTAGCTAATCCCCCTGCACGACAGCCTCCCCCACGGGGGTAGCAGACCCTTTATAACAATTACGTTAACGACGTTAGCAACCCGGCGCCGTTAACGCGATTGAATTACATCGCCCTTAGGATAATGGGGGAATATTTTCAGGGAGGTATTTCGCGTTTTTTATCTCATATCCATAAGCAAGAGTAGACCCTGACCGCTTTAATTATTGCCCGAAAAGAAGCCTTTTTGCGGACTATTTCAGCCGCCTTTGTCACCGTACAGGGAGAGCGATGGCCGTCGCCGAAGTCTATTGCCGCGCAAATAGATTATAAATTCTACAATTTGTTGATTTTAATGAAAAAAATACCATAGATGTTTGCCTAATTTAGATTTTTAGAGAAAGAGATAAAAATAGCATATCATTAAATTTTAATGGGTTACCTAAAATTATCGATAGCGATTTAAGGCGCGTTGAGGATTTTTTAGCTTTTTTGCGAGATTTTAATTTGTGATTATTTTTTGTTAGCTCGGTTTTTGCGTGATCTACTATAACGAAACCGGCACGGCGTTTCATCTAAAAAAATTTCTAAAAATCCTTTTACAACAGCACATTGCATCACTCCGCTCTGTAAATTCCGGTAAAGATTAGCGGGATATTGATATATATAGTAACCAATAAAACATAAAAATATATATTTGTCATTATATTTTCAAAATATATGCGCCTTTTTCTTATAGTCATATTTCAAATTTAAAAAAACTTCGATAAACTGCTCGGGCAGTCAGTAATGAAGCAGGGGGTCCGATCATACTCCGATTGGGCGCTAATAATAACCTGGAAGTAACCCATACTCTTCTGTCTCCAGGATGCCCCTATTTAACGGAGGTTCAGAGAACTTCACTATTTTTGTTAAAAAATGTATTTCATGTTAGCGCAAGCTAACAACATTGCTTGTTTAAAACATTTCCTAGCGTTATCAATTCTGTATAAGTGTAATATTTACCCGATACCATTAAAGCCATCAGTAATACCAAACGGAAATCTAACGTGCTTTGGGAATAACTGATAGCGAATAAATAACATATAGAGATTAGAACATGGATAAATCAACCGATATTTCAGTCATGGTAGAGTCCCTATCACGTATCTATCACCGCCTGCGAAAAGAAGTGAATGGCCAGCTGGTGAACGAAGGTCTCTCGATGTCGAAAATGAAAATTTTGCACCTGATTACCACCGGCAAAACCAGCGCCACCGATATCAAGAACTATATGGGCTTTTCATCCCGCACCGTGGTGACCGTGCTCGATGCACTGGAAAAAGAGGAGATGCTGCAGCGCCAGCAAAGCCCCACCGACCGCCGGGTGAAGTATGTCTATATTACGGAGAAAGGACGTGAGAAATTGCGTATCGCCGAACAGACCCACAAAGCCATTCTGGATCGCATGTTTGCCCCGTTATCCGAGATGCAGCTAGAAAAGTTCAGCGAAGTCTGCAATGTACTTGAAGCTCAGCAAAAATAGCACGGCTTATGATGTTATATCAGCATTGAAATCCGCGGTAAAAAAAGGGCCGGACAGTTGTAGTCATTTATCGTGACCAGACTGACGGGTCGGACGACTATTCCGGCTACCAGATAATAGACACTTTATTGCGGTTTTTAATACTCAAAGGTGGATTTTTTCCGATAAATATCTTAAACGTTCAAAAAGGGAAAGCACGGGCGATTTACACCTTCGCACGGCGACCGTGCTCCTTTATTTCTTCTCACCCGCGGGCTTGTTTGCCCCCTATGCTGACCCTGCCGCTACGTTGACAGCTGCAACGCCCTCTAATGCCCTGTATAATAGAAACGCGCCCTGTTGCTCTCTCAACCTCAGCTGACTATTTCATGATGATTCAAGGTACGCTCTATATCGTTTCCGCCCCAAGCGGCGCGGGAAAATCGAGCCTGATCCAGGCGTTGCTGAAAACCCAGCCGCTCTATGACACACAGGTGTCGATTTCTCACACCTCTCGCGCCATGCGCCCCGGCGAAGCGCACGGTCAGCATTACTTTTTTGTGTCGGTGGCGGAATTTGAGCGCATGATTGCTGAAGATGCCTTTCTCGAATACGCCCGCGTATTTGACAATTACTACGGCACCTCACGCGAAGCTATTCAGCAGGTGCTGGCCACCGGCGTCAGTGTTTTCCTCGACATCGATTGGCAAGGCGCACAGCAGATCCGCGGTAAAAAAAGGGCCGGACAGTTGTAGTCATTTATCGTGACCAGACTGACGGGTCGGACGACTATTCCGGCTACCAGATAATAGACACTTTATTGCGGTTTTTAATACTCAAAGGTGGATT
>NZ_JBPESN010000070.1:0-3211 GCF_051710625.1 Sodalis sp. (in: enterobacteria) | reverse complement strand
TTTCTCGAATACGCCCGCGTATTTGACAATTACTACGGCACCTCACGCGAAGCTATTCAGCAGGTGCTGGCCACCGGCGTCAGTGTTTTCCTCGACATCGATTGGCAAGGCGCACAGCAGATCCGCGCTAAAATGCCGGACGCGCGCAGTATCTTTATTCTGCCGCCCTCCAAGGAGGAGCTGGATCGCCGGCTGCGCGGCCGCGGTCAGGACAGTGAAAAAGTGATCGGCCGGCGCATGGCGCAGGCTGTAGCTGAAATGACCCACTTTGCAGAGTATGATTATTTAATCGTCAATGGCGACTTCAATTCCGCATTGCTTGATCTGAAAGCCATAATTCGGGCTGAACGGCTGTGCCTTGGGCGTCAGAAATTACGCCATGACGCATTAATTTGCAAATTGTTGGCAGACTGACACAACTTTCAGTATGATGTCCAGTTATTTCTTCATCTGTGGAGTAGCTCACATATGGCACGCGTAACTGTACAAGACGCCGTCGAGAAAATAGGTAACCGTTTTGACCTGGTGCTGGTCGCCGCGCGACGCGCGCGTCAGATTCAGGTTGGCGGTAAGGATCCACTGGTTGCAGAAGAAAACGATAAATACACCGTTATCGCCCTGCGTGAAATCGAGGAAGGCCTGATTACCAGCCAAATCCTGGACTTACGGGATCGCCAAGAGCAGCAAGAGCAAGAAGCCGCTGAGATTCAAGCGGTGACCGCGATCGCTGAAGGCCGCCGCTAACAGCAGGTTACTACCCTACCTTGTATCTGTTTGAAAGTCTGAATCTACTGATTCAACGCTATCTGCCCGAGGATCAGATAAAACTCCTCCGGCAGGCTTATCTTGTCGCTCGTGATGCGCACGAGGGACAAACTCGTTCCAGCGGTGAGGCTTACATCACTCATCCGGTGGTGGTCGCCTGTATTCTGGCCGAGATGCGTCTCGACCACGAGACGCTGATGGCGGCGCTGCTGCATGACGTTATCGAAGATACCCCAGCCACTTATCAGGACATGGAGCAGCTGTTCGGCAAAAGCGTCGCCGAGCTGGTGGAAGGCGTATCCAAGCTGGACAAGCTGAAATTCCGCGACAAGAAAGAAGCCCAGGCGAAAAACTTTCGTAAAATGATCATCGCGATGGTGCAGGATATCCGCGTCGTGCTGATAAAGCTCGCTGATCGTACCCATAATATGCGCACCCTGGGCGCCCTGCGGCCGGATAAACGCCGCCGCATCGCGCGCGAAACGCTGGAAATCTACAGTCCATTGGCCCACCGGCTGGGGATTCATCACCTGAAGATCGAGCTAGAAGAACTGGGCTTCGAGGCGCTGTATCCCAACCGCTACCGGGTCATTAAAGAAGTGGTCAAAGCGGCGCGCGGTAACCGCAAGGAAATGATCCAGAAAATCCTCGCCGAAATCGAGGGTCGTTTAACCGAAGCAGGCATTCCTTGTCGCGTCAGTGGACGTGAAAAACATCTCTACTCCATTTATTGCAAAATGCATCTGAAAGAGCAGCGTTTTCACTCCATCATGGACATTTACGCTTTTCGGGTGATCGTCAGCGACGTGGATACCTGTTACCGGGTGCTGGGTCAAATGCATAGCCTGTATAAACCGCGCCCCGGACGGGTGAAGGATTATATCGCGATCCCCAAAGCCAACGGCTACCAATCGCTGCATACCTCAATGATAGGTCCGCACGGCGTGCCGGTCGAAGTGCAGATCCGCACCGAGGACATGGATCAAATGGCGGAGATAGGGGTAGCGGCGCACTGGGCGTATAAAGAGCAGGGCGAAACCGGCACCACGGCACAAATCCGCGCCCAGCGCTGGATGCAAAGCCTTCTTGAGCTTCAGCAGAGCGCCGGCAGCTTGTTTGAATTCATTGAAAGCGTTAAGTCCGATCTCTTTCCCGCCGAAATTTATGTTTTTACCCCGGAAGGGCGTATCGTCGAACTGCCGGCGAGCGCCACGCCGGTGGATTTTGCCTATGCGGTGCATACCGATATCGGCCACGCCTGCGTAGGTGCCCGCGTGGACAGGCAGCCCTACCCGCTTTCCCAGTCGCTCAGCAGCGGCCAGACCGTGGAAATCATTACCGCTCCCGGCGCACGGCCTAACGCCGCCTGGCTGAATTTCGTCGTAAGCTCCAAGGCGCTCGCCAAAATCCGCCAGATGTTGAAGAATCTCAAGCGCGACGACTCCGTCAGTCTCGGTCGCCGCTTGCTTAACCATGCGCTGGGCGGCAACCACAAACTCGTCGAGCTGCCGACGGAGAATATCCAGCGCGAGCTGGACAGAATGAAACTGGCGACGCTTGATGATTTGCTGGCGGAAATCGGTCTCGGTAACGCAATGAGCGTGGTGATAGCCAAGAATTTACAGGGCGATCGGCCCAACCTGACGCCCCCAACCGGCCCGCGCACGCTGCCGATCAAAGGCGCCGACGACGTGCTTATCACCTTTGCCAAATACTGCCGGCCTATCCCCGGTGACCCGATTATTGCCCACGTCAGCCCCGGCAAAGGGCTGGTGGTGCATCATGAATCCTGCCGCAATATCCGGGGCTATCAGAAAGAGCCCGAGAAATTCATGCCGGTAGAGTGGGAGATGGTGAGTGAACAGGAGTTCATCGCCGAGATCAAGGTGGATATGTTCAACCATCAAGGCGCATTGGCCAATTTGGCCGCGTCGATTAACGCCGCCAATTCCAATATCCAGAGCCTGAACACCGAAGAGAAGGACGGCCGGGTGTATAGCGCGTTCATTCGTCTGACAACCCGCGGTCGTATCCATCTGGCGAATATCATGCGCAAAATCCGCATCATGCCAGATGTCATCCGGGTGAACCGCAACAGAAACTAAAGCCTGCCGTTGGATGTAGTGGTCAACTAAAACTGGCCATTGCGTTAGCGTTTTTCCAGTATCTATTTTCTGATTCCTTTCGTGGCAACCCACCGTTATATTCATGCGGCCTGAGTGCGCTGTAATATCCCACGATATAGTCGGTAATTTTATGAGCTGCTTCGCTAAAGCTGTTGTAACCTTTTATCGGCACCCATTCTGTCTTCAGGCTGCGGAAGAAGCGCTCCATCGGACTGTTATCCCAACAGTTACCCCGCCGACTCATGCTTTGTTTGATCCGGTAACGCCACAGCAACTGTCGGAACTGCCTGCTCGTATAGTGGCTACCCTGATCGCTGTGG
>NZ_JBPESN010000069.1:0-12126 GCF_051710625.1 Sodalis sp. (in: enterobacteria) | reverse complement strand
GTTTGGCGCAGGTCCCCAGCTGCCTGAAACGGGGCGGCCTGCCGCTGTATCTCGATCAGCCCGGCGCCGGTGATACCGTCGTTATGGAATCTGATGATCCGCGCGCCTATCGTCGCTGCGGCGCCGGCGACGATAGGCGCGGCTGGAAACCTCGGTATCGATTTGGTTTTTATTACTGATTATCTATCACATCATCCGCCGCTAGATGTTCATTCAGCGGCGCCGCGTTGCGTTTGAGCGCACCAAACAGCGACGCGCGGAAATGCTGGCCCAGCGGGCGCGTAATGAGAAAAATTTGTCGCAATCGCAGCTCAATGAGGTCGCCGCCGAGGTCAATGAGAAGGTGCTGGATCTCGATACCATCAGCGCACAGTCGCTGTAACTGGTACGCTCAATTCTAACGCTGATTGCGCTGTTATCGGTAATTTTACTGTGGTCAGAGCTGCATTCGGCGTTTGGCTTTCTGGAAAACATCATCCTGTGGGATGACACTTCAACGAATCAGGGGGTCGATAGACCATCTAGCCGATTGCGCTCGGCGCGGTACTGATCGCTATCCTGGTCTTCATTCATTACCACCCAGATGGTGCGCAATTTACCCGCACTGCTCGAATTGGCGCTGCTGCAGCATTTGGATTTAACCCCCGGGACCGGTTATGCCATACCACCCTGACCAAATATGGCCTGATGCTGTTGGGCAAGCTTATCGGCTTTTCCATGTATCGGCTTTTCCATGATAGGTATCGAGTGGTCAAAATTGCAGTGGCTGGTGGCGGCCTTAGGCGTGGGGCTGGGGTTTGGTCTGCAGGAGATCTTCGCCAATTTTATTTCCGGCCTGATGATCCTGTTTAAAAAACCGATCCGTATCGGCGATACGGTGACCATTCGTAACCTAACCGGCAATATTACCCGGATTAATACCCGTGCCACGACGATCACCGACTAGGATCGGAAAGAAATTATCGTTCCCAACAAGACCTTCATCACCGAACGATTCGTCAACTGGTCGCTGTCGGATACCGTCATGCGCGTGGTGTTAAGGTCCCCCGCCCCGGCGGGCGCCAATATTGAACAGGTGACCCATATTCTGGTGCAGGCGCCGCGCCGCTGTCCGCTGGTACTGGAGTTGCCGGCGCCGGAGGCCTTTTTGGTGGATTTACAGCAAGGCTTGCCGCTGTTTGAGCTGCGTATGCATGCGGCAGAAATGGGACATCGTATGCCGCTGCTTCACCAAGTGCATGCATTGATTCTGGAAGGCTATCACGCCCACGGTATGGAATTGCCCTTCCCGCTTTTTCAGCCGCGCCGGGATTAGATCAAGGCGGATAATACACCGGGCAACCGCATCAAGCCGGAAAGTGGCTCGCCCTGATGGCCGGAGTACCTGCCCCCCGGCCAAGGCGGCTGAACGTTAGGCTCCCGCCGGCACCGCGAAGTCAAAACAGCGGTGTCGACGGACGCAGGCGGTAGCGGCGGCGTCGGGAAACGGGGGGAGCCTCTCCGTTACCGGCTGCGCCGGTCAGAAAAGCAGCCACAGCGATAGCGCTTAGGCGCGTTCTACCGCAAAGGCGATGACATCGCTTAAACGATCGGCCTTCAGCGCCAGCATGACCAGACGGTCCACGCCCAACGCCACCCCGGAACACTTCGGCATCCCCTGAGCCAGGGCCGCCAGTAAGTTTTCATCGATAGGCTGCTCATTCAGCTTCATCGCCGCCCGCTTGCGATTATCCTGCTCGAAGCGTTGACGCTGCTCGCGCGCGTCGGTCAGTTCACGGAAACCATTCGCCAACTCAATACCTTTGAAATACACTTCAAACCGATCCGCAACCCGATGATCCTCGGTGCTGATTTCAGCCAGCGCGGCTTGAGAGGCGGGGAAATGGTAAACGAAAGCCGGCTTATCGTGCCCGATATTGGGTTCCACCACCATCGCAAACAATAACTGCAGGAGCGTATCGCGATCATCCTCCACCGAGGCCGCTTCACCAAGTTCCCATTTGACCGCCGCGTCATACAGCTGCGCTTTGTCAGCCGATAAGGGATCGACTTCCACATGGCAGGTGAAAACCTGCTGATAGGAGAGCGTTTCCGCACTATCGCAATCGAGGATTTGCTGCAACAAATCGTCGACTTCATTCATCAGGCGGTACATGTCGTAATGGGGACGATACCACTCAAGCATGGTAAATTCCGGATTATGATAGCGGCCGGCCTCTTCATTACGGAAACTGCGGCACAGCTGGAAAAGGGGACCACTCCCGGCCGCCAGCAGACGCTTCATGTGATATTCGGGGCTGGTCATCAAATACAGCGGCATGCCGCCGGCCGCTCCCGGTCCGCTAAAGCACGTCTGGAAAGGCACCAGATGGATATCCGTCACCGTGGCCTGGCTCATCGCCGGCGTTTCCACTTCGAGTAATCCGCGATCGCTGAAAAACCGTCGAATCTGGCCCACAATTGCAGCGCGTTTTAATAAACCGGCAATAGGCGCGCTTGGTTGCCAGCTGGCCGAATCGCTCATAGCTTTCCCTCCGTTAAACAGCGGATGCAGTCTACCCGTATTTTTGAGCGCAAACAAACATCGCGGCGCGCTTTACAACCGCTGCCGCGCGCGCTCAGGCAGCGCGCTGACGCTTTCCATTATTAATACAACTAGATATCGGACTTGACCTCAGGCGCCGCTCGCGGTTTTTTATCCTCTCGGCACACTATTCCCGGCCAAATACTACACTTAGCATTCATTTCCCTCATGGATTTGTAGTGGCTGTAGTGGCTGTAGTGGCACACTGACAGGGGTGAGCGCGATAAATAATAGGCCAGGAATTGACCCCTGCCAACGGCAAAACCGGGCCCTGGGCGACGCACTAATCCTGGACCTGAAAAAGGCGGGTGTGGCATGGATTCTAGCTAACGCAGGAATAAAGGGACGGAAAGGGGTGGGAAGGAAACGGGAGAGTAAGGTGCACCATCGGTGAGAAGGGATACGGCCAACTACATCCTATGGCCGTATCGCCCGATGGGCATCGCCAGTGCAGAACCACCCGGGGCGCCGTCAAGGTGCCCTACGCTAAGGTGATACGTTGAACGCTACCGGAATGCCGTTACTGTGCTGCGCGCTGAATCGCCTTACCACCCGCAGAGACATCTTCGCCAAAGCCGCGGGTGGTATTACACCCGGCCAACGCCGTTAATGCCAAAGCGGCGAGCAGCAACAATCCAATCATCTTTGCCAACATGGTTCTCAGATCCCACGAATGCCAAAAATCAGTAACTGCCGCCACGAGGCCGGCGTTTTCCGCGCGGCCTTATTTAACTCGGGAGACATACTCGCCGGAGCGGGTATCGACTTTGATTATTTCGCCAATCTGCACAAACAGCGGCACTTTCACCACCGCGCCGGTGGTCAGCGTGGCTGGTTTACCACCGGTGCCGGCGGTGTCGCCTTTCAGGCCCGGATCGGTTTCCGTGATTTCCAGCTCCACGAAGTTAGGCGGCGTCACAGCAATCGGCTGACTGTTCCATAGGGTCAGCACACATTCGGCCTGTTCCACCAGCCATTTGGCTTTGTCTCCCACCGCTTTGGCATCGGCGGCCAGCTGTTCAAAGTTTTCGTTATTCATGAAATGCCAAAATTCACCGTCGTTGTACAGGTAAGTCAGGTTGATATCCATCACATCGGCGGCTTCCACCGAATCACCGGATTTGAAGGTTTTTTCCAGCACTTTGCCGGAAACCAGCTTGCGCAAACGGACCTGGTTGAACGCCTGACCTTTGCCGGGCTTCACGAATTCATTCTCAATGATCGCACACGGTTCGCCATCAAGCATGATTTTAAGACCGGAACGGAATTCATTGGTACTATAAGACTCCATGGTGGTCCTCTTAATATAAACTTGGTAATTAAGCCAAAAAATGGCACATATTATAACCCGAAATATGCCCGCTAGAGAAGATTGGTTACATCAACTTGCCGATGTCATTACCGACCCTGTGCAGCTTCTTCAGCTTCTCAGGCTTGAGGGGCACCCCGGCCTGCGCGAAGGCGCAGAGGCCCAGCGCCTGTTCCCGTTTCGCGTCCCCCGCGCTTTTGCGGCGCGCATGGTGACGGGCGACCCGGACGATCCGCTGCTGCGCCAGGTGATTACAGCGCGCGAGGAGTTTGATCTGGCGCCGGGCTATAGCACCGACCCGCTGGACGAACAGCACAGCGTGGTACCCGGACTACTGCATAAATACCAAAACCGCGTGCTGATGCTGGTAAAAGGCGGCTGTGCGGTCAATTGCCGCTACTGTTTCCGGCGCCATTTCCCCTATCAGGAAAATCAGGGCAACAAAACAAACTGGCGGCGCGCCGCAGCCTATATCCGCCAGCACCCCGAACTGAATGAAATCATCTTTTCCGGCGGCGATCCGTTAATGGCTAAAGATCATGAGCTAAGTGAGCTTATCTGCCTGCTGGAAGAGATCCCCCACCTGAACACCCTACGCATTCACAGTCGGCTGCCGGTCGTGATTCCCTCCCGTATTACCGCACGTCTATGCCAGCGATTGGCCGGCGGCCGGCTCAAGGTAGTGTTGGTAACGCACATTAACCATGCGCGCGAAATTGATGCCGCTCTGTGCGACAGTATGACACGGTTGCGCAATGCGCAGGTGACTTTACTTAACCAAAGCGTCTTGCTGCGCGGGGTCAATGATAACGCCGACACACTGGCGGCGCTGAGTGGAGCCTTGTTCGCCGCCGGCATTCTGCCCTACTACCTGCATGTTCTGGACAGGGTCCAGGGGGCGGCGCATTTCATGGTTGACGATAAGCAAGTACGGAAGATCATGCAGCAGCTGCTGGAGAAAGTCTCAGGCTATATGGTGCCACGACTGGCGCGGGAAATCGGCGGCGAGCGCAGCAAGACGCCGCTGGATCTGGGACTGCGGCAATGCTGATGGCATAATGGCGCGCCGTGTTACGCGCCAGTGCGCCTTGCATGGAGCATGCCGGGCTGCGCACTTTACCCGCGGCATGCGTCGGGTAGCGCGCCATGACCGGCTAAAGACCGACGGTGCACAGATGCCGGCAAACGCAAGCTATCGCTGCCACCTGGCATTACGGGCAGGTATAGACTTGCCTTTGTATTTTGCTGTCCAGCGGCACAAAACTTGCCAGGTAGGTTTCTTTCTTGCTGACCGAACTGGTGGCGCCGTAGATGACGTTGCAGCTCATCGCCGCCGCACGGTTTCTCAAATCATTGGCCGCGCCGCGCATGGCGCTGTTTTCGCCGTTTTGGCCGTTTTGCCCGGAAAGGCAGTTACTCTGGGTACCGGTAAGCTCGCCCAAAAGGCGGCAATCGCTGCCGGGCTGTTCACCGGTGAAACGCACCGACTGGCCGGCCGCCGTTAATTCATGTGTGCTGCTGCATCCCGCCACCAACAGACTGCCGGCACAAAGCATCATTAAGAATTTGGTCCGCATCTTTTTCCTCATGAGTTCTTGTAGGGTATGGCCAATTTGCTGTGTGCGCCACGCTTCCCGCCGTCGCGGCCTGCCCCCATTTGTTTGGCTAGCTGTTCTGTGGACGCCCTGAGTTTATACCCTAAAACTCGCTTCGTTGATAATTTTTTACCAAAAAAACAAAACCCCCGGCTTGCCGGGGGTTTTAGAGCAACTAACGGTAGCTGGGGGGATTACATCATACCGCTCATGCCGCCTGCGCCACCCAGGTCAGGCTTGTCTTCCTTCGGTAGGTCGGTCACCATACATTCGGTGGTGATCATCAGACCGGCGATGGAAGCTGCATATTGCAGCGCAGAACGGGTTACCTTGGTCGGATCCAGGATACCCATGCCGATCATGTCGCCGTACTCTTCGGTAGCCGCGTTGTAACCGGTATTACCTTCGCCCGCTTTCACCTTATTGGCGATAACGGAAGGCTCTTCACCGGCGTTGGCGACGATCTGACGCAGCGGCGCTTCCATCGCGCGCCGCGCGACTTTAATACCGACGTTTTGATCTTCATTGTCGCCACGCAGTTCAGCAATGCTGTTGGCTACGCGAATTAGCGCCACACCGCCACCGGCGACCACGCCTTCTTCCACTGCAGCGCGAGTCGCGTGCAAGGCGTCTTCAACGCGCGCTTTCTTCTCTTTCATTTCGACTTCGGTAGCGGCACCCACTTTGATAACCGCAACGCCGCCTGCCAGTTTGGCCACGCGTTCTTGCAGTTTTTCACGATCGTAATCGGAGGTGGCTTCGTCGCGCTGCTGGTTGATTTGCGCAATGCGGCCATCGATCAGCGCTTTGTCGCCCTCCCCGTCAATGATGGTGGTGGTGTCTTTGGTGATAACGACACGTTTAACCTGGCCCATATCTTCCAGGGTGGCTTTTTCCAGCTCAAGGCCGATTTCTTCGGAGATAACGGTACCCGCGGTCAAGATAGCGATGTCCTGCAGCATGGCTTTACGGCGATCACCGAAGCCCGGTGCCTTGACGGCGGCGACTTTAACGATACCGCGCATGGTGTTCACCACCAGCGTCGCCAGCGCTTCGCCTTCAACGTCTTCAGCAATGATTAGCAGCGGTTTGCCTGCTTTGGCAACGGCTTCCAGCACCGGCAGCATTTCGCGGATATTGGAGATTTTTTTGTCGGCAAGCAGAACGAACGGGCTTTCCAGTTCAACGGCGCCGGTTTCCGGCTTGTTGACGAAATAAGGGGAGAGGTAACCACGGTCGAACTGCATCCCTTCCACCACGTCCAGCTCGTCTTGCAGGCCGGAACCTTCTTCGACGGTGATGACGCCTTCTTTGCCCACTTTAGCCATGGCTTCAGCAATCAGGGTACCAACGGTTTCATCGGAGTTGGCGGAGATGGTACCTACCTGAGCGATAGCTTTGGAATCAGAGCAGGGCATGGACAGTTTTCTCAGTTCTTCTACGGCAGCGATAACGGCTTTATCGATACCACGCTTCAGATCCATCGGGTTCATGCCGGCGGCAACCGCTTTCAGGCCTTCGTTGACGATAGACTGGGCCAGCACGGTCGCGGTAGTGGTGCCGTCGCCCGCAGCATCATTGGCTTTGGAGGCAACTTCTTTCACCATCTGAGCGCCCATGTTCTCGAATTTATCTTCCAATTCGATTTCACGTGCAACCGAAACGCCGTCTTTTGTGATGACCGGCGCGCCGAAGGATTTGTCCAGAACCACATTGCGGCCTTTAGGACCCAGGGTCACTTTTACCGCGTCGGCCAAAACACTTACGCCGCGAAGCATTTTTACGCGAGCGTCGCTACCGAATTTTACGTCTTTAGCTGCCATTTTTATTTCCCTTAAATTTGTTCAGTTCAGATGATTACGCGCGGATTACTTCTCAACGATAGCCAGGATGTCGCTTTCGGACATGATCAGCACTTCATCGTTGTCGATTTTCTCAACCTTCACACCATATCCGTCATTGAAAATCACGATGTCGCCTACCTTCACGTCCAGCGCTTTCACTTCGCCGTTTTCCAGGATACGGCCATGGCCCACAGCCAGTACTTCACCGCGAGTGGACTTGCCCGCCGCGGAACCGGTCAGCACGATGCCGCCCGCAGATTTGGCTTCGACTTCTTTACGCTTGACAATAACGCGATCATGTAATGGACGAATGTTCATTGATAGCTCCCCTTAAGAAAGTCTGTATCAGTTTTTTTGGGATGAATGCCCGGCATGAGGTTATGCCCGGCTTCATGGTGATTAAGATGGGGGCAATCGGTGAGGCTTCAAGGGGGTAAAAAAAAATTTTTTTGGCCTCTTTTTTTCGTTATTTCTCGTCGTTGCGCCGGTCGTTTAACCTGTCGTGAGGAAGGTCATGGCTATAATATTCTCACTTGAAGGTGTCTTCCCCGGTCCCCGGCCCACGTTGGAAACGCAGATAGGGCAACAGGCGCAACGTCAACAGGTTCTGTATCGGCGGCAACAGGAGCAGCAATCCGAGAAAATCGATGAAAAATCCGGGTAACAGCAGCAAAAATCCCGCCAGCAGTAGTGAAATGCTTTCGATCATCTCGCCGGCGGGGCTCTCTCCGCGGGCCAATTTGACCTGCATCTGCCCCAAAATACGCAGCCCCTGGGCGCGTACCAGCGATACGCCGATAAAAGAGGTGGCGATCACCAGCAACAACGTCGCCAGCACGCCAAGCACATGAGCGACCTGTATAAAAAGGGTAATCTCAATGTAGGTGATGATAAGAATAACGATTAACGGTATCCAGCGCACCAAATTCTCCTGTGTTGTCGATTTCGGCGGCGAAAAACGCCGGCCGAAAGGGCAAAAATTCGCCACCGCAAAAAATGAGCCTTGTTGCCGGCTTGTCTTAGTGTAATGGTATCCCTTAAGACACTTTTCAAGCGAGACGCCGGGTCGTGGCCTGGCAGGATAATATGCCCCTGACGCTAACTGATTAAATAAAAACGATTAACTAAGCGTGATCGACTTAATGGTCTTGTCTTAATGACAGAATATAATAGCAAAAATAAAACCAACGTCAGTTCAAGACACTGCAAAAAGTAGATATTAACCCATTTCCTTTTAACATTAATGATAAAGACCGACAATTACAAGGAAGACGCATGTTAACTCTCACCCGTATCGAAGAAGACCTGCTAGGCACCCGCGAAGTGCCGGCTGACGCCTATTATGGCATTCATACCCTACGCGCCAGCGAGAATTTCTACATCAGCAACACACGTATCAGCGATATTCCTGAGCTGGTACGCGGCATGGTGATGGTCAAAAAAGCCGCCGCGCTGGCCAATAAAAGATTGGCAGACGCTGCCGCGCGATATCGCGGATATCATCGCCTGCGCCTGCGATGAAGTGCTGGTCCGTGGCCGCTGCATAAATCAGTTTCTGGTAAATGTATTTCAGGGCGGCGCCGGCATCTCGGTCAATATGAATACGAATGAAGTGCTGGCCAATATCGGCCTCAAACTGATAAGCCATCAGAAAGGCGAATACCAATTCCTCAATCCCAACGATCATTTAAACTTATGTCAGTCCACCAATGACGCTTATCCCACCGGGTTTCGCCTGGCGCGGTTTATCACGCGCTCCAGCGCCTGGTGGAAGCGATCGATTACTTGGGGGCGGGCTTTGAGCAGAACGCGCAGCAATTCGCCGGTATCTTGAAAATGAGCAGAACACAGCTGCAGGACGCTGTCCCCATGACGCTCGGACAGGAATTCCCCGCGTTTAACGTGTTACTCAAAGAGGAAAACAAAAACCTGCTGCGCACCGCGGAATTGCTGCTGGAAGTGAATCTCGGCGCGACCGCCACCCGTACCCGGCTCAATACCCCGAAGGGGTATCAGGCGCTGGCGGTGAAAAAACTGGCGCAGATTAGCAGCCTTCCCTGCGTACCGGCCGAGGATTTGATTGAGGCCACTTCCGACTGCGGCGCCTATGTCATGGTCCATAGCGCGTTGAAACGCCTGGCGGTGAAGCTATCCAAAATCTGCAACAACCTGCGGCTGCTGTCCTCAGGGCCGCGGGCAGGCCTCAACGAAATCAATCTGCCCCAACTGCAGGCGGGATCGTCGATCATGCCCGCTAAAGTCAACCCTGTACTGCCGGAAGTGGTGAATCAGGTGTGCTTCAAGGTCATCGGCAACGATACCTGTATCACCATGGCGGCGGAAGCGGGTTAGTTGCAGTTGAACATCATGGAGCCGGTTATCTCGGCCCGGCGATGTTCGAGTCTTTGCATATTCTTACCAATGCCTGTTACAACCTGCAGGATAAATGCATCGGCGGCATCACTGCCAATCAGGCCATTTGCGAGCAATATGTCTTTAATTCCATCGGCATCGTGACCTATCTCAACCCGTTTATCGGCCACCACAATGGCGACATCGTCGGCAAAATCTGTGCCGAGACCGGGAAGAGCGTGCGGGAGGTCGTGCTTGAGCGCGGTCTGCTTAGCGCCACGCAGCTGGACGATATTTTCTCGCTGCAAAACCCGATGCATCCGGAATACAAGGCCAAGCGCTATCCCGACGACACCCCGTCCTGAGCCCTGCACTGTCGCCGGCGGCGCGAACAGGCTATAATGCCCGCCGGCATTTTCCATACAAGGGATGATAATGGCAGATAACCCAGAGGGCAAGGCGGGCGGGAAACGCCTACAGGCCGACGATCCAGGCTGGCGCCTCATCCTTTGCACTGCGCCCGATGACGCCTGTGCTTGCGCCATCGCCCGGCGCTTACTGGCCGACAAACTCGCCGCCTGCGTCACGGTGCTGCCCGGTGCCACGTCGCTCTATTACTGGCAGGACGCGCTCGAACAGGAGGCCGAAGTGCAATTGCTTATCAAAAGCCATGCGGCCCAGCAACAAGCGGTGTTCGCGCAGATCAAAGCCCATCATCCCTATCAAACCCCGGAGTTATTGGTCCTGCCCGTCATAGGCGGCGATCCCGATTATCTATCATGGCTCAACGACGTTTTACGCTGATATTGCTGGCATGGCTGACGTGCCTGCTGCCGCCGCTGCCCGCCCATGCCGCCTTGTTCGGCAATTCTCACGGCAACCAGTTCATTCCTGCGGAACAGGCGTTTCGCTTCCATTTCCGCCAGCAGGGTTCACGATTAACGCTAAGCTGGGACATCCATCCCGGCTACTATTTTGTACCGCCAGCAGATTCGGCCGGAGCCGGTCAATGCGACCCCGGCGCCTTCACGTTGCCTGCCCCGGTAGCTGCCACCATGACGAATTTTATGGCAATGTGGCTATCTACCGCGATGAGCTGAATATTACGCTACCGCTGGTGCAGGCCCAAAACGACAGTCAGCTTCGCGTCACTTGGCAAGGCTGCGCGGAAGCAGGCTTTTGCTATTCGCCGGAAACCCAGGTGATCCCTCTGTCGGCCATAGCCGCGGCACCGCCGGCGGCCAGGGCATTATAACTCCGGAGCCCTCGCCCCAAAGCAATAACCTGCCCTTCTCCCCGCTGTGGGCGCTGCTTATTGGGATTGGTATCGCCTTCACACCCTGCGTACTGCTGATGTATCCGCTGATTTCCGCGGTGATTCTGGGCAACCGGCTGCAACTCAGCACCCCCCGGGTGTAGTGGCACACTGAATTTGGCCACCTGAACAGAGGTGATATGCTCACCTCAGAACAACACGGGTGCACCAATGAAAAGAAGAAATTTTAGTCCTGAATTCAAACGCAAATCCGCTCAACTGGTTGTCGACCAAAATTACACCGCCGCGCCAGCAGCAAAAGCCATGGACGTCGGCTTTTCTACGATAACGAAATGGGTAAAACAACTGCGTGAGGGGCGACAGGGGAAAACGCCAAAAACCTCTCCCATAACCCGGCACAAATCAAAATACGTGAGCTCAAGAAGAAGGTACAACGCATTAAAATGGAAAACGAAATATTAAAAAAGGCTACAGCGCTCTTGATGTCAGACTCCCTGAACAGTTCTCGTTAATCGGGAAACTCAGAGCGCATTATCCTGTGGCCACACTCTGCCACGTGTTCAGGGCTCATCGCAGCAGTTACAAATACTGGAAAAGTCGTCCTGACAGGCCAGACGGCAGGCGAACGGTATTGCGCAGTCAGGTTCATGAACTGCACAATATCAGCCATGGTGCAGCTGACGCGAGAAGTATCGCCACCATGGCAACCCAGAGAGGCTTCCGCATGGGGCGCTGGCTCGCAGGCAGGCTCATGAAAGAGCTGGGGCTGGTCAGTTGTCAGCAGCCGACGCACAAGTATAAGCGTGACGGTCAGGAGCATGTTGCGATCCCGAATTATCTTGAGCGCCAGTTCGCTGTAACGGAGCCAAACCAGGTATGGTGCGGCGAGGTGACGTATATCTAAACCAGGAAACGCTGGGCATACCTTGCGGTTGTTCTTGATCTGTTCGCGAGGAAACCGCTGGGCTGGGCTATGTCGTTCCCCCCGGACAGCAGACTGACCATCAAAGCACTGGAAATGGCATGGGAAACGCGTGGCAAACCAGCCGGAGTGATGTTCCACAGCGATCAGGGTAGCCACTATACGAGCAGGCAGTTCCGACAGTTGCTGTGGCGTTACCGGATCAAACAAAGCATGAGTCGGCGTGGTAACTGTTGGGATAACA
>NZ_JBPESN010000068.1:0-12387 GCF_051710625.1 Sodalis sp. (in: enterobacteria) | reverse complement strand
CTGGACCGGGAAACGCTGGGCATACCTTGCGGTTGTTCTTGATCTGTTCGCGAGGAAACCGGTGGGCTGGGCTATGTCGTTCTCCCCGGACAGCAGACTGACCATCAAAGCACTGGAAATGGCATGGAAAACGCGTGGTAAACCAGCCGAAGTGATGTTCCACAGCGATCAGGGTAGCCACTATACGAGCAGGCAGTTCCGACAGTTGCTGTGGCGTGACCGGATCAAACAAAGCATGAGTCGGCGTGGTAACTGTTGGGATAACAGTCCGATGGAGCGCTTCTTCAGAAGTCTAAAAAACGACTGGATACCGGTAACGGGCTACATAAGCTTCAGCGAAGCAGCTCATGAAATTACCGACTATATCGTGGGATATTATAGCGCACTCAGGCCGCATAAATATAACGGTGGGTTGCCACCAAACGAATCAGAAAATAGATACTGGGAAAACGCTAACGCGGTGGCCAGTTTTTGCTCCCCATTGACAGCCCAGTGGCGCGGCGTGTCGCCCTTGCCGCCGTTGGCTATCTCAGCGGCGCGGCGTGTCGCCCTTACCGCCGGCGGGCAGGCAAATCAACAGCAGGCCGCCGCAAATTAACGCCACGCCCATCAGGCACGAAAACGTAAACCGCTCATTGAATTCGGTGATCATTAACGCGCAAGCGGCCACCAGGACATAACTCAGGCTGAGCAGCGGATAGGCTTTATTCAACGGCAAACGGCGCAACGCCATAAACCAGCATGCCATGGAACAGACATAGGCCAGCAAGCCCCCCGCCAGCAAAGCGAGGGGTTCCGCGTAAGCCGGGTCCAGCCACAGTCGGAGGGCGCCAAGCGGCGGCAAATGCATCATTGCCCATTTCAACAGCAGCTGTGCGGCACTGACCAACGCCACGCTGAACAACGCCCAGCCGTAGCCCATCACAAATTTACCCCCATGCACATCACGCCTGCGACTATCAGCAGCAGACCGCAGCCGTGGCGTAACGATACAGGTTCTCGCCACAGCCAACGGGCGGCCAGCGTCACCAGCACAAAATTAAGGCTAAACATCGGATAGGAGATGCCGACCGGTACCCGCTGCAAGACCCAGAGCCACACGAGCATGGCGCCGCCCAACAACAACAGACTTATTGCCAACCAGCGCACCCGATGGCGCAGCTCGTCGGCACCGGATGAGGCGCCGGCGGCGTGTTTCTGGCAAAGCTGCCCGGCGCAGCTGAGCAAACTTACGAGGAAAATCAGCAGATACATCATGGCCGGCGCTGATGGTACGCTAATAGCACCAGCCGTCCGCGCCGGTACGTCTCATCCGCCCGCGGCAGATAACTAATCCGCGTCTCGCCGTCAGGAAGCAGCAGTACCAGCGCCACTGAGCCCTCTTTGCAGCGCTCACGAAGCCAGTCGGAAAAATCCTCTTCGCGGATGAAACGGTCGGCGGCGTCGGGATAGCTTAGACCGTAGGCCAGCTCTCCCTGGCGTTCAAATAATGAAATATCGCTACGTTGCAGCTCCCAGGCAAGCCCTGCCGCCACGCCAACGCTATTGGCGAAAATAAAGCGGTTGTTTTCCAGCTGCGGCCGCACGGTCTGGATAAATGACTGCGGCTGCTTGGCGTCGATCACCTGCTGTGGTATTGCCTGCCCTACCAGCAGCGCAATCCCTAGCGGACACAGCGCCGCCCAGCGCCAGCGTGCGGTCGGCGCGCGCAGGGTCAGCCCGCCCACCGCCGCCCAGACCAGGAAACCGAGCACCCCCAGCAGCACTTTGCGACCTTCATCTTGCGCAAAGAGCGGATGCTTTGCCAGGCCCCAGGGAGCCAACACGCCGGCTACCGTGATGACGCACAACAGCCCGAACAGCAGATTCAGGACGCCGTTAACCTTTAGCGCCCGCCCGCCACACGTCGCCGCATAGCGCGTCATTAGCAGGGCCAGCGGCGCGAAGCAGGGAAGAATATAGGTCGGCAGCTTGCCTTTTGACAGGCTGAAAAACAGCAGCGGCATGACGACCCAGCCCAGCAGATAGAATGCCCCGCTCTGCGTTTGACGTTCACGCCAGGCGGCGCGACGCAGCGCGCCTGGCAGCAGCCCCAGCCAGGGCAGCGTCCCCGCCAGCAGCACCGGCAGGTAATACCAGAAAGGGGCTTTATGTTGGGCATTGTCTTCCGCGAAGCGCTGAACATGCTCGACCCAGATAAAATAATGCCAGAAATCCAGCTCGCGGTGCGCGATGGCGATAACCCACGGCAGACTTATCGCCACGGCGCCGAGTAGCGCCAGCGGCCCATAAATAAACACCTCTTTCCAGCGTTTTTGCGCAATGACCCACGGCAGAACGCTAAGCATCGGTACCGCCAGCGCCAGGAAGCCTTTGGTCATGAATCCCAGCCCGCAGGCAATGCCCAGTGCCAGATAACCCAGCCCCTTACTCCAGCCGCGGGGCGCCTGTACCGCCCGCCAGAAAGCGCACATGGCGGCCGCCAGCCACAAGGCAATCATCGGGTCGAGCACCGCATAGGTCCCGATGCTGTAAACCAGCAGGCAGGAGCTGTATATCGCCGCCGCCGTCAGACCAAGCCACCGGTCCTGCCATAACCACAGCGCCAGCCAGTACACCATGAGCGCCGTCAGGGCAATCGAGAACGCGGAACCAAAATGCACGGCAAAATTTGTGTGGCCAAACGCCCACTGGCTGAGATTATTAATCCAGTAGCCGCCGGACGGTTTTTCAAAATAACGCAGCCCCAAGAAATGGGGGACGATCCAATCGCCGCTCGCCAGCATTTCGCGGCTTATTTCAGCGTAACGGGTTTCATCCGGCTGCCACAGGCTGCGAAACGACAGCGGCAACAGATAATACAGGGCAATAACGCACATCAGCCCGATACCGGGTTTAAGGGATTTCATTCTCGACTCACTTTAACAAGTGCTGACATCCAACCCACCCTTCTCGTCCCGGAATCTCGCCGCGCATCACCTGACCGACCGGGAGCGCTGCGCTATCCTGGGAGAGAAGCTCTCGCAACGGACAAAAGCGGATGCCTTCCGCCGCCGCCATCGACAACAGTTCCTGAAACATTTCGCTTAGCGCAATCCCTTCCGCCTCGGCGTGAATGGTGTAAACCGGCGTCCCGCGATCGGCCTTGATGCTGTCGAGAATGAAACGGTTGTAGCCGGCACGGGTAGTCGTCTGACCGATGGCCTCGTCAAAGGTAGGTTGCGTCACCGGGATCTGCACCGCGCCAAACGCGCCGTTGGCCAGCAGCGGCCGAAACGGCTCCGTGCCGCGACAGTCGCTGTTGTAGTGAAAGTCAAAGGGCTGCTTGGCCTGCACCACGCGATCGTCCGCACGCCAGCCTGCGACCGCTGAACAGGTCACCGGCCGCTCGATAATGGCGGTCAGCGCATCCCGCGCCAGTCGAATCTGTTCCGTCAATTGCCGCTCGCCCCATACGCCAGCCCAGGTTTGCCAGGCAAGATGATCCCAGGCGTGCAGCCCGACTTCATGGTCGGCCGCGGCGGCGCGGATCTGCGCCGCCAGCCCCTGGCCGATTTTTCTACCCGGCCAGGCGGTGCCGGCTAACAGGATATCCCAGCCATAAAGCGAAGCGGCGCGGGAGCGCAACATCTTCAGCAAAAATTGCGGTTTTGCCAGGCGCCACAGATGGCGCCCCATATTATCCGGCCCGACGCTGAAAAAGAACGTCGCCTGGATTTGCTGCGCCGCCAGCAATTCCAGCAGGTGCGGCACGCCATCGCGGGTACCGCGCCAGGTATCGACATCAATACGCAGGCCGACGTTTTTCATTGCGCCGTGTCCGGCAAATCGACGGTTTGAAGGAAAAAGTTCAGCGTTTCGTCAATGGTCTGCGCCATGGGCACCGAAGGAGTCCAGTCCAGCAAGCGTTTGGCATTACGAATGCTCGGCTTACGGTGCTCCACATCCTGATAGCCTTTACCGTAGTAACTGCTGCTTTCCACATCCCGGAAGCCGGCAAAGGGCGGGAAATGCTGACGCAACGGATGACGCTCAAAGCTTGCCAGCAGCAATTCCGCCAACTGCCGGATGCTGGCTTCATTGTCCGGGTTACCGATATTGATTATCTGACCGTTGCAATTGTTGTCCTTGTTCTCGATGATGCGGAACAATGCCTCAATACCGTCGCTGATATCGGTAAAACAGCGTTTCTGCGCACCGCCGTCCACCAGTTTGATGGGCGACCCCTCCACCAGATTCAAAATCAGCTGCGTAATCGCACGCGAGCTGCCGATACGCGCCGCGTTCAGGTTATCCAGCCGCGGCCCCATCCAGTTAAAGGGACGGAATAGCGTGAAGCGCAGCCCTTCTTTTTCGTTATAGGCCCACAAGACGCGGTCCAGAAGCTGTTTGGACACCGAGTAAATCCAGCGCTGTTTATTGATAGGCCCCACTATCAAGCTGGAGTCATCTTCGTTAAATGCCGGGTCGGTACACATCCCATAGACTTCCGACGTCGACGGGAAAATAATGCGTTTTTGGTATTTAACGCAGTGACGGATAATTTTCAGGTTCTCTTCAAAATCGAGTTCAAACACCCGCAGCGGATTACGCGTATATTCAATGGGTGTGGCAATCGCCACCAGCGGCAGAACAATATCGCATTTCTTGATGTGATATTCGATCCACTCCGAATGGATGCTGATATCGCCCTCGACGAAATGGAAAAGCGGGTTCACCATAAAGCGGCTTATCGCATCGGTACCGATATCCAGACCGTAAATCTCGTAATTGCCGTCGCGCAGCAGGCGTTCGGTCAAATGGTTGCCGATGAAGCCGTTCGCGCCCAGGATAAGTACGCGGGTGCGACGCTTATGGCTGACCAGCGGACGCGGATTCAGCAAGGCGCCCTTCACCAGTCCCAGCGCTTGCGCCAGCTGGCCGCCCTGCATATACACGCCCTGCTGACTTTGGCCGGTCTGAACCTCCAGCGCATCGCTGCCGCAGGCGATAACCAGCGGATTGATGGACAGAACCGTACCGGGGTGCGCGACGTCGCTATTCGGCCGCACCTGTGCCTTCCAAATGATAAATTTCTCGCCGCCGGCATAGCTGAAGGCGCCCGGCCAGGGATCGGTCACAGCACGTACCAGATTGGCCAGGGTCGCGGCCGGCTGCCCCCAGTCGATGCGGCCGCCTTCCGACGTGCGGCGGCCCACATAGCTGGCAACGCTCTCGTCCTGCGGCGTTTCAGTGCACCGCTGCTTGCGAATCGCCGGCAATACCTTTTCCAGCACCCCGGCCGCCGCTTCGCACAGCTTGCGGTGCAGCGTCAGCGCGTCATCCTGCGGCATAATCGTCACGCTGCGCTGCGCCAGAATGGCGCCCGCATCGGCGCGCGCCGTCATACGATGCAGGGTGACACCGGTTTTCTGTTCGCCGTTGACCAGCACCCAATTCAGCGGCGAGCGGCCGCGGTAGCGCGGCAACAGCGAACCGTGCAGGTTGAACGCGCCGACCGTCGGCAGGCTCAGGATCTCCTGGCAAAGCAGCTGGCGATAGTAGAACGAGAAAATCACGTCCGGCGCCAGCGCTTTGATGCGCGCTATCCATAGCGGATGGTTAACGTCATCCGGCGCGAAAACCGAAATATTATGTTCTGCGGCGATGCGCGCCACTGAACCAAAAAACGTTTTCTCTGACGGCGCATCAGGATGGGTAATGATGGCCTCAATAGTATAGTCTGCCTTGATAAGGGCGGTGACGCCCACGCAGCCCATATCATGATAAGCAAAAATGACAGCTTTCATTGTGTTCCCTGTTGAGACGAGAGTGAATTTTGGCTGACCACACGCTGGACGAAATAACGGGGCCGGGCGCGCACATCGTTGTAGATGCGGCCGATATATTCTCCCAATAGCCCCATGCCGATGAATTGCGCGCCGATAAAAATAAACAGCACCGCAAACAGCATAAATACGCCTTCAGCCGCCCAATGGGAGCCGAGAAACAGGCGCAACGTGATGAGCAGCAGGGAAAAGGCAAACCCCAGCAGGGCAATCATGCTGCCGATAACGCTCAGCATGCGCAGCGGGGTGGTCGTCAGACAGGTAACGAGGTCGTACATCAGATTGATGAGCTTCATCAGACTGTATTTGGAATCGCCAAATTCCCTTTCCGAATGCATTACCGGGATTTCGATGGTTTTGCGGGCAAAGGTATTGGCCAGAATCGGTATGAACGTGCTGCGCTCGTGGCAGTGCAGCACGGCGTCGATAATCTGGCGGCGGTAGGCGCGCAACATGCAACCGTAATCGCCCATCGCTTTGCCGGTCGTACGCTGGATCAACGCGTTAATCATGCGTGAGGCCCGCTTGCGGAACCAGCTGTCCTGCCGATTCTGGCGCAGGGTGCCCACCAGGTCGTAACCCTGCGCCGCCACCTCGACCAACCGCGGGATCTCTTCCGGCGGATTCTGCAAATCCGCATCGAGCGTCACCACCAGGTCGCCGGTAACATGGCTGAACCCCGCCATGATGGCGGAGTGCTGACCATAATTGCGGTTGAGCAATACCGCGACGATATGGCTGCCCGGCGCTTCCGCCGCGGCGGTCAGCACGGCGGCGGAATCGTCGCTGCTGCCATCATCCACCAGCAAGATTTCATAGGCGGCGTCGAGCTGTTCACAGGCCGCTACCGTGCGGCGCATCAGTTCGGGCAGGCTTTCTTGCTCGTTATAGACCGGAATTACGATTGAAACTTTGTCAATTTTCATGGGTGTCGTCATATCAAACCTTGGCAATGGCGCGTAGCGCGGTAATTACGCGCTCGACATCGTCATCGTTCATGGAGGGGAAAAGCGGGAGTGAACATATACGCGCGGAGTTCCACTCGGTGGCCGGTAAGACCAGATCGGGAAAACGCTCGCGGTAGTAATGCTGCGTATGGGCGGCGCGAAAATGCAGGCCGGTGCCGATACCGCGTTCTTTCAGAGCCTGCATCAGGCCGTCGCGATCGATGCCGCACCGCCGCTCGTCGACGCGGATGATAAACAGGTGCCAGGCGTGGTGGTGTTCCCAGGCTGGCGGCACCAGCGGCAAAAACGGCGTGTCGGCCAGACCGTGCAAATAGCGCCGGGCAAGTAGCGCCCGGCGCGCGTTGTGCTGCGTCAGTTTTTCGAGCTGTACCAGCGCGATGGCGGCATTGATATCGGCCAGATTGTATTTGTAGCCCGGCGTGATCACTTCCGCCTGCGGGGCCCTGCCCTGCATGGTGCGATCGAACGCATCCACCGCCAGGCCGTGAAATTTCAGGCTGCGGATGCGCTGCGCCAGCGCATCGTCATCCGTCACCACGATCCCCCCTTCGGCGCAGGTCATATTCTTGATGGCGTGGAACGAGAAAACAGCGGTGCCGGCGGCGCCCACGTGACGACCTTTGTAAGCGGTACCCGCTGCATGCGCTGCATCCTCAATCACCGGAATACCGTAGCGTTCACCCAGCGCGCGAATGGCGTCGATGTCCGCCGGTGCGCCGGCGTAATGTAGCGGTACAATCGCGCGGGTACGCGGTGTGATCGCCGCTTCAATCAACGCCGGCGTCACCATCAGCGTGTCGCGGTCGACATCAATCATGATTGGTTCGGCGCCAAGCAGACAGATCATGTTCAGGGGGGAAACCCAGGTTAGCGAAGGCGTAATCACCTCGGCGCCCGGCCCTAGCCCCAAGGCCATGAGCGTCACGTGCATACCGCTGGTCGCAGAACTCACGGCAATGGCATGTCGATTGCCGGTCAATTGACAAAACTCCTGCTCCAGCTGCGCGCATTTCGGCCCGGTGGTGATCCAGCCGAACCGCAGTACGTCCCTGACGGCGGCAAGCTCGGCTTCGCCCAGCGCTGGCCGGGAGAACGGCAAAAATTCAGACATTATTCGGTTTCCATTAAAAATGGCGAGTCAAGATCGAGCGGCAGCAAGCAACACAATTGGCGTGAACTGTATTTCCGCCGAACGGTAAAGTTCTATAATGAATGACCGCGCTACAAACCGAAGGGATCTTAACTGAATTTCCTTAAATAAAAATTAGGCGCGGCAATGAATAGGGCTATTTTTAAATGTTAGTTTAAGTTATGTTTACCCACTCATACGCGTATATTCTTTCATCACGTTATGTAACATTTTTCTCATTGCTGTATTGACTTCTATTAGTCTCGGCCACGATAGGTAAATCAGCGCAATAAATGAAATCGTTTGCTTTCGCCTGACGTCTCCTTTTTTTCACTTTATTCAGGTAAATAATTAAAGCATTGCCTAATGAAATCAATAAGCTTGACCTGATAATTGCCATAACCCCCCCCCCTTCCGGCGGCCGTAACCTCGGCGAAAAGGCTGATAAAGTTTCCTTTTTCTGCGCACAGCCTACTTGTGTATTCCTTATGAGTAAGAAACAAGTGCGCTTGCGGATATCGTCGTTAAGATATCGTGGTGGGCAAGTGTGATGAAATGCGCCTCGGCCAAGGGTGCCAAAGCCGGCGCTGGCTGGGTAAGAGAGTGCGATAAACATCGTACAAAAACATGACGGCCGCGGACTGAGATGTGACCCCATGACAGCGTTTTTGCCGCCGGCTGTCCTGCGTTGGCGCCATTCTGATTGCCGGGCGCGGTAGGTCGGCGACGTAACGCCTGTGCGTCGACGTCCGGCAACGCCGTCATTTTCTGCCGCCGAAAGCGGTGGCGCTAGCATGGTGCCGCCCTGCCCACATTCACCCCGCGTCTGTGCCCTTCTCTGCTGCTAAGGGGGGTACGTCGTCAACGTCCCCCCTGACCATAAATCACCCGGCGGCGCACCTTATGGCGTCAAACGCGCCGCGGTGCCTTCTCACCCGGCCGCCGGCTGACAGTGGTCATGCCTTAAGGCTAAGGCTGATGGCTCAGCGTGATCGGCGCGTCTGGGATGCGGGTGAAGGTGGTAATAATGTGGTGATAATCCGCCGTCGGATCCAGGCTGGGGAATGCTTGTAAATAGAGGTCTTTGGCCAGAATTTCTATTCCGATGATATTATATGGATAATTATAGAAGTGATGATATACCCCAAAGACCGCCCCCGCCTTGACCGGCGCGACGGCGTCCAATACCGGTGCGGTGAATAAGGGTATTAAATACTGCACCAACCTGCTTATGGCTAACGCTATAACCAAACGACAATATATTGTTATTCGGCCATTTGGAACCTGTCATTATATAGGCGTCCGGCTTCATGGCGATGATTTTCTCTAACGAAACAAACCCGGATGCGCCCGGCAACAGTGATGAACCGATATTGTGGGCGCCGACCGATTCCACGAGTCCGCCCCAGCCATTGCGACCATAGGTAAAGCAGCAGTTATCGCTATTGCCGGCGATAGGCTCGATAAATACCGTGGGTTTAATTTTAATATTATTAATGGTTTGCTGAATATAAGCGAAGCGTTGCTGATAAAACGCAGTATATTCTCCGGCGTGCGCCTCCTGATTTAATGCCTTGCCTTACAAAGTAATACTGGGGACGGTGTTTTGTGCCGGATGCAGTTCATAATCGATAAACAGTACCGGAATACCCAATTGTTGCAGATTGCTGATAACGCCGGTTTGCTACAGCGCTGGCTTCACCCGTAGCTGAGCTATCATCAGGTCCGGTTTCTGGGCGATAACGCTCTTCAGGTTGACCTGTCCTTGATCGTTAAATCCCATGTCGATAATGTCGCCAGCGGCCCCAGCCAGGTTTTTTTCAGCAACGCCCAGGTCTGGACGTTTTGCTTTTTAGGTAGATTATTCCAGGCCACCACGCGGCGAAAAGGATTTTTCCGATCCAGCAGCGCCAGGGAAAAAATATCGCGACCGTCTTGCAATATGACATATTCAGGCTCTTTCGCCAGGGTGATCGTTTAACCGTCCATATTGGTGAGGGTCAATAAATAGGTGCTTGCCCGGCAGTTTGCCGCGGCGCACAGCGCCCCTAAAGTTATTATCATCTTGATTTTTAAAACATGTATGCCCTGTCTTTATAATTGGAAGTGATAATTATTATTATATAGAGGATTGTTAGCCAACCCCATCAGCGCAATTCAACACCTGCTCACGCTGGGCCAATCGCGAAAAGCCGCCCACAAGGGTTGCCTTGCTGTCGCGCTGCGCCCTGCTACACCCCGCTACGCAGGAAGCCCGTCTGAGTGTCGGCTAAAGATTAAACCATCTTTAAATAAACAATGGAAAAACATTATCGGCCCCCTCGGTAGCCGTTTTTCGCGGGTAGCAGCAGCACTTTCGTTGTGACTTAATTTAAACGATCCAGCTTCACCGGGCAATGTCGTTTTGATGACGCTATCATCTCAATCTCAACCGTTTAAATCGCATCATGACAAAATTCCTATCACGCTCCTATTTCGTTTTAGCTCTGGTGGTCATCCTCACCAACATTGTCGCCGGCATTAGCGGTATGCTGCTGGCAATGCTGCTTTATGCCATACAGCACCTCTTTTTCGGCTACAGCTTGCCGCATATCATCAGTCAGGAAAGTTTTTTGCAAGGCGTTACCGCCGCCGCCCCCGCGCGCCGGGCAGGGGTGTTGCTGTTCTGCGGTCTGGTGGGTGCTTTATCGCTATGGCCGCCCGCTGGTCAGCATTGCCCGGGCATTAGCAGCCGTAAAACCGGCCATGCCGGTGGTGGCAACGCTTATCCACGCGCTCTTGCAAATCATCACCGTGGCGCTAGGATCGCCCCTGGGCCGCGAGGTCGCGCCTCGCGAAGTGGGCGCCGGGCTGGCGGCGGTGTGTGCCGTTGGCCGGTGCGTTATTTGTTTTGGAAGTGCTGATGAGAACGTTCAGCTTCCCGGTTATGATCCCGGCGCTGGCCTGGGCGGGGCTTGGCAATGAAACGCAATATCACCTGTCCGGATTAGCGGTCACGCCTTCACTTTTAGTCTGGTCGCTGCTGGTCGGACCGCTGTTCGGGCTGGCCCGTCTATGGCTTTGGCCGCCTCACGCGCAGTACCCGGGACAGAGCACCGCGCAACGCTCTGCTGCCCGTGCTGTGTCTGCTGAATTTTACTCTTATTAGTTTATTAGCGGCGTATTTTCCGGCCTTGTTGGGCAACGGCAAAGGCCCCGCGCAGTTGAGCTTTAGTAATCACCTGCTGATAACGGCAGCGGCAACGCTGTTATTTCTGAAGGTCGCGGCGATTTGGGGCAGTCTTCGCGCTGGCGCCTAAGGAGGGCTGTTGACGCCGGGATTGAACCGTGGCGCGCGGCCTGCCTGCCTGCCTGCTGAGCGGCGCCTGGAATGGGGTGTGGCCCGGCACCGCGCCGGGGGCGTTCGCCGTCATCGGCGCAATGTGTCTCTCTAAACTTTGTCAGCAGTGGGCAGCGCACGGCGCGGCGGATAACTTTACCCCGGCGCAGAGCGCCGTCGGGGTATCGGAACGGTCGCAGGCGACAACCTCCCCCGCGCCGCTATCCCGCTCGTGACGAGAGGACCGAGTCGCCCTTGCCGCACGTCGCCGGTGGCCTGTGGCTCACAGCTTGCGGCTTGCCGGCAAGTTCTCAGCCCGCGCCTTTGGTATGCCAATAGGTATACAGGCTGAGTCCGCCGGCTATAGCAACAGCGCCGATGACCACGAAGCCCAGCAGATAGGAGCCCGTGCTGGCGTGAAGAAACTCGACCACAAAGCCCGCCGTGGTGCCCTCGACGACGCCCGCGCCGATACCGTTAATGATCCCGGATGCCGCCCCGACCGCTTCTTTTCTGAGGCTGGAGGTGATAATAGACCAGATATTGGTGGTAAAATAGCTGGTAAACCAGGCGATGGAGAGTGTGATAACGGCCATTTTCACCAGCGAACTGGCAATCAGGGGCAGCAAGATCCCCTCCACCGACAGTCCGGCGGCGGCAATTAACCCGCGACGCTGGGTTCTGTCGCTGACATAAAACATAAAACATAAAACATAAAACATAAAACATAAAACATAAAACATAAAACATAAAACATAAAACATAAAACATAAAACATAAAACATAAAACATGGGAATGGCGAACAGAATCGCCAGGAAATAAGGCAATGAACTGGCCAGCCCCTGCGACAAGCCGCTGAATCCAAGTGAGCTTACCACCATCGGAATGAACAGGGTCACACCCCAAAATGTAGTGGTCAACTAAAACTGACCACCGCGTTAGCGTTTTTCAGTATCTATTTTCTGATTCGTTTGGTGGCAACCCACCGTTATATTTATGCTGCCTGAGTGCGCTATAATATCCCACGATATAGTCGGTAATTTCATGAACTGCTTCGCTGAAGCTTATGTAGCCCGTTACCGGTATCCACTCGTTTTTCAGACTTCTGAAGAAGCGCTCCATCGGACTGTTATCCCAATAGT
>NZ_JBPESN010000067.1:0-12620 GCF_051710625.1 Sodalis sp. (in: enterobacteria) | reverse complement strand
AATAGCGTTCGCCTACCGGCTTGGCCTGTCAGGACGACTTTTCCAGTATTTGTAACTGCTGCGATGAACACTGAACACGTGGCAGAGTGTGGCCACAGGATAACGCGCTCTGAGTTTCCCGATTAACAACTGTTCAGGGAGTCTGACATCAAGAGCGCTGTAGCCTTTTTTAATATTTCATTTTCCATTTCAATGCGTTGTACCTTCTTCTTGAGCTCACGTATTTCGATTTGTTCCGGGGTTATGGGAGAGACTTTTGGCGTTTTCCCCTGTCGCTCATCACGCAGTTATTTTACCCATTTCGTTATCGTAGAAAGGCCGACGTCCATAGCTTTTGCTGCTTGTGCGGCGGTGTAATTTTGGTCGACAATAAGTTGAGCGGATTCGTGTTTGAATTCAGGACTAAAATTTCTTCTTTTCATTGCTGCACCCGTGTTGTTCTGAGGTGCGCATATCACCTCTGTTCAGGTGGCCAAATTCAGTGTGCCACTACACGTGATCTGCCGGCCTGGGCCGGCGGTCAGAATTTTACGACGTACGGATCATCTATATCATGCAGGGTTTCATCTTCACGGCAGTCGCCCTCTGCGCAATGACCATAAAGATAGAGACTGTGGTTGGTCAGTTTAATATTGTGCTTTTTCGCGATATCACGCTGGCGCGCTTCAATAAACTCATCGCGAAATTCGATGACCTTGCCGCAATCCAGGCAAATAAGGTGATCGTGATGATGCTGTTGGGTGAGCTCAAAAACCGATTTGCCGCCTTCAAAATTGTGGCGGGTGACAATACCGGCATCATCGAACTGGTTAAGTACGCGGTAAACGGTGGCGAGCCCGATTTCCTCACCCATATCGATCAGCTTTTTATACAGATCTTCCGCACTAACGTGGTGGCATTCCGGGTCTTGCAACACTTCCAGGATCTTGAGCCTGGGAAGGGTCACTTTCAGGCCGGCCTTCTTTAAGGCGATGTTATTGTCAGTCATGCGGGTTTGGTCCTGTTACTTGATAATCAAGCTATAAGTTAACACAGCCTATAACAATCGTCGGCCTGAAAATGGTTCACTGTCTCATTATAGAACTCGCGGTCACAAATGAAAAGAGACTTATTTTCATTATAGCCCACTCAGCGAGTAAGGATTATGTTACCTTTTTAGATTCAAAAAATTACACAAAGTGCGGTGCCATTGTAGTGCTTTGGCGGAAAAAGTTACAAAATTGTAGCTATTAATTTAAAAGAAATTATTCATTAAGCCTAAAAACGGCAACCTGCCGCCCGGAGAGGCCGGACGGCGGCAGGGCGATTAGCCCAGATTCATCTCTGTGCTGATTTGTTTAACCCAGCTATCGACGCGCTCGGCGGTCAGCTCTGGCTGCCGGTCTTCATCAATGGCCAGACCAATAAAGTGATCGTCGTCGGCAAGTCCTTTCGACGCCTCGAAATGATAGGCAGCGGTAGGCCAGTGGCCAACCAGCGTAGCGCCGTTGGGTTCAACAATATCCCGCAGAGTGCCCATCGCGTCGCAGAAATACTCCGCGTAGTCCTCCTGATCGCCACAGCCGAACAGCGCAACAATCTTGCCGTTGAAATCGACCTCCTCCAGCGTGGGGAAAAAATCATCCCAGTCGCACTGCACTTCACCGTAATACCAGGTCGGTATACCCAACAGCAGACGGTCGTACTGTTCCAGATCTTCTTTGCTGCTTTTGGCGATGTCAAAAGCATCAGCAACATCGGTACCCAGTTGCTTCTGGATCATCTTGGCAATATTTTCAGTATTGCCGGTGTCACTGCCAAAAAAAATGCCTATACTCGCCATGAATATCAAAACCTCATAAATATTAATGATATGCTCAATCGTCAACTTTAAGCTGATACGGGCAATAATAGTAGAACATCACCTAAAGAGATACCTGCCGGCGGGGGGTTTTTGCGTCAAATCCTCCCTGGGCGGTAAACGCGCCCGCTGCTCGGCTAATCTGTTCAGCGCATCTACCGCCTGCGCATTAATTTTTAACTCCACCCGGCACCGCCCACGCATTTTATCACGCCGCAGCTGGTTGCGCTTGTTGATTCCGAGCTGTTCATCCCTTGAAAGGGGGCTGCTTTTTGGCCGTCCCGTCCCGTCCCGGACGACGTTCATCTGTAAATAAATCCAGTGTGGTGCGCGGTCCGTTTGTTTTTTTTGCCATAATTGATGAAGGGAATATGCAACCGTAAGCGGCAGGGTCGCCGGCGGGTGGGCCTGAGCCCTGGCCGGCGTCTTCCGTAGCGTTATCTTTACCGGTCCCTGGCAGCCGGCATCCAAAAACCCGTCATCCTACCCTAGCGACGCGAACGGCGACAATGGCTAAAACTGCCTCTGCCGGCTTAACTCTCCGCCAGAAAACGCGCGTCGGCGCGCAGTAGCGACTCGGGCTTTTCGGCATGCGCCCAATGGCCAGCGCCGGCCACCACGTGAGCGCGAGCATGGGGAAATTACTGACGAATCTGGTCGCGGGGGCGGTCATCCAGATAAGGGGAATTGCCGCCGCGGATAAACAGCACCGGCCCGGGCCAGGGCGCCTGGGTCCGCCAGCGGATAATGTCGGCATAATTGTGCGCAATGCTTTTAACATCGAAACGCCAGTCGTTTTGATGAAACGATTTCAGTGGAAACTGCACAGTGCCGGCGTCGTCGATATTCTGCGCCATCAGCCGCGCCGCCTCACTGCGCTGGATGACCCCGGCGTCGCTGACGTGCGCCAGCGCCGTAAATATAACGTCATGGCGACGGACCTCATAGGCGACGGGCGCCATGTCGATAACTAGCGCCCGCGCGATGCGTTCCGGTGCCTGCGCGCACAACGTCATTGCCACTTTGCCCCCCATGGAATGACCGATGACGATGCAGCGCTCAATAAGTAGCGCGTCCAGCAATGCCAGTACATCCTGCGCCATTTCGTCATAACGCATGGTGGGCGCATGGGAGGGGACAGGCCGTGATTGCGTAAATCGATTTGCAGCGTGCGATGGTTCTCGCCAAGGGGACGGGCCAGCACGCCAAGATTATCCAGACTGCTGAACTGGCCGTGGATCAACACCACCGGCAGGGCCTATTCCGGCTGATGCGCCGCCTGCAGCCGATAGTTCAATTTCATAGCGCTCCTTTTGCTGCAAAGAAAAGCAGTAGCCCATCATGAGTTTAGCGTTGCGAAGGCCGCGGCAGGAAAAAATCGACGCTTGCGCGGGCGGGATGATGGGCCGGGCAGATTCCAACTTTTTCACCCCAACCGCGGTTGGTGCTGTTCGTTGCCAGGGTTTAACTTGTATAATCGGGACGATTAATTTATGTGGAAAATAACAGATTACAATGAAAACTATTAAAGTCGATGAAGATCTTTACCGCTTTATTGCCGGCCATACGTTACATATTGGCGAAAGCGCCTCCGATATCTTGCGCCGTCTGTTGAAGTTTACCCCTGGCGTTGACAAGGCTTCCACCCCGGCCGCGGCGGTGACGACGGCGGCAAAACCCTCAGAAAAATTGGAATCTGTTCGTCCACTGCCCGAGAGGGTTCGCGCAATGCGTGAATTATTGCTCTCAGACGACTATGCTTTGCAACGCAAGGTAGTAGATCGCTTCATGCTGTTGCTGACCACCCTGTATACCCTGTCGCCCCAGGCGTTTGCCGGCGCGACCGAAACACTGCATGGCCGTACCCGCATGTATTTTGCCGGCGACAGAGAAACGCTGCTGCAAAGCGGCCACCAGACCAAACCGAAACAGGTGCCCGGTACGCCTTATTGGGTCATTACCAATACCAACAGCGACCGCAAACGGAGCATGATTGAGCATATTATGCTGGCAATGCAGTTCCCAACGGAGCTGATAGAAAAAGTTTGCGGCACTCTTAAATTTCATTGACTAGCAACGGAGAAGCGCCGATGGCTAATCACCCCCGCGCCGGGCAGCCCGCCCGCCAGAGTGATTTAATTAATGTGGCACAATTAACGTCGCAATATTATGTATTGCGACCGGAGCCGGGTAATAGCGCTCAGGCGGTGAAGTTTGGTACCTCGGGACACCGCGGCAGCGCCGGACGCCATAGCTTTAACGAAGCCCACATTTTGGCCATCAGTCAGGCTATCGCCGAAGAGCGCGCCAAACAGGGAATTGTGGGGCCGTGCTATGTTGGCAAAGATACCCATGCGCTCTCCGAGCCGGCGTTCATCTCAGTACTGGAAGTGCTGACCGCTAACGGGGTAGAGGTTGTGGTACAGGCGGACAACGGCTACACGCCGACGCCGGCAATTTCCAATGCTATTCTCACCCACAATCGCGGCGGCGGCGCACAACAGGCCGACGGCATCGTCATCACCCCTTCCCACAATCCGCCTGAAGACGGCGGCATCAAATATAATCCGCCCAACGGCGGGCCGGCGGATACCAACGTAACCCGCGTCATTGAAGAGCGCGCCAATGCGCTGCTGGCGAAGAATCTGAGCGGCGTTAAGCGCCTGACGCTGGACCAGGCCTGGCAAAGTGGTCATATTCACGCACAAGATCTGGTGCAGTCCTATGTCGAAGGGCTGACAAGCGTTGTGGATATGCCGGCAATCCAACGCGCCGGGCTGAAACTTGGCGTCGATCCGCTGGGCGGTTCCGGTATTGCCTATTGGCAGCGCATCGCCGAGCATTACCGGTTGGATCTGACGCTGGTGAATGAAGAGGTAAACCAGACGTTCCGCTTTATGCATCTTGATCATGACGGCATTATCCGCATGGACTGTTCATCAGAGTCAGCAATGGCCGGCCTGTTGGCGCTGCGCGATAAATTTGATTTGGCGTTCGCCAACGATCCGGACTATGATCGTCACGGTATTGTCACTCCGGCGGGCTTGATGAATCCGAACCATTATTTGGTGGCCGCAATCAACTATCTTTTTCAGCACCGTCCCCAGTGGGGCGATGAGGTAGGCGTGGGTAAAACGCTGGTGTCCAGCGCCATGATTGACCGGGTGGTCGACAGCCTGAGCCGCCGGCTGGTGGAAGTGCCGGTAGGCTTCAAGTGGTTTGTCGATGGCCTGTACGACGGCAGTTTGGGCTTTGTCGGCGAAGAGAGCGCCGGCGCGTCATTCCTGTGTTTTGACCGCCAACCCTGGTCCACCGATAAAGACGGTATCATCATGTGCCTGCTGGCGGCGGAGATTACCGCCGTAATCGGCAAAAATCCCCAGCAGCATTATGATGAACTGGCTCAGCGCTTTGGCGCCCCCAACTATAACCGCATCCAGGCGCCGGCCAGCCACGCTCAAAAAGCGATTTTGTCCAAGCTTTCCCCTGAACAGGTCAGCGCCAGTACTTTGGCGGGTGATCCGATTACCACGCGCTTGACCGCGGCGCCGGGCAATGGCGCAGCTATTGGCGGACTGAAAGTGATGACACAAAACGGCTGGTTCGCCGCCCGGCCTTCAGGCACCGAAGAAGCGTACAAAATCTATTGTGAAAGTTTCCTTGGCGCAGAGCATCGCCAGCAGATCGAGAAAGAAGCGGTGGATATCGTCAGCGATGTGCTGAGCGGAGCAAAATAAGCAGACTGCCAGCGGTCGGCACCGCCCGACAGGAACCGCTGCGCGCCAACCGGGCAGCCTGCGTTGCCCGACAATGCCGGCCGCGGCTGAATCAAGCAGGCTGCGTCGCACGACGATCATTCAGCACGTTTACCGGCCATCTTCCGATGGCCTTTTTTGTCTGTCGTTTGCCCGGCGCCGCAGTCGTAAGCACATTGCCGGCAACATCTTATTGCCCGCCTGCGCATCAGGCGAAAATCGGCTACGCTTTGGCCTACCGTCATCGTCCGCAGGGGCCGAGTATGACCAATAGGATCCCCGTGGGTATCAGCGCTTGTCTGATGGGGGAAAATGTCCGCTTCGACGGCGGTCATAAACGTCTGGCGTTTGCCATGGATGATCTGGCACCGTTTGTCACGTTCACTGCGGTCTGACCGGAAATGGCTATCGGATTGCTGGCGCCGCGCCCGGCGCTCGGGCTAGTGCAAAATCCCCACGGCCAAATTGCTTTGCGTAACAGCAAAGAGAGAAGCACCATCAACCATACCGCCAGCATGGAGGCTTTTGCAGGTCAGCGGGTGCGGCAGCTCGCCGAGCTTTGCGGTTATATTGTCTGCGCCAAATCGCCGAGCTGCGGTATGGGACGGGTACGGGTGTACGCCTCACAGGGCGTGCAGAAAACCGGGGTAGGGCTGTTTACCCGCGTACTGCAAGAGCAAATGCCCTGGCTGCCGGTAGAGGAGGACGGCCGGTTGCAGGACGCGCAGCTGCGGGAAAACTTCGTGGCGCACGTCTTTACGCTATGGGAATTTAACTAGCTTATGCGCCGGCCGCTCACCCGCGGCGGGCTGATGGCCTTCCATCGCCGGTACAAACTATTGCTGCTAACGCATTCCCAGCCGGAGTACCGGCAGATTGGCCCTTTTGTCGCCAGTATGAACCGCTGGCCGTCGCTGGAGGCGTTTGCCCTGGCGTATCGCGACCGGCTGATGGCGCTGCTGCACCACCCTGCGACCCGCTGTAATCACACAAACGTACTCATGCATGCTCAGGGGTATTTCTACCGCTACCTCACCCGTGCACAGCGCAGCGAACTCACCGGGTTGATTGACAGTTATCGCCGGAAGTTACAACCGCTGCTGGCGCCCATCACGCTGCTGAAACATTATATGGCCGAATATCCCGATGCCTGGCTGGCGCAGCAGCGCTATTTTGAACCTTACCCCGAAGCGCTGCGGCTGCGTTACGGACATTGATGCTACGGATATGCTATGACAATTCATCTGGTCTGGCTGCGCAACGATTTGCGCCTGCACGACAATACTGCCCTGCACGCCGCCTGTCAGGATACGCAGGCCCGGGTGTTGGCGGTATTTATCGCCACGCCGCAACAGTGGCGGGATCACGATATGAGCCCGCGACAGGCGGCCTCTATCCGGCAAAGTTTGCGTCATCTGGCTGAGGAACTGGCGGCGCGCGGCATCGCGCTGCACTATCATCAATGCGCGGATTTCGCAGCCCAGGTGGAATGGCTGGCGGCATTTTGCCAGCGCGAACGGGTAGATAAACTGTTTTACAACTACCAATATGAACTCAACGAACGGGAGCGCGACCGGCGGTTAGAGCAGCGCATCGGCGAGCAGACGCTGTGCCAGGGCTTTGATGACGGCGTACTGCTGCCGCCGGGCAGCGTTCACACCGGCAACCAGCAGATGTACAAAGTCTATACCCCGTTTCGCAACGCGTTCCTGGGCCGGCTTGAAGAGCAGGATCCGGCCTGCCTGCCGGCGCCGTCGCCACGTGTGTGGACGTCATGCGCCAAGGTGTGCAAGATTGCGCCGTTTGATTACCCCATGATGCCGCCCGGAGAGGCGTACCCCGCCGGCGAAGCGGCTGCACTTTCCCGTTTGCGGACTTTTTGTTATCAGCAATTGCAGGATTATCATCGCGGTCGCGACATCCCGGCGCTGGACGCCACCAGCCGGCTTTCCGCCTGGCTGGCTGTCGGCGTTCTGTCGCCGCGCCAATGTTATCAGCGGCTGCGCAAAGCTTACCCGCGCGCGTTGACGCCGGAGCAGAACGGCGCGTTTACCTGGCTGAATGAGCTGATATGGCGGGATTTCTACCGCCATCTGCTGGTGGCCTGGCCGGCGCTGTGCCGCCATCAGCCGTTTATTCCCTGGACGCGTCATGTGGCCTGGCGACAGGATGATGATCTGTTCGACGCCTGGTGCGCAGGGCGTACCGGTTATCCCATCGTGGATGCCGCCATGCGGCAACTGGCACAGACCGGCTGGATGCACAATCGGCTGCGAATGATAAGCGCCAGTTTTCTGGTCAAGGATCTGCTTATCGACTGGCGCCGCGGCGAGCGGTATTTCATGTCGCAGCTCATCGACGGCGATCTGGCGGCCAATAACGGCGGCTGGCAGTGGGCGGCCTCCACCGGTACCGATGCGGCGCCTTATTTCCGCGTCTTCAACCCGACCACCCAGGGAGAGCGTTTCGATGCCAACGGCGCGTTCATCCGTCGCTGGCTACCGGCGCTTGAGTCGGTGCCGGATACCTATCTGCATCAGCCGCATCGTTGGCCCGAAGCGCATCGCGCCGGGCTGGATTATCCGCCGCCGATCGTCGATCATGGTAAAGCACGCGCACGGGCCCTGGACGCCTATGAGGCGGCCAAAGCCCGGGGAGGGGCGCGGGACGAACCATGATGAAAGAGGCGAATCGATGCGTAATACCGAACTCGAACACATTATCAATCAAAAGATTAACAGCAACGCAGTGGAGGATTATGCCCCTAACGGCCTGCAAGTAGAGGGGCGTCAGGAGGTCCAGCGTATCGTCACCGGCGTTACCGCCTGTCAGGCGCTGCTGGATAGCGCTCTGGCCCATGGCGCCGATGCGGTCATCGTTCACCACGGTTATTTCTGGAAAAACGAGGCGCCGGTTATCAGCGGCATGAAGCGCCGGCGGCTGAAAACACTGCTGGCTAACGATATCAATCTGTACGCCTGGCATCTGCCGCTCGATGCCCACCCGGAACTGGGCAATCACGCACAGCTTGCGGCAGCGCTGGACATTCGGGTGACCGGGGCACTGGAACCGCTGCTGCCGCAAGGTGAACTCGCATCGCCGCTTAGCGGCGATGCGCTGCGCCTGCGCCTTGAGCAAATCCTGGGGCGTAGCGTGCTGCACTGCGGCGACGGCGGGCCGGCGCAGATCTCGCGGTTGGCCTGGTGTACCGGCGGCGGTCAGGGGTTTATCGAGCTGGCGGCGCAGGCGGGGGTAGACGCCTTTATTACCGGCGAAGTGTCCGAACAGACCATCCATGTCGCCCGTGAACAGGGCCTGCATTTCTATGCCGCCGGCCACCACGCCACCGAACGCGGCGGGATCCGTGCCTTGGGCGAGTGGCTGACCCAACAGTATGATTTGGATGTAACTTTTATCGATATTCCCAATCCTGCCTAGCGCTTTTGCCCGGCCATTCTCCGATTGACAGCGCCTCCCGGGTTGTGCATGCTCATGGACTATTAATGAGCTAAATAATGAATCCGGCATCAGGCCGGTTTCCCAGGAGGCGGGATTGCAACGGGCGCGATGTCATTTGTTGGGGGAGCGGGCGGTGGTGCTGGAGCTGGAGCCGCCGATCAATCTGGAAAGCCAGCGTTGCATTTGGGGGCTGGCGCAGCGCATCGCCTCACACCCGGATGTTCGCGAAGCCATTCCCGGCATGAACAATTTGACAGTGCTGCTGACCCATCCACAGCTCACCGCGCTGGATGCGATAGAACTCCTGCAACGCTGGTGGGAGGAGAGCGAATCAGTACTGCCCGAAGCGCGGCAGATAGCCATCCCGGTCATTTATGGCGGCGATGCCGGTCCCGACCTGGCGCAGGTGGCGGAACATACCGGCATGACGCCACGCCAGGTGGTGGAATGCCATGCCGGCGCTGACTATATTGTCTATTTCCTCGGCTTCCAGCCGGGGTTTCCCTATTGATAGGACGTGAAATATTTAAAAGGGAAACGTGCGATAAATGTGGATCTACCTGGAACAAACTGGATCTATTTGGGACAGGTTACGGTAATTAAGTTTCACTATGTGAAACAAGAAACGGTCATCTAGACGGATTATCTTCATCTTCAAACAGACTGCCCTGGATGCGAGCCAGCTCTTCTTTTTTAACCCGCTTCATCATGGAATAAATCCACTGTAGCGAAACTTTATATTTACGCGCTAGCGCGTGATTGTTATGGCCGTTGAAGTCAGCAAATATCTCCAGGTCACGCTGGCTGACTTTCCATACCAGCCCCCATCGGGAAATAAACATTTTGCCCTCCCCAGACCGCCATCATCTGACTGGCGACGGCATCGCCTATCTGGCTGGCAACGGCAGGGTCAACGTCGATAATCTGCCTGACAGTCTGGGCGGTGTGCTCGGCCAGCTCAACCAGTAACTCTGGCCCTTTGCTACGAAAGGTATTCTCTAGCATGATGTTGCCCTCGCCACACGTTTTTGCCACTGCTTGAGTTTCTCGATAACCTGACCGGCCTGTTTGCTATCCAGCCAGTAAGGCGAATCACAACCGGTTTCCCGTTTAACAAAGTTGGGCAAGGGCTGTTGCTGATGCATCCCGGACAATGCCCTCGCGAGCCATTGTCTGCCATAGGGCTTGCATTTTTTGGATTTGCGGACGGTCAGCCTGCTTTTTTGTACTGGCGTGATGGGGTTGGATACGAAAGCCTTTGGCTTTCAGCGCGTTTAACACCTGAGCCAGTTGAGCGATATTCAGAGCTTTTGCCGATGTTTTCCCGGCTAGCCTGTGCAGCATCTGGCGGTAAGTCGTGTCGTCTAGCTTGAGATTGTGGGTGGCAATATGAATTAACTGCAGGTATTTTTATTGGGTCATCGGTGGCGTCCTTTATCGTCGTGGTTGAGGTCAGGGTTCCTTATGCTATGGGCAAAAAATAATCCTTCGGAGTTTGAAGGATTATAGAATGAATATTGTTATTATATAATTGAATGGTTTATATGCCAATTTTCTGCTATGACTTTCTCACGCAAATTGCCCAGGCATCAATATCTTTGAACGTTTCAAATTTTTCCGCAAACAGTCTGGCGGGCTGTTAACAGGCGGTTTCCGTGTCAAATTCCTGTGTGTGCAGGGAAGAAAAAGCATTATCGGCATAAGGACTGGCATACATGGCCAAAATTAATATCCACATGGTGATGTCCTCCTCGTTAATCGGCGGGTTTATTGAAATTATGGGGCGTTAACGGCGAATTTGCCGTGATACGTTTTAGTGGCACGACATTCCAGTTAAGTACCCAGGTGCTATACGGCTGTCCGCAGTAAGGACAGGCCAATAGCAGGTCAATTCCCCACTCGCCGCTTTCCGGTTGTTGGGTAATCTCGGCCTGGGTAGGACTCAGGTGGTGGGTTGCCTGATGGCAGCTGACGCAGGTAATACTCGTAATGTGTTTTCCTTATCTAAGAGTTCGGCCAATATATCGAAGGCATTTTGAAATTCACAGTACGCAGCGGCAGAATGGTCTGCCTGCAGATGATGCATGGCGCAGTTAAGGCGTTTTTCAATCTGACGGCGCAGATGTTTTATTTCCTGATAGCTCATGCGCTGACCTCCTGCTCGAAGGGCGTAATAATGAAATCCTCAAGCTGGAGATGAAAGGTAATGCCGCGAATATTAAGGGGCCTGATGGTATCCTGATTTTTTAGCAGGGCATTTTTATCCACCTGTGCCTTGCGAATAATGCAGTGGTGTTGCCCGTTTTCTTCCAGTGCCTGCAGGATATCGTCCATCCCTTTGAGGGACACGGATGGGGCGGTTGCGCCATGACACCTCGCCGGTTATCCGGTTATCCGGTTAACGGTTTTGGTTTTGGTTTTGCCGTTTTGGGTCAGTCCCTCCCGGTTGGCTTCACACCAGGTCTGGATACCTTTTTGCAACAGGGTTATCCGGGCTTTCATGGCTTCAATATCTGCAGCGTGTTGATAAGTTAACCGCGCAATTTCATCGTTAATCTGCGTCTCCAGTCGGGTAATTTCCCGCTGGATATCGCCCAGCCGCTTAATATCGTCCATCACTTGTTTACGGGTTTGCGGCGTGCAGGCGCCCGCCACGGCTTAAAGCCGTGTTATTTTCTTTGCCATTTTTTACCTTTTAATCAAAATATCGATAATTAAACGCGCTCGAAAATAATTTTTTCAAGAACGTCTCTGTGTTGAATATGCTCAAATACGTTAATGCAATATCGGGCAGCTATTTCACCAAGACGCTGGTCTTGTTCATTAAAATCACGGCAGTTCTCGCAAATCGACAAATAGGTTTTATAGTCCTGTTCCGTAACATCTACGGTTTTTGCCAGATAAACCGATTGGCGAGCAATAATACGGACAGGTCGTGTTTTTATCATTAGCGTACCTTTCAGGTTATTCGGCAGTTGTCTTGCAGGAACTGGTATTTTTCCCAGCGACCCTGATGGTCAGTACCCAGGGCATAGCGAACGGCCTGCCCCTTTTTATGTAATGCATCACACCGTCGGTCATGCAGCAGGGTAATGATCAAACGGCTATAGCCATCAACGATAAATTGGTTGATGGTGAAACTTTCATCGCTAAGTTTGTCTATCACCGATAGGCATTGCCTGACCTGCTGCTGGATAACCTGGCAGGTCATCGCTGACGGGTTTTTAATAGTCACGGCGTGGAGCCTACTTTAATGCACACTGTGAATAATATTAGCGTCGATAACCGGAATGTAGCGATGAAAAATATTCTGGACTAATTTGAAGACAATTTTGGACTCCCTTAAACCCTAAAAAATGGCTATTTTAGACAGTCCAGAATTGATTGAAAAATTTATAGCTAAGGTGGGCGTCAAGCTTCTCCAGCTACTCTCCTTCGGTGTAGTGGCACACTGAATTTGGCCACCTGAACAGAGGTGATATGCTCACCTCAGAACAACACGGGTGCACCAATGAAAAGAAGAAATTTTAGTCCTGAATTCAAACGCGAATCCGCTCAACTGGTTG
>NZ_JBPESN010000066.1:0-12656 GCF_051710625.1 Sodalis sp. (in: enterobacteria) | reverse complement strand
CGACGTCGATATGTAGCCTCAGGTCACCTTGTGCCGGACAGCTGACTCCGGACGTCAATGCGGCGGGCGTGGCTATCGGCCAGCAGTGGTTGCAATGCCTATTCGGCATATTGCTGAGCCAGTCGCCAGGTGGTGGCCGAGTCTTTGGCCTGCGCCAGTTCGTGCACACGTGACCCCAGCTGCGGGTCAGCCCATATTGCCCGCGCGGCGTCATCAGGCGTAGGTAGGCCGCGTTATGCAGGTCAGTGGTGCGAGTGCCGGTGCAATCACCGGTCTGGCTGTCAATCAGTGCGTCCATGGCGTCAGGGTAAGGTAGGCGACGGAGCGGGAGGAAGTGACGCGGGCGTAGAGGGTATAACTGGTACGGTGGTGTGCGTCGCGAGCAGCGACGCTATCTTACCCGTTAACCGGTCCGTCGGACAGCCCAGAAGGTGTCGGGTGCCTGTGTCCACTTTGCCGGATGCCGTCGATTTCCACCTCGGCGCTGCGCAGGGTGCCGCCCTGGTGCTCAATATCCCCCGCAAAGCGCGCCACCGCGCCGTAGCCGCCCTTAATCGTCATACCGCCGCGGCCGCTGATAGGGCCCTCGGCGGTCAGTGCTTGTGAGGTTAACAGCATCGGCGTCTCAAAGCCGGCGCGCTCTTCGGCCTGAGCCTGATAGCGTTTGCATTTAACCCGATACTCGTCGCATTCTACCTCGATAATTCTTTTGCGCCGGATAACGATTTTAGCGCCTTCGTCACTGTAGAGCGCTATACCTCGCCATTTGCCAGCCCTTGCAGCCGGTAGGTGCTGTTGTTCGGTGGCAATCACGGCCGCCCAGGGCACGGCGAATACGCTGGTTGTAATGTGTGCCTATCAGGTCAGCCATCTATCTGCTCCCAGCTTTGCCATAACGTTTTTGTACCTTTTTGGCCCTTGATTTTACTCACTCGTTTGCTTCCGGGCAGCGCATCCGGCAACTAGACGCCATCCTCGCGCTGCGTCAGCAGTGTCTGCAGAGGCAGGCCGCGCCCGCCTCTGAAACGTCAGTGCATCAAGTAAAAATGTTGTCAAGACCGTGCGGCTCGCTCTTTATTCGTACCCGCTGGCCCGGTGCCCACAGCTGGCCTGTGGCAGCACGCAGCCCGCGCACCACGGCGGTGATAAGCAGACCCCGTTAAGCCTGGCATCCGCCATCAGCTTGCGGGCGCGAAAATACACCTCCTCATCGCTGTCGGTATCACCCACCACCGCCACCAGGGGTCGGTAGAGCGGAACGGTTTTATCTTTCACCTGACTGCGGCGGTCATGGCGGCCGTCGGCCTGGACCCTGCCGTGCCCCTGGGCCAGTACCGTCACCTCGGAGTAGCGGCTGCTGATATTTCCGCTCACCGCCAAGCGCAGCAGGTTATTGCTTTGGCCATCGCGCCGCAATATCAGCGTATCCACCAGCGGGGTGCTGTGATCCGGTCCGCCCACCACCATGGTGCCATCGGCGCTCTCACCCAAGGCCACAGCCCGCTGGCGTCCACCGCCTTGCGCAGCGCGCCACAGGCGATATCGCCGGAGTCAATGCTGACTTTTTTGGCGGCCAGCGGCGAGGTAGCCTGCAGACGAATGCGGGTGACGACCAGTGGCCGCACTATCTGGGTGACCACCTCCTACAGGCTCATGTCCCGGGCGCTGAATATCGGGGCCGAGCAGTCAACCAGCACGGCGGCCGCATCGCGCCCATAAACGCTCAGTGTATGCTGCCCGTGCGCCACCTCGTGGCGCAATTCATCTACCTCTGGCCGATCATGATAAGCGCGTCACCGGCACGCAGTTCGGCCCGTACGCCCACCCTAACCTCCAGCGGCAGACGGGCCTGGCTTACTTAGCCCGACGGTGAACGCCCCGCCCGCCGCCAGGGTCAGCAGGTCGGCGTCCACTTCAATATCCAGCCAGTCATCATGGGGCTACCCCGCCAATCTGCAGGGCGATGCGCTCAGTAGTGTTAACGGGCGAAGGCATACAAACGGTCTTCGGGTTGCAGCACGTTAGGGTTGCGCAGGGTGGGATTTAATCGGGCCAGTTTGCTGGTACGCGCGGCCTCGCCGTATCATTTAAAGGCCAGCAGATGCAGATTACACGCCCGGGTGACCCGCCGCAAAACGCGCGGCGGACAGCGCACTATCAGGGTGCCGGCCTGGCTCTGCAGCTGGTAGGCCAGCTGCTGCAGCGCAGCGATAAGCCGGCTGTCGTTACGGGCGTCGGGTGTAACGTCACGGGCCTGGTGCGCTGTCCGCTGCCGGGTGTCCATCACGGTGCGCTGTGTCACGATGGCTGTCATGATTAACGCGCGCACCTCCTCACACTGGCGTTTAATATCGCTGCCAGAGAGCGTCGGCGGCTTCCCTTCCGCCTGAAAGATATCCGCCGCCACGTCAACCCACTCCGCTATCGTCACCAGGCGCACGGTCTGGTTAATCAGCTCACGGTCGGCCTGCGGCATAATGCTGGCGCGGTTTAGGGTGGAGGCGCCGGCAGCGCTGGCAGTCACACGCCGTCCGGCAAACCCGGCCAGCCGCTCCCCCTGACTGCGCACCGCCCGCCAGTCTGACAGCCGCGTCACCTCGCTAAAATTCAACCGGTCACTGAAAGCGGACAGCAACCTTTTCAGGTCAGAGACAAACGCCGTGGGCATGTCAAGGTAGTTTATCACGCTGCCCAGCGAGGTCTGCACCACATACTCCGCCGAGGCAACCAGATTACTGATGCGGGCGATACCTTCATTGCCGCGCCGGATGGTCGCCAGTGCGTCCGACAACCCGGCGGTGACATGGTTCAGCAGGCCGCCGGTGCGTGGGGTAGTACCGACCAGCGCAAACAGTGCCTGTTCGGTGCTGGCCTCGACAAACACCTGCTCCACGGTCACCGCATTAAGCAGCCCTACCTCGTGCTCAACGCCCGCTTCCAGCAGCTGCACGCGCGGCAGCGAGCCATACACTGGGTGAAGTAGCTCACCGCGCCGCCAGAAACGCCTTGAGGCGCGCCTGGTAGCCGTTGCCCCAGAACAGCGTTGACAGGCGCGGGTTCAGTGCTTTCAGCCCGTGGTCTTCCATCTCCGCTCCGTCGCGCTAGGGGTATTCATACACCACCGTGTCGCGGGCCAGCACCTCGCGGGTGTAGAGGCAATCGAAGGCGATACCCCGGAACGACGCCGGTAGCAGGTCCGCGCCGGTCTTGATGGCTGCCGCCGCACCTAGCGCGGTAATGGCCAGCGACGCCTGGGTTGCCGCTATGGTGAGACCCGGGAATTCCTGTGCCAGCCTGGCCCCGCTTTCGGCCACATCGCCCAGGACTTGAGAGCCCGGGGCCACGGCGTCGTTGGTGGCAAAGAGTTTTTCATTCTCTGCCTGCTGAACCCAAAACTGGCTGCCTTTTCTGACCAGGCTAAAATCCAAATCAGCCGAACGCGCCCCTTCCGGCGTCTCAAACTGCTTGACCACCTTATCGGTCAGCTGTCGGAACATCGTCCTGTTGCGTTCATAACCATAAAACGCATTGCGCGATTGCTGATTGGTCAGCAGGGTCGAGACATGGGCACCGTGACGCCCTTCAATCGCCGCTTCCAGGTTAGCGCGCTTTTCCGGATCGCGCGTATTGGCCAGCTCGGCGCGCAGTTTTTCGTTTGCGCATCGTGTCTGTCTGCCAGTTGTATCACCCGGTCCAGCGTATCGAGCGCCGTCAGGGCGGCTTTCGCATCCTGAGTCATCAGCGCCTGGATATCGACACCCTTGCCCCGGATAAGCAGATTTTTAGCGTTGTTCTTTAAGTTGGTAGAGGACAGCTCTGCCAGTAAATCGTTGGCGTTGGTGGCAGCCTCATCCGGCTCACCGGCAACTGAGGCGGCGGCTTCAAACAGCGCCAGGGTCTGGGCATAGCCCCCGCCGCCCGCGGAAGCCGGCCGACTTGGCGGCCTCGAGTGCGCGCGGCACAGCCAAGGCCAGCAGCGGCACATCCACCAGACCGTGTTGCGCCGCTATGGTGGCCCCATTCAGGGCGATGCGGCTGTCGCGCTCACTGAGGTTAAAATTGACCGCCGCATTTTGCAAGCAGCGCCATCTCTTTGAGCTCAGCCCCGGTGGCCGTGGCGTTTTTCATCACCTTCGGCAGGTTAGGAAAAGGCTTTTTCCTTCGGCAGGGAGCGCAGCATGATTTCCAGCGCTTCCATGGCCGGGCCGCCCTTGCGCTGAGCCTTCCTCTCGCACCGAATAGGCCGCCAGCAGCACCGAGAAATGCCCGGAGGTGTAAAAGCGGCGTTTATGGGTACTGACCGGTTGGGTCCGCTACACGCCAAGAAAGGTCACCCAGCAGGCGGGCAGCACACGGGCGATAGCCCCCACATCCTTCAGCTCGCCACCATAGCTGCCCACGGCAGATACCATGCGACCCAGACCCGCTTTAAACCGCGCCATCATGACATTTTCAATCTCGCTTATCATTAAAATCCCCCTCCGCCTGTCTGGTTGCATCCCCAGACGCGGCGACCGGAAAAGAACGCCGCCCCGGCGTTGCCCTGCAGCGTGCGTGCCACCGCTTTGGGTGGTGGCCAGCGTGACCCGCCCATTGGCGACGTTTTCTAGATAGCGGATGGCGTCGCGGTAGCGGCCACGGATTTTATCGGTGCACACCCGTTCGGTGCCAGTGAGGCGGTAGTGGGCGATATCACAGGCAATGTCGCGCAGGTCGGAGGACGCTACCGGCAGCGGCAGGGTATAGCACCCGCCGGATATAGCCGTTAATCTCATCGGCAGCCGCCTGCAACCCGCCAGCCAGCGCGGTGGCGTCAATCTCGCCAGTGTTGTCGCGGTCGGTCAGAATGCGCACCTCCTGCTCACCGAAGCGCAACACCATATCCTCAAGGCGAGCGTACACGCTTATTTGCCCATCGAGCCGTAGGCCATCTGCCAGAAGCCAAACCCGGCCAGGCCGCGTGCCTCTGCACCAAACTTGAACTGCTTGCGCATAAACACGTCCGGGCTGTTGATATCGATCATGGCGACAAACAGCGGGGCCTGGCGCTGCTGGAAAATCAGCGGCTTTAACGGGCGGCTGCTATTCATCAGGAACCAGGCGCAGTCCGAGGTCAGTCAGGGCACGACCAGCACCTCGGCGGTGCCCTTGTAAATATTAGCCTTGCCGTCATCTAGACGTTCGGCGGTGATAAAGGTACGCGCCACATCGTCCAGCGCCGGCGGCACGACCAGCAGGTTGGGCATGATATTCAGTGGCCGCCCCTCTTCGTCCTTCATCTGGCGCAATTGCTTGCGCCCCTCATCGTAGGACGCCTGCACCTTGACCAGTGAGGCCGTTGAGAGCGGTTTTTTGCCGAGATTGGAGTAAGTGATTTTACCCATACTGTGCGTATCGCTAAAAAACGGCTGGCCGTCATAGCCTTTTTCACTGAAGCCTTTAATTCAGCAGCTCAAACACCATCTCATCCGGCCACTGTTTTTGGCGGCAAAGCCCGCATCCTGCGCCTGGGGCTGGTCATCCTGGATGTCGTTGCGATCGACTTCTACCGTGGCCTCATAGTCATCATTGATCAGGGTGTAGGTTGACGCCGCCAGCGCCTTGACCTGCTTGTCGCTTATCCATTTGCGCATCCGTGGGAAGCGACTTAACCAGGCGTAGGTGTTCTCCTTGCCGGTAGAGGGCACCAGGGTGGCCACCTTCTCCCACTGGGTGGGCGCGGCGTCAAACGCCTGGTTAAAGGTGAGTTTAATGTTGCATTAAATCACCTTTAAATTTGCAGTATTCACTAACATATGCAGTGTCTTTTTATTCGACCCAGACGTCCGCCGCGTCAAGCATAATGATGGTACCTGCCGTACAGCGGCTGGCGGGTTTTCCCGGCTTGCCTTCCTGCGCGGGCGTGCTACCGTCGCTGGCAGAGACCGTCTGGTTATCCATTGCATAGGCCGGCTTGCCGACATGCTCCTGCTTCACAGCGCCCGTAGTTCTCCCACAAAAACGCCTTGTGGCGGCGCACCACTATGTACTGGTCGCCGTTGCCGCCCTGGCCGTTGACGGCATAGCCGCCCTTGAGGCAGACGATAACGCCGGCCGGAATAGTTTCTTTCTTCGCCACCGGATAGGGCCTCAGTTCGCCGTCCCGGTACGGAGTATTACGATCTTGCGTGGTGGCGGTCATGGCTGCACCTCATCTTTCATCATGGTGGCAATGGGTCTTCGGCGCTGTGGCCAAAGGCGTAACAGGCGGTCAGGGCCGGCGCATCCAATGCGCCCAGAGGCGATGGCCGCGCCCCGATACCCTGCGGCGCGTTGCCGCCGGTCTGCAGCCCCGACAGCGCGGCAATTGGCTGACGGGTGGCCAGGTGCTCACGCAGCAGCGCCACGTCTTTTTCACCCAGCCGCCGCGCCCAGTCCTCATCCGCCCCTTTGAGCACGCTGTCATCACTGAGCGCCGCCATCAACAGGGCAGTGACTTCGTTGCCGCTCAGTTGACGACCGAGTGCCGCCACCTGCTCACGCAGCTCATTGACCACGCTGACCGGGGTATAGGCAGCCGGATCAAGGGGCGTGCTGCTCTGCTGTGACAGCGCGGCAATCTGGTTATCCTTCTCACCAAGCAGCGACAACAGATTGATGCGGCTGGCCGCCGTTCCTTGTCCGCCCGACAGGCGATCAATGAGTTTTTTCAGCTCAATCGTCACCTCCTCAAGCCTGGTCGACAGCGGCAGATTCAGCATCCAGCGCAGTTGTTCTAACAGTTCATCCACGTTATTTTCTCCCGTGAGTTGTTGTGACGCCGCCGCCAGCAGCGCCGCCATACCGTCAAGCGCCGGCACGTTGGTCAGCGCGGCATTCACCAGGCAGGTCACATTGCCCTGCCTGTCGTACTGAAACAGCGGGGAGACAAAGCGGTACTCCCCGGCGGCAATCAGGGTGCGGGCACGCTCGGTCCATTCGACATCCACCGCAAACAGCCCCAGGCCTCGACCCATTCCAGCTGCGAATACCAGCCGGCGGACGGCGCTGGCTGGCCGTTCTCCCGGGCATGGATAGCCTGGTGCTTATAGTCAAAGCAGTACGGCGTCTGGCGCGCCTGGGCAGCGTCAATCAGCCTCCGGGCCTGCGGTTCCTCCAGCCGCCAGGGCGCCACGTCGGTGGGGCGTGTATCCTGCGAGCGAAAGGTGCCGGCCGGAAACAGCTGGACATGGGTGCCGGCGCTCTCCAGCGCTACGGTCAGTGCGGCAAGGCGGACGGTGTTTTTCACGCGGTGGCGGTCTCAGAAAGTGTATTCATGGGAAACAGCCTAACCTGGGCGTCGGGTATCTCGTCGTGACGGGGGTGTAGGGGGTAAGAGTGGGGGAAGGAAAAGGATACAAACGGACTGCCATCAGACTACACCGTTGACGCGGGCGGCGATACCCCGTTTAAAACCCGTTTAAATCGCTCCAGAATCGCTTAACGCGGTTTCACCCGCCCATTTCCCCCGCCTGCCACTATCAAAAAACGCGCCACGGCCTTTACAGAGCGTTATTCGTCCAACGCGCGCTGTAAGGTAATCATTGATGGTGTACACCAGGGCCTGATCGTCTTGGTCGGCTGGACTGAGAAAGGGCCGCGCCGGTATCGTTAATCCGGGATGATTGACGCGTTTTACCACCCGACCGTTAAAGGCCAGCGACCTTATTATAGCGGGAGCGAATGGTATGGGGCCGGGTGGTGCCGCCCTGCTGGCGGATGCGCGCATACACCACATTGGTCCCCGCCACGGCCTGGTCGTTATCGGCCTCGCTGTCAATGGAGGCGGCTAGCCGCCCTGATTGCTGCAGGATTTTGCCGGCGCGGTCAATGGGCAGCCAGCGCGGGCGGCCTTCCCGCTCGAAACTCTCCATCACCGCGTCATACAGGTCTTCACTGAGGGTGTGCATCAACGGCTGGCGGTGGCACAGGGACTGCGCCAGCCGCTCAAGGGCTTGATGCAAGGGTATCAGGAACAGTGATCGTGACGCCAATCATGGTGTACACTCATGGCAGGGTGGTTGTTTCCAATGGGTAACGGTTGCTGTCACGTTGCCAACATGATCCGGTTCAAGTCCAACGCCACCCGCTCAATCCAGCGCACCCCACAGCAGATCATAAACCTTTTTGTTACGCAGTGCTGATAGGTCTTGCAGGATCTTACCGGTACGTATCAGGTTTGTGTTAACTTTTTAACGCTTACCATTCAGCTCATTACGTACCTTGAGCGTGCCGTCAATGTACATTACGAGCTTCCCCGTCCCCTCAAACCCGATCGAACACATACAGTAACGCCGGCGTCGCCTGCTGTCGGTCGTAGATGATCGCGCGCGGCTGGCGCAGCGATGATACCAGGGTCGCCCAGAAGGTAGTCGGCAGCGCACCCTGCTTGCTGTCGCGAGTAGCGTGCAGCAGGTTGGCGTCCGTCAGGGTGATGATCACTGCCGAGTCCGGCACCACGCCTTTGCAGGACAGCGCGTACATCACGGCAGGTCGCAATGCGCCGACAGGGCGAACGTCGCCGCATGCCTGCTGCCGGGCCATCACCTGACTGACCCAGTTACCGGTATCGCGGTTGAGGGCATGAAGCAACGCCAGGTGGTCCAGCGTTTCCTCTACCGCCTGCGCCGCCAGCCGGGTATCGGCGCGGGCTGCGCGGTTGAACAGCTGCTCGCCGAGATGGCTGAGGTAGCCTTTGCCGGGGTTCAGATAAAAGCCTGCATCCGGGGTAAATACGTGGCCAGTTTTAGGGTCTTTCAATCCTGTCACCGGCCGTGTCTTGCCGTTCACGCCCTGCGGCTGGTCAACCGTGACGCGATAGTCGTCGGTGGACTCCAGTCCGATCGGGTGACGTGCAAGCTGGTCGGCCGTCAGCGCCCGTACCCGGCAGCGGCAGTTGTAGCCGTTAAGAGGAAACAGGGTGTCCCAGCCCGTATTATCATAACGGAACACCCGGCCATGCCCCGCGGCATGGCCGGGGCGGGTGTGGCTGTCCATCACCGCCACATACCGCCAGTAGGGGCGCTGGTCGACGTTCTCGCGCAGCCGTTGATAGCGCCCGGCCATATAGGCAGATTGGGTATTGGTGCGAAAAATGGTCTTCAGTCGGTAAGGCAACAGCTTTTTCCCCTCCAGCTCGCCGTCTGCTGAGGCTTTTAGCCCTTTGCCCAGCCAGCCCTTGCGCTGAGTAGCGGTAAGACCTCATCCTGGAACTGTGTCAGCATCTTGCCGTGGCGCAAGCTGTCCGCCAGCATAGCGGTCACCGCCTCCGGCGTCTGCCCCTGCTGCAGGGCGGGTGACCAGCGAGGTCAACAGCGTCTGCATGGTCTGGTTAACCGGCGTTGCCAGTCCGCCGTGGGCGTCTTCCAGCGCCTGCTCGGTGGCGGCAGGCGTGTGCGCAACGCTCAGCGCCGCCATGCTTGGCCAGCCTTCGGCATCAGGCTTGGCCCCCGGTAAAGGTCGGCAGGTTGCCCGGCGGCGGCTGCAGGGGCTCGTCGTCCCGGGCGGCGGGAATGCCGCTTTCCGCCAGTGCCCAGGTCACCGGCACCGGCACACCGCTGCGCACCAGGAGATCCAGGGTATCGGCGGTCTCCTTCATATCGCGTGGCTAGCGGGTATCAAACTCAAAGCGGCACATGCGGCGCGGGGTGATATCGCTATAGCCGTTATGCTTGAGCAACGGGTAAAGCAGGTTGCGGGTCAGCGTACCGGCTAGCTGCACCGCATCACTGGCGGTCAGCTCATGGCGCACCTCGTTATGCACGTTGCCCAGGGGCATTGGTGCTGCTCTTGCCGTCCGCCTGGGTGGTCAGGGTGCCGCCCAGAATGACCTTGGACTGGGTGCTTTCGCACCACTGCATCATATACTGGAACGGGTCGACCTGCCCTTGTGTAGCGGACTCAAAGCGGATAGCGGTGCGTTCGTGGATAATGCCGCCGGCGTTATGTCCCAGGTCGCGCAGCGCCTACAGCAGCATGTTTTTCTCTTCCTCGCTGGCCCCGTCGGAATAGGTGCCCACCCGCGTCGGCAGGCCGTAGATTTCCAGAAACTCTGCCAGGTCACGGGCGGCAATATTCTTGAACAGGTAGGTCCATACCAGTACCCGGAACAGGTCGCTTTCCGCCACCCAGCCGCTTTTAGCCTAGTGACGATGCAGCAGCCAGCCGAAGGGGTTAAGTTCAGCGCCGTCGAGGCTGCCGTCAATCAGGCGGATGGCGTTACGGTTATGGGTCGCGGTCTGGAACCAGCCCTGCGGGCGCTTGTAGAAGGCGCAGGGCAGCCAGATGTTTTCCGCCTGTTTCCAGCCGATCTCCACCGCGGCAAAGCCGTGACCAATGGCGTCCAGCAAGTCGAACAGCAAGTCAAACAGCAGCGTTTCAAACTCCGGCAGGTCTGAAAACCATTCCGTCGCGGCGTCCGCCATGGCCTTTTCCTGTGCGCTGGGATGACGCGGCGGCACAATGCGCCAGGTGAGCGGCATCACCGAACGGCGGCGCTTGCTCATCTCGGCAAACAGGTGGCCATCGCGCTCCTCCATATCAAAAAACAGGTCAGCCTGGCGCACCAGATGCCCCTGTTCGGCCTCGCTCAGGATGTCATACACCCGGCGGATATCGATACCCAGCGAGGGGTGCTCAGTCAGTTGTTGATAACGCAGGTGGCGGTCATCGGCAGTCTGTGGCTGCGTCAGGGTGCGGCGGCGCAACAACCGACCGTAAATATCGGTGAGCATGCCCATTACCAGCCTTCACGGGAAAAGCCCCGCCGTCCGGGGTGACGGTCATCGGACTAATGAGCGGTATTCGGTTTTCGGGCCGTGGGTCATGGCCAGCGTTCAGAGCATGTGCAGCGCATCCGGGCCGTCGTCATGGTCGGCGCGGGGAAAGGCGCAGCTGCCGGATCAGGGCGGTCTCCAGCGCCTGTTGTGTGCTCTGCGCCTGCTGGCGTTGTCGAGCTTCACACTCGGCCTGCCGGGTGGCCAGTATTGCCTGGGCGACCAGCCTGGCCTGCTGTGTGCCGCGCCAGTAGCCTGCACCGCCGGCCAGAGCGGCAACCAGTACGACTATCCACCACGGACGGCGAATGAACTTAATCAGTGCGAGTAGCCGTGTCATCAGCGTCTCCCTGTTTACGGGCGCGCCGTCCGGCTAAAGCGGGCGCCACCGCCATAGGTGACCCAGGCGCCGAGATAGACCCCGAGCGTCAGGTCGGGTCGGTCTCCTGACGGCTCCAGGCACAGCCCAGCACCACCAGGGAGCTGACCAGAAGCGCGCCGACGATAATCACATCCGAGGTCGACAGCCGCCCCTCGGGATTGGTGACCAGCTCGGCCAGACGCGCCATCATGGGATACGCTTACACAAATAGTCGCGCAGCGACGCGAAGTTCCCCGACGTCCAGGCCGGTACTGAAAATCCTGGGCACAGCTTACTGGAAAATTCATTGTGGCCGTGCAGAGTGGCCTCGGGCCAGCGCACACGCAGCGTCAATACCTGGGTGCGCAGCACGGCCCACTGCGCCGACGTAAACTGGTCGGTGCCCACCAGGCAGAGACCCAGCGAATCGGCGTTATGGCCGCGCACACGGGCACCCACTTCTTCCACATCGCGCCCGGTCAGCCACTGACCGTCAGCGTCAATCACCCCATGCTAGCCAATGCTGGTCAGACCGTTATCATTGGCCGGGGCGTCACGGTGAAAACCGCGCGCTTGGTGCCAGCGGTCAATCACCTGGGCGGCGTTTTCGCCGTCCCGGCCCAGGACGCCCCCATTGGGTGTGACGGCACAGTGAATAATGATGCGATGAATGGCGCGGGACATAAAAAAACCTCATGCAGAACATGAGGCTATTGTGGCGCAAGGTGACCGGCGGTGCCGATGACGGGGGCGTAGAGGGTAATATTTAGAACAGGGTGGATTGCTCAGGCGGTGACCCCGCCTGACACTGGCACACCAGTTCGCGGGCGCGGGTCGCGGTGATGCCATAGCGCGGGCACAATAGCGTCAGGGCCATGCTGGTGGACTCCCCCAGCCAGCAGCTGGTCCAGCTCGGCCAGAAAGCAGCGGTTGCGCCAGGTGCGCCCCGCCTTGTCACAGCGGGGGATATGCTCCTCGCCGCCAAAATGGCGCATCAGCAGCGCCACCTGCGAGGGCGTCAGGATCTCCTGCAGCGGGGCAATGCGTCGCTCCCCCGCGCCGCGCAATCCCTTGCCGATGCGAAACGGCACCCCGCCGAAATGACGAATAAGTGCCTCGGTGGCCGGAAAGCCTATCAGGCCGGCAATCTGCTGCACTGAGTCCGGCAACAGCGCCTGCACCTCGGTGTAATCGGCGGGCTGCAGCGACGGTTGCATCACGGCCTCCCGTGCCGTTTAGCGTCCATAATCTGCATTTACATCAGCTGGCGCACCTGCGCATTATCGAGCCATTCTACGGGCTTTTTTTCGCGCAGCATACGCGCAATCATGCCATTGAGGTAGCCCCCAGGGCCGCCCGGCGCTGGCGAGCAGTACCTCAATCTTTGCTGAGCATCCCCTGACGTCCCGCTGCCACACGGGGCTTGTGGCCCTGTTTGGGGTAACGTGGTAAAACCCTGGCTGCACATTGCACATATAGCGCAGCACGCGCGTCTGCTCGGT
>NZ_JBPESN010000065.1:0-12697 GCF_051710625.1 Sodalis sp. (in: enterobacteria) | reverse complement strand
AGATGTGGCAAGCTTAAACTGTAAGAAAAGTGGAGCGGCCTAAATAAAGATTAGGCCATTATCTATCTCATTTCATTATTTTTATGATTTACTAATATTTTTTAACCTAATTTACATATATCTAATGGATGCCCAAAAGGTGTTTATACTACCTTTAAATCTGCTCAAACCACAGTCATTCGAGTCCAGAATTTAGTGCAAAAAAATCATTTTTTGCTCATTTTTTTGCGACGAGTCCAGAATCTGTAAAATTTCTGTAAGCCGCGCCATTAAATGGCTTCCGGCTAACCCATCGTTTAACTTAAGAGTCCAGAAATGATTGCCACCCCACATATTTTTTTAATGAAGGTCACTGCAAGGTTGCAGGACGCGGAAATTGTTGAATGCCTGACCGGCTTATTACGCGGCGGCAGATTATTCAAGCTACAGTTGTGGCGCATCGCCCAGGCATTGGGTGGAATAATAAAAGGAAAACATCGATGAATAAGACCAAGATTGCACAATCGCTTACGGCTATCGTACTGGGTTTAGTCCTGGCCGGCGCAACCGCAATGGCGGACACTTCCGTGACGCAGGATGCCAAATCTGCGGCCAATACCACGGGGCAGAAAATCGATAGCTCCATGAAATCAGCGTCGGGGTACATGGGCGACAGCGCCATTACCGCAAAAGTGAAAAGCGCGCTCCTGGGCAATGATGCCGTCAATAGCAACGATATTTCCGTCGAGACCAATCAAGGCGTCGTTACGCTGAGCGGTTTTGTCGCGAACTAGAGCCAGGCGGAAAAAGCGGTCGCCTCTGCTCGTAATGTCAAAGGCGTAAAATTCGTTAGCGACAAACTGCATGTTAAAGAAGCCAATAACACTTCGGTTAAGACCTACGCTAGCGACGCGGCGATCACCAGTGAAGTGAAGGCAAAATTCCTGGCGGATAAAAGCGTACCGTCGCGCATGATTAAGGTTGAAACTACCGACGGTATCGTGCAGTTAAGCGGTAAAGTCGAAAATGCTGCGCAGATAACCCGTGCAGAAAGCGTTGCCAAGGCGGTTGATGGCGTGAAGAGCGTTAAAAACGATCTCACCTCCGGCCAATAAGGTGTAACGCGAGGGAAAGGTAACCGCGGTGTGTTGGCGGTTAAAGGATCTAAAATAGCCGGTAAAGTAAGAGGATGAGGGAACCGCTTCTTCTTCCCCGGGTACACAAAAGTTGTCATTCCATCATTCGAGTAAGGAGAGGCTTATGTTTCGTTGGGGCATTATTTTTCTGGTTATTGCCTTGATTGCAGCTGCATTAGGGTTTGGTGGTCTGCCAGGTACAGCAGCCTGGGCCGCGAAAATCGTATTCGTCGTGGGTATTATCCTGTTCCTGATAAGCTTGTTCACCGGTCGTCGCTGCAGGTAGTGTTGCCTGTGAAACCAGACTGCCCTTCGGGCCAGTACTTCTAAACGGTTTACGGAAAGGCTTATGAATAGCGACATCGTGGTTGGCAAATGGAAACAATGGAAAATCCAGATGTGGTTATTGTGGGCAGAGTGGTTTGACAGCGGCTGTGCCTGGGTTGCGGGAAGCAATGACTACCTCTCCGGCGTTTTACAGGGAGATTACGGTAAAGCAATGAAGGCAAACTCTTCTCACCCCAATAAGTCCTGGCATTAAGCCACCGTCGCGATGTTTAACATTTTGTCATTCAGCCACCGGCAATCATGTTTACCCTACGGGTAGCGGCCATGCGTTTCTCTCTACTCTACCGCCTTACCCAGATTTTCTGGCGCCGTACTCAGATGCCCTATCTCCTCCCTACTGCCCTGCCGTTATCAGCAAGCGTAACCGCTGGTATTGCGTCCCTTAACAATATAGGGGGGGCTGGCTCGTTGATTTTCCGCGCCGGCTGGCGTTTTGTCACCGCGGGCGATGCGTTATGTTATAAGCTGTAAAAGGAAAGGTCAGGGCGGCTGTTAAAACGCCGCTGAAAACAGGGGGCCAATGCACCAACCGCGCTTTATCGATACCCATTATCATTTTGATTTCCCGCCGTTTTCAGGCCAGAAGCAGCAAAGTTTACAACTGGCGGCGGCGGGGGGGGGGGGTTGAGCGCATTCTGGTGCCGTTTGTGGCGGCAGAAAGATTCGCAGGCGTGCTGGCGCTGGCGCAACGTTACCCGATGTGCATGCCACGCTCGCTCTGCATCCCATCGCCATCGACCGGCATCTGGATGAGGATGTCGACCAACTACAGCCGCAGCTGCACCGGCATCACGCCACCCTTGCGGCAGTCGGGGAAATCGGTCTGGATACTTATATGCCGCAGCCGCAACTGCCGCGTCAGCTATCGTCATTGACGGCGCGCTACGATTTGCCGGTGATACTGCACTCCCGCCGTACCCACGACCGGCTGGCCAAGCTGTTGCAGACCCTGACCGTGCCGCGGACGGGCGTGGTGCATGGTTTTGCAGGCAGCTATCAGCAGGCGGAGATGTTTGTTCGGCTGGGCTATTATCTCGGCGTCGGTGGAACCATTACCTATCCCCGTGCCAGCAAAACCCGTGACGTCATGGCCCGACTGCCGTTGACATGTCTGCTGCTGGAGACCGATGCGCCTGATATGCCGTTGTCCGGTCACCAGGGGCAGCCTAACCGGCCGGAGCGCATCCGCCAGACGTTTGCAGCGCTGTGCAAACTGCGCCCCGAGCCACCGGTGGTGATTGCCGATACGCTGTATCAAAATAGTTTGCGTCTGTTTGGACTGCCGGCGCGCGGCCCCGGCGCGGCATAATAAAACGGGTCATCCACGGCAGCGCGGGTACGTGTTGGCCCGGCGCACGACGCGGCAGTGCGGTTGCAGCATGATTTTCGTGTTGTGGCGCATAAAACGCGATAATGCAGCAGCTTATTTCACCTAAATATGAAAAAATAGCGTCAGCGCAATACGGGGAGAGCACAATGCCCCGTGCACTAAATAACGGCGCGGCGAGAGGGAACTCTGACGCCCGCGGTCTGCATGGCCGGCGGGTAGCTCTTTTATGGAACCAAGTCCGCTCGCCAACCTCGTTGCGCGTGAACACTAGCTTGTTCCGCGCGCTGTTTGCAGATTCGCGCCACGGCGAAAAACGGTAAGTTGGAGAGTACAATGAATCAATTAACCCTTGTGGCCCAGCGCGCGCTGGGCCTCATGGACCTGACCACCCTGAACGATGACGATACCGATGAAAAGGTCATCGCCCTTTGCCGCCAGGCGCACACGCCCGTGGGCGACACCGCGGCGGTGTGTCTTTATCCGCGTTTCATTCCCATTGCTCGCCAGACGCTTGACGCTCAAGGCAGCACGGCGGTATGTATCGCTACCGTGACCAATTTTCCCCACGGCAATGACTGCCTGGAAACCGCGCTGGCTGGAACCCGCGCCGCTATCGCCTATGGTGCGGATGAAGTGGATATTGTATTCCCCTATCGAGCGCTTATTGCCGGCAATGAACACACCGGGCTGGAAATGGTGAAAGAGGCCAGCGCAGTGTGCCGCGCCCGGCAGGTGCTACTGAAGGTGATTATCGAGAGCGGCGAACTGCGCCGGCCGGATCTCATCCGCCGCGCGTCGCAGCTGGCGATTGCGGGCGGCGCGGATTTCATCAAAACCTCCACCGGCAAAGTGCCGGTGAACGCCACTCTGGAAAGCGCCGGCATTATGCTAACCACTATCGTGGAGGAAAGCGCTGCCGAACGGGTAGGGTTCAAAGCAGCTGGCGGCGTGCGCACCGCCGAAGAGGCCGCGGCCTATCTGGCCCTTGCCGATGAGATTATGGGCGAGGGCTGGGCTGATGCGCGCCATTTCCGCTTCGGTGCCTCCAGTCTGTTGGGCAGTCTGCTGACGGTCCTGGGCCAGGAAGCGCAACCTGACGCAAACGGGTATTAAGCCGTGACGGTGCGCCGCCGCGGCGGCAAAAGCCGTTTTTCGGGCTGCGGCCCGCTTTGCTTTGCAGAGGGGATACTGTGTTTCTGGCACAAGAAATTATCCGTAAAAAGCGGGATGGTGAGCCGCTGAGCGCGGAAGAAATTCGCTTTTTCGTCAATGGGGTACGCGATAACACCGTTTCGGAGGGCCAAAACGCCGCGCTGGTGATGAGCATCTATTTCCACGATATGAATTTGCAGGAACGTGTGGCGTTGCCGCTGGCGATGCGCGATTCCGGCCATACTCTGGACTGGCGCTGTGAGGCATTGGGCGGGCCGGTGGTGGATAAGCATTCTACCGGCGGCGTGGGCGATGTTACCTCGCTGATGCTCGGGCCGATGATCGCCGCCTGCGGCGGTTTCGTACCTATGGTTTCCGGGCGCGGGCTCGGGCATACCGGCGGCACGCTCGATAAACTGGAGGCCATTCCGGGGCTGGCGATTTTTCTGGACGACGATGCCTTCCGCGCCCAGATAAAACAGGTCGGAGTGGCGATTATGGGGCAGACCCACTCGCTGGCGCCGGCGGACAAGCGTATTTATGCCACTCGCGATATTACCGCGACGGTGGATTCGATCCCGCTTATCACCGCCTCAATTCTGGCGAAAAAGCTGGCGGTAGGGCTGGATGCGCTGGTGATGGACGTCAAGGTAGGTTCCGGCGCCCTGATGCCCACCCTTGCAGGTTCGGAAGCGCTGGCGCAGGCTATTGTCGGCGTTGCCAACGGCGCGGGCTGCAGGACGACCGCGTTGCTGACCGATATGAATCAGGTCCTGGCCTCCAGCGCCGGCAACGCCCTGGAAGTGCGCGAAGCGATCCGGTTTCTCACCAACAACGAACACAACCCGCGGCTGTTCGAGGTCACCATGGCGCTGTGCAGCGAAATGCTGATTACCGCCGGCCGGGCGCAGAGCGAGGACGCAGCGCGCGCGGCCATCCAGCTGGGGGACGTGGCGCCACAAGCGTTACCGGTGGTTTATCGCCGTATCACCGCGGCAATTGATTAGCCGCCCCTACTATAGGACGTAAACGGCAGGCGTGGTATCTCCCGGCGTGCGGGTGACGGCGGCCGGGTGAGTCGGTCGACTTTTTATTGCGGGAACGGCGTAGGCCGCGCCCCTCAAGGAGGGCGGTAATGGCGCGGCCGATGGGCCGGCATACCGCCGCAAGCAGGAGAACAATGATGCAACGTGTATTCATCATGGTGCTGGATTCTTTTGGTATCGGGGCTGCAGGGGACGCCGATAAGTTCGGCGATCGCGGGTCGGATACCTTGGGGCATATCGCTGAACGCTGTGAGCGCGGCGACGCCAATCTCGGGCGCAAGGGGCCTCTGAAGCTGCCTAATCTGACGCGCCTTGGCCTGGCTAAAGCCGCTGAACAATCCACCGGACGCTTCCCGGCGGGGCTGGATAAGCAGGCGGAAATCGTCGGTGCCTATGCTTATGCCAGCGAGATTTCCTCCGGCAAAGACACGCCGTCGGGACATTGGGAGATAGCGGGCGTGCCGGTGCTGTTCGACTGGGGCTATTTCCCCGCGACGGAAAACAGCTTTCCGCCGAAGCTCCTGGAGGCGTTGGTCGCCCGGGCGGGCCTACCGGGTTTTCTCGGCAATTGCCACGCCTCTGGTACGGTGATTCTTGACCGGCTGGGGGAGGAGCATATGCGCACCGGAAAGCCGATTTTTTACACCTCGGCGGATTCGGTGTTTCAGATAGCCTGCCACGAAGAGACGTTCGGGCTTGAGCGCCTGTACTCGTTGTGTGAGATTGCGCGCGAGATTCTGACCGATGGCGGTTACAACATCGGCCGCGTCATCGCCCGGCCATTCGTCGGCGAGAAAGCCGGCCAGTTTGAGCGCACCGGCAACCGGCACGATTTAGCGGTGCCGCCGCCGGCAGCGACCATGCTGCAAAAACTGGTGGAGGAGAAAGGCGGGACGGTGGTGTCGGTCGGCAAAATCGCCGATATTTATGCCCAGGTGGGCATTAGTAAAAAGGTGAAGGCCACGGGCCTGGGCGCCTTGTTTGATGTGACGGTGCGTGAGGTGGACGCGGCGGGGGAGAATACGCTGGTGTTCACCAATTTCGTTGACTTCGATTCCGCCTACGGCCACCGGCGAGATGTCGCCGGCTACGCGGCGGCGTTGGAGCTGTTCGATCGCCGTTTACCGGAGCTGATGTCGCGGGTGCAAGGCAATGATATCTTGATCCTCACGGCCGATCACGGCTGCGATCCCACCTGGCACGGGACCGATCATACCCGTGAACATGTGCCGGTTCTGATTTACGGACCGGCAGTTAATCCGGGTTTTTACGGTCATCGCACCACCTTCGCTGACATTGGTCAGACGGTGGCGCGCTACTTCGGCCTCTCGCCGATGGACTACGGCAAGGCGATAATGTAAGCCCTGCACGGAGGCGTCAGGCTTCAGCGCTGGCGCCGGTATTCGATTTCGCCGCTGTCCTGCCGGGCCGGCGGTTAGTTGTTAACATTCACACAAAAGGAATGAGAGTATGGCAACGCCGCATATTAACGCTGAAAGGGGCGATTTCGCAGAGGTCGTGCTCATGCCGGGCGACCCGTTGCGGGCGCAGCATATTGCCAACACCTTCCTCGCCGATGCTCGGGAAGTTAATCAGGTGCGCGGCATGCTGGCCTACACCGGTAGCTATAAAGGTCGCGCGGTCTCGGTCATGGGGCACGGCATGGGCATTCCGTCCTGCTCGATTTATACTAAAGAGCTAATCACCGGTTTTGGCGTCAAACAGATCATTCGCGTCGGCTCCTGCGGAACCATCAGAAGCGACGTCCACGTGCGGGATATCGTTATCGGCTTAGGCGCCAGCACCGACTCCAAGGTGAACCGCATGCGCTTTAAAGATCATGACTTCGCCGCCATTGCCGATTTCGACCTGGTGCGCAATGCGGTAGATGCCGCCAAGGCCGCCGGTATTCCGGTGCGCGTGGGCAATATTTTTTCCGCCGACCTGTTCTACACGCCGGATCCGCAGATGTTCGATGTCCTGGAAAAATACGGCATTCTGGGCGTGGAAATGGAAGCCGCCGGGATCTATGGCGTCGCGGCGGAGTTTGGCGCCCGCGCGCTGGCGATCTGCACCGTATCCGATCATATACGTAGCGGTGAAGCCTTAAGCGCGGCCGATCGCCAGACCACCTTCAACGACATGATTGAAGTGGCGCTGGAGTCGGTCTTGTTGGGCGATGCGTGCTAACGCCGCCCCAGGGGGTCTCAGGCGGTTTGTCGTCGTCGGTGGAGTGTCGGCGTCTCAGGGCACGTCCGGGGCCTGGCCTCCTTTGCGGAGGGCTTAAGGTCGTCCGTGGGGCGCGCGGCGGCGTTTTCTTTCTCACGTCGCTCCGCCCAGCGGCGTGCGCGCCAGGATGATACCGATGGCGAGCGCCAGCAGCATCATCAGGCGCAGCAGATTGGTGGCATTGTCCACCTGTTTGGCTTTGATCTCTAATACGTAAGTATTCAGCGTCAGGCGGACAAAACCGCTGGGGCCCTTGTTATCTTCAATCGTCCGCACCAGCTGACGGTTGAAGAAGCTGCCCGCCCGCTGATTGCCAATAGTCAGCGGGTCGCGTACGCTGATGTTTTCGCCGGCGCGCGCCACCAGGCTGCCGTCCATGTTGTACACGCTGGCGTCGAGAACGCGGTTGTTTTGCGTCAAGCGATCCAGCACCTGTTTGATCGGCGCGCTATTGCCGTCGCGGCCGGCCATTAGCGGCGCCAGCTCGCCGGTAACCTCGCGAATCAGCGTATCCGCCAACTCTTCCATCTGCGCCGAGCGGGCCATTTGGTGGCTCAGGCTGAAATAGGTCGCGCCCTGCATTAACGCCACCAGCAGCGCGCCGCAAATCAGCACGATAACCGTGCGGTGCAAACGGAATGAAAATCTGGCGCGGGCCACCGGTTTCCTTTCTCTTTTAGACGCTTTATGTTGCCAGATGCGTCGACGATAGGATAGCTTGTTGCGTGTTGAGAACGGCGCCTGAACATCTTCCTACAGAAGTCAAAATGCCCAATAGTCTGACCTACTGCGATCTGCCCGAGGGTATTTCGCACTGGCCGGGCGTGCCTTTGTCATTAAGCGGCGACGGAGTCATGCCGCTAGACTACCGAACCGGCCATACCGGTTGGTTATTATACGGCAAAAATCTGGATAAACAGAGTCTGTCGCGGGATCAGCGCGCGCTGGTGGTGGTTGCCGCCTGGCAAATTGATGATTATCAGGTAGTGCGTCTGGCGGGGTCGTTGACGGCGCGCGCCACGCGGCTGGCCCATGAGCACGAGCTGGATGTGGCCCCCTTTGGCAAAATGCCTCATTAGCGCGGGACGGGCCTGCTGATTATGGATATGGACTCCACAACGATACAAATCGAATGCATTGATGAGATTGCCAAATTGGCGGGGTTAGCACGGAGGTGGCGGCGGTGACCGAGCGGGCGATGCGCACGCATCGGCTCGGACTGCCCACCGACGAACTGAACATGCTGTCGGAAACCAGTATTGAACAGATTTGTTTGACCGCTTCGCAGGAAAAACCGCGCGTGATGGTCATCGGCTCGATTCAGGTAATGCACATGGCGGATCTGCAGTCTTCACCGGGCAGCGTCCGCCCAGGTGCGGGAATCTGCCGCCTATCTGACGTGTTTCGCCAAAATCCAGGAGGTAACGATCATCATGGTCGGCCACGTAACCAAGGACGGCACGCTGGCGTGGCCAAAAGTGCTGGAGCACTGCATCGACTGCTCTATTATGCTGGACGGCGATTCCGATTCCCGTTTTCGCACGCTGCGCAGCCATAAAAACCGATTCGGCGCGGTGAATGAACTTGTCGTATTCGCCATGACCGAGCAGGGTTTGTGCAAAGTCAGCAATCCATCGGTGATATTTTTAAGCCGCGGAGAGGAGATGACGCCCGGCAGCAGCGTGATGGTGGTCTGGGAGGAGGGCACCTGCCCGCTGTTGGTGGAAATCCAGACGCTGGTGGATCACTCGATATGTCCAATCCGCGCCGGGTGGCGGTTAGCCTCGAGCAAAACCGGCTGGCTATCTTGCTGGCGGTGCTGCACCGCCACGGCGGGTTGCAGATGGCGGATCAGGATGTGTTCGTCAACGTGGTCGGCGGGGTGAAAGTGAGCGAAACCAGCGCCGATCTGGCGTTGATGCTGGCGATGGTGTCCAGTCTGCGCGACCGCCCCTTGCCGAAGGATCTGATCGTTTTCGGCGAAGTGGGGCTGGCGGGCGAGATTAGCCCGGTCCCGAGCGGACAAGAGCGCATCACCGAGGCCGCCAAACATGGTTTTCGTCGCACCATCGTGCCTCAGGCCAATGTGCCGAAAAAGGCGCCGGAAAAATATGCAGCTTTTCGGCGTAAAAAAGCTGGCCGATGCGCCGCTGGCGATACTGGAAGAACTCTGACGTTGAGGAAGGTATGTCGTCGTTCAACTATTTGAAAAGCGCCATTAAACAGCAAAGATGCACCCTACAACAGGTGGCGGACGCCTGCGGCGTAACCAAAAAGGTTACCTTAGCCAGCTGCTGAACGCCAAAATCAAAAGTCCGAGCGCCCATACGCTCGAAGCCATCCACCGTTTCCTCGGGCTGGAGTTCCCCCGCCGGCAAAAAACGGTCGGGGTGATCTTCGGCAAATTTTATCCGCTGCACACCGGCCATATCTACTTAATTCAGCGGGCCTGTAGTCAGGTTGATGAGCTGCATGTGATCCTCAACTACGACGATCAGCGCGCCCTGCGGCTGTTCGAGGACAGCGCCATGTCCCAGCAGCCCACCCTCAGCGACAGGCTGCGCTGGCTGTTGCAAACCTTCAAGTATCAGAAGAATATTCGTATTTATGCTTTTAATGAACAGGGAATGGAGCCTTACCCCCACAGCTGGGATGTCTGGAGCCGGGGCGTCCAAGGGTTTCATGGACGATAAAGGCATCGAGGCGGATTTTATTTACTCCAGCGAAAAACAGGATCTTGGGCACTATCGTGAACATTTGGGGATTGAAACCGTGATTATCGATCCGGATCGTTCCTTTATGTCCATCAGCGGACAGCAAATCTGTCAGGATCCCTTTCGCTATTGGGAGTATATTCCGACGAAAGTCAAACCCTTCTTTGTCCGCACCGTCGCGCTGATTGGCGGCGAGTCCAGCGGCAAGTCCACCATGGTTAATAAGCTGGCCAATATCTTCAATACTACCAGCGCCCGGGAATACGGCCGGGATTACGTGTTTACCCACCTCGGCGGCGACGAAATGGCGCTGCAATATTCCGATTACGATAAAATTGCGTTGGGTAAGGCTCAATTTATTGATTTCGCAGTGAAATATGCCAATAAAGTGACCTTTATCGATACGGATTTTGTCACCAGCCAGGCGCTTTGCAAAAAATATCACGGCCGGGAACATCCCTTTGTACAGGCTATGATCGACGAATACCGCTTTGATTCAGTGATCTTGCTGAAAAACAATACTCCCTGGGTCGCCGATGGTTTGCGCAGTCTCGGCGCGCCAACAGACCGTGATGCGTTTCAGCGCTTGCTGGAGGAGGTTGCTGCACGTCAATCAGATTCCTTACGTGCGCGTCGATGTGGCGGATTACGATCAGCGCTTTTTACTGTACATTACCCTGGTGAAAGAGCTGCTGGGGGAGCGCCGCCGCAGGCGTAAACGTATAAACGTTCGGCACAGGGCCAAACGTCGGCACCGTGGGCAAACGCCCGGCGCAGGATTGAACCCGCGGTGCAGGAGCAAACCCCGGGGGTAGGGGTAAACAAAAACGGCGCCCGCCGGCGCCGTCACAATGGGCTGATCGTTAGGCCATTTTTTTGTATTTGATACGGTACGGTTGTAGCGCTTCCGCCCCCAACGTCCGCTTCTTGTACTCTTCGTATTCGGTGAAGTTGCCTTCAAAGAACTCGATATTACCTTCGTCCTGATAATCGATAATGTGCGTCGCAATGCGATCGAGGAACCAGCGGTCATGGGAGATAACCATGGCGCAACCGGGGAACTCCAGCAGGGCATTTTCCAGCGCGCGCAGCGTTTCCACATCCAGATCGTTGGTCGGCTCATCGAGCAACAGCATATTGCCACCCACCTGTAGCAACTTGGCCAGGTGCACGCGGCCGCGTTCGCCGCCGGACAACTCACCAACCAATCCGTTTCCTCTGATCCACGCCTCTGAAGTTGAAACGACCGACGTAGGCGCGGCTTGGCAGCTCAAAATTACCGATGCGCATAATATCCTGGCCGCCGGAGATCTCCTCCCACACGGTTTTACTGTTATCCATACTGTCGCGGAACTGGTCCACCGAGGCCAGCTGTACCGTATCCCCCAGCGTGGTGATGCTGCCGCTGTCCGGCTGCTCCTTGCCCGATAATAGCCGGAACAGCGTGGATTTACCGGCGCCGTTGGGGCCGATGATGCCGACAATCGCCCTTTTAGGCAGGGAGAAAGACAAATCGTCGATCAGTAGTCGGTCGCCGTAGGATTTGCGCAGCTGACTGACTTCCAGCACTTTGTCACCCAGACGGGGACCGGGTGGGATAAACAATTCGCTAGTCTTGTTGCGTTTTTGGTAATCGACATTATTGAGTTCTTCAAAACTCGCCAGGCGGGCTTTCCCTTTCGACTGGCGGCCTTTCACGTTCGAGCGTACCCACTCCAGTTCCTTTTTGATGGACTTGCGGCGCGCCGCCTCGGATGAGGCCTCCTGCGCCAGGCGCTGTTCCTTTTGCTCAAGCCAGGATGAGTAATTCCCTTCCCAGGTGATCCCCTCACCGCGATCCAGCTCCAGGATCCAGCCGGCGACGTTATCCAGGAAATAGCAGTCATGGGTAATCGCCACCACGGTGCCTTCATAGTCGTGCAGGAAACGTTCAAGCCAGGCGACGGATTCGGCGTCCAGATGGTTAGTGGGTTCGTCGAGCAGCAGCATATCGGGTTTTTCCAGCAACAACCGGCAAATCGCTACCCGCCGGCGCTCACCGCCGGACAAGGTGCCGATTTTGGCATCCCAGGGCAGTAGACGCAGCGCGTCGGCGGCACGTTCCAGCTGGTTATCCAGATTATGACCGTCGTGGGCCTGGATGATGGCTTCCAGCGCCACCTGCTCCTTCGCCAGTTTATCAAAGTCGGCGTCCGGCTCGGCATATGCGGCGTACACCGCGTCCAGACGGGACAGCGCCTGCTTGACGTCCGCCACGGCGGTTTCGATCTCTTCGCGCACGGTTTTTTCATTATCGAACCGGGGCTCCTGGGGCAGGTAACCGATATTGATGCCCGGCTGAGGCCGCGCCTCGCCTTCGATATCGGTGTCGATGCCGGCCATGATACGCAGCAGCGTCGATTTCCCCGCGCCGTTGAGACCCAGCACGCCGATTTTGGCGCCGGGGAAAAAACTCAGCGAAATATTTTTCAGGATATGCCGTTTCGGCGGAACGATTTTGCCGACGCGGTCCATGGTGTAGACGAATTGAGCCACGTTGCGATAAGCCTCATGTTAACGGGTTTTTGCCTGTCCCGCGGATTGGCGGGAAATAGTGTAGTGGTCAACTAAAACTGGCCACCGCGTTAGAATTTTTTCAGTATCTATTTTCTGATTCGTTTGGTGGCAACCCACCGTTATATTCATGCGGCCTGAGTGCGCTGTAATATCCCACGATATAGTCGGTAATTTCATGAGCTGCTTCGCTGAAGCTTATGTAGCCCG
>NZ_JBPESN010000064.1:0-12895 GCF_051710625.1 Sodalis sp. (in: enterobacteria) | reverse complement strand
GCACGGGCTATTGTTTTCGTTTAAAGCACCCCCCGCCCCGGGGTGGTGCCTCGGTGGCCTGGGCGGCGGCGCTGGCCACGGAGGCAGGGGATACCCCCTTCGCCACACTGCGGCAAAATATGACCTCGAAAGGAGGCACCACCGCCGCGGCGTTGCAGGGTTTCGAGCAGCAGCAGTTGCACCGTACTGTCGCCAGCGCCATGCAAGCGGCGGTCGCGCGCGCCGAAAAGATGGAAAAATTATTCTGAGTATTGTCGCCGATGCGGCGCTTATTAACCTGATTAAGGACATTACCTTCTTATGCTGACGCTGACGTTTTTGGTCAAAACGCTAATCGATCTCTATATTATGGTGGTGCTGCTGCGCATCTGGATGCAGTGGACGCGCTGCGACTTTTATAATTCTTTTTCGCAATTTATCGTCAAAATCACCCAACCGGTAATCGGGCCGCGGCGCCGGCTTATTCCCGCCGTCGGGCTGCTGGACACCGCCTCGCTGCTGTTGGCATTTATTTTGGTGATGGTTAAATTCCCGCTGCTGACGCTGATTGAGATGCACGTCCTGATCCTCGATCCCATTTACTTGCTGGTCGGCCTGCTGGCGCTGTTGAAAGCGGCCGGCGAACTGGTGTTCTGGGTGGTGATCATTCGCTCATTGCTTAGTTGGGTCAGCCAGGAACGCAGCCCGATGGACGTGGTACTTTATCAATTAAGCGAACCGCTGATGTACCCTATCCGCCGCATTCTGCCGGCCATGGGCGGCATCGATTTTTCGGCGATGATCGTGATCCTTATCCTGTACGCCCTGAATTACCTTGGCATGGATTTGTTTCCGGGAATTTGGTATCGCCTGTGATCGGCGTTTGGCGCGAGGGCGACGCGCTGGTGCTGCGGCTGTATATTCAGCCCAGGGCCAGCAGCGGCCATATCGCCGGCGCCCACGGCGATGAAATCAAGGTCGCCATCACGGCGGCGCCGGTGGACGGCCAGGCGAACAGCCATTTAATTCGTTTCTTGACGAAATAATTTGGTGTGGCAAAAAGCCGGGTGATCCTTGAAAAAGGGGAACTGAGGCGCCATAAACAGCTCAGAATCGACCAGCCCCGGCAGTTGCCCGAAATCATTGCGCGACTGCTGGACGCCTGACCCTCCTGAATAAATGCCTGCGGTGACACCGTGCGGCGCACGATAATGATGGTTATTCCTATGCAAAAAGTAGTCCTGGCCACCGGCAACGCCGGTAAAGTACGCGAACTCGCCGGCGAGCTGGCGGATTTCGGTATGGAGATAGTGGCGCAGAGCGCGCTGGGTGTAACATCGGTGGAAGAAACCGGTCTGACGTTTATTGAAAACGCGCTGATAAAGGCCCGTCACGCGGCCCGGGTCACCGGCCTGCCGGCCATCGCTGATGATTCAGGCTTAGCGGTGGATGCGCTTGCCGGCGCACCGGGCATTTACTCGGCCCGTTATGCGGGCGAGCAGGCCAGCGACCAGCAGAATCTGGACAAGCTGCTGGCGGCGCTGGCCTCGGTGCCGGACGGCCTGCGCGCCGCGCAATTTCATTGCGTATTGGTCTATCTGCGCCATGCCGACGATCCGACGCCGCTGGTGTGCCACGGCAGCTGGGCCGGCGTCATCGCCCACCAGCCCTCCGGCGCCGGCGGTTTCGGCTACGATCCCGTCTTCCTGCTGCCTGAACAAGGCCGCACCGCCGCTATGCTCTGCGCGCAAGAAAAGCAGGCGCTTTCCCACCGCGGTTGGGCGCTGGCTGGCCTGCTGGATGCGCTGCGCCATGCCTAATTTGCCGCTGCTCAGCCCGCACCTGCATATCCCCTGGTGTGTGCAAAAATGCCCTTACTGCGGTTTCAATTCCCATGCGCTAAAGAGCGAAGTACCGCATCAGAAATATGTCGATCATCTGCTGGCGGATTTGGATCATGACCTATCGCTGACATCGGGTCGCACCGTCAATACCCTGTTTATCGGCGGCGGCACCCCCAGCCTGCTTTCGGCCAGCGCCATGCAGTCGCTGCTTGACGGCGTCCGGCGCCAGCGGCAAGCGCTGGCGCCGGACGCTGAAATCACCATGGAAGCCAATCCGGGCACGGTCGAGGCGGATCGTTTCGCGGGCTACCACTGGCGGGGATCAACCATATTTCCATCGGCGTACAAAGCTTCGCGGCAGATAAGCTAGCCCGCCTTGGCCGCATTCATGGCGCGGAGGAGGCCCGACGCGCGGCGCGGTTAGCGGCGTCACTGGGCCTGCGCAGTTTTAATCTTGATTTGATGCACAGTCTGCCGGATCAGTCGCTTGCGGGCGCGCTTGATGATTTGACCGAGGCGATTGCCCTGGCGCCGCCACATCTCTCCTGGTATCAATTAACCATTAAGCCGAATACGTTATTTGGCTCGCGGCCGCCGGCGCTGACGGATGATGATGCGATCTGGGACATCTACCAGCGTGGCGACACGCTGCTGAAAGCGGCGGGTTACCGCCAGTATAAAACCTCCACCTACGCCTGCCCCGGCTTCCAGTGCCGCCATAATCTCAACTATTGGCGCTTTAGCGATTACCTTGGCATCGGCTGCGGCGCCAACGGCAAGCTGACCCAGCTGGACGGCACGGTATTACGCACGGTGAAAACCCGCCGTCCGCGCGGTTATATGCAGGGCAATTATCTGGCTAACCGCTATTCGGTGGCGCCGGCTGAGTTTGTAGTGGTCAACTAAAACTGGCCACCGCGTTAGCGTTTTTCCAGTATCTATTTTCTGATTCGTTTGGTGGTAACCCGCCGTTATATTCATGCGGCCTGAGTGCGCTGTAATATTTCACGATATAGTCGGTAATTCCATAAGCTGTTTCGCTGAAGCTGTTGTAACCCTTTGTCGGCACCCATTCAGCCTCCAGGCTGCGGAAGAACCGCTTCATCGGACTGTTATCCCAGCAGTTACCTCGCCGACTCATGCTTTGTTTGATCTGGTAACGCCACAGCAACTGTCAGAACTACCTGCTTGTATAGTGGCTACCCCGATCGCTGTGGAACATCACTCCGGCTGGTTTACCACGCGTTTCCCATGCCATTTCCAGTGCTTTGATGATCAGCCTGCTGTCCGGGGAGAACGACATAGCCCAGTCCACCGGTTTCCTTGCGAACAGATCAAGAACAACCGCAAGGTATGCCCAGCGTTTCCCGGTCCAGATATACGTCACATCCCCGCACCATAGCTGGTTTGGCTCCGTTACAGCGAACTGGCGCTCAAGATAATTCGGGATCGCAACATGCTCCTGACCGCCACGCTTATACCTGTGCGTCTGCTACTGACAACTGACCAGCCCCAGCTTTTTCATGAGCCTGCCTGCGAGCCAGCGCTCCATCCGGAAGCCTCTCTGGGTTGCCATGGTGGCGATACCTCTCGCGCCAGCGGCACCATGGCTGATACTGTGCAGTTCATGAACCTGACCGTTCGCCTGCCGTCCGGCCTGTCAGGACGAGTTTTCCAGTATTTGTAACTGCTGCGATGAACCCTGAACACGTGGCAGAGTGTGGCCACAGGATAATGCACTCTGAGTTTCCCGATTAACGAGAACTGTTCAGGGAGTCCGACATCAAGAGCGCTGTAGCCTTTTTTAATATTTCGTTTTTCATTTCAATGCGTTGTACCTTCTTCTTGAGCTCACGTATTTCGATTTGTTCCGGGGTTATGGGAGAGGCTTTTGGCGGTTTCCCCTCTCGCTCATCACGCAGTTGTTTTACCCATTTCGTCATCGTAGGAAGGTTGACGTCCATGGCTTTTGCTGCTGGCGCGGCGGTGTAATTTTGGTCGACAACCAGTTGAGCGGAATTGCGTTTGAATGCAGGACTAAAATTTCTTCTTTTCATTGGGGCACCCGTGTTGTTCTGAGGTGAGCATATCACCTCTGTTCAGGTGGCCAAATTCAGTGTGCCACTACATGCTCTACCTGACTCACGGCCTGATGATGGAAAGTGAGACCGTAGCTGCGATGCTCAATAATACGGTTCATCTGCTGCTTAAGCTGACTGTCCAGGGTGGTCAGCCGATTGCGCACATTACTGTCGCGGCCGAGCTGCTGCACGATAATCCTATCCAGCGCCTGACGGCCTTTTTCCAGATGCGCACGAGCGCCCTCGTCAATCCAGGGTAGATCCCGCCGCAGGGCGCTCTGATAAGCCTGGGCCTGCTGACGCTGCCCGGCGTCAAGTCGCACCGGCGTACCGGCACGCTGCACCTCTCCCGCCGGGGTAATGGTCAAGGTGCCGCCTTGACCTATTACCTGCACCGTCTGCGGCGCAACGATAATATCGTCCTGGGGTTTGACCGGGCACTGATACTCCGCCGGCGCCTGCCAGGCGGTCATGAGCAATAATCCGAGCATTGCTCCTGCCTATGGCTCAGCCCGTTTTGGCAAACATTAAATCCCAAACGCCATGACCTAATCGCTGACCGCGCTGTTCAAATTTGGTTAACGGGCGGCTCGCCGGACGCGGCACATAGTCGCCTGTAGAGGATAGATTACGGAAAAACGCGGCATCGGACACCACCACCAACATATGTTCGGCATAAGGTTGCCAATCGGTCGCCATATGGAAAACACCGCCGGCGGCGAGTTTGCGTCCGACCAGCTCGACAAACGGCGCCTGTATGATACGGCGTTTATTGTGCCGCGCTTTATGCCAGGGGTCAGGGAAATACAGCTGCACCAGCGCCAAAGACGCATCCGGGATCATCTGCTCCAGCACTTCCACCGCATCGTGACACATGACACGCAAGTTGCTGACGCCCGCTTCCTGCGCGCTGGTAAGGCAGGCGCCGACGCCCGGCAAGTGCACCTCAATTCCGATAAAATTCTGCTCGGGATGCGCCGCCGCCATGGTAACCAAAGATGCCCCCATGCCAAAACCAATCTCCAGCGTCACCGGCGCCACGCGGCCGAACAGCGCAGTAAGGTCGAGCGGCTGCGCCTGATAATCCGTTCCCATTGCCGGCCAAAGCGTATCCAGCGCATGCTGCTGCCCCTTGGTCAGATGGCCCTGTCGCCGGACAAAACTACGGATCCGCCGCAGCGCGCGTCCCTGTTCGTCGAATTCGGGGGAAATGACATTGTCGCTCATAAAGTTCCGCAATGTGAAAGTGGTTGGCAAAAGCGCATTATGCAAAGATAGCGCTGTTTAGCGAGCGCGCAACAGAGGAAAGTTCCTGTTTACAGGTTGTTCGCGCTATGCTGCAATCGCGCACTAGGATAATGATGCGGATTTTCGCCCACAGGTAATGATTTCACACATGACGCAAACGCCACCGTTCGCGCAACTCGTGCTGGATTGGTACCAGCAGTTCGGCCGCAAAACGCTGCCCTGGCAGTTGGAAAAAACGCCGTACAAGGTCTGGTTATCGGAAGTCATGCTGCAACAAACGCAAGTGATGACCGTCATCCCCTATTTCCAACGCTTCATGGCCAAATTTCCTACCGTCGGCCAACTCGCGGCGGCGCCGCTCGATGAAGTCTTGCATTTATGGACCGGCCTGGGCTATTACGCCCGCGCACGCAATCTGCATAAAGCGGCCCAGCTTATTAGCGAGCAACACAACGGCGAATTTCCAGAAGACTTTGACGCCATCTGCGCCCTGCCCGGCATTGGCCGCTCCACCGCAGGCGCCATATTGTCGCTGGCGCTGGACAGGCACTATCCTATTCTTGACGGTAACGTCAAACGGGTTCTCGCCCGCTATTATGCCATTGCCGGCTGGCCCGGGAAAAAAGAGGTGGAGCAGCGTCTGTGGCGGCACAGCGAACACATCACGCCGGCGCAGGGGGTAGCGCAATTCAATCAGGCCATGATGGATCTGGGCGCGATGGTGTGCACCCGCTCGCGGCCGAAATGCGAGTTTTGCTCGCTGCACCGCGGCTGCCAGGCCTACGCCGCCCATAGCTGCGCGAGCTATCCGGGCAAAAAACCGAAGCAGATCCTGCCGGAAAAAACCGCCTGGTTTCTGCTGCTGCAGGATGGCAACCGCGTGTGGCTTGAGCAACGCCCGCCGATGGGCCTGTGGGGTGGGTTGTTTTGTTTCCCGCAGTTTGCCGACCCGCAGGCACTGTCGCTCTGGCTAACCCAGCGCGGTTTGCCGGCCGGCCACTGTGAACAAATGACGGCGTTTCGCCATACCTTCAGCCATTTCCATCTGGATATTGTGCCGATGTGGCAGCAGGTCGGCACAACGAAACGCTGCATGGATGAAGGCAGCGGACTCTGGTATAACTTAGCCCAGCCGCCGGCGGTTGGACTGGCGGCGCCGGTCGAGCGTTTACTAAGCCAACTACGTCAGCGTCGACAAGCTGCTTTATTGCCAGCGGCTGCCAACAAAGAGGAAGAATGATGAGCAGAACGATTTACTGTACTTTTTTAAAACGTGAAGCCGAAGGGCAGGATTTCCAGTTTTACCCGGGGGAACTGGGTAAACGTATTTATGACAACATTTCTAAAGAAGCCTGGGCGCAATGGCAGACCAAGCAAACGATGCTTATAAACGAAAAAAAACTCAGCATGATGAATGTCGCCGATCGTAAGGTGCTGGAGCAGGAGATGATCAATTTCCTGTTTGAAGGTCAGGATGTGCATATCCAGGGGTATACCCCGTCGAGCGAATAACGCCTTTCCGGGGTGCCTGGCGCCCCGGAAATTTCCAGTCCTGACACGGCCCGTAACATGAAGAAAATATTACCTTTAGTGATCATTGCCCCGTTATTGATCTCCTGTTCCAACAGTAAAAACAATGCCAAAAATGAAGCCTACATAAAAGACACTAACGGTTTCGATATTTTGATGGGGCAGTTCGCCCACAACATTGAAAATCTTTGGGGGCTGAATGAAGTTCTGATTGCCGGGCCGAAAGACTACGTAAAATATACCGATCAATACGAAACCCGCAGCCACATCAATTTTGATGGCGGTACCATTACCGTCGAAACCATCGCCGGCGACAACCCCAGCGCGTATCTGCGCCAGGCCATCATCAGTACGCTATTAATGGGTAACGATTTCGGCACGATCGATCTTTACTCGGATACAAACGATATTCCTATCAGCAAAGAGGCTTTCCTCTATGGTCAGGTGCTGGATAATAACGGTGAGCCGATCCGCTGGGAGTGGCGCGCCGCGCTTTTTGCCGATTATCTGCTGCAAACCCGTTTACAAACCCGTACCACTGGCCTGCGGCAAATTTGGTCCATCACTATTCAGCTGGTGCCGAACCACGTGGACAAACGCGCCCATAAATACCTGGGCATGGTGCGCAAAGCCTCGCAGCAGTATGGCGTCGATCAATCGCTGATCCTGGCGATTATGCAGACGGAATCGAGCTTCAACCCCTATGCGGTGAGCCACGCCGACGCGCTGGGTCTCATGCAGGTGGTGCAGCACAGCGCGGGACGCGACGTGTTTAAAATGAAGGGCAAACGGGGCCAGCCGAGCCGCAGCTACCTGTTTGACCCGGAAAATAATATCGATACCGGCACCGCCTATCTGGCGATGCTGCAAAACAGCTATCTGGGCAGCATCGTCAATCCGACATCGCGGCGTTATGCGGTGATCACCGCCTATAACGGCGGCCCCGGCAGCGTGCTACGGGTCTTCTCGCACGATCAAAACCGAGCGTTCCAGATAATTAACGGCATGCCGCCGGATCAGGTTTATCAAACGCTGTCCACGCAGCATCCGGCGGCGGAATCGCGCTGCTACTTGCATAAAGTGAATAATCTGCAAAAGAACTACCGGCGCTGACGGCGGCGGACGACATCGGCGCGCGCGGCGCGCTGATATCGCCACCTCAACGCCCTATGTCCAAACGCGGGAGGGACCCTCGACCAAGACCGGCAGAGGTGCAACTATCGCGCGCGTTCCGTCGGGGAAGTTGGCGGCATACGGCTAACCGTAGCCTTTAGCGGCAGACCACATGGCCATACAGCCGCCGGGTGCCGCAGTCATCTTGCTGGACATACACCCCTTGCAGCTTCGGCTGGAAGCCCGGCAGCAGGTTCAACCCCTTTTCCAACGCCAGGAAATAGCGCCACGCCGACCCGCCCCAGACTTCGCCGGGCACAACGCACAGCACCCCCGGTGGATAAGGCAACGCCCCCTCGGCGACAATACGTCCCTCGGCCCGTGACAGAGGAACCAGCTCTATCTCGCCGCGCACCAAAACCATGTTATAGCCTCCTGCGGGTTCAGCGCCATACGCGGCAGATGGGGCTGGCGGAACATATCGTGCTGTAGCTGCTTGGCGTCAAAGCTGACATACAGGTTATCCATCTCTTGGCACAAACGGCGCAGGGTATAGTCTTGATAGCGACCGGGATATTTCTCGCAAATGCTGGGCAACACCGCTGTTAGCGGCGCATCTTGCTCAATATAGCGTTCAAACTGCTTGAGCACCTCCACCAACCGGCGCATCTTCGCCGCATCTTCGGCGGGGGTGAGCAGGAACAGCATGGCATTTAGATCGCATTTCTCCGGCACAATGCCGTTCTCGCGCAAATAGGTCGCCAGAATCGTGGCCGGAATACCAAACGCGGGGTATGGCGCCCGCTGGCGGCGTCGATTCCCGGCGTAGTCAGCAGCAGTTTACACGGATCGATAAAATACTGATCGCGGGTATAGCCATCAAAGCCATGCCAGCGATCGCCGGGAACAAAATTGAAGAAGCGCTTTATTATGCGCCATCTCCTCAGTGGTATGATCCTGCCAGCGCCGGCCGTCCACGCGGTCCGGCACGAACGGCTTAATGAGCTCGCACTCCGTCAAAAGCTGTTTGCGGGTTTCAATCCCAAGTTTGACGCACTCTATCCACATCCGACGGCCGCTGGCCCCTTCGTGGATCTTGGCGTTGATCTCAAAAGCCGCAAACAACGGATAAAACGGGCTGGTGGCCGCATGCAGCATATAGGCATTGTTGAACCGCTTATGATTGCAGAACTGCTTTTGCCCTTTGATGTGGGTGTCCTTTTTATGAATCTGCGAAGTTTGCAAAAACCCCGCCTGCTGTTTGTGCACCGATTGGGTGACAAAGATCCTCGGATCGTTTTCATTCAAATCGAGCAGCAGCGGCGAACACTGCTCCATCATGGGGATAAACTGCTCATACCCCACCCAGGCGGAGTCAAACAGGATGTAATCGCACAGATGACCGATTTTATCTACCACCTGCCGAGCGTTATAGATGGTGCCATCATAAGTACCCAGCTGGATCACCGCCAAACGGAACGGCCGCGCATTGTAGTGGCCAACTAAAACTGCCCACCGCGTTAGCGTTTTTCCAGTATCTATTTTCTGATTTGTTTGGTGGCAACCCACTGTTATATTCATGCGGCCTGAGTGCGCTGTAATATTCCACGATATAGTCGGTAATTTTATGAGCTGCTTCGCTGAAGCTTATTATGTAGCCTGTTACCGGTATCCACTCGTTTCTCAGACTTCTGAAGAAGCGCTCCATCGGACTGTTATCCCAACAGTTACCACGCCGACTCATGCTTTGTTTGATCCGGTAACGCCACAGCAACTGTCGGAACTGCCTGCTTGTATAGTGGCTACCCTGATCGCTGTGGAACATCACTTCGGCTGGTTTACCACGCGTTTCCCATGCCATTTCCAGTGCTTTGATGGTCAGTCTGCTGTCCGGGGGGAACGACATAGCCCAGCCCACCGGTTTCCTCGCGAACAGATCAAGAACAACCGCAAGGTATGCCCAGCGTTTCCCGGTCCAAATATACGTCACATCGCCGCACCATAGCTGGTTTGGCTCCGTTACAGCGAACAGGCGCTCAAGGATAATTCGGGATCGCAACATGCTCCTGACCGCCACGCTTATACCCTGTGCGGCGGCTGCTGACAACCGACCAGCCCCAGCTTTTTCATGAGCCTGCCTGCGAGCCAGCGCCCCATCCGGGGGCCTCTCTGGGTTGCCATGGTGGCGATACTTCTCGCGCCAGCGGCACCATGGCTGATACTGTGCAGTTTATGAACCTGACTGCGCAATACCGTTCGCCTGCCGTCTGGCCTGTCAGGACGACTTTTCCAGTATTTATAACTGCTGCGATGAACCCTGAACATGTGGCAGAGTGTGGCCACAGGATAATGCACTCTGAGTTTCCCGATTAACGAGAACTGTTCAGGGAGTCTGACATCAAGAGCGCTGTAGCCTTTTTTAATATTTCATTTTCCATTTCAATGCGTTGTACCTTCTTCTTGAGCTCACGTATTTCGATTTGTTCCGGGGTTATGGGAGAAACTTTTGGCGTTTTCCCCTGTCGCTCATCACGCAGTTATTTTACCCATTTCGTCATCGTAGAAAAGCCGACGTCCATGGCTTTTGCTGCTTGCGCGGCGGTGTAATTTTGGTCGACAACCAGTTGAGCGGATTCGCGTTTGAATTCAGAACTAAAATTTTTTCTTTTCATTGGTGCACCCGTGTTGTTCTGAGGTGCGCATATCACCTCTGTTCAGGTGGCCAAATTCAGTGTGCCACTACAATTTTTAACAAAGTCATATCACCGATGCCCTAAGGTAAGGATGAGTCGATGTGCCTGAGCACGCAATGGGAGAGCAAACGCGTCCCGCACCCGATGCCGGCCATACTTTCCCGGCAAAGGAAAGCGCAACGTAATGGAGAGACAGGAATCAGCAGCAACAAATAGACACCAGTAAAAGCAGAGCCGGACGTCTGTTCTTACTAATGCCTAACAGTGAGCCTAAGAGCTCTCAGCGCATGGTGATGACGGACGAATACGCGCGGTAGAGAAAATGCGGGCAGGATATCTGCATCACTGGACAAGGCTGCCCCGTGACCAGACGCGGCGACAGTGCTGAATGCATAGAGGCGGCTTCCTGTGATCTTCTGCGTAATAAGAAGTGATGAAAAATTTGCGCAATAATTGCATGTTTCCCCGCCGGGTTCAAGAAAAAATCCCCCAAGCGCGATAATACGTCATATTATTAACTTTAATAACAATTAAGTTAATAGTTATATTTAGTTAACTTATTAAATAACTAAATATTACGCCGCTCCTTTGCCGGCGCCCTGCCCTCACCGGCAAAGAGGTACCTTGGACGCCCTCGCGGCTGCCTGAAAACGCAGCAAACGCACCGCAAAGATAAATTAGGCGTTGACGCCATGCGATCAATACGGTTTAATGCGCACCGTTGCCCGGATAGCTCAGTTGGCAGAGCAAGGGATTGAAAATCCCCGTGTCCTTGGTTCGATTCCGAGTTCGGGCACCATCTTCCCCCTACTCGTCTCCCCTTATACATTTCTACAGTATTAATATTCAATCAGTTAGGCGATAACCTCCCATAACGCTTTTGTTTTATTTTCCCGTATCCGGCGAAAAGGTAAACCAATGACGTTACCGGGCGAACGCGTCAGCATCTGAGCAAAATAATGTGCTTGATGCCGTAGTCGGGCGTGGTCGCCTATCCCTCGCTTAGTTACCGGCTGGCGCCGTGACGCCGGTGATAACCCAACACTCCCTCGCCCATGCGCTTAAACGTTTGTAGGAACCCCTGTAAAATTAATAGCGAAAACAGTCGGAGGCGTATCCTCAAAGAGCTGGCGTTGACCCCTACGGTTTTTTGCAAACCGTACTTGGCTCTTTTCGCTGGGCCGTGTTGAACCTACGGGCGCAGTTTACCCCCAACCCTCGCCGCATGAGCCGTAAAAGGGCGATGTTTAAATTAGGTGCACAGATGAAAAAGGAACATCCAGTACTGCCGCCACAGCAGACCTGCATCTTTTTGAAACAGATTTAAGTGAGTTATGGCCTGACGATATTGGGTTTGCCCGGTGGGCATGCGTTGAATGCCATGAATGCGTGGACAGCGCCGATCAATGTCAACATTATTAATACTCATTACGAATAAAACAAAGTTGAGAAAAGCGTACTCAGGCATCGACAACGATAAACAGCAGCGGCGGGATGTAAGAATAGCGAGGTTGGTTCCAAGTTAGCCATAATATTTCTCCCCAATGACACATCAGCCAATTATCTTACTGGATAGGGTGGTATGCTGGTCGGCAGCCGCAATTGCAAAAATCTTACAACATCCATAGAAATTTGATTCTAAATTAATAACACGATTAGTGTAATATTAGCTGTGCTTTTTTATCGATTACTCAACAAGGGGCTGCATAGTGCTAAGGAGGTTTTTATCAGCGATAATCATGTGACAACTCATTTCTACAGAAAAATATTTTTATTTCTGCGCAAACCACCATAAATAATCTCTAGATTTAACTGATTAACGGTCTTGATTATGGAATTTACAATCGGCACTCCTTTGACATATGTACTTTTAGCATTATTTTTTGACATTACTAATAGCAAAACAACAAATAAGGCATTGTATTTATTAAAAATTGGCCCCTTTCTATTTAATATTTATATTTATCTCTGTGAGAAAGGTTTTGATTTTTCCCCTATCACAAAGCATGAAGTACAGGGCTTTTTTACTCATCATTCGTTACCATGCTCATTGCAATAATTGCGTTTTTAATATATTGTTTTATCAAAAATAGGAATTGATTGATGCTTAATTGTTCAAAAGTGTAGTGGTCAACTAAAACTGGCCACCGCATTAGCGTTTTCCCAGTATCTGTTTTCTGATTCGTTTGGTGGCAACCCACCGTTATATTCATACGGCCTGAGTGCGCTGTAATATCCCACGATATAGTCAGTAATTTCATAAGCTGTTTCGCTGAAGCTGTTGTAACCCTTTGTCGGCACCCATTCTGTCTTCAGGCTGCGGAAGAAGCGCTCCATCGGACTGTTATCCCAACAGTTACCCCGCCGACTCATGCTTTGTTTGATCCGGTAACGCCACAGCAACTGT
>NZ_JBPESN010000063.1:0-13535 GCF_051710625.1 Sodalis sp. (in: enterobacteria) | reverse complement strand
CGAAGCAGCTCATGAAATTACCGACTATATCGTGGGATATTACAGCGCACTCAGGCCGCATAAATATAACGGTGGGTTGCCACCAAACGAATCAGAAAATAGATACTAGAAAAACGCTAACGCGGTGGCCAGTTTTAGTTGGCCACTACAACGTTATCAATATTTCCGTTGTAAACCCCCTTTAAATATTGTGAAATGGTCGCGCCGCTTAATCCGGTTTTATCGGCCGCCTTGCGCTGGGTGTAGCCTGACCGCGCCATCAGCTGGAAAATACGTTCTCGCGTTGTCATACAATATATCCTTACCGGTTATTACCGACCTTCTTGATATCGTGCTCATATTCGGATTCAAATAAATGCACCTTGTCTTTTTCAGGTGCCAATACCTGGGGTATCAGCAGCCTGTAATCGCTCTTCCTGGGTGCATCAATCACCGGGCGTAATTCGTCTTTTGCATTCTGAATTTTGCTTTCGGCGAGTTTGATGCGACGCTTGGCGCGTGCTCCCAGCGCTTTTTCCACTCTGGAGACCGGCACCAGCGAGGCAGTATTGCCATTCCATAGCGCAGTACAGAGATAAGCTTCATCCATCTGGCGAATAATCACTTCATTAGGATTATGGATATCGTAAGCCACCCGCACCGTCTGGCGGTCTACCTCAATCAGCTCTCTGGCAAAATACGGCTTATTCAGCAGTTCAGCCCAACCGCGCTGGGCCATGCGTTTTTCTTCCGGCATAAACATCTCGCGCAACTTGCCTAGCGTCAGGTATTCAATATTGTCCCCTTCCTCAGCCAGCAGGGCCTTGCGGTAAGCGGCCGCCGTCATCGATTTACCGTTGACCTTGGGCAGGGCGCTGTGCTCGTGGCTGTGGTTACAGCGCTGCACCTCCTCCTCGATAGCGTCTATCAGCTGCCGCCAGCTGGGCAATATCGCCTACGTCTTTTGCTGCGTGGCGTTCAGCTCCTTCCCCTGACGTAAGGCATTCGACAGACTCAGCAGTTTTTTTCCCTGCACCCGCGCCCCGTTGGGGTCAGCGCTTAGCCCGTTATAGGTCTGAAAGCGCAGGGCCAGCCTGCGTGGCAGCACGCCGTTCAGCCGCTCGATAATGCCCCGCGCCGGCGGGCTACCGGGGATACCGGTAATATGCTCAATACCCAGCCGGGGAAAAATCCTGGTGATATCCGCATCCAGCATCTTGTTGGTCTCGCCGCCGCCGTTATCGGAGTAGGCAAACAGCGGCTTGCCGTGGTGCTGGATGCCATAACGCCACGCATCCGCTACCGCGATGGCGTTTTCTTCTGCCAGTGACAGGCTCCTGCCCACCAGATAGCGGGTACGCCCGTCGAGCACCAAAGTCAGCTTTGGGGTAAAGGGCCGCCTGTGTATCAGATGCGCCACTTTCATGTTCAGCGACTTGCCGCCGGCTATCTAGCAGCCATTTTACCCGCATCTGCGCCCAATCCCGCTGCTGGTACACCTGATACGCCTTGAGCGCCGAGCCGGTGACCCGGCCCTTGACCCTTCGGTTGGGTGCAACCCGCTTGACCATGCGATTGGCCTTGTCGTAGGTCGGCAGGGCCGCCAGCATGGCAGGCTGGTCATGGTATTTACTCTGCCAGTCCGCCTGAAATGCGCGGTAGGCTTCCAGCAGCGTCGGGCCACAGGGTCGGGCATAATGCGGCCAGAACAGGGCGTAGAACCACGTCATGTCCTCGGGGCACTGCTGTCTTCAGCTTCCCCGGGAGCCAGTATCGCCAGACGCTCCTGGGGCCGCTCAGCACTGAAATAGAGACTCACTTATTCCTGTAGGCTGCTTTTGCTCACCCCTTGCCGGGGGTGCGGCCCTTTTTGGCGTTAGCCAGCGTGGCGGCGCGCTGCAGGGCCTCGGGCAATGTGCCGGCCTTTGACTCATCGACGATAAAGGTCACCGCCGCAATACGGGTCATGCCGGCCTGCTGTAACCGGACCACTTCCTGTACCAGCATCATGCGCGCACCGGCAATCTGCTTCTGCTGATCGTTCAGAGCCTGCACCTTGCGCTCGAGCGGGGCCGGACTGACGCATGATCGCCAGCTCATCGCGCGACTTGATGGCGGTACTGCGCTTGACCGACTCATCAACCGGCTGGGCCGGGGATTGCGCAATCAGGGTATAGTGCCGTTGTTTGATGATCTCGCGTGTTTGTTCCGGCAAACAATCGATGTGGTACTCGAAAGCCTTGGTGCCTGAACGCTTACGGACTAAATCGGGTGAATTTGCAGTCCGCTTATTCAATGACCAGCGAAGTCCCTGCAAGGTGCCAGGCAATCCGGGTAAACCGACTCACTCACTCACCGTAACAAACATAATTACGACACCTTGCCCATATAACAACTCGGCCAAATGCTGGCCGGATCCACATTGAGCGCATTAGCGATAATGCGTTCACCTTTGGGATAGGGACGATACAGCGCGTTTTTTAACGTGCTGGACGCCAGCCCCGAGCCGCGGGAGAGATCTTGCATGGTGATCCCCTTCTTGTGCAGGGAAGCCCCGATATCAATCTGGTGCCAGTCACGATGATTCACTTCATTTCTATTTATCATTCGATTACCCTAAAGAGTTAACCATGCGGGTAAGTCATGGGGCTCACCCATACAGCAATGACATCTCAAACTTAAGACAAGTAAAGCAAATAATGAATTTTCTTTTCTGATCGCCTCATATAAGAGATATTTTTTGTATTTTATTAAATATAATCAATAAGTTATAGAGAAAAGAAAATGAGGAAGAAGAAAACAAGTAATTTTGCTTTTGATATGGATGGAAAAGAAAATTTTGTCGCACGCCTTAAACAACTTATGGGCAATAGAAGCGCCAGAGCTGCTGCAACTGAATGGGAGTTATCCTTCTCAACATTGCACAACTATTTAACTAGAGGTACAGAACCATCTTTTACAGTGGTGCAGAGCATTGCATATAAAAAACACGTCAGCCTGGGCTGGCTTGCATTTGGTTCATCATGCACTCAAAAAGAAGTGGCCTCAACTAGCGAGATTCAGTCGATTAACGAGAAAAGCCTAATAAAAAATCCTTTAGAAGCTACTTGGCATATAATTTATAAGTCGCTGCATAAAAAAGATTTAGAGGTATTAATAAGCCTGCTTTTGCAAGAAGGGGCAAAGGGTGTATTGGCGTTATCAGGACGTAAAGATGACTTAGATAGCCTGTTACTCCAACTTCCAAAAGAAGAAAAAGAACGTCTGATAGCCCTACACGAAGCTAAAAAGGGGGCGGTATCTGAAGAGTGTGCAGTAGAAGATGTGGCAAGCTTAAACTGTAAGAAAAGTGGAGCGGCCTAAATAAAAATTAGGCCATTATCTATCTCATTTCATTATTTTTATGATTTACTAGTATTTTTTAACCTAATTTACATATATCTAATGGATGCCCAAAAGGCGTTTGAACTACCTTTAAATCTGCTCAAACCACAGTCATTCGAGTCCAGAATTTAGTGCAAAAAAATCATTTTTTGCCCATTTTTTTGCGACGAGTCCAGAATCTGTAAAATCTCTGTAAGCCGCGTCATTAAAGGGCTTCCGGCTAACCCATCGTTTAACTTAAGAGTCCAGAAATGATTGCCACCCCACAATCATAAAATCATCCATGATTGCGTTAATAAGAAAAACGACGATTGTAATCCGTTCGTTTTAACCTTGATTAACCTAGGTTGTTAAGGGAGAGGCACAACGGTTGCAGAAGGCGTGCGGCGCAAAAGCGCCAGTTGTCACCGGTAAAGCGCTGCTATCGCTGACAGCCGGCATACCCGATATCTTAGCGAGGATGCAGACAACCGCGCGACGTTGGCGAGAATGCGCTCCGACTTTCCGTCAATGTGACGGCGCACGCCTGTGCGCGGCCGCAATCGTCAGCCGATACCCCGTCGCCGAGCGGCGGCCAGGGTCGCGGCGCGCCCTTAGCCGGCAGCGCTGCGCGGCGCCAGATGAAACCCCCGGTAAAAGAACCACAGGCTTAACAGCGTGGCCAACATCAAGAGGCCAAAGATGGTCACCGGGGGCGTGTAGGTTAATAACAGCCCGGTCAATAAAGGATTGACCGCGCCGCCCAGGCTACTCAGGTTCTGCATGCAGTAATAACTGCCTTTTAGATGCGGCGGTGCGATAAAATCGACAACTATATATTCCACGGAAATAATAATAATCTCTCCCAGCGAGAAGATGGCGACGGCAAGCACCCACATCGGTAACGCGCGCTGGGCGAAAATAATCCCCGTCAGTCCTATCAGAAAAAACAGGCTGCCGACGGCCAGCCATTTCATGAGCGCGCCGCGCGTGATATGGCGGCTGGCCAGATATTGCAACGTCACGACGATGGTTGCGTTAACCGGCAAAATGATCCCTACCACCTTATAGGCAAAGTCAGGATCGAAGACCACCATCAAATATTGCGAAATGCGCTGGCGAAATGACTGGCCACCAGACTGCCTAAAGTGCCGCCAAGGGTGTGAACCAGATAAGTCTGCGGTCTTGATGCAGAATGGTCAGGGTTTGGCGAAAATTCGGCGTCTGACGTTCCGCGGGCGGGCGTTGATCTTCAAGATTTACCGGCGGCGATCCGAAACCCGGCATTGCTTTGCCGAGCAGCACTGTTGCAAGCAGGCTCAAAATGCCGGCCAACAAAAAAGGGGACAAGGGATGGGTGCCCACCATCACCACGCTTAGCGGTGGGCAGGAATAAGACCAGGTAAATGCCCCCTGGCGGGGCGGTAAGGAAACGGCGAAGGGGAAGCGGAGAGAATACCCCGGGGAGGGCTTGGGTACATTGCCCTCCGGGAATGTACAGCGCGGGTTATTTTACCGGCATGCCGGGCAGCGCACCCGCATCCGGGCTGAGCAGGAAGATATCCTTGCCGCCGGGGCCGGCGGCCATCACCATCCCTTCCGATATGCCAAAGCGCATTTTGCGCGGTGCCAGATTGGCTACCATGATCGTCAGGCGGCCCTCCAGCACTTGTGGATCGGGATAGGCCACGTGGATACCGGAGAATACCTGACGGCTGGTGCCACCGAGATCGAGCGTGAGTTTTAGCAATTTATCCGATCCTTCGACAGACTCGGCGCGCTTAATCAGCGCCACCCGCATATCCACCTTGGCAAAATCATCAAAATTTATCGCGGGGGCGATAGGGGCCTCGGCCAGCGCGCCCGCAGGCGCCGCTTCCAGGCGCGATGCCTCGATCACGGCCTCTACCTGGGCTGCCTCAATGCGACTGAACAGCGCCTTGAACGGACGGATGCGATGCGACAACAGCGGGGCTGACAGGTCGTCCCAGTCAAGTGGGGTAGCAAGGAAGGCTTCAGCCCGCTCTGCCAGCGAAGGCAGAACCGGTTTCAAATAGGTCATCAACACCCGGAATAGCTGGATACCCATTGAACAGATAGCCTGCAAATCCGCCTCGCGACCCTCCTGTTTCGCCACCACCCAGGACGCTTGCTCATCGACATAGCGATTGGCCAAATCCGCCAGCGCCATGATTTCGCGGATTGCGCGGCTGGTTTCGCAGCTGCTGAACGCATCGCCTATGGACGTTGCGGCATTAACGAAAGTGGCATACAGCGCTGGATCGGCCACCGTCGCCGCCAGCTGCCCATCGAAGCGTTTATTAATAAAGCCGGCGTTGCGCGCGGCCAGATTAACGACTTTATTCACGATATCAGCGTTGACCCGTTGGATGAAATCTTCGAGGTTAAGGTCGATATCATCAATGCGCGACGACAGTTTAGCGGCATAGTAATAGCGCAGGCAGTCTGCATCCAGGTGCGTCAGATAAGTGCTGGCTTTAATAAAGGTGCCGCGCGATTTGGACATTTTGGCGCCGTTGACGGTCACATAACCATGCACAAACAAATTGGTCGGTTTGCGGAAATGGCTGCCTTCGAGCATCGCCGGCCAGAACAAGCTGTGGAAATAAACGATGTCCTTGCCGATGAAATGGCAAAGATCGGCCTTGGAATCCACATCCCAAAATTCATCAAAGCGGAGGTCGCTGCGCTTCTGGCACAGGTTCTGGAACGCGCCCATATAGCCGATCGGCGCATCCAGCCAGACATAGAAATATTTGCCCGGCGCCTCCGGCACTTCAAAGCCAAAGTAAGGCGCATCGCGGGAAATATCCCACTGCTGCAACCCTGACTCGAACCACTCCTGCATCTTGTTCGCCACCTGCTCTTGCAGCGCGCCGGAACGCATCCAGGCGCGCTGCATTTCGCTGAAAGCGGGTAAATCAAAGAAGAAGTGTTCCGATTCCCGCATGACCGGCGTGGCGCCCGACACCGCCGATTTCGGATTGATGAGATCCGTCGGGTTATAGGTGGCGCCGCAGACTTCGCAGTTATCGCCGTATTGATCGGGGGAATGGCATTTCGGGCAGCTGCCTTTCACGAAGCGATCGGGCAAAAACATGCCTTTTTCGGGATCAAACAGCTGGGAAATGGTCCGCGATTTAATAAACCCGTTTTCTTTCAAACGCTGGTAAATCAAGCTCAACAGCTGCCGATTCTCTTCGCTGTGGGTAGAATGGTAGTTATCGTAGCTGATGCCAAAGCCGGCAAAATCCGTCTGATGCTCCAGGTTCATTTTATTGATCATCTCTTCCGGCGCAATACCCAGCTGCTGCGCCTTAAGCATGATTGGCGTGCCGTGAGCATCATCAGCACAAATAAAATAAACCTGATGGCCGCGCATTCGCTGATAACGGACCCAGATATCCGCCTGAATATGCTCGAGCACATGGCCGAGATGGATGGAACCGTTAGCGTAAGGTAACGCACAGGTTACCAATATTTTTTTCGCGACTTGAGTCATGGTAGGAATAGGCTTTCGTTAAGTGTCATAAGGGCAGCCGATGGTAACCGATAGCGATGCCTCACGTAAACAAGCGGCATGCCTGTCATCACGGCGGTGAACTTTTTTTCCGCCGTGGTGGATGAGCTCTGTTATGCTAAGGCTAATGGTTACTCATCCTCTAAACAAAACCCAAAGGAGCCGGGATGAATCCTTTTACGCCGCAAACCACCCCTGAAGCGCTGCGCGAGCAAGTAAGCCGCGGGCTGGGCGCTTTCAAACACCCGACGCTGAAACGCGATTTAACCGTGTTAAAAGCGTTACATCACAGCGCGTTGCTTGACGGCACGCTGCACATTGAGCTGGTCATGCCGTTTGCCTGGCAAAGCGGTTTTGCCGAGCTTAAGGAAAGCGTCAGCGCGGAGCTGCTACGCCTGACCGGCGCCACCGCCATCGACTGGAAGCTGATACACAATATTGCCACTATGAAACGGGTCAAGGATCAGACGGGGGTAAGCGGCGTGCGCAATCTGATTGCCGTCAGCTCCGGCAAAGGCGGCGTGGGCAAATCCAGCACCGCCGTCAATCTGGCGCTGGCGCTGTCGGCAGAAGGCGGGCGCGTCGGGCTTCTGGACGCGGATATCTACGGCCCCTCGATTCCGACCATGCTGGGCACCACCCACGAGCGACCCACGTCGCCGGACGGGCAACATATAACGCCGATTATGGCCCACGGTCTGGCGACAAACTCCATCGGCTACATGGTGACCGAAGATAATGCCATGGTCTGGCGCGGTCCCATGGCCAGCAAAGCCCTGTTGCAGCTGCTCACCAATACCCTGTGGCCGGAGCTGGATTATCTGATACTGGATATGCCTCCCGGCACCGGCGATATCCAACTGACGCTGGCGCAGAATATTCCGGTGACCGGCGCGCTGGTGGTGACAACGCCGCAGGATATCGCCTTGGCGGATGCGCGCAAGGGCATTGTGATGTTCGCCAAGGTCGGCGTGCCGGTACTCGGTATCGTGGAAAACATGAGCATGCGTATTTGCAGTCATTGCGGCCATCTTGAAGCGATTTTCGGCACCGGCGGCGCGGAAAAGCTCGCGGAACAGTACCAGTGCGCGCTGGTGGGGCAACTGCCGCTGCATATCAGCCTGCGCGAGGATCTGGACCGCGGTGAGCCAACGGTGGTAAGCCGCCCCGAAAGTGAATTTACCGAAATGTATCGTCAACTCGCGGGCCAGGTGGCGGCGCAACTTTACTGGCAGGGGGAAGTGATCCCGACCGAGATTGCTTTTAAGGCCGTTTGACGGCCTATCACGCCAGGTTTTATAGCTAGCGTGCGAAGTGTGAGGTTAACTCGCGGGCGCCAGCTTCGTTTCCCGCTCCGGCCTTAGCGCCGGGGACGGACGATGCAGGTCATCGCAAGTATAGACTTTGGTCACCGACGCCACGCTAAGGGCTATCTGCTCCAGCCCATAAAGACCAATTTCGAGGCGCAAACAATGGCGCCGGCGAGACAGAACAGCATTAGCCATTGCTAGCAGGCCTGGCGGGTATCCGTTTTCAACAGCAAAACCCCCATAATTAAGCCCGCGCAAGGTAATAACAGCATGCTGTCGCCAAAAAAAGTAAACCAATGCCAACTTATGGGATCCCTTATAAGGTAGAGCCGGCCCAACGGCCACGACGGGCTACTTTACCCATATGACAATAGCAGCTCCAGCATGAATAGTCTTAACCTGGCTGGCGCAAAGCATGACCGGCGGTAAAAAATACCCCGCTGTGCTGCCCTGCGGCCCGGTAATGCTGGCGTGTACTTGCCCCGCACCCTATAATTGCCGCGTAAATTGCTGCCTCACCGTCGAGGCATACTCAGATTATCAGGCCTTTGATTGTATGACTGACAAGCCCCACCAGTGCGTTATTATCGGCATTGCCGGCGCATCCGCCTCAGGAAAAAGTCTTATCGCCAGCACGCTGTATCGGGAGTCGTGCGACCAGGTCGGCGATGAGCATATCGGCATCATCCCCGAAGACAGCTATTATAAAGATCAAAGCGGCATGACCATGACGGAACGGATCAAAACCAATTATGACCATCCGAGCGCCATGGATCACAGCCTGCTGTTTCAACATATCCAGATGCTGAAGGCCGGCTTGCCGATTGAAATGCCGGTCTACAGTTATGTCGAGCATACCCGTCGTCCTGAAACCCTCCACCTGCGGCCAAAGAAAGTCATCATTCTGGAAGGGATCCTGCTACTCACCGATTTACGCCTGCGTCAGGAGATGAATTTCTCAATCTTTGTTGATACCCCGTTGGATATTTGCCTGATGCGCCGCATGAAACGCGACGTTAATGAACGCGGCCGATCGATGGACTCCGTTATTGAGCAATATCAGCGTACCGTCCGCCCCATGTTTTTGCAGTTTATCGAACCGTCAAAACAATACGCCGACATCATTGTCCCGCGCGGCGGAAAAAATCGGATTGCCATCGACATTTTAAAAGCGAAAATCAGTCAGTTTTTCGAATAATTCCCGTGTAGTATTTGAGACCTGACCGGTTGCCGTTGTAGCGGCAACCCAGCCTTCACGCCCTTAGGGAGAGACAAGCGATGAGATTGTGCGATCGTGATATTGAGATCTGGCTGGATGAAGGCCGACTGGACATCGCGCCGCGCCCGCCAATAGAAAGGATTAACGGGGCGACGGTGGATGTGCGACTGGGGAACCAGTTTCAGGTTTTTCGGGGGCATACCGCGGCGTATATCGATCTTAGCGGGCCAAAAGATGAGGTGACCGCGGCGCTGGACCGGGTAATGAGCGACGAAATCCAACTGGCCGAAGGCGAAGCGTTTTTCCTGCATCCGGGTGAGCTGGCGCTTGCGGTCACCCTGGAATCGGTTACGCTGCCTGATGATCTGGTCGGCTGGCTTGACGGACGCTCCTCCCTGGCCCGTCTGGGTCTGATGGTACACGTGACCGCACACCGGATCGATCCCGGCTGGCAGGGTAGAATCGTGCTGGAGTTCTATAATTCAGGTAAGTTGCCGCTGGCGCTGCGCCCCGGCATGTTGATAGGCGCCCTGAGCTTTGAGCCGCTGAGCGGTCACGCGGCCCGTCCCTATAACCGGCGTGAAGATGCCAAGTACCGCAATCAGCAAGGCGCCGGGGCCAGCCGGATTGAGAAGGAGTGAATCGTCGGAGTCCTGTGGCATCGGGTTATAACGAAAGAGGACCGTATGAGAAGATTACTGACGACGCTGTTCATTTTACTGGTGGTGATGGTGGCCGGACTAACGGCTATGGTGGCGCTAATCAATCCCAACGATTTCCGCAGCTATGTGATCACGCAAGTAGAACAGCGCAGCGGCTATCATCTGGCGCTGGAGGGTGATTTGCGCTGGCATGCCTGGCCGCAATTAAGCATCCTCGCAGGCCGCATGAAACTCACCGCCCCCGGCGCAACGGTCCCCCTGGTCAGTGCGGAAAATATGCGCCTGGATGTGGCGCTATGGCCGCTGCTTTCTCATCAACTGTTGGTAAAGCAGGTCATGCTGAAAGGCGCGGTGATTACCTTAACCCCCGACAGCGCGGCACGGCAACCTGAAAATGCGCCTATCGCGCCGGTGGCCACCCCGGAACCTGAAGAAGGCAACGGCTGGTCGTGGAATATCGGCAGCCTGCAGGTCGCCGACAGTCTGCTTATCTGGCAGCGCGATGCCAACGAGCAACTTAATTTGCGCGATTTGAATTTGCAGATGAAACAGGACGATGCGCGCAAAGCGAGTATCGAATTTTCCAGCCGTCTTAATCGCGATCAGCGCGATTTGGCGGTCTCGCTTAACGGTAGTCTGGATCTGAGTCAATACCCGCGTCAGGTCAGCGCGCACATGAATAAATTCAATTACAGACTACGTGCGAGTGGCTTGCCGGAGCAGGGAATAGAAGGTGAGGGAGCCTTCAACGCCGATTACTTCGCCGTCAATCAAACCTTGACGCTTGGTGTGTTAACCTTCAGCGCTAACGACAGTGAATTAAGCGGACAGATAAGCGCCCGGCTGGGCGAACAGCCGGTATATCAACTTAATTTAGCGGCGAAGACCCTGAATCTGGATATGCTGCTGGGTTTGCAGCCGCCCACCGATGACAACGAGGCGCGGGTGCAAAACCAAAACGCCGGCAGCGGTCGGCCGGTCATTGCCAACAGCGCCCCGACGGATAATGCCCTGTCCAATCTCAATGATTTTAGCGGGCAGCTTAACTTGAGCGCCCAAAAGGTTATCTATCACGGTCTGACGATGACCGATTTACAGGTGAAGGCGGACAACCGCCGCGGGCAGCTCACTTTAAACACCTTTACCGGAAAGCTTGGCGAAGGGACGTTCAATCTGCCGGGTACGCTTGACGCCACTGGTGAGCAGCCGGTGTTCCATTTGCAGCCGCAGCTTACACGTGTCGCCCTTGGCCCGCTGCTGAAAGCGCTTGCCTTACCCCAGACATTGACCGGCCAGCTCTCTTTGCAGGGAAAAGTGCAGGGACATAACTTTACCGCGAACGACTTCGCGCGCGCCTGGCAAGGCTCGGCGGCCATAACATTGGATAACGCCAAACTGGAAGGGCTTAATATTTCGCAGTTAATACAACGAGCGGTAACGCGTACCAATAATAATGTGGGGGCCGAGGAGCGTGCCGAGCGTTATTCACAAGTCCGTCAGCTTACCGCCAACGCCACCCTTAACCGGGGCAATCTGCGTCTTGACAATCTGGCGGGAGACCCCGATTTGCTGGCGCTGACCGGTGACGGCACGCTGAATTTGCCGGCACGGCAGTGTGATGTGAACCTTCAAATTCGTGTGCTGCAAGGGTGGAAAGGTGATCAGCAACTGGTGAGCATGCTCACCTCTACCGCGATTCCGCTGCGGGTGTATGGTTCCTGGGATGCGTTAAATTATCAACTTAATGTGGACCAGCTTCTGCGCGAACGCCTGGAAGATGAGGTTAAGAAACGGTTGAAGGAATGGGAACGCCAAACCCGGGAAAGGTGAAAAGGCATCGGGTGATGGGGCGAACCGGGAGTCGTGAAAGGTAAAACAACAACGCCGTAGCAAGTATTACCCACACGACGAATGCGATGGCGTTTGGCTATCGCACTACGGACCCGTGGGAAGAGTGCCATCACTGTAGCGATGCAAAATATTCTGGACTAATTTGCAGACAATTCTGGACTCCCTTAAACCCTAAAAAATGGCTATTTTGGACAGTCCAGACTTGATTGCAAAATCTATAGCTAAGGCGGGCGTCAAGCTTCTCCAGCTACTCCCCTTCGGAGATACCGGTTGTTTGTAGTGGCACACTGAATTTGGCCATCTGAACTGAGGTGATATGCTCACCTCAGAACAACACGGGTGCACCAATAAAAAGAAGAAATTTTAGTCCTGAATTCAAACGCCAATCCGCTCAACTGGTTGTCGACTAAAATTACACCGCCGCGCAAGCAGCAAAAGCCATGGACGTCGGCTTTTCTACGATGACGAAATGGGTAAAACAACTGCGTGATGAGCGACAGGGGAAAACGCCAAAACCCTCCCCCATAACCCCGGAACAAATCGAAATACGTGAGCTCAAGAAAAAGGTACAACGCATTGAAATAGAAAACAAAATATTAAAAAAGGCTACAGCGCTCTTGATATCAGACTCCCTGAACAGTTCTCGTTAATCGGAAAACTCAGAGCGCATTATCCTGTGGCCATACTCTGCCACGTGTTCAGGGTTCATCGCAGCAGTTACAAATACTGGAAAAGTCGTCCTGACAGGCCAGACGGCAGACGAACGGTATTGCGCAGTCAGGTTTATGAACTGCACAATATCAGTTATGGTGCCGCTGGCGCGAGAAGTATCGCCACCATGGCAACCCAGAGAGGCTTCCGCATGGGGGGCTGGCTCGCTGGCAGGCCCATGAAAGAGCTGGGGCTGGTCAGTTGTCAGCAGCCGACGCACAGGGATAAGCGTGAGGGTTAGGAGCATGTTGCGATCCCGAATTATCTTGAGCGCCAGTTCGCTGCAACGGAGCCAAACCAGGTATGGTGCGGCGATGTGACGTATATCTGGACCGGGAAACGCTGGGCATACCTTGCGGTTGTTCTTGATCCGTTCGCGAGGAAACCGGTGGGCTGGGCTATGTCGTTCTCCCCGGACAGCAGACTGACCATCAAAGCACTGGAAATGGCATAGGAAACGCGTGGTAAACTAGCCGGAGTGATGTTCCACAGCGATCAGGGTAGCCACTATACGAGCAGCCAGTTCCGACAGTTGCTGTGGCGTTACCGGTTCAAACAAAGCATGAGTCAGCATGGTAACTGTTGGGATAACAGTCCGATGGAGCGCTTCTTCAGAAGTCTGAAAAACGAGTGGATACCGGTAACGGGCCACATAAGCTTCAGCGAAGCAGCTCATAAAATTACCGACTATATCGTGGGATATTACAGCGCACTCAGGCCGCATGAATATAAACGCTAACGCGGTGGCCAGTTTTAGTTGGCCACTACAAACCAAATGCAAGCCAGCCCAAGCTGACGTGTTCCTTATATACAATGCTCTGCACCACTGTATAAAGATGGTTCTGTACCTCTAGTTAAATAGTTGTGCAATGTTGAGAAGGATAACTCCCATTCAGTTG
>NZ_JBPESN010000062.1:0-13786 GCF_051710625.1 Sodalis sp. (in: enterobacteria) | reverse complement strand
CCGTTTGCTTCCGGGCGCGAAAATGCACCTCCTCATCGCTGTCGGTATCACCCACCACCGCCACCAGGGGTCGGTAGAGCGGAACGGTCTTATCTTTCACCTGGCTGCGGCGGTCATGGCGGCCGTCGGCCTGTGCGCTGCCGTGCCCCTGGGCCAGTACCGTCACCTCGGAGTAGCGGCTGCTGATATTTTCGCTCACCGCCAGGCGCAGCAGGTTATTGCCCTGGCCGTCGCGCCGCAATATCAGCGCAGCCACCGGCGGGGTGCTGTGATCCGGTCCGCCCACCACCAGAGTGTTATCGGCGCTCACTCAGGGCCACAGCCCGCTGGCTTCCGCCGCCTTGCGCAGCGCGCCCCAGGCGGTATCGCCGGAGTCAATGCTGACTTTTTTGGCGGAAAGCGGCGAGGTGGCCTGCAGACGAATGCGGGTGGACGCCCAGCGGCCGCACTATCTGGGTGACCACCTCCTACAGGCTCATGTCCCGGGCGCTGAATATCGGGGCCGAGCAGTCAACCAGCACGGCGGCTGCATCGCGCCCATAAACGCTCAGTGTATGCTGCCCGCGCGCCACCTCGTGGCGCAGTTCATCCACCTGGCCGGTCATGATAAGCGCGTCACCGGCACGCAGTTCGGGCCCGTGCGCCCACCCTGACCTCTGGGCGGCAGACGGGCCTGGCTTAGCCCGACGCTGAACGCCCAGCCCGCCGCCGGGGTCAGCAGGTCGGCGTCCACTTCAATATCCCAGCCAGTCATCATGGGCTACCCCGCCAATCTGCAGGGCGATGCGCTCAGTAGTGTTAACGGGCGAAGGCATACAAACGGTCTTCGGGTTGCAGCACGTTGGGGTTGCGCAGGGTGGGATTTAATCGGGCCAGTTCGCTGGCACGCGCGGCCTCGGCGTATCATTCAAAAGCCAGCAGATGCAGATTACACGCCCGGGTGACCCGCCGCAAAACGCGCGTCGGACGGCGTACTATCAGGGTGCGGGCCTGGCTCTGCAGCAGCTGGTAGGGGCCAGCTGCTGCAGCGCAGCGATAAGCCGGCTGCCGTTACGGGCGTCGGGTGTAACGTCACGCGCCTGGTGCGCTGTACGCTGCCGGGTGTCCATCACGGTGCGCTGTGTCACGATGGCGGTCACGATTAATGCGCGCACCTCCTCACACAGGCGTTTAATATCGCTGTCAGAGAGCGTCAGGCGTCTTCTTTTCCGCCTGAAAGATATCTGCCGCCACGTCAACCCACTCCGCTATCGTCACCAGGCGCACGGTCTGGTTAATCAGCCCACGGTCGCCCGGCGGCATAATGCTGGCGCGGTTTAGGGTGGAGGCAAAAACGCCACCCTGACCGTCGGCAGCGCTGGCAGTCACACGCCGTTCGGCAAACCCGGCCAGCCGTTCGCCCTGACTGCGCACCGCCAGCCAGTCTGACAGCCACATCACCTCGCTAAAATTCAACCGGTCACTGAAAGCGGACAGCAACCTTTTCAGGTCAAAGACAAACGCCGTGGGCATATCAAGGTAGTTTATCACGCTGCCCAGCGAGGTCTGCACCACATACTCCGCCGAGGCCACTAGATTACTGATGCGGGCGATACCTTTATTGCCGCGCCGGATGGTCGCCAGTGCGACCGACAACCCGGCGGTGACACGGTCCAGCAGGCCGCCGGTGCGTGGGGTGGTACCGAGCAGCGCAAACAGTGCCTGTTCGGTGCTGGCCTCGACAAACACCAGCTCCACGGTCACCGTATTAAGCAGCTCTACCTCGTGCTCAACGCCCGCTTCCAGCAGCTGCACGCGCGGCAGCGAGCCATACACCGGGTAAAGTAGCCTACCGGGGGCCGGGGGCTTTTAGCGCCGCCAGAAACGCCTTGAGGCGCGTCTGGTAGCCGTTGCCCCAGAACAGCGTTGACAGGCGCAAGTTCAGTGCTTTTAGCCCGTGGTCTTCCATCTCCGCTCCGTCGCGCCAGGGGTATTCATACACCACCGTGTCGCGAGCCAGCACCTCGCGGGTGTAGAGGCAATCGAAGGCGATACCCCGGAACGACGCCAGCAGCAGCATATCGACACCCAGCTGCCCGGACAGTGGATAAATAGTGTCAACCATCAGTGTCGTCTCCCGTCACGCACCAGCCGCGTCTCCACGGCAATGGCAATCTCGCGCCCGTCCAGCGTGACGCTGATATTCACGGCGGGGCTGCGGTGGTGGCCGGGGTCGCCGTCGCCGATGTCGCCTCACGCGGCGTAGCGTGACTTCCCGCCAGCCAGCGACGTATCTCGTCCAGCAACATCCAGCGCGCCGATAGACGGCATCGGCACCGGGCTGGGCGGTAGCCCGCGTGCCTGCGCCTCAGCCGCTTTATCCTTTTGCCGCGCTGCAGCTATATGAGCGGAAAGGCCTGCGCCCCTTGCCAGGCCATCAGGCCGGTTCCCAGCAGAGGAATGCCCTTTGGTAGCGCGGCGGCTTTTTTGGCCGCGCTTTTCAGCAGGCCGTCGGCGGCCCTGGTCAGCGAGCCACCGCCTTTACCCAGCAGCAGGTCCGCGCCGGTCTTGACGGCTGCCGCCGCACCTAGCGCGTAATGGCCAGCGACGCCTGGGTTGCCGCTGTGGTGAGACCCGGGAATTCCTGTGCCACAGCCTGGCCCCGCTTTCGGCCACGTCGCCCAGCACTTGAGAGACCGGGGCCACGGCGTCGTTGGTGGCAAAGAGTTTCTCATTCTCTGCCTGCTGAACGCGAAACTGGCTGCCTTTTCTGACCAGGCTAAAATCCAAATCGGCCGAACGCGCCCCTTCCGGCGTCTCAAACTGCTTGACCACCTCATCGGTCAGCTGTCGGAACATCGTCCTGTTGCGTTCATAGCCATAAAACGCATTGCGCGATTGCTGATTGGTCAGCAGGGTCGAGACATGGGCACCGTGACGCCCTTCAATCGCCGCTTCCAGGTTAGCGCGCTTTTCCGGATCGCGCGTATTGGCCAGCTCGGCGCGCAGTTTTTTCGTTTGCGCATCGTGTCTGTCTGCCAGTTGTATCACCCGGTCCAGCGTATCGAGCGGCGTCAGGCCGGCTTTCGCATCCTGAGTCATCAGCGCCTGGACATCGACACCCTTGCCCCGGATAAGCAGATTTTTAGCGTTGTTCTTCAAGTTGGTAGAGGACAGCTCTGCCAGTAAATCGTTGGCGTTGGTGGCAGCCTCATCCGGCTCACCGGCAACTGAGCCGGCGGCTTCAAACAGCGCCAGGGTCTGGGCATAGCCCCGCCGCCCGTGGAAGCCGGCCGCCTTGGCGGCCTCGAGTGCGCGCGGGCAGCCAAGGCCAGCAGCGGCACATCCACCAGACCGTGTTGCGCCGCTATGGTGGCCCCATTCAGGGCGATGCAGCTGTCGCGCTCAGTGAGGTTAAAATTGACCGCCGCATTTTGCAGCAGCGCCATCTCTTTGAGCTCAGCCCCGGTGGCCGTGGCGTTTTTCATCACCTTCGGCAGATTAGGAAAAGGCTTTTTCCTTCGGCAGGGAGCGCAGCATGATTTCCAGCGCTTCCATGGCCGGGCCGGGGGTGCCGCCGCCGGCGTGCGTGGCGGCGCGAATGTGCTGGTCAATGACCGTCAGGCCCGCCTCGCGCACGCTCGCGTTATCATTGCGGTAGGCAAATTTAGCCAGCTTGCGCAGGTGTGCATCGCAGTCCATCTGGCGGGTGATGGGCTGGCCGCAGGGTTATATGGCCCTCGCGACCATCCCGGAGCCAAGGGACAGCGTCCCCTTGAGCCAGCTGCGGTGCCGGCGCTCGGCCCTGGCCATCTCCTGACGCCGCCGGGCAATGCCGGTCTGCACCCTGTCATAGGCGCGCACTTGCTTGCTGGCCGACAGGGTGCCACTGCGCGCCAGGCGCTCTGATAGGACGCCTGGGTACGCTGAATTTCCCGCTGCAGATGACGCTCGCCCCGCAGCCCCAGGGTTTCCCGCGCCTGACTCAGGCGGCGAAATTCCTCCGACAGACGGTGAATGCTCGGCGTCGCGCTGTCCTTGACGCCAAAGTGTAGCTGGGTATTAAATTCACGGGCCATGGGTTACGTCCGTTTGGCTGAGGGAGGGCGGCGGCGCAGGCTTTTGATGGTCCTGTTTTTCCGCCAGCCCCTGGGGTTTTCCAGACGCCCGATAGCGTTGAGCAGCCCGCCCAGGGCTACAGCGTCAAGGCGGCGGGCGCGGGCGGCACCGATGCCGTACGGCCCGAGTCGGACGAGGGCGAAACGGTAGTCGCGCAGGCGGGCTTCAGCGCGCTGAGCTTTTTTTTCGCCTCAAGCTGGGCATCCCGTAGTACTTTGAAATCCTCAGAAACCAGCGTATCGCAGAGAAGCCTATAGGTGATCTCTTCTGCGGGAATACTGCCCAGCTCGGTGATGCAACGTGCCAGGACACCCACTATGGTGCCCGAGTCCGGGATACCCTCCTTCCACCACGGCGATCTCGTCGCCGATGGTGCTGATCCGCACGGTAAAAATCACGGTGCCGTTGATCTTTATAAAACACGCCTATCGGTAAGGTGGCGCTGTGGGTACATGGGTTATCCTCAACCTTGTTCAGTGCAAAGGCGCTAATGGTGATACGGGACTCATTGTCAATGGTATACTGTTCGCCCACCTCGGTGACAAACACATCCTGATAGTTGATGCGCTTGCCGCCGCTGAGGGGGCATTGCGTCAATTTCGCGCCCGAGATTTTTTCCCAGTGCAGGGTATTGTTGACCGGCACCACGGCGGTGATGGACAGCTCTTAGGTGGCAATCCCCTGGGTGTAGCCCTTGGCGCGCCCGGTGAAGTTCATGGTCTTGACCAGCTGCTTGCCTGTGTTCTCGCGCGGACTAAACTCAGTCACCTCAACCCTCAGTGCTGTTAATCTCCAGCACCACCGCGCCGGTGTATTCCAGTACCATACAGGCCCCTTTACAAAAGATAAATGGTGGCGGCAAACACACGCAGGCCGCGTACCACACCGCCGCCGTGATGCTCGCATCGGCGCGGCGGTCATCCTGGCGACTGCGCGTTACCGTCAACTGCTCCTTATACTCGTCCACGTTTTCAACAATTTCCAGCTGCGACAGGGCGTAGAGCACATCGAGCAGCTCGGAGCGGATACGCTGCAGGCGGATATCGTTGAGTTTTTCACGAGGGAAGCGCTGGGTGATACGGGCACGGCAGGCCAGGCGCACATAATCCAGCGAGCGCAGGATAGTGATATCCATCAGCGAACGGTCGGTCACGCCCATGCTGTTTTTCACATAAGTGCTGACCGCCCGCACAATCTACACCTGACTCTGACTGCCGTTCACTTCAAAAGGCGTCAGGCCGATGGCCAGCGCGTTTTCCTGCTCGCGGCGCCCCGGCCATTTGTCCTGTGGCGTGATGTCCGCACCGGGTAACGCCAGGGTATTGGCGGGCGTACCGGGTCGGACTTGCTGGCGATGATGGCGGCATATATCGCCGCCAGCTCGCCCTTGGGCAGCATTGAGCCGTGGTACCAGCCCAGGGTGAGACGCGCCGCGTTGACGTCGGTCGTGAGCGCCGTGTCACCTGACAGCGTACCGTTCCAGCCAACGACGCCCAGCGCCGCATCCAGTGCGGGGTCGCCTTCGCTGCCGCGCATCGGCGTCAGCGCAGCGGTGACACCTGGTGCGCTGACCGTGACGATCACGCCAATCTGGCTACCACAGGCCCCTTTGTTGCGCGCCGTCAGCACCAGCTGCTTGCCGGGACTTTTACCGCTGGATGACGGCGGCGGAATATCCGCCATCGCCGCCGTCACCGGTAGCGCGTCCAGGGTGTTGATGGCCTCCACCATGCTCACCATCAGCGCCCGACGCTATCGCCACTGGCGACAGCAATGGCGACGGTATCACGGCATCAATGCTCATGCGTCCCCCTTGGTATCACGTCAATCATGGTCTTTTGCTTTTGTGGTCACGATATCCTGCGCAACAACTGCGGGCGGGTCATTAAGGTGATACGCCAGCCCCGGTGCGCTCATGCATCGGCCATGGCGTATTCAGTCGTCCCTGATAGTCGGCAAACAGCCGGTCAGGGTCATTGTCGCCTTCCGGCGCGGGCCAGCGGCCGTTATCCAGCGCCTCTTCAACCCAGACCGTGTCAAATTCGCAAGAATAGGCCGCCAAGGCATCACTGTTCAGGCGAGTACTGAACAATGAGCGCACCCAGCCCGGCAGCAGGGGCTCGACAGGCAACCCCATATCCTGACGGCTCATTAAGCGCCGAACGGCCCGAATCAGCCTATTTCAGCCCACTTCATCGCGGGCCGGGCCGCCCTTGCGCTGACCCTTCCTCGCGCACCGAATAGGCCGCCAGCAGCACCGAGAAACGCCCGGAGGTGTAAAAGCGGTGTTTATGGGGGTACTGACGGGTTGGGTCTGCTACACGCCAAGAAAGGTCGCCCAGCAGGCGAGCAGCATACGGGCGATAGCCCCCACATCCTCCAGCTCGCCGCCATAGTTGCCCCGGCAGATACCATGCGGACCAGACCCGCTTTAAGCCGCGCCATCATGGCGTTTTCAATCTCGCTTATCATTAAAATCCCCCTCCGCCGGTCTGGTTGCGTCCCCAGGCGCGGCGACTGGAAAAGAACGCCGCACCGGCGTTGCCCTGCAGCGTGTCACCGCTTTAGGTGGTGCCCAGCGTGAGCCGCCCATTGGCGACGTTTTCTAGATAGCGGATAGCGTCGCGGTAGCGGCCACGGATTTCATCGCTGCACACCCGTTCGGCGCCGGTGAGGCGGTAGCGGGCGATATCACAGGCAATGCTGCGCAGGTCGGAGGGCACTACTGGCAGCGGCAGGGTATAGCGCCCGCCGATATAGCCGTTAATCTCATCGGCAGCCGCCTGCAACCCGCCGGGCAGCGCGGTGGCGTCAATCTCGCCGGTGTTGTCGCGGTCGGTCAGAATGCGCACCTCCTGCTCACCAAAGCGCAACACCATATCCTCAAGGCGTGCATACACGCTTATTTGCCCGTCGAGCCGTAGGCCATCATCTGCCAGAAGCCAAACCCCGCTTGGCCGCGTGCCTCTGCGCTAAACTTGAACTACTTGCGCATAAATACGGCCGGGCTGTTGATATCGGTCATGGCGACAAACAAGCGGGGCCTGGCGTTGCTGGAAAATCAGCGGCTTTAACGGGCGGCTGGTATCCATCAGGAACCAGGCGCTGTCCGAGGTCAGCCAGGGCACGACCAGCACCTCGGCGGTGCCCTTTGTAGATATTGGCATTGCCGTCATCCAGACGTTCAGCGGTGATAAAGAGTACGCGCCACATCGTCCAGCGCCGGCGGCACGACCAGCAGGTTGGGCATGATATTCGCGGCCGCCCCCTCCGTCCTTCATCTGGCGCAATTGCTTGCACGCCTCACCGTAGGACGCCTGCGCCTCGACCAGTGAGACCGCTGAGAGCGGTTTTTTGCCGAGATTGGAGTAGGTGGTTTTGCCCATACTGTGCGTATCGTTAAAAAACGGCCAGCCGTCATAGCCTTTTTCACTGAAGCCTTTATTCAGCAGCTCAAACACCATCTCATCCGGCCACTGTTTGGCGGCGAAGCCCGCATTCTGCGCCCGGGGCTGGTAAACGCCCAGCTGGTCATCCTGGATGTCGTTGCGATCGACTTCCACCGTGGCCTCATAGTCATCATTAACCAGGGTGTAGGTTGACGCCGGCAGCGCCTTGACCTGCTTGTCGTTTATCCATTTGCGCATCCGTGGGAAGCGGCTTAACCAGGCGTAGGTGTTCTTCTTGCCGGTGGACGGCACCAGGGTGGCCACCTTGTCCCACTGGGTGGGCGCGGCGTCAAACGCCTGGTTAAAGGTGAGTTTAATGTTGCAGAAAATCACTTTTAAATTTCCAGCATTCACTAACATATGCAGTGTCTCCTTATTCGACCCAGACGCCCGCCGCGTCAAGCATGATGATGGTACCTGCCGTACAGCGGCTGGCGGGTTTTCCTGGCTTGCCGACATGCTCCTGCTTCACCGCGCCGTCGTTCTCCCACAAAAATGCCTTGTGGCGGCGCACCACTATGTACTGGTCGCCGTTACCGCCCTAACTGTTGTCGATAGCTTCATCAGCCCGCTCGGCATACACCAGGGCTTCACCGCCCTGCCCGTTGATGGCATAGCCGCCCTTGAGGCAGACGATAACGCCGGTCGGAATGGTTTCCTTCTCCGCCACCGGATAGGGCGTCAGCTCGCCGTCCCGGTACGGGGTATTACGATCTTGCGTGGTGGCGGTAATGGCTGCACCTTATCTTTCATCATGGTGGCAATGGTCTCGGCGCTGTAGCCAAAGGCGTGACAGGCGGCCAGCGCCGGCGCATCCAGTGCGCCCAGGGGCGATGGCCGCGCCTCGATACCTTGCGGCGCGTTGCCGCCAGTCTGCAGCCCCGACAGCGCGGCAATCGGCTGACGGGTGGCCAGGTGCTCACGCAGCAGCGCCACGTCTTTTTCACCCAGCCGCCGCGCCCAGTCCCACTCGTCCCTTTGAGCACGCGGCCATCACTGAGCGCCGCCGTCAGCAGGGCTGTGACTTCGTTGTTGCCGTTCAGTTGACGACAGAGTGCCACCACCTGCTCACGCAGCTCATCGACCACCCTGACCGGGGCATAGGCAGCCGGATCAGGAGGCGTGCTGGTCTACTGTGACAGCGCGGTAATCTGGTTATCCTTCTCGCCAAGCAGCGACAGCAGATTGATGCGGGCGGCCGCCGTCCCTTGTCCGCCCGACAGGCGATCAATGAGTTTTTTCAGCTCAACCGCCACCTCCTCAGGCGTGGCCGACAGCGGCAGATTCAGCATCCAGCGCAGTTGTTCTAACAGCTCATCCACGTCATTTTCTCCCGTGAGTTGTTGTGCCGTTGCCGCCAGCAGCGCCGCCATACCGTCAAGCGCCGGCACGTGGGTCAGCGCAGCATTCACCAAGCAGATCACATTGCCCTGCCTGTCGTACTGAAACAGCGGGGGAGACAAAGCGGCACTTCCCGGCGGCAATCAGGGTGCGGGCACGCTCGGTCCATTCGACATCCACCACAAACAGCCCCAGGCCTTCGACCCATTCCAGCTGCGAATACCAGCCGGCGGCCGGCGCGGGCTGGCCGTTCTCCCGGGCATGGATAGCCTGTGGTGCTCATAGTCAAAGCAGTACGGCGTCTGGCGCACCTGGGCAGCGGTAATCAGTCTCCAGGCCTGCGGTTCCCCCAGCCGCCAGTGCAGCAAGGCGGACGGTGTTTTTCACGCGGTGGCGGTCCCAGAAAGTGTATTTATGGGAAACAGCCTAACCTGGGCGTCGGGTATCTCGTCGTGACGGGGGTGTAGGGGGTAAGAGTGGGGGAAGGAAAAGGACACAAACGGACTGCCATCAGACTACACCGCTGACGAGGGCGGCGATACCCCGTTTAAAACCCGTTTAAATCGCTCCAGAATCGCTTAACGCGGTTTCACCCGCATCATCCCCCCCGCCTGCCACTATCAAAAAATGCGCCACGGCCTTTACAGAGCGTTACTCGTCCAGCGCGCGCTGTAAGATAATCATTGACGGTGTGCAGCAGGGCCTGATCGTCTTGGTCGGCCGAACTGAGAAAGGGCCGCGCCGGTATCGTTAATCCGGGATGATTGACGCGTTTTACCACCCGACCGTTAAAGGGCAGCGACCTTATTATAGCGGGAGCGAATGGTATGGGGCCGGGTGGTGCCGCCCTGCTGGCGGATGCGCGCATACACCACATTGGCCCCCGCCACGGCCTGGTCGTTATCGGCCTCGCTGTCAATGGAGGCGGCCAGCCGCCCTGATTGCTGCAGGATTTTGCCGGCGCGGTCAATGGGCAGCCAGCGCGGGTGGCCTTCCCGCTTGAAATTCTCCATCACCGCGTCATACAGGTCTTCACTGAGGGTGTGCATCATCAACGGCTGGCGGTGGCACAGGGACTGCGCCAGCCGCTCAAGGGCTTGATGCAAGGGTATCGGGAACAGTGATCGTGACGTCAATCATGGTGTACACTCATGGCAGGTCGGTTGTTTCCAATGGGTAACGGTTGCTGTCACGTTGCCGACATGATCCGGTTCGAGTCCAACGCCACCCGCTCAATCCAGCGAACCCCACAGCAGATCATAAACCTTTTTGTTACGCAGTGCTGATAGGTCTTGCAGGATCTTGCCGGTACGTATCAGGTTTGTGTTAACTTTTTCACGCTTACCATTCAGCTCATTACGTACCTTGAGCGTGCCGTCAATGTACATCACGAGCTTCCCCGTCCCCTCAACCCGATCGAACACATACAGTAACGCCGGCGTCGCCTGCTGTCGGTCGTAGATGATCGCGCGTGGCTGGCGCAGCAATGATACCAGGGTCGCCCAGGAGGTAGTCGGCAGCACGCCCTGCTTGCTGTCGCGAGTAGCGTGCAGCAGGTTGGCGTCCGTCAGGGTGATCACTGCCGAGTCCGGCACCACGCCTTTGCAGGACAGCGCATCCATCACGGCAGGCCGCAATGCGCCGACGGGGCGAACGTCGCCGCATCCCTGCTGCCGGGCACCTGCACCTTGATATCATTGCGCGTCAGGGTGGTGCCTATCTGCCAGACGCGCCCGACACCGCAAGCTTCGGGGAAGTCCGCCTGCAACCGGGGGCTAAATTCCAGCTCGGCCTTGATGGCTTCCAGCATCGGGTACACCTGGTCGATGGAGTCCATCACCATCAGGGCATAGTGCTTGATGCCACATACCAGACACCGCAGCACAAACAGCTAGCTGACCAGTGTTGACTTGGCTTCCCCGCGAGGCGCGGCGATGGCGTCCTGCTCGCCTTTCGGGCTGGCGACTTATCTGTGGCAGTCGCTGAAACAGATAGCCATGCAGCTCACTGGAATCGGCATGACGGATATAGTGCGGGGAATAGGTCTGCACAAAATAGCGATAGTCGTTCACCGGATCAGCCACCTGTAAACGCCGCGCCGTTATGGCCTCGGACCCGGTATCAAAATCCAGGCATTTGGCCTCGATGGGGCGGCGCAGACTGGAGGCTAACGCAGCCAGCGAGTGCTGGAATTTACGGATAGCAAATTTTGTCGCCATACAGGTTTTTTACCACAATCGGCACACGTCGCTTATCCCTCAGCAATCTGACTCTGTCTGATAAGCATGGCGGCCTCCATCGGGCCACTCAGCATTTGCTGGGCTATCCATATCGATTCGGCAAAAACAGCACGGTTCGTCTCGCTATCTGAAAAATTGTCGCGCACTAACGACACCAGTTTATTGACGGTGTCGATGCGCTCCTGCGTATAAAATGTTGTGTCTTTAGTCATGATGTCCCCCTTTTAAATCACGTTTAAACGCCATGATGACGCTCAGCCAGTACCGCATTGATGCGCAACACCAGGGTCTCTGCCACCGTGTCAACGCTGCCGGCGCTGCCGGCGACACTCGCCAGGCGCAAAAAATGCGCACCGTCGCCCAGATTAACAGACACATCCTTGCCAACAACCCTGACCACGCTGATCTCGGCCGGATCGAGGGACGCGCCCGGCAATAGTTTAACCAACTGCTTCACGCCAGCGCTGCCTCTATCTGGGTTTTGATGCGGGTTGACGCCTGGAACGGCGTTTCGCCATAAGCGACATCCACGGTATGCGCCACGCCGTCGCGCAGCTTGACAAACACCTCGCCGCCGTTGCTGACCCAGACCTTGTTGATGTCTGCCGCAACGGCCACGTCATCCCGGATTTCAACGAATTGATTAGCCATAATGTTTTTCCAGTACCGGCCAAAAGCCTCAAGAATGTCAACAAACGCCGCCAGATGTCGGGGGTGTTTGTCCTGAATAAACGCCGAGAACAGCTTCAGGGGGTCTTCATGGCGGTGGCCAGCTGGCTGGTCTCGGGCAGGATTTTTTGCTGGCGGCAATGGACTTGCTTCACGCATTTGTTAAGCGTGCAGCAGCTCAACCCGCTCTGGGGCACTCAATGTGTCAGCCAGGTTGACTTTTTCCAGTGTCTCCTGAAACTGCGCCATCAGGCTGGTCAGGATGGCGCGCGCGATATCTTCCGGCGCGCCGTTGGCCAGCAGATGGGCGCGGCGTATTACCTCCCAGTCATCGCCACTGTTCAGCGCCTCTTTTTTCCAGCGCCGGGCGGAATGCACACTGACGCCGCACTGGATTGCCGCCAGCTCCAGAGACAGGTTGCCGAACACATAAGCCCGGCGCAGCCCCTCGCGGGTGGCCTTGGAATCCACCATTACACCCCCAGTCGCGCCCGTATGAGCGCCAGTCCGGTGGCGACCACGCCGCCGGTCACGGCACCGACGGTAGCGCCGGCCCGTGCGCCCTTCACCTGCAGGCGGTCAGGGCGGCGGTCGATTCCGTCGAGCTGGGTACGAATGGTGCACAGCTCTGCCAGCACCGGCGACATCACATCCTGTGGTTTCATGAATCAGGCTCCTCGTTATTTGTCGGCCTTGCGGTCGAGCTTGTTATCAATACGTTGAATACTGTCCTTGATGTCCTGCATCATGCCGGTCATCAGCTGCAGGGCGCGCTGTGCATCCTCACGCCGCTGATAGTCCTGCCGTACTTGGGTCAGTTCATACTGCAGGCGGCGAAGTTCTTCATTGACGCTTTTAAGCCACGGGCCGCCGAGCGCCGATAGCAGGCTCAGGGCAATATTGAAGGCCAGATCAAGGCTCATCGCGCGCTCTCTCCTGTGCGCTATAGAAAGCGTTTATCGCCTGCAGCTGGGCTCGCAGGGTCAGACACCAGGCCCCGTAGTCGCTGGCGTGGTGCAAGGCAACGCCTCCGGGCCAAGCCCCTTTACGGGGGGCAGGGGGGCGAGATGGGGGGCAACCACCAGCAGGTTGGCCAGCTGGCGCGGACAAGGCAGTATTATCGTCGGCGGGGGGTATAGCCGAGGGCGGCTCGGTAGCGCTGCAGCCCCAGACCGGCATAAGCAGCGCCATCATGGGCCACCGCATAGGCAATACTCCTGTGTAACTGTTGGGTTTTCAGCGTCAGGGCGTGCTGTGTGGTTTCCAGCTGCGCACTGAGCCGGTCATTAACCCCCCTGCAGCTGTTGCTGCCGGGTCAGGGCGGTTTTCAGCGCCTGTTGTGTGACCTGCGCCTGCTGGCGTTGTCGAGCTTCACACTCGGACTGCCGGGTGGCCAGTGTTGCCTGGGCGAGCAGCCTGGCCTGCTGTGTGCCGCGCCAGTAGCTTGCACCACCGGCCAAAGCGGCAACCAGTACGACTATCCACCACGGACGGCGAATGAACTTAATCAGTGCGAGTAGCCGTGTCATCAGCGTCTCCCTGTTTACGGGCGGGCCGTACGGCGCTAAAGCGGGCGACGCTGCCATGGGGTAACCCAGGTGTTGAGATAGACCCAGAGCGTCAGGTCGGTCTCCTGACGGCTCCAGGCACAGCCCAGCTGACCAGAAACGCGCCGACGACAATCACATCCGAGGTCGACAGCCTCCCCTCGGGATTAGTGACCAGCTCAGCCAGGCGCGCCATCATGGGATACGCTCACACAGACGGCCGCGCAGCGGCGCGAAGTTCCCCGACGTCCAGGCCGGCATTGAAAATCCTGGGCACAGCTTGCTGGAAAATTCATTGTGACCGTGCAGAGTGGCCTCGGGACAGCGCACACGCAGCGTCAATACTTGGGTGCGCAGCACGGCCCACTGCGCCGACGTAAACTGGTCGGTGCCCACCAGGCAGAGACCCAGCGAATCAGCGTTATGGCCGCGCACATGGGCA
>NZ_JBPESN010000061.1:0-13976 GCF_051710625.1 Sodalis sp. (in: enterobacteria) | reverse complement strand
ACCATGGCTGATACTGTGCAGTTCATGAACCTGACTGCGCAATACCGTTCGCCTGCCGTCTGGCCTGTCAGGACGACTTTTCCAGTATTTGTAACTGCTGCGATGAACCCTGAACACGTGGCAGAGTATGGCTACAGGATGATGTGCTCTGAGTTTCCCGATTAACGAGAACTGTTCAGGGAGTCTGACATCAAGAGCGCTGTAGCCTTTTTTAATATTTCGTTTTCCATTTTAATGCGTTGTACCTTCTTCTTGAGCTCACGTATTTCGATTTGTTCCGGGATTATGGGAGAGGTTTTTAGTGTTTTCCCCTGTCGCTCATTACGCAGTTGTTTTACCCATTTCGTCATCGTAGAAAGGCCGACGTCCATGGCTTTTGCTGCTGGCGCGGCGGTGTAATTTTGGTCGACAACCAGTTGAGCGGATTCGCGTTTGAATTCAGGACTAAAATTTTTTCTTTTCATTGGTGCACCCGTGTTGTTCTGAGGTGAGCATATCACCTCTGTTTAGGTGGCCAAATTCAGTGTGCCACTACAGCCGGATGTTGAACGGATCCAGAACCCCGAACACTTCTTTTCCCACCCCGCAGGCTTGCGACAGTTTATTACCAATCAATGCCACTAGCGCCAGATCCTCTTCCACCTCTACCCGGGGCACAACGAGGAGAGCTCGGTCAGCAGCGCCTGCGTGAGCAGGCTCGCGCCGGTGGTGGTGGAGCCGGTGGTATCCATGGTTAACGCCACGCTGACTTCGGAGGTGGTGATAAGATCCACCGAGATGGCATGCCGCGCCAGAATATTAAACACTTCCGCCAGAAAACCGCGGGCGTGCAGCATATTGAGGCTGTGCGATGTCAGCAGCGTCTGGCGCCGGCGCAGAGCTAAAGCGCGAAAGCGCGGAACAGCGGCGGATTGTCGGTGTGATTATACACCAGCGGTGCCGCCGGCGCTGGGATCCTTACTGGAGCCGACAAAGACCGGAATCGCGCTGCGTACCCGCCGGCGGCAGCGTCGCAGGGTGCAAAATTTTGGCGCCAAAGGTGGCCATTTCCGCGGCTTCCTCGAAGCTGATTTCGTCAATGCGCTTGGCCATCGGCACGACGCGCGGATCGCTGGTATAGATGCCGGGCACATCGGTCCAGATATCGATTCGCCCCGTCTCCAGCGCTTCCCCCAGCAGCGCTGCGGTATAGTCGCTGCCGCCGCGTCCGAGTGTGGTGGTGCGCCCTTTTGCCTCGCAGCCGATAAAGCCTTGAGTGATGACCAGCTCAGTTTCCGGGCGCGGCAGCAGCAGGGTGCGCGCCCGCGCCTTAAGAGCATGGCTGTCCTGTTCGGCGCGGCCGAATTGATTGTTGGTAGGCATGACTTTACGCACATCAAACCACGCCGCTGTTACGCCGCGCTAGCGCAAGATTTCCACAAACAGCAGCGTCGACATCAATTTGCCGTGGCTGACTAGCTTATCGGTCAGTGTCAGAGACGTTGCCAAACCCGCCGCCTCGGCCAGCATAGCGATATTATCGATATCCGGTCGATCTCTTCGTGGATCATCGTCTGTTCCGCCAGACGGTCGATAATGCTGTATTGAATGCGGCGGATTTCATCCAGATAGTAGGCGCGGCGCTCCGCTTTGTTGCCTTCCGACAGTGCGACCAGCACATTGGTAACGCCGGCCGCGGCGGAAGGACCACCAGACGCACCGCGGGATATCCGCGCTGCGGTTTATCGCGTCGAAATCGGCCACGCTGGTGCCGCCGAATTTGGCTACCCGCAGGGGAGCAGCAGAGTTGTTTGACATGCCTAAAAATGCCTCGTATCGGATGCCATAGCTGATGATATCGGTGAAAACAGACCAGGCACGAGTCAAGCGCGGAAAACAGGGAGCAGGCGTAGAAGTTGGCTACGGGTACACCCAGAAGCGCCCCACCGTGCCGATCGCCTGGTGGCGAACAATGCTGGTGACAACCCAGGGGATTCAGCTTCTGTGGTCGACGGCGGCTAGCCTGTATGCCCGCTACCGTTTCGGCGTCCCTCCCCCTCAGGTGGAGATCACGGGGAAACGGATTCTACACACCCTGTTTAGGCGACGCGCCTCTTCTGGTTAACGCATCAGATACGTCACTAGGGCATTAGAAATAACGGGTAATAACGGTGATGTCAACGTAGCAACGCGTGATTTTATTATCGCCGGCTTGTTTCGCGGCAGACGGCAATTTGCAGCAGGAAAATCAGCGTGAGTTTGTTAGGCTGAATAAAGGCATGCCGCAAAGTGACGCCGGTTCTGGCACCAGGCGCTATCATTAGCTTAGCGCAAGAAAAGGCATCCCCTGCGCGGCGTTAAGCGATACAATCAAAAAAATATGCGACGATTTAGTCACCTATAAGAGTGTTGTTATGAAAAATATTAATCCTAGTCATACCGCGGCCTGGAAAGGGCTGCAACAACATTTCGCTACGATGAAAGACGTGCAGATAAGCGACTTGTTCGTGCAGGAGCCTGAGCGTTTTTCCTCTTTCTCGGCCACCTTCGACGATCAGATGCTGGTGGACTACTCAAAAAACCGCATCACCGCCGAAACATTGACCCGACTGCTGGCGCTAGCGAAAGAGTGTGGCGTCAAGGAGGCTATCGCCGCCATGTTCAGCGGCGAGAAAATCAACCGTACCGAAGATCGGGCGGTGTTGCATGTTGCGCTGCGCAACCGCAACAACACGCCGATTAACGTGGACGGCAAAGATGTCATGCCGGACGTTAATGCGGTGCTGGCAAAGATGAAACAATTTTGTGATCGGGTAATCGGCGGCGAATGGAAAGGGTATACCGGCCGGACCATCACCGATATCGTTAATATCGGCATCGGCGGCTCCGATCTTGGCCCGTATATGGTGACCGAGGCGCTGCGGCCTTATAAAAACCATCTCAATATGCACTATGTGTCCAACGTGGATGGAACGCATATTGCGGAAACGATAAAAGACCTGGATCCGGCTAGCACGTTATTTCTGGTGGCGTCCAAGACCTTTACTACCCAGGAAACCATGACCAACGCTCACAGCGCCCGGGATTGGTTCTTGAAAACCGCCGGGGATGAGCAACATGTCGCCCGTCATTTCGCCGCGCTGTCTACCAACACAAAAGCGGTAGCGGAATTTGGCATCGATACCGAGAATATGTTTGAGTTCTGGGATTGGGTGGGAGGCCGCTATTCGCTCTGGTCCGCCATCGGTCTGTCCATTGCGCTGTCGCTCGGCTTCGATAATTTTGAAAAACTGCTCAGCGGCGCGCACGCTATGGACCATCACTTCGTCTCGACGCCGCTAGATAAAAATTTGCCGGTGCTCTTGGCGCTCATCGGTATTTGGTATAACAATTTCTTCGGAATGGAGACGGAGGCGATTTTACCTTACGATCAATACATGCACCGTTTTGCCGCTTATTTCCAGCAGGGAAATATGGAGTCGAATGGAAAATATGTCGATCGCGAGGGGCATCCCATCAGCTATCAAACCGGACCTATTATTTGGGGCGAACCGGGCACCAACGGTCAGCATGCGTTTTATCAGCTGATCCACCAAGGGACTAAAATTGTCCCCTGCGACTTTATCGCGCCCGTCATCAGCCACAATCCCCTTGCCGATCATCACGCCAAGCTGCTCTCCAATTTCTTTGCTCAGACCGAAGCGCTGGCTTTTGGCAAGTCACGCGAAGCGGTGGAGCAGGAATTCAGCGCGGCCGGGAAATCACCGGATCAAGTGCAGCATGTTGCGCCGTACAAAGTGTTTGAGGGCAATCGCCCCACCAACTCCATCCTGCTGCGCGAGATTACCCCTTATAGTTTGGGCGCGCTGATTGCGCTGTACGAACACAAGATTTTCACGCAAGGGGCGATATTGAATATTTATACCTTTGACCAGTGGGGCGTTGAGTTAGGCAAACAACTCGCCAACGGCATTCTGCCGGAATTGGCGCAGAATAATCCGATTGATGCCCATGATAGTTCCACCAATGGCCTGATCAATCGCTATAAATCCTGGCGTCACTGATAAACTTTTCTTGAGAGCGCGCGGCCAGAAACTGGCCCCCTTTCTGTTAGTGCCCGGCGATCAACAGAGTAAAGCGTGACGGCGGTAGCGATTTAGAAACACTTTTAGGGTTCTTATTAAGAACACACCGGCAAGCGCTGGACAATGACAGTAAAATTTAACAATAAATTCCTATTTTTAATCATTATAAAACATTAAGTTAATGCTTATTCTTTGTCTGCGTTATTGCTACTAGCCACAGGCGTTAATGTAATACATCGCTGCAACTTTTTACCTTAGGTGGGGCAATATAGTGTGCTTTTTAGCAAATTATCGCGACCGTAAAGGGGTAATGTTGATATTTAATTTCACATTTCAATAACAAAGCAGTGTAATATTCCACAATCGTCCGTTCTTACTCGCTTTTCAGCACTGTTGTGACCTTCTCATGAGTCAAGAGTGCAGTCTATATTTTATTGCATTATATTTTTTTACGATGATTATATTATGTTAATAACAAGTAACTTGATTTATAGTAATTATCCTCATGAGTTAAAGGTATTTAATATGAAAAAACTGTTAAGTGTAGTAATAGCTGCAGCGTTGATGGCGAGTGGTTCCTATGCTATCGCAGCACCGGCCACCACCGGTGCTGACCAGGGCGGCACCGCAGGTGGTACAACGGTTTCCGGCCTGAGTGCTGGCGCAGCTACTGCGGTAGGTGTCGGCGCTATCGCCGTTATCGCTGGCGCGGCATTGATTTCCTCCCACAACGACGATAACGGTAGCGGTGGTAACAACCCGAGCACGAGCACCACGACTTCAACCTTCTAATGTAAAAAAATAATCAGTAACCACACGCAAGTGTGGTTATTTTTTGGGCATTTTTCGTTTAGGATGAAACAACGTGCGCTATTTTTTTTGTTAGTAGTATGCTTTCCGTTGGCCGCTTGCATTCAGTCACAAAAGGAAATAGGTGATACGTTCGCATTGGCCATCTTTGGGACGCCTGACGTTGAGATGACGCCGGTGCAGGTGCACGCGATCCCTTACGCCAGTAAGTACGCCGAGGTGAACGAGGGGTCGCAGATTTTCGTGGTGCTGGCATATGCCGAACAGGGTAATTTGAAATGGGCTACCCGCAACCAGGCGATGCTGGTGACGCGCAACGGGCGTCTCGTCAAGACTCTGGGATTGACGGATAACCTGCTGGAAGTGACCAACCTCGACACCGATCCCCTCATCCATCCCGATCGCATTCTAAATGGCACCGAATGCGACGTTCACCCGTTCCTGGACAGAAAAGGGCTAACTGCGGGCCGCGACATTTATTTCCCGCTTTAGTCTGGCGGATAATGAAACGCTGACGATACTCAATGTTCCCCCCGCGCGACCCACGTGCTTGAGGAAGATGTCACCGTGACAGAACTCAAGACGCACTACCGTAATCGCTACTGGGTGGATGCGCGGTCCGCTGCCGTGATAAAAACCGAACAATTTATCGGACCGGACTACTTCCCGATCGAAACCATCATCTTAAATCTCTATAAACCATGAAAAAACAACGCTTAGTCGCCGTGAGTTTATGTGCTGGTTTTATTGCGTTTGCTATGGCCGACAGCCGGGTAACGATTCATTATCCTGGGCAATTCCAGGCGCGGGTGTTACAAGGCGCCGCCAATCTGGAACAGCTTACGCTGCGGCCTGAGCTTAACGGACGCACGTGGTGGCCGGGCACCGTGATTGCGGAAAGGACCGCCAGCGGGATACAGCAGCAGGCGCAACAGCAGTTGCTAGCTCGATTAAGTGCTTTTAGTGCGGAGCGGCGCGGCGATAATGACGGCGAATTGGCCGACTCGGTGGACAGGGTGCGCGCGCAGTTGACCGACATGCAGAGCAACGCCGGTTATTCGTCGTCGCATATCCAGGTTAAAGGTCATACCATGTATATGACCGGCCAGCAGTATAAGTACCGCGATAGCGCGGAGGGCGTGGATCGCGCCAACCGCATTATGGTGAATAATCTGCCGGAAAATATCGATACGCTGAAAGTCAGCGAAACGCGCGAAAATATGCCGATGATGACGACCGAAACCAATGTGCGCCGCCTGCAGGATACGCTAGAAGGCTACCCGCTGGGCCATGAGCAGCTGTTGATTCAGCGCCGCGTCGAGCCTGACGTGCCGAAAACCGCCGAGCAGGGCTTATTATATTGATCGCAGCCGGCTGCAGCTGAGTTGGTCGCCGGTGCTGAATCAATCCTTCGGCGGCCCGGAAAGCTTCTACATGTATCAGATTGATGTATCAGATTGGCGTGGAAGGCACGCCAATTACTGGTCGTTGTCGGGTAGCCTGTTTGGCAATATCGTTAACAACTACGACAAATTCAACTACACCAAACCGCCGTCAGATTCCCATTTGCCGCGGGTACGTACGCACATCCGTTCCTACGTAGAAAATGACTTTTATATCAGCAATTTGCAGACCACTTACATCTGGTATGGCCAGCTGTACGGTGGTTACCTGGAAATGATGTACGGCGTCGTCGTCGGCGAGCTGCTTTACCGTCCGCTGGACAGCAACTGGGCGGTGGGAGTTGACGGTAACTACGTCAAACAGCGCGATTGGGACAATATGATAAAGTTCACCGACTATAAAGTCGCCACCGGTAATTTAACAGGCTATTGGCAGTTGACCTTCCTGAAGGGCGTTTTGGTCAAGGCGAGCGTCGGGCAATATTTGGCGAAGGACAAAGGGGTGACGTTTGACCTCTCGAAACGTTTCGACAGTGGTATCACCGCCGGTGCGTATACGACCTTCACCAATGTCTCGAAAGAGGAATACGGTGAAGGTTTCTTTACTAAAGGCTTCTATCTCTCAATCCCGCTGGATGTCCTGACGGTCACGCCGAACCGGACCCGTGCGCAGTTCAATTGGACGCTGCTCACCCGCAACGGCGGTCAGATGGTGGGACGCAAATACTACCTGTATGGCCTGACCGAAGAACGGTCGCCCGCGGTGGAATAAGCGCGCTGGCGCGATGCACAATGCAAATGGCCTCCTCCGGGAAACCTTTTTTTCCGACAGACGCTCCTGAACGTGGTGTTTTTACCGCTACGCGCGCCTACTCTATTTATCGTCGCGGCCGCCGGGGCCCGCAGTGTGCATGACGCGCTGAATTGTGTTTACGGCATGTCAATAAAAGGAGGTTCTGGGCTACAATGAAATCTTTGAATACGGGAGCGCAGGCCCTATGCAGGATCAGGCCATAGTGGCGCTACTTGACGGTATTCGCTGGCTCCTGGAGGCCAGCCGGCGTGGCCCACCGACACCACGCGAAGCTGGCTGACCGAGCGCGGGTCGATGACTCGACGCCTTGAAAAGCACTGCGGGAAAATTTGCGGCCGGCGCTATCGCGAAGGGTTTGTCTCCGCCTGCATCGAAGCGGGGGAGGCGGCGCTATTGCCGGATTGTGGGCGATTCTGGCTCCGGGAAGTGGTGCTGTATGATCATGACCGTCCTTGGATTGACTGCGCGCACGTTGGTGCCCGCCGCCGCGGAGGGGGGGCCAGCGCAGCAGGTGCTGAGCCCGGAAGATGTGCCGCTGGGGCAATGGCTGTTCCGTCACCGTCCGCAGGCGCGCGCCGTTATCCAATTCGGCCAGGTTGGCACATTATGGGCGCGGCGTGCCTGCCGGCAGCTTCCCGAGGGGCAACCGTTGCTGCTGACGGAAGCGTTTTTACCCGACTGCCCGCTGTATATCAGCGGCAACGATGTGCCACAACAGTAAAGAAGAATTCCGTTGGATCACAGTCTGACACAGGATAGATGGCAGGCATGGTGCCGGTTGATGCGAATCGATAAGCCTATCGGCTCGCTGCTGCTGCTGTGGCCGACGCTATGGGCTTTGTGGCTGGCGGGCATGGCTATACCCGCGCTGGGAACGTTAACGGTGTTCATTCTAGGGGTCTTCTTCATGCGCGCCGCCGGCTGCGTGATAAACGATTATGCGGACCGTAAAATAGGTGGTCATGTTCAACGCACCCGCGCCCGCCCGTCGCACAGCGGCGCGATAGGTGAAAAAGAAGCCAAACTATTGTTCGGCGCGCTGGTGGGGATCTCTTTTGCGCTGGTGTTGACGCTAAATAGCATGACCGTCTCGCTTCGACGCTGGCGCTGGCGTTAGCCTGGGTTTACCCCTTCATGAAGCGGTATACGCATTTGCCGCAGCTGGTGCTGGGTGCGGCGTTCGGCTGGTCGATACTGATGGCGTTCACCGCAGTAAGTGAGTTTTTACCTTTAAACTGTTGGCTGCTGTTCCTGGCAAATATTACCTGAACGGTGGCTTACGACACCCAATATGCCATGGTGGATCGGGATGATGATCTGCGCATCGGCGTCAAATCTATTGTTATCCTGTTTGGGCGTTTCAATAAACTTATCATTGGGTTGCTGCAGTTGGTGACGCTACTGCTGCTGGGCGTTATCGGCTGGCAGCTCGGACTTGGCAGGATCTACTATCTGGCGCTGCCTGTCGCGGCGGGGTTATTCCTCTGGCAGCAAAAGCTTATCGCTGACCGCGAACGGGAGGCCTGCTTCCGGGCGTTTTTAAATAATAACCTCGTCGGGGTGCTGGTTTTTATTGGCATTTTGCTGAGCTTACTGCCCCATTGACCCCTGTCTTAAATGTGTTTCAGAGCGCCTGCGCGGTGCTTGCGTCAACGGGTCTTCCGGCGCGCAGGTAGATGTCGCCAGTGCCTATAAAGTAACGCCGGCGGTGATCGGCGCCGGCGAAGGTGTCTACAAAGGCGGCGTGATGCTATAGCCGCGGAACGTAAAGGGCAGCGTAGCCGCTATTCCGCCGGCAGCGTCGCACTCGCCGGCCCGTTTGCCAGTAAGCTGGTGCTTTCGATGGTGCCAAGCACGTCGGGAGTAATTAATTGACCGAGAATGTCGCACATCTCACTGACCTTTTCGTCAATGGCATCGCCGGTATCGCTGATATATTCCTCGGCGCGTAGCGTCGCCACCAGCGTTGAGAACACCGCTTTATCAAAAAATTCCGGCGCGTTGATGCCGTCGTGCAGTACCGATAGCCGCTGAGCCATAATGCGGCTCTCTTTTTCTAGCGTTCCGCGGTTAGGCTGCGGATTGGCGCGTAATAACGAAAAGGTAATGGCATATACCGCTGCAGCGTCTCGCTGACACTTGCGGCCAACAGTTGCAAAACATACACACGCGTTTGCGCCGGATATAGCCGTGTTTCTTGCGCGTCCACCAGTCCCTGACGCGCCAGTTTGGCGATGAGGCTGTCGATAACCGGCGGTAACTCTTGCTTGCTATACCGCATAAACAGCTCTGCTTTCTAACAGCGGATAGAGAAGCGTGACCCGCTGTTTGCGGCCGGGCGCGTTCGATCCCCGGATGGCCGCAAATGATACTTGCCACCAGTGACGGCAGAATCAAGAGATGCTGAATATTGTTGCGGTAATAGGTCATTAACACGGTCTGATCGCGCGACAAGCAGATGATATTGCCGATGGTGTCATGCTCGACGGTGAACTTGTTCATCGCCAGAGCATGGGCTAACAACGCCTCCGGCGTCAGATCGGGCACCGTGATGTCCGGCGCATAGGGCACATTGCGCAGTAGCTCAAGATAGCAGACCAGCTGCGCCAGCAACTGCGGGCGGGTAAGCGAGCGCTGGCGAGAGGCCAGCAGCATGCTGGGGCATAAATTGATGACCGTTGGCTGCAGCGGCGTTGGTGATCCGCACCATGAGGGTGGCGGCAATCTCGTCCACCGCCGGCGCCAGCCATCCGGGGCGCTGGGCCTCTATCGGGTCGACGGAATCACGCCACTGCGGCACCTGCTGCGACAGCCAGGTCGCCAGGGGCAGGGGGTCGCCAAAATTGACATAACCCTGGCCGAGATTGCTTAGTTTGCGCAATCCGCGCATCATTTGCCAAAGCCCCTCTTTCTCTTTGGCCGCGCCGCGCAATTCTTTGGCATAAGTCGCCACTTCCATCACATGTTCATAGCCGACGTAAATCGGCACCAGCGTAATAGAACGATTGCCGCCGCGCAACATGGCCTGGATGGTCATGGTCAGCGTGCCGGTTTTCGGATCCAGCAGCCGTCCGGTACGGGAACGGCCGCCTTCGACGAAATATTCCACTGAATAGCTGCGTGTGAATAACTCACCCAGGTATTCGCGGAAAATCGTGGAATAAAGCTTGTTGCCTTTGAACGTGCGGCGAATAAAAAATGCACCCAGATAGCGGAAAATCGGCCCAGCCGGTCAGAAATTGAGGTTAATGCCGGCGGCGATGTGCGGCGGCACCAGCCCTTGGATGGTAAAGCATGTAGGAAAGCAGCAGTATAATCCATATGGCTGCGGTGGCATGGCACATAGACGATCTCATGGCCTTCTTCGGCCAGTTGACGCACCCGTTCGGCGTTGTGTACGTGCAGCCCTTGATACAGCCGGTTCCAGGTCCAGCTAAGAACCCGGTCGGAGAGGCGGATCGCTTCATACGAGAAGTCGGCAGCGATTTCCTCCATGAGTTCAATCGCATTCTGTTGCGCCTTTTCTACCGAGATCTTCTTGCTGCGCGCCTCATCCTCCACCGCTTTTTCAATGGCTTTAGACGCCAACAGCTTATTAAATAAATCCTGGCGCACCGGTAGGCGCGGCCCCGCCGCCACTAGCCGCTGCCGGGCGAAGTGAATGCGCGCCACCCGTGCCAGTTTCTGGGCGATAGACTTGTCGGTGCCGTGCTCGGTGGCCATATGGCGCAACGACAGCGGCCGCGAAAATCGCACGAAACTGTCGCGCCCGAGCCATAGCACCACGAAGAACTTTTCGATACCGTTCAGCAAGCGCAACTGTGGTGCCGGCTGGGAGGTTTGCGACTCCCTGCCGGGCGAACGGCCAAACATGACCGATACCGGCACCAACTGTACATCCAGCGGAGGATTGGAGCAGTGCAAATCGAGGTAATTATGAAACAGCGAAACGGACTGTCACTTTTCCGCGTACCACGTCAGCACGCGCGGGCCGTCATGAATAAATACATAACGCGGCAGGGTGACGCCGTCGATATCAAGCGGCGTCAGCGGGTCGGGCAAACCCTGTTTCAGGCATTGCATACGCAGGGTGAGCAGGTCCGCTTTGGAGTTATAAGGCAGCACATACATCATGGGCTGCCGGGGATCAAGGCCGGCTTCAGCGCGCGGATCGGCCGGAATGACTTTACTTCTTACCAGCAACTTTAGCGGTAAATCCAACAACGTATAATAGATTCTACGCCAATCTGATATATCTCCGTGAAGCCTCTTGTTAGCAATGCGATGCAAGCATACCAGAAACCCCGCGGCAGATCTGTGGCGGCGTCATTGTCCGGGGCCACAGCGGCGGCCGCTGCAGTATCACGCGCAAAAATGATGCCCGCTGGGTTCGAGTTTTCTGATACTTGCCGGTAATCTGCCGGTGGCAGTGAATAATCCAGGGCATCTGACCACGGCGTAAACGCTGCCACCTTCCGTGCTTGGGCGCCCCCGTTGCCGCAACGCAACGGCGAAAAGCCTATATTATCGTGAATGACACCCTATTTCGCGCGTTTTCGGTTTTCAATTGGCAATGACCTGTATATACTCTCAGAAAGACTGTATAAACAAGGGTCGTCCCCGATCATGCTGGGAGACTCAGAACGCCATGTTCAGCTTTCCGTAGTGGAACAGCACACCCAGCCTGAGCCGTTCTTTATTCCTGAAGCCCTGTGACTTAATCCTAAGCAGGCGTATTTTACTGTTTAGCGACTCCGCACTGCCGTTTGACACTCGGTTTTTCATCACATTCAGGATGTCCTAAAGGCGCTTTGCCACCATCCTGCCAACGCTGACCATCAGCGGTATTCCGCTGTTCTTTGCCATTATCATCCATTCCTGCCACAGCTTTCGGCTATGGCTATCATAGCGGCGGTGCCACAGGTCGCGGGCAAATTCTTTCATGACCCAGCACTGACTGCTTTGGGGTAACACCAAGCGTGCAACTTCCAACCTGTCGGACGACCTGCGTCCATGCCGGTTCTGTTTACCGTAAAACCACAGATAGCGCGAGCGATAAGCCACTTTCCTGTCTGACGATGGGATGCATTTCATTTCAGCCATACGTGTTTTATCAACAACGGCGCAGAGCGTTTTTGCCACATGGAAGTGGCCGAAGACGATTTTATCCACAGCATTAGGAAGATGGATCCGGGCCGCGCTGATATAGGCCATGTTCATGTCCATCGACAGCGTTTTTATCTCGTCCAGTTGGCGATCGCTCAGGCAGCGCAGATAGCTGGCGAGACTCTCCATACCATGGTCATCTGTTAGTTTCAGAGCACGGCCTTGATGGTCAGAGATAACGGTGACGTACTGATGGCCTTTTTTGAAGGCCACTTCATCCACGCAGAGGTGACGGGCTGATAAAGGTTTTTTATCCGGGCAAGACCCCGTTTAGCGGCGCGCATCATGATGCCGTCCACGGCATTCCAGCTTAGCTTAAGCTGCTTTCTGACGGCATCTACCGTGCTGATTTTGAGCCATGAGAGGACAAAGAACTCGAACAACAGCGTGTACCGGCTTCCAGGGCAAGCCCAGGGAGCGGGGAGTGTCTGGCAACCGTGTTCAGGGCAATCAATGCGAGGAACACCCGCCTCAACTAGTGTCGTGAACTGGCAGGTATCAAGGTGACGCCATTTACGATGTCGATGGTCATATATGGGGCAGGATTTACCGCAGGTCAGACAGGTTAAAGGCGTATGCTCAGCGATACCGACGGTGACCGTCACAAAACCGGCATTTTTATCGAGGGAGAGAGAATTAACCTGCCACGGCGCGGACAGGTTGAGAATGTGGGTATAGAGGGACTTTTCGTCCATGGCTGGCACCTCAGAGTATCAAGATTGCCATTATAATGCCCCGATCCACCACAACAGGGAAAGACCCATAAACAAACAGGGGACGAAATGAAAGCGCTAACCACCAGACAACAAGAGGTTTTTGACCTGATCCGCGACCATATCACGCAGAACGGCATGCCCCCACGCGTGCCGAGATTGCGTTGCGTCTGGGGTTTCGTTCGCCCAATGCGGCGGAAGAGCATTTGAAGGCGCTGGCGCGCAAGGGCGCCATTGAAATTGTCTCCGGCGCGTCGCGCGGCATTCGGCTGATGATAGAAGAAGAAAGCGGTTTGCCGCTGATTGGGCGGGTGGCCGCCGGCGAGCCTTTGCTGGCAACGCAGCACATTGAAAGCCACTATCAGGTGGATCCAGCCCTGTTCAAACCCCATGCGGACTTCCTGCTGCGGGTGAGCGGCATGTTGTAGTGGTCAACTAAAACTGGCCATCGCGTTAGCGTTTTTCCAGTATCTATTTTCTGATTCGTTTGGTGGCAACCCACCGTTATATTCATGCGGCCTGAGTGCGCTGTAATATCCCACGATATAGTCGGTAATTTCATGAGCAGCTTCGCTGAAGCTGTTGTAACCCTTTGTCGGCACCCATTCTGTCTTCAGGCTGTGGAAGAAGCGCTCCATCAGGTTGTTATCCCAACAGTTACCACGCCGACTCATGCTTTGTTTGATCCGGTCACGCCACAGCAACTGTCGGAACTGCCTGCTCGTATAGTGCCTAGCCTGATCGCTGTGGAACATCACTCCGGCTGGTTTACCACGCGTTTCCCATGCCATTTCCAGTGCTTTGATGGTCAGTCTGCTGCCCGGGGAGAACGACATAGCCCAGCCCACCGGTTTCCTCGCGAACAGATCAAGAACAACCGCAAGGTATGCCCAGCGTTTCCCGGTCCAGATATACGTCACATCGCCGCACCATACCTGGTTTGGCTCCGTTACAGCGAACTGGCGCTCAAGATAATTCGGGATCGCAACATGCTCCTGACCGCCAC
>NZ_JBPESN010000060.1:0-14686 GCF_051710625.1 Sodalis sp. (in: enterobacteria) | reverse complement strand
CGGCGCCCGGCTGGAGTAATCGCCGGCCATCTGGCGCCGCTTGATCGACGCGTGTTTCGAGACCGGCCACGCCTATGGCAAATCCCTGCGCACGGTAAAATCCTGCGTCGCCTCCACCTGGTGCCGCTATGGGGTTCAGGACTCCACCGCGCTGGCGATCGCGCTGGAGGAGCGCTACAAGGGGCTACGCAGCCCGCACAAAATAAAAATGGCGGTCTCCGGTTGTACGCGCGAATGCGCCGAGGCGCAAAGTAAAGATATCGGGGTTATCGCCACCGAGAAAGGATGAAATCTTTATGTCTGCGGCAACGGCGGCATGAAACCGCGCCATGCGGATTTGTTTGCAAGCGATCTGGACCGCGACACGCTTATCCGCACTATCGACCGCGTGCTGATGTTTTATATCCGCACCGCTGACCGTCTACAGCGTACCAGCAGCTGGCTCGACAATATGGAAAGGGGGCTGGCATACCTGCAGGACGTCATTTTGCACGATAGTCTTGGCCTGGCCGGGACGCTGGAGCAGGAAATGGCGCACGTGGTGGCAAGCTATCAATGCGAATGGCGCACTACGCTTGCGCAGGCTGACCGGTTGGCGCTTTTCCGCCCCACGGTCAACAACGACAGGCCCGATGAGAATATCCAGTGGCAAGAGGGGCGGGGACTTCCGCCAATGTATTGGCGCGGGGGATCCTGGGGGACGTGGCCGGCGAACCGGTTGTGATTTCGCCGCTCTATAAAACAGCGGTTGCGGTTACGCGATGGTATTCGTGTGGAGAACGACCAGATCAGGGTCAATGCCTGGCCGGTGCGGATAAAAGCGGGCCACGTGCGGGTGGCAAACCGACCGGCGGCGGTTGTCGACGTCGAGCCGGAGGCGGTATGACGCGCTGCACCACCTGTCCTTATTGGGGCGTGGGCTGCGGCGTGCAGGTGACGCCCCAGCCGGACGGTGGAGTTACGCTTAGCCCCGATGCGCATCATCCGGCCAATTTGGGGCGCTTATGCGTGAAAGGGGCCGCGCTGAGTGACAGCTTGGGCCATGAGGCCGGCTGCTGCCGCCACGGGTGGATGGGGCGCCGGCAGACTGGACGCACGCGTTGGACAGCGTCGCCGACCGGCTGGGGGCGATTATTCGCCGCCATGGCCCGCAAACGGTGGCTTTTTACGCCTCGGGTCAACTGTTGATCGAAGATCATTATGTCACTAATAAATTAATGAAAGAATTCATCGGCACCGGCAATATTGACACCAATTCGTGCTTGTGCATGGCGTCGGCGGCGGCGGGCTATAAGCGCGCCTTCGGCGCCGACGCGGTGCCGTGCTGCTATGAGGATCTGGAACAAACGCAGCTGGCCATAGTCGCCGGCTCCAACGCCGCCTGGGCGCATCCGGTGGCCTGGCTGCGGCCGCTGGCCGCCCGTCAGGCGCGGCCCTTGATGAAAATCGTGGTGATTGATCCGCGCCGTACCGCCAGCTGCGACGAGGCCGACTTGCACTTAGCGCTGCGTCACGGCACCGACGCGGCGTTATTTGCCGGCTTGCTGCACTGCCTCCATCAGCAGCAAGCCCTTGACCTCAGCCTGGGGTCGCAGCTCAACGGCCTGAAGGAAACCCTTGCCGCGGCGGCGGCCTGGACCCTGCCCGCGGTGGCGGCGTTCTGCGGGTTACGTGAGGCCGATGTGCTGGCGTTCTATCAGTTATTCGCCGACAGTGAGTGGGCGCTGACGCTGTATTGCATGGGCATCAATCAATCGACCAGCGGCAGCGATAAGTGTAACGCCATCATCAACCTGCATCTTGCCAGCGGTAAAATCGGCCCGTGCCGGCTGCGGTCCCTTTTCCCTGACCGGCCAGCCAAACGCTATTGGCGGTCGGGAAGTCGGCGGCCTGCCGAATCAACTGGCCTGCCATATGGATTTCACCGACGAGAACGTTGACCGGCTGCGGCGGTTTTGGCACAGCGATCGGGTTGCCTCCGAGCCGGGCCTGAAAGCGGTGGCGCTGTTCGAGGCTATCGGCCGTGGCGAGGTGAAAACCGTTTGAATCATGGGCACCAATCCGGCGGTAATCTTCCGCGAGCACGCCGCTTTATCGGGATTTGAAAACACGGGCCGGCGAGCCTTTGATATCAGCGGATTAACGACCCTGAGCGACGAAGAATAGGATCGGCTGATGCCGGTGCAATGGCCGGTCAATGCTCGCCATCCCCAAGGACAGGCGCGTTTGTTCGGCGCAGGGCAATATTATCATCCCGACGGCAAGGCGCGGTTGATACCGATCCAGCCGCGACTGCCGGTGGCCAAAGCGGCGCCGCTTTGGCCGTTGCTGCTCAACACCAGCCGCACCCGCGATCAATAGCATACCATGACCCGCACGGGGCTGGTCAGCCGGCTGATGCAGCATCAAAGCGAGCCGTGGTGCGATGTGCATCCGACCGATGCGGCGCGCTTCGGCTTGGCGGAAGGGGACTTTGCGCGCATTCAGTCGGCGCAGAGCTGAGTGGTGGTGCGCTGCCGGTTGACAACGGATCAGCAGCCCAGTTGCGTGTTTGTGCCGATGCATTGGAACCGGCAATTTTGCAATATGACCAATATCGATCAATTGGTGGCGCCCCACACTTGCCCGCTCGCCGGCCAGCCGGAAAGCAAACAGACCGCGGTGCGTATCCAGCGCTGGGACTGCGACTGGCAGGGGGTGCTACTGGTGCAGCCGTTGCATCTGGAGGAAGATGTTTGGTGGAGCCGCGTGCCCTACGGGCCGGTCACCGTTTATCGGCTGGCGGGCCGCGGCGAGGCGGCCGACTGGTTTGCCACCCTTGCCGCCGACCCTGCCTTGCGCTATCAGCAGGCGCAAACGCCGGCGTGGTGGCATCGCCTCGGCTAGCGCGACGGCGCGCTGCAAATCGCCTTTTATGCCACCCACGGCGCGCAGCCGGTCATCGATATCCCGGCGGTGGTGGACGTTTTCAGCCGCATACCGGCACCGGAGGACAGACTGGCGCTGCTGTCCGGCCAGCAGGGGCCCCGCGGTGAAACCGCCGGACGCACGATATGCAGTTGTTACGGCGTCGGCGAGAAGCAGATAATGCAAGCGATTGACGAGGGGTGCAACACGGTAGATGCGCTGGGTAAACGTCTGCGCTGCGGCACCAACTGCGGTTCGTGTATACCCGAACTGAAACAGCTGCAGGCTTGACAGTCGGCCTGAGGAGGTGATGATGACATTATTAAGGGCACTGACGGCACCCGCGCCCGGCAAAGCTTCCGCGACCGGGACGGTCTGGCTGGTGGGCGCGGGGCCGGGGGATGCGGAGCTGCTGACGCTCAAAGCCCCACGCACTATCGACCTGTCGTCGGTGGTGGTCGACAGGCTGGTGTCCGACGATGGTTCTGGCGCTGATCCCGACGGCGACATTACGCATTGACGTCGGCAAGGCGCCCGGCCGACACGGCCTGAAACAACAGGATATCAATTGACTGCTGGTCGATTTGGCCTGTGTCGGTCGCCGGGTGGTGCGCCTGAAAGGCGGCGATCCCTTTATTTCCGGCCGCGGCGGTGAGGAAATGCTGGCGTTGCAGCATGCGGGGATCCCTTGCCAGGTAGCGCCGGGAATTACCGCGGCGGCCGGCTGCGCCGCCAATATCGGCATCCCCCTGATGCACCGAGATTGTGCTCAGGTCGGTGCAGTTCATTACCAGCCATGGCACATGGCAAAGAGGGCGCGCCGGCGCTAGATTGGGCGGCGTTGCGCGATCCGCGTCAGACGCTGGTGTTTTATATGGGATTGACCTGGAGCGCAGAGGTCAGTCGCGGGCTGGTTGAAAACGGCCGGGCGGCGCAATCGCCGGTGGCGATTATCGAAAACGGCACCCGCGTTGAACAGCGGGTCTTGCTGACTACGCTTGGCAGTCTAACACAGACGGTAGTGCGGGGAAAGCCCGTGTCGCCCAGCTTGCTGGTGGTGGGGGACGTGGTCAATCTTTACCAAAGGGGGGCCAGCGCACCGCACCACCCCGCTGAGGTCAGCGCAGAACCCCGGGTTGCCCAAGAGGCGTAATAGCCGCCTCAATCAGAGAAAGCGACAGTGGGCTGATTGCCCAGTGCAACGGTAAGGCCCTTTCCGCCGCGCCGCCGAGGTGGCGAACGGAAAGAGCAAAGCCCGTTACGCCTGCTGGAATTTACTTTTAGCGGCGTAACGTTTATGCAACTTTTGCAGTTTGGGCGGGATCACCGCCAGACAATAGCGCTTCTGCTGGCCTTCGCTTTGCCAATAATCCTGATGGTAGTCTTCGGCCGGATACCATTCGCCCAGCGGTTCGAGCGTCGTGACAATGCGGCTGCTGTAATCCGCCTGAGCACGTTGAACGGCCGCTTCGGCTTCTTGCTTTTGCTCGGGCGTGGCGTAAAACACCGCCGAACGATACTGGGTGCCGATATCGTTGCCTTAGCGATTGAGCTGGGTCGGGTCATGGGTGGCGAAGCTGATATCCAGCAATTCCCCATAGCTATCCTGGCCGGGTCGAAACCGACCCGGGTAGCTTCCGCATGGCCGGTCTCGCCAGTGCAGACCTGCTTATAGCTCGGGTGGGGCACCGTACCGCCGGTGTACACGCTCGTCACCGATTCCACGCCGATGACATCTTTAAACACCGCTTCGGTACATCAAAAACAGCCACCGGCGATGACCGCATATTCGATTGCCATACATTAACTCCTGCTTTTTGTCTTAAGGCATCATGTTACTGTAGCAAAATACTTGCGCGGCGGGCAGAAAGTTCGTCTTGACGTGCTCATGCGGCGCGCGATTGCGCAGGTTTCAGCCGGCTGCAGCGCCGCGAAAAAAAGCGATTAACGTCTGGCCTACCGCTGCCGGTTGCTCCTCGGGTAAAAAATGGCCCGAATGGGGAATGGGCACGCAGCTGACCTGACGGGCGTTCGCCCGCAGTGGCGCGGCCATATCCGCCATTGAGCCATAATCGGCGCTCATCGCCAGCAACGGCGGGACCAAGGTACCGGCGGCGCAAAAACGGCGATTTTGCTTGGCGCTGGTCGTGGCCGCCTGATGCCAGGCGAGACCGGCGCGCAGCGCCCCCGGGCGGCTAAAGGTGCGCAGGTATTCGTTGATGTCAGCCTCGCTGAAACTTTGCGGATTAACGGCTTTGCGGCGCAAAAACCACGTCAGATACCCCCCGTTCCCGGCCGGTGATGAGACTTTCCTGCAAATCATCCAGAGCATGAAACACGAAATGCCAGGTGTGCCAGGCCTGCGCCGGGGCAATAGGTAACGTGTCCGGCAAGGTGACGCTGGCATTCCCGGCGTCGAGCAATGCCAGCCCTTTTACCACCGTGGCGCCAAACAGCAACATATAAGGGAATGCGACCCAGGCGCCGACGTCATGGGCGGCCAAATAAGCAAGGGCCGACCTTCTACTGTTGCAGGAAATCATACAGTCGGCGTGCGGTGGTCTGGGTATCATAGCCGTCCGCCGGCAGGTCGGAATCGCTTTGACCGGGCAAATCCGGCACCCATAAGTCGAAATGTTCCGCCAGCAGCGGCAACGCTTTGCGCCACGCACATACCCGCTTTGCGGGAAGCCCCCGCCAGCAACACCAGCGCGGCGGCGGGCCTGCCGCCGCCGCGCAGATAATGCCAGCGCAGACCGTTAACGGTTGCAAAATGGTGGCTGAAGCCGGGCAGGGTGGCATCGGGTGGCTGATAGGTTTGGCCTCGACGCGCCGAACGTCGTTAAGAGGGGCGGTGGACACGGCAACTCCTATGATTGATGAGGGAGGTCGCGGCCCGCTGCGCCGCCGGCGGCAGCCGGTCGCGAAAATGAACCTGTGATATCAATATAGGAAATGATCGCTTCCTATTTAAGTGCTTTTCTCGCACGCCTTTTCCTCGGGTGGCGATAAACGGTGTGCCCGCTCACAGATTGGGGTTTTAGCGCACACCACCGGTGCCTTGCGGCGCCCTAATGTTTAACTACATGTTAATTATAATTAAGAAAAGCTTTTTTTCATCGCTCTGTGTCGTCGTTTTCATCAGCACTGCCGCTACGGCGCAAACCTTGCCGGACGGTTATTCCCGCCGATTATCAGAAAACCGTCGCCACCGCGAAAAAAGAGGGCCGTCTCGTCATCTACTCCACCACCGATAGCAAAGCCACCGGCCCGCTGCTAAAAGGATTCGCCGCCCGCTATCCGCAGATTAAGGTGGAGTACAACGACATAAACAGTACCGAACTTTATAATCGTTACATCAGCGAGCAAGCCGCCGGCGGCACCAGCGGCGATGTGATCTGGAGCTCGTCGATGGACACCGCGCTGAAACTGGCAAGCGATTACGCGCTGCCCTACGCGTCAGTGGAAAGCGGCAAAATCCCCCCCCATGGGCGGTATGGCAACAAAAGGCCTACGGCACCACCTATGAACCGCTGGTGTTTGTCTACAACAAGCGCCTTATCAAACAAGACGAAGTGCCGGGCAACCATGAAGCCCTTGCACAGTTGATTTCCAGCCAGCCGGACAGATTTAAAAACAAAGTCACCACCTATGATATTGAGAAGTCCGCATTAGGTTTTATGCTATCGGTCTATGATCGCAAAGCCGATCCCCGCTATTTCACGAATCTGGCCCGTATTGCCAAAGGCGGTCTGTCGGTGCAGTTCTCCACCGGTACCATGCTGGAGCGCACCCCTTCCGGCGAAAATCTGCTCGGTTTTAATATTCTTGGCTCCTATGCCGAAACCCGCGCGAAAGACGACCCCGCCCTAAACATCGCTTGCCCCGATGATTACATTCTGGTGCTGTCGTGGGTGATGTTCATCAGCGGCCAGGCTGAAAACGCCAATGCGGCCAAGGTGTGGCTGGATTACGTGTTGTCCAAAGAGGGGCGGGCCATTTTGGCCAATCAGTCCGATATTCCATCGTTGCGCAACGATATCGAGGGCAATAATGATGTCGACGGTTTGACTAAGCGGTTAGGTAAAGCCCTGCGTCCCATTGCGGTAAATGAAAGCTTGCTGGCGTATCTTGCGCAGGATAAGCGTCTGGATCACATCAAACAGGGCGCGCGGCCTGCCGTAGCGCGCCCCTGCCGTCATGCCTGATGAGAGGATGCTGTGTCCGCTTTGCGCAGAAAAGGACAATCGCTGCCGCGTGCCCTGGTCGTGCTGATTGCCGCACTGGTGATCTATGTGTTGCTGGCGTTTATTGTCATCCAGAGTTTTCTCTCCGCGCCGTTTTTCGTGGCCTCCAAAGTCTTTAGTCTCGAAGCCTTTCGCTTTATTTTTGCCGACACCGATTCCTAGCGGGCGCTGAAAAGCGGGTTGCTGCTGGCGTTCGGGCTGGTGGTGATTGCCATTCCGTTGGGGGGATTCTGGCGTTTTTGATGGTCCGCACCGATTTGTCCGGCCGGCGCATTATTGAACCGTTGATCTTGGTGCCGGCATTCGTTTCGCCGATGGTGCTGGCCTTTGGTTATGTGGCGGCGGCGGGGCCGGTGGGGATTTTTTCCCTGTGGGCGCACAGGCGGCTGCTGGGCTTTACCCCGTGGAATATCTACGCCATGAGGAGCATTGTGGTTATCGCCGGTCTGACCCATGTGCCCCATGCTCATCTCTATATCTCCTCGGCGCTGAGAAGCCTGGGTTCCGACGTCGAGGAGGCGGCGCGTACGGTCGGCGCTTCGCCGCTGCAGGTAATGTTCGCTATCAGTTTGCCGATGGGGCGGCCGGTTATTTTGTATGCGGTAGTCTTGCTGTTTTTCGTTGGGCTGGAGGTCTTTGGTCTGATGCTGGTGTTGGGCGATCCCGAAGGGAATCTGGTGCTGACGACCTATCTGTATCAACTGACCAACAAGCTCGGTACGCCGTCCTATCATTTGATGGCCGTGGTGACGGTGGCGGTGGCAGCGGCGCCTATTGTAACGATGCAAACGATTCTGGACTAATTTGCATTCAATTCTAGACTCTCGATAAGCTCAAAATTTAGGTATTTTGGACTGTCCAGAATTGTTTGCAAATTGACGCATTGTCACTTGAGTGTTGCCTAACTTACCTGTAAGAACTTCAAAAGATGCATGGATGCTATGTATAGCTAAACAAGCTATAGCCGTTGCTCAAAGTAGGCACTGAACTATTGCTGTGATAATTATATCACTATATTGATGATGCCTTTCCTCTCAAGCTGGAAATCAATGTACGTTTTCGTATAACATCCCAGCCCTTACTTGATGTTTAGTGAATGCCGTCAGGGACTGCAGCAGTGGCTTAAAATCGATATCTTAGGCAGTTCTACGCCTTAATTTGAAAGGCTCTTAATTCGCACTGATAGGTTACCTATGTTTAACAAGTTTATGAACATTTTCATGCTGAAATATCAATAATAAATGTCATGTTTTAAATGAATTTTAGCAGGGTGGGAAGAAGCAACTAGCAAAGAGTATCGACAGTGTTTTAATGAGTACGCTAAGAGTTTTCTGGTTTACCCCGATGTACTGGATTACTCTCATTCAATAATGCTCCGTAATGAGCGGTATACTGAGTTAAAACTGACTCAGTGGGAACATCATTGGGGGCATTATGTTCGTAGGATGATAAATCGATCGCAAATAATTTACCAAAGTAAAGATATGAACGTCTACCGATTATCTGAGATAAGATAATCCTTTTAATGTCACATGATACAACGTTTTTATTGCCATCTAAGATAAAAATCTTTCCGCAACGCATAGAGAAAATTTTTTTAATTGCCAATAATTTATTATTGCGCATTATACGGTTTGTATTGCAAAAAATCCTGATAAAATAGAAATGTCTTCTAAGGTCAGAAATACACAAAAAAGGAAATCAAAAAAATTCCTTTCTGAAGACGATGAAGTAAAAAACATTGATGAATTATCAACAGATGCTCTGATAGCTATTTATTGTCATCTAACAAAATTACGGTGGGGCGCACCCCCTGTAGATAAAGATATTCTAGGAGAATTTATAGGAAAAATAAGGGGTAAGCTATGGGGTAATGTCCTAATCTTTAATGGTGAACTTTGTGCATTTCTCTTTATTCTTAAAGAGAATTTTCCTGATTGGGTATCATTTGAATTTGTGCATACAAGCCTTGACCTAAAATTAAACAACCTGTCGGTTGGCTCTGTCCCCACGTAGGTTAACTTGGCATCAGCAAGTACTTATTGCAACGATGCTGGAAAAAAATGTATTACTCATTCGGTGCACCGACCCGTAACTATAAGCTTCCATAGTGCAATACTAAGCCGTTAGGACGTAAGATATATACATAATAACTATTTTACTTTGACTACCTTACTAACTGTAGGTCGATAATGGTTAAAACAGCATGCCCATCCTAAATTTTAAATTGCAGCAACTAACTCATTACAATGAGTTCTTTTGGTTTTTTTGCTTCGTCACCCAAAGTATAGGACGGTGAAACGCTTTTTTGGGATAATCTGGAGAAAACTTCACGCATCTCTGGAATATCATTGATAGAAATTATAATTTTTCCTTGGATACTATGAGCTAGTTGTGCCATTTTCTTATATTCGTCAAATGCAAAGGTAACGCCCTAGCCCTGCGTTTTCCAGTAGGGTGGCTCAAGATAAAAGAGCGTGTGTGGGCGGTCATACTTCTCTACGCAAACTTGCCAACCTAAATGTTCAATTGTTACTACCGATAAGTGCAAATGCGCCAAGGAGCTGCTCTTCAAGCCTGAGCAGATTAAGCGCTTGTGATCGTCCCGCTGAAGTACCAAACGTCTGCCCAGCAACTTTACCACCAAATGCAAGATGCTGCAGATAATAAAATCGCGCAGCGCGTTGAATATCTGTCAACGTATCCGATGGGGTTTTGTGGTGTCATTCAAACAGTTGTCTACTGGTTAATACCTATTTAAATTGTCGGACAAACTTCTCCATATGGTGCTTTACGACACGATACAGATTGATTAACTCTCCGTTAATATCGTTGAGCCCTTCAACTTTTGAAGGGGTTTTACTGAAAAACAGAGCAGCTCCGCCACAAAAAAATTCCACATAGCACGTGTGTTCCGGGAAAATCGGCAATATATGTTTGATAAGTCGCCGCTTGCCTTTAACCCAAGGAATAATCAAAGAAGGCACTTTACGCCCCTTGCTGTGGCATTTCCGGCCACAGAATATCAGATACCTGATTAACATCAACGCGATTAAGTAAAACACGATATTTTTTCCAGGCATGAAATTGCGCACTTTCTTCCCCCGTCCGAATATCAGTCTCAATTGCATATTCCAGTAGCTGGATAATTCTTTGAGCATCCTTATCTAGCCGGTTTTTCTTCAACTGAGCGTCATTGATCTCCGCCGTTTTTTTGCGTGGCGGGGTCGTTGATCCAAGCGAGACCATCCCATTTGAAAAAATCACCTTCTGGGGCTAACGGCGTCGCGTTATCAGGAATTGCTTCAAGCGCGTTTATTTTTATAGCTTGTCCTGTTTTTGCACAAAATACCACTTGTCCTCGGTGGTCTTCCAGCTGATGCCACTTATTTTCTTTCTCACTAAAAACCAAGCAAAAATCATCTTTTTTTCTGGTAGCTCAATGCGCCTGTACAGTAAGCTGGTAATCCTATACCAGGGGAAAGCCATGCGTTGCCTTTGCCAATGAATTCTTTTGTATCAGCAATATAATTAAATACAGTAATGGTTTTTGCGATGTCTGACGGATTAAAATCCATGATTAAGCTAGCCTCACGATATAATTAAAAGCAATATTTTTAACCGTGTTTTCACTATTTCCCGTTGGCGTGATTGAAACGACATGCCCGTGTGAGCCAATAGCGACAGTATGTGAATGAGCTCCTATGCCAATAATATGATTGTGTGCGCCTATTCCAACAGAGTGAGTATGCCCACCGGCACTATGTGTGGTTTTATTGTAATCACCATAAGAAACCTGAGCATCCACGCAATGAATCCAGGTACTGTCGCCACTTGCTTGCGCTTTAGCGGTATAGTTATGCGTATGATTGGCATTATGGCTGGTGGTCTTTGTGCCATAATCAAAAACGCTGGTTTCTTTATTGCCATGGTTAAAAATACTGGTATTTTTATGCCTAAATCCGTATCCGATACCACAGCTCCGTGACTGTGAGATTTGACGCCATCCTGCTCTTGACTCAGGATTGAGCGCCCGTTTTCAGGCTTGCCTTTGATCATCCAGCCACGTATATCAGGAATGATCCCTGATGGGTAAGCCATTGCCAATTTCGGATATTTACTTTTATCAAACGTTTGTCCCTGCATCAGGTCATAACCTGCAGGAATGTTATCCGACGGCCAGGCGATAGGGGTACCGACAGGTAGAATACTGGCACTGGTCTCTGCCACAATACTTGTTGCAATGGCTTTAATTGCCGCCAGTAGCTGTGTCGACTGGCTGCCATCGGGCTTCATGCCCACTAGCCAGAATATTTTTATGCTCCGTCTGGGTGTCAATCATCGCGCCCCGCATGGCATTCAGCCATTTGGTGTGCACCACCGTCTTCTCGGCACCGGTAGACGGGTCACCATCGTGGAACAGGCCATCGGTGCTCTCAACGGACGAAATAATCTCTTTCATTTAAGGTGTCCCCCGTCATTATCGTCTGTGCTGGTGATTCAGCCAGGTTCAGCGCTGAACGCATTACGGTTTTCAGTGCCTCAATCTCTACCTGCTGCGCTTTCACTCTCGCGGACAGGTCTTTTATTGCTTTAATCAGCAAGGCGGATATGCTGCCATAGGCAACGACTTTTACATTCTTGACAACGGTGTTATCACTCTCATGGTAATCCCCCAAATTACCTACTGCCCCAGGCAGGACCTTTTCCAGCTCATCGGCTATCACACCCGCCTGACGATGTTCGGCAAGGACATACGTGTAGCCCGTCAGCGTTTTGATTTTTGCAAGGCTATTTTCTATTTTCGCAATATCGCTTTTTATCCGCCGGTCCGAGTTATTTTACCAGTCCCCTGCATGGCATAAGCGCTACCGTCATCCTTAAAAAGGAACCACTTAATGTTACCGCCACCGCAATTAATAATAAGGCGATGTTTATAATGACTGCCCACCACATCGGCACCGTAAAATTCCGTGCTCATGGGATTGCCTGGATAAGGGTAATAGCGGCATTCACCTGAACGTGTCTCGTTACTGCTTTGCCCCCGCCCATAAAAATGGAGAATATCCGTGAGATGGCCGCCACCGGATAGCGAGACGGCTTTGCCAAAGATCGCTCCGCCACTGGCGGTCAGCTTTCCACCCACTTCAAGGTCTTGTACCCAATGCAGGCGCTGAGTATTCCATTCGCAGGTCTTGACGTTGTTGGCGTACAGCGCCACGTTGCCTTTGCCATTGGCAATCAGCCCTGAATCGCTGTCGCCGACATTGACCGAATGGGTGATCTGCAGACTCCCGTTAACCGTGCCACTGGTACGTTTGTCCAGTGCGTTTTGTGCCTGTTCAACGGTATTTTTTAACCCTAGATTGGCCACGAACGCCGCCTTATCTGAGATATCCGCGCCGTTGTTTTTTCCTAAACAGGCTGCGTTTTTCATTCTCCTGCCGGGCTTGCGCAATCAACCCCTTGATGGCCTCGGCCAGCTGGTTATGTTGCGCCGGATTGGGCTGCATTCCGGCGGCCGTCAGAATATTTTTCTGCTCGATCTGGGTATTGATGACCGCCCCCTGCATGGCGTTCAGCCACTGGGCGTAGACCACGGTCCCCCTGACGTCGCCGGACGGGTTGCCGTCATGAAACAGCCCGTTCTCGCTGTCAATCGGCGCGATAATATCCTTCATGGGCGCGTTTTCTCCCTGTAGTTAAACAGCACCTGGGTGTGCGCGGGTTTCAGGTCCTTAAACAGCCCTTCAATCAGGTTCTGCCCAAAGGTCAGCAGCCTTTCCCCGGCCACCGAGCTACCGGCGCGGAAGCGGTAGACCGGCACCTGTGCGTCATCGATATTGACTATTCACAGCCAGATAATCTCCGGCACCCAGATACGCTCGCCGGCCCGGCCAATACCGGCGCGGAACGGCTCCGGCTCGTCGATGATGACGCGGTAACCCAGCAATTTGGCCAAGCTGATAAAGTATTGCCGGCTCAGGCCACCAGTGGCATTAATCCTGGCCAGTACTTGCTGGCGACGCTGCTGTAGCGTCATGCTGCTGTCGGGGGAAATTTCCAACATCCGCTCCCAGTCGACCAGCAGCCCGACTGCCAGAAAGGGCGTGATACCGTCAGCCACTTCGCCGGCGCAGATTTCCAGCTGTGCCAGGCTCTTCCCCTCGGCCTGCAGTTCGACACCGAGTCGCTTACCGGTCAGCGCATAGCTTTTCGGTGGCAGCAGGGCACTGAGAAGCTGCGCGTAATTGCGGCTGTCCATGGCATTTTCTCCACTGTGATGGTGCCTGCGCGTATCCACTGCACGGTCTGCTTGTTCACCACCGGTACTACACATTGGCGCTGGGGGCAAGCAACTGGGGTAGTCCGCCACGCCAACCACCTCGGATATCAGCGCCCCCAGCTGGGTTCTGACCGCCACCTCACCGGGGGCCAGGCGGTTAAAATAGTCACTGAGCGGGGTCGTAATCTATTTGCGCGCAGCCTCCAGCGTCAGATTGCTCAGGCTGACCTGGGCCGTGATATCGGCTTTCACCACCTCGGGTGGCCAGTACCAGACAGTCTTTCGCGGTGACCGGGCGCATCTCGTCAAGGTAGCGCTGCAGCATTTTAAGCGTCTCCGGCGGACGGCAGGTCGTTATGGGTGACCATCACCATATTCACCCCGTACCGTAGCCCCGGCGCAGCGGGTAGCCATGGGCTTCGGTGACGCCGGGCAAAGACACCGCCCAGCGATGGTAATCGTATTGATTGCCGCCCGCCGACGGGCGGCGTATCACCTTCAGCAGACGCACCAGCAGGGCGGCGTCGGATCCGGCCTCGCTGCCGCCGACCATGCGGGTGACAGTGACGTTGCTGTCAACACTGGCTGGGGCCATCAGAGCGTCCCTGGCGTATTGTCCGCCAGATTGCCCTGGGTACCGCTTTACAGCGCGTGGGTGGGCAAGGTCAGGCTGCCCGGCGTCTATCGTGCCCGGCGCGGTGGTCTGGTAGCGCTGACGGCTGCCGGTGGGACGCAATTGCAGTAGGCCGGTAATGTTTGCGCCGGGGTTGCTGGTCAGGCGTACTTCGCCGCCGGCCGGGGTAGCTGCTTTTTTCGACGGCAGGTTGCGCGTGCAGGCGTGCATTACCAGATAGTCATGGTCGGCGGTGCCGGGAACATTTTCCGCACTATCCACAGCTGGTGCTGGTATAGCCCCTGCAGCGCGCTGGCAATGTCGTTCGCGCGCACCGCGTAGTCACCTGTCGGGACCGGTATCAGCGTCCGGCAACTGGTTGCGGATATCGTGCAAGAGCGTGTCGGCAATCTCGGTATGGGTGGGGGTGCTGTGCGCCATGGCGATATTCCGTTTAAATGACCTTTACCGGGTGAGTAAAGGTTTGCAAATTTTGTTGGCGGCCACGACGTCGATATGTAGCCTCAGGTCACCTTGTGCCGGACAGCTGACTCCGGACGTCAATGCGGCGGGCGTGGCTATCGGCCAGCAGTGGTTGCAATGCCTATTCGGCATATTGCTGAGCCAGTCGCC
>NZ_JBPESN010000059.1:0-14747 GCF_051710625.1 Sodalis sp. (in: enterobacteria) | reverse complement strand
AGTGATGTTCCACAGCGATCAGGGTAGCCACTATACGAGCAGGCAGTTCCGACAGTTGCTGTGGCGTTACCGGATCAAACAAAGCATGAGTCGGCGGGGTAACTGTTGGGATAACAGTCCGATGGAGTAGTTCTTCCGCAGCCTGAAGACAGAATGGGTGCCGACAAAGGGTTACAACAGCTTCAGCGAAGCAGCTCATAAAATTACCGATTATATCGTGGGATATTACAGCGCACTCAGGCCGCATGAATATAACGGTGGGTTGCCACCAAACGAATCAGAAAATAGATACTGGAAAAACTCTAACGCGGTGGCCAGTTTTAGTTGACCACTACAAACACCACTTTCACTACGGGCATAAAAAAACGGCGATCGTAACGATCGCCGTTGCGGTATAGCGGTTATTACGGCTGCTGTGTGCGCGACAACGCGCGTTATTTCAGGCCGGCGGCGTCACGCAGCAGTTCAGCTTTATCGGTCTTCTCCCACGGGAAATGCTCGCGGCCGAAGTGGCCGTAGGCAGCAGTTTCACGGTAAATTGGCTGCAGCAGATCCAGCATGGTGATAAGCCCGTAAGGACGCAGGTCAAAAAACTCGCGCACCAACGCCGTCAGATTATCCGCCGAGATCTTTTCAGTGCCGAAGGTTTCAATGGTGATGGAGGTCGGCTCAGCCACGCCGATGGCGTAGGACACCTGGATTTCACAGCGTTCGGCCAGACCGGCTGCAACGATGTTTTTTGCCACGTAGCGCGCGGCATAGGCGGCCGAACGGTCCACCTTGGACGGATCCTTGCCGGAGAAGGCGCCACCGCCGTGGCGGGCCATGCCGCCGTAGGTGTCGACAATGATCTTGCGGCCGGTCAGACCGCAATCGCCCATCGGGCCGCCGATGACAAAGCGGCCGGTCGGGTTGATAAAATACTTGGTCTGGGCGGAGAGCCACTCCGCGGGTAGAACCGGCTTGGTGATCTCTTCCATCACCGCTTCTTTCAACTGCGGCAAGGCGATATCTTCGGCATGCTGGGTCGACAGCACCACGGCGGCGATACCCACTACCTTGCCGTTGTCGTAGGCGAAGGTGACCTGGCTTTTGGCGTCCGGACGCAGCCAGGGCAGGGTCCCGTTTTTCCGCACCTGTGACTGGCGCGCCACCAGACGGTGCGCGTAAGTGATCGGCGCCGGCATCAGCACATCGGTTTCATTGGTGGCGTAGCCGAACATCAGCCCCTGGTCGCCCGCGCCCTGTTCCAGCGGATCGGTGCGATCCACGCTCTGGTTAATATCCGGAGACTGTTTACCAATGGCGCTCAGCACGGCGCAAGAGTTGGCGTCAAACCCCATATCTAAATGGATGTAACCGATCTCGCGGATAGTGCTGCGCGTCAATTCTTCGATATCCACCCAGGCGCTAGTGGTGATTTCGCCGCCCACCAGGACCATGCCGGTCTTAACATAGGTTTCGCAGGCGACGCGCGCCTTGGGATCCTGCGCCAGAATGGCGTCCAGCACGGCGTCGGAAATCTGGTCCGCGATTTTATCAGGATGCCCTTCTGAAACAGATTCAGATGTAAATAGCTGTTTAGCCATTGGTCTTTTTACCTTTGGATGCGGGTCGGAAATGACTGCGTAGCGCTGGGGAGACGGGGCACCCGCACTGCACGATGCCCTGATGATGACGGTACGCGTCATGCTGCCTCCCCCGGAAACTGTCGTTCAGCAGTAAAACAGTTAATCAGTATAGAAGGATTAACTTCTGGATGGTTATTTTAGGGTAGGGTCTTGGTTGAACGCCAGTAATTTTTTGGCTGAAATAAATCAGCCCGATACTACAAAGGACAAAAAATGTCAATAAAGTGACATAGGCCAATTTTATTTTGCTTTTTACACCTGCGGCGATATAAAATCGCGCGCGCTAACATCAGGTAACGTAAAAATTAACCGAAAAAGCGCACAAACCTTTTACACTCAATTTCCTGCCCCGGTTGCGGACCGTGTTTGCTCAGGAGACAGGATTCATGATGCGTACGATGCCAGTCGTTTCTGCCCCCCTTCTCCCGTGTGTGGCGCGTCGGGCCGCCTGCGCCACCGGCGCCGCGTGTATCCTTTCTTGTCGAAGTCGCCACCCGGACCGGAGCGGCTCAGGACGCCCGGGCCGGCTAAGTGCCGCGGAGTTCTGATTTCGGGTCAGTCGGCCTTTCATGCGATCCTAATTGATAGCGGAACGCCATCCTGTAGCACGAAGTTCACCAAGGTGTTTTACAATTACTGTCTGGATAGACCGGACACCGGCGGCGTTTGGTGGCGTTTCTTGCCGCTCTCGTTGCGCGCGGGCGGGCAGGATTCCGTTGCCGGCGCTTACCTGATTAGGGCCGGCAAGCGGGCTTCGCGTCCGGGGAGGATGCCGCCATGACTGACTCGCGACCGAACCCGCGGAGCCGCGCGGCGCGGCTCGACAAGACACTTTGCGCTCAATGCAGGAGGTAGCCATGAACGACAGCGACGCCAGTAAAATGCTGCGAACCTATAACGTCACGTACTGGGGCAATAACTACTATGACGTCAATGAGTTAGGTCATATCAGCGTTTGCCCAGATCCGGACTTCCCCGAATCGTGCGTCGATCTGGCCGAATTGGTGAAACAGCGTCAAGCCGACGGCCAGCGTCTGCCGGCGCTGTTCTGTTTTCCGCAGATCCTGCAACACCGCTTGCGTTCCATTAACGCCGCTTTCCAGCGCACGCGGGATTCTTTTGGCTATCAGGGCGGCTATTTTCTGGTTTACCCGATTAAGGTCAACCAGCACCGCCGCGTTATCGAGTCGCTGGTCAACTCCGGTGAGCCCCTGGGTCTGGAGGCCGGCTCCAAGGCGGAGCTGATGGCGGTGCTCGCCCATGCCGGCATGACCCGCACGGTGATTGTCTGCAACGGCTACAAAGATCGGGAATATATTCGTCTGGCGCTTATCGGCGAGAAAATCGGCCATAAAGTCTATCTGGTGATTGAAAAACTTTCCGAAATTACACTGGTGCTTGAAGAGGCAGAGCGGCTAAATGTCGTGCCGCGCCTTGGCGTCCGCGCCCGTCTAACCTCTCAGGGCTCCGGCAAATGGCAATCCAGCGGCGGCGAGAAGTCTAAATTCGGTCTGGCAGCGGCGCAGGTACTGCAATTGGTCGATCTACTGCGCGCGCAAGGCCTGCTGGACAGTCTGCAATTATTGCATTTCCATTTGGGTTCCCAATTATCGAATATTCGCGATATCGCTTCCGGCGTGCGTGAGTCGGCGCGTTTTTATGTTGAATTGCATAAACTAGGGGTCCATATTGAATGTTTCGACGTCGGCGGCGGTTTGGGGGTCGATTATGAAGGCACCCGCTCTCAATCCGACGGCTCGGCCAATTATGGCCTGAACGAGTATGCCAACAATGTCATTTGGGGCATCGGCGATGCCTGTAATGAATACGGGCTGCCGCACCCAACGGTCATTACCGAGTCCGGGCGGGCGGTAACGGCGCACCATACCGTGCTGGTATCGAATGTTATCGGCGTGGAGCGCAATGAATTCAGCGACCCGCACCCGCCGGAGGCGGACGCCCCGCGCCCGCTGGAAAGCCTGTGGCAGACCTGGCAGGAGATGCAAGAGCCGCGCAACCGCCGTTCGTTACGTGAATGGTTGCACGATAGCCAGATGGATCTGCATGATGTTCATACGCAATATACCCACGGTATGCTGGATTTGACGCAGCGTGCTTGGGCGGAGCAGCTGTATCTCAGCATTTGCCGCCTGATCCAGACCCAGCTCGACCCGAGTAATCGCGCCCACCGGTCGATTATCGATGAATTGCAGGAACGTATGGCGGATAAGCTGTACGTAAACTTCTCGCTGTTCCAGTCAATGCCGGACGCATGGGGTATCGACCAATTGTTCCCGGTTCTGCCGCTGGCGGGGCTGGATAAACCGCCTGAAGGGCGTGCGGTGCTGCTGGATATTACCTGCGACTCTGACGGTACCATTGATCATTATGTTGATGGCGACGGCATCGCCACCACCATGCCGATGCCGCCCTATGATGCCGATAATCCGCCGGCCCTCGGCTTTTTCATGGTGGGCGCCTACCAAGAAATCCTCGGTAACATGCATAATCTGTTCGGCGATACCGCGACCGTCGATGTGTATGTGTTCAAGGACGGCAGCATGGAATTGAACGAGTCGGACGAAGGGGATACCGTCGCCGATATGCTGCGCTATGTGCAACTGGATCCCGACGTGTTGCTGACCCGTTTCCGAGACCAGGTGAAAGACACCGATCTGGATGCTGGACTGCAAAGTGAATTCCTGGAGGAATTCGAGGCGGGCCTGTACGGTTACACTTATCTGGAAGATGAATAACGTTAAGTAAGGAATGAAAATGACGACCCTGGGTTATAATTACGATAACTCGCTGGTATCGAATGCTTTTGGTTTCCTACGTCTACCGCTGAAATTCAACCCCTATGCCACGGACGCCGATTGGGTCATCACCGGTATCCCGTTCGATATGGCCACCTCCGGGCGTGCCGGCAGCCGGCACGGGCCCGCCGCGATACGCCAGGTTTCCACCAACCTCGCCTGGGAAGGCTGCCGTTGGCCCTGGGATTTCAATGTGCGTAAGCGCTTGAAGGTTGTCGATTGCGGCGATCTGGTGTATGAGTTCGGCGATGTGCAGGATTTTTGCGATAAATTGCAGGACCACGCCGAGCGGCTGCTGGCGGCCGGCAAGCGGATGCTGTCGTTCGGCGGCGATCACTTCGTTACCCTGCCGTTGCTGCGCGCCCACGCCAAGCACTTTGGCAAAATGGCGCTGGTGCATTTTGACGCCCACACCGATACCTATGCCAACGGCAGCAAGTTCGATCATGGCACCATGTTTTATCATGCGCCAAACGAAGGGTTAATCAGCCCCGCGCATTCGGTGCAGATAGGCATCCGCACCGAGTTTGAACGCGATAACGGTTTCACCGTGCTGGATGCGGGACAGGTTAATGACCGCAGCGTTGATGACATCCTGGCACAGGTGAAGCAGATTGTGGGTAACCTGCCGGTCTATTTGACCTTTGATATCGACTGTCTCGATCCTTCGGCGGCGCCCGGCACCGGCACGCCGGTTATCGGCGGCCTGACCAACGATCGGGCGTTGAAGCTGGTGCGCGGGCTGCAACCGCTGAATATCGTTGGTATGGATATCGTCGAGGTCGCGCCGGCCTACGATCAGGTGCAGATCACCTCACTGGCTGCCGCCACATTGGCGCTGGAAATGCTTTACATCCAGGGCGCCAAGCGCGGCGACGACTGACGGGAAAGACGGTGTGCTGGATAACCCCTGAGATTTTGTCAGCACGCGCTAAGGGTGCGCCAGGCGCGGGACTTGCGCGACGTCCGCTTCTGCGCCCACCGTGGCAAACGACTTGACCTGTCTGCTTTCACCCGTGCCGCAGTCGGCCACGCCGTTTGCCCGCGTGTAAGGTCTAGTTCAATAACAGCAGACACGACAAGTCATCGCCATAATTCAGTTTATCGATGAGCGCATCAAGCTGGGCCCGGAAATGGGCGGAGTGCATCATCACGGTGGCGATGACTAAAAGTTAACTGAACCTCTTCTTCCGATACGGCGCGGCCAGGCAACTGTCATTAAGCAGTTTTCTCCATTCATTATCCAACTATTTGCCAATTCTCGGGCATAGCCGCCTGCAACGTTTCGTCTTGCAGACCAAAAAATTGCATTGTATCGCCAACCGAGGAAAATAAATGTTATCGCGATCGTCCCGAGTTGGTGAAAAAACGCAGCATCACCAAAAGCAAAGAGAATTTGAAGTGGTGTCTGGCCGTTGTGGTGATAGCCTTTCTTTTTTGATAAATCTGGCCGTCGGTCAACTCCTTGACGAGCGAAGTAAACAGACTTTCCACCCGCGGGTAATTCTCCTCCACCCGATAATTCAGCGATTGTAAGAAGATCATAAACTGTACTAAAGCATACAGGTTGTCTTCGATAAAGGGGCTGTGCGCCATAATCAGATGGCGGCAGAATAACTGAATAATCTGCTGCTCCTGGGTAACGTCATCTCGCCGAGTGCTGCCGACAGACTCGGTGATTTTAGTGCGTTTAACGGTGGTTTTTCCCTCATATTTTAAGGCATCGGGATCAAACAGTACCAGGCGGACCACTTCCGGACACGACAAACTTAATGAATGCTGACGATAACTCTGGATGGACGTTTCAATGCGTGGATAGGTTTGGCAGGTTCGGCTCAATGCATTCGAACCCAGCGTCAAGTAGATGTTGCACAGTTTTTTTGGGTTGAGAAAAGGGCAATCGCCATCCTCTTTTAGCGCGATCTATTAGACGTAGCGCTGAGTATGCTGTTCTGAGCTATGGGGAATTAGATATTTTTCGGTAATATCTTTCACTTCAATTTGATGAGTAGCCTTATAGATTTTGTAGGTTTTTTATCTATATGAATCCCCCACCCGCGGCAGTAGTGGGAGAGGCATTGCTCGCCTCGGCATTTAAAATTTCTATAAAACACAGGCGTGATCTCACGATGCAGTTTCATGCAGTAGATTCTGGTATTAGGGAAAGTAGGGGGCACGTTATCAGCTGAGGTCGCCCGGCAATCGTCTTAAGACCGCGACGAAAGCACATCGTTTTACGACCGCCGGCAGAGGACTCCTCTGGCAGCGTTTTAGCCGGGTGTTCAGGCTTGCCAGTCCCCGGCACCCCAGCACCTCAGCACCTCAGCACGCTCGTCTCCCGGTCGTGACGGCTAACACGTATCCAGAGCGGTTAACAGACCGTCGGCCAGTAGACGGCATTGTTGGAATTGTCATGGCCCCGGCGCGATAATTTTGCGCCATTAAAAAGATCTGTATCACAAAATCCGCAAATTTATTCCTGCCGCGAGCAGATTTGATTATTTTAGATGAAGCGATTCAGTCATCAGCTTGGCGATCGCGGCGGACGGGACCCCGGCAAGTGATGTTGCGTGCAGTCTTACTCCCCGAGCGGATGACAAAAGCGGGCACAGGCGTTATTTCGTGATTATAGTTGATAACAGAGAATTATTAGTCATACTGACATGCTTTGCGCGTCGCAGGCAGGTCGCCCGCCGCGGTGAGCGGGCATAGGACAACGTTTAAGCGTTTAATATGTCAAAGAATCAGGCCTGGCCCATTAGTATTGAATAGACGGGGCCGCAAGTGACTATTGGTCCGGTGTGAGAAAGCCATTCCCCGCCGCTCAGACAATTTAGCAAGCATCAAACAAGAGGGTTCACCATGGCTGTAATTAAGATGACCGATCTGGATCTGGCTGGTAAACGTGTATTTATCCGTTCCGATCTGAACGTGCCGGTTAAAGACGGGAAAGTGACGTCCGATGCGCGTATCCGCGCCGCTCTACCTACTATCGAAGCCGCACTGAAACAGGGCGCGCGCGTCATGGTGACCTCCCATCTCGGACGCCCGACGGAAGGGGAATACAACGCCGAGTTTTCTCTGCAGCCGGTGGTGGATTATCTCAAAGATAAACTCTCCGCGCCGGTGCGTCTGGCCAAAGATTACCTTGATGGCGTGGATGTCGCCGAGGGCGAACTGGTCGTGCTGGAAAACACGCGTTTCAACAAGGGCGAAAAGAAAGATGACGAAGCCCTGGCGAAGAAATATGCCGAGCTGTGCGACGTGTTCGTGATGGATGCCTTTGGTACCGCCCACCGCGCCCAGTCCTCCACCCACGGCGTAGGTAAATTCGCGGCCGTCGCCTGCGCCGGCCCGCTGCTATTCAATGAGCTGGAAGCGCTGGGCAAAGCGCTTGATAACCCGGCCCGGCCGATGGTGGCCATCGTTGGCGGTTCAAAAGTCTCCACCAAGCTGACCGTATTGGATTCGCTATCGAAAATTGCCGATCAGCTCATAGTTGGCGGCGGCATCGCCAACACCTTCGTTGCGGCGCAGGGGCATAACGTCGGTAAATCGCTCTATGAAGCTGACCTGATCCCGGAAGCCAAACGCCTGCTGGAAAACAGCGATATTCCCGTACCGACCGATGTTCGCGTCGCTACCGAATTTTCTGAAACCGCGACCGCAACCTTGAAATCCGCCAGCGAAATTCAAGACAATGAACAGATTCTGGATTTAGGCGATGTTTCCGCCGCCCGCCTGGCGGAAATTCTGAAAAACGCCAAAACCATTTTGTGGAATGGTCCGGTCGGCGTGTTCGAGTTCGTCAATTTCCGTAAAGGCACCGAGGTGGTAGCCCGCGCTATCGGCGATAGCGCGGCATTCTCTATCGCCGGCGGCGGGGATACCCTGGCGGCCATCGACCTGTTTGGCATTGCCGATCAAATCTCCTATATTTCCACTGGCGGCGGCGCTTTCCTTGAATTTATCGAAGGCAAGAAACTTCCCGCGGTGCTCATGCTTGAAGAACGCGCGAAACAATAAGTATTGAGCGGGCGGACGCCACCGGCGTTCGCCGTCGCCGCGGCTGATACACAGGCTCGGCCGCGGTGAGAAGTCACCCCTTTTAATGGCCTACAAAACAGGACAAAGTAATATGTCTAAGATTTTAGATTTTGTTAAACTAGGTGTCATCACCGGTGATGACGTTCAGAAAGTGTTCGCTATCGCGAAAGAAAACAACTTTGCCCTCCCCGCCGTCAACTGTATAGGCACCGATTCCATTAACGCCGCGCTGGAAGCGGCCGCCAAGGTGCGCGCGCCGATCATTGTGCAGTTTTCCAACAGCGGTGCTGCCTTTATCGCGGGCAAAGGCTTGAAAGCCGCAGGCCAGACTGCGGTTGTCCTGGGCGCGGTGTCCGGCGCGCTGCATGTGCATCATATGGCCGAACACTACGGCATTCCCGTTATTCTGCATACCGACCATTGCGCCAAAAAGCTGCTGCCGTGGCTTGACGGACTGCTGGACGCGGGCGAGAAACACTATGCCGCCACCGGCAAACCGCTGTTCTCATCCCATATGATCGACCTGTCCGAAGAGTCGCTGGAAGAGAACATCGAAATCAGCGCGAAATATCTGACGCGCATGGCCAAGCTGGATATGACGCTGGAAATCGAGCTGGGCTGCACCGGCGGCAAAGAAGACGGCGTGGACAACAGCCATCTGGATAACTCCGCGCTGTACACCCAGCCGGAAGATGTCGCCTATGCCTATGAAAAACTGCATGCCATCAGCCCGCATTTCACCATTGCGGCCGCGTTCGGCAACGTTCATGGCGTTTACAAGCCCGGTAACGTCCAGCTGACGCCAAAAATTCTGGATAATTCGCAGAAATACGTGTCGGAAAAATTTGGTTTGCCGGCCAAATCTCTAAATCTGGTCTTCCACGGCGGTTCAGGCTCTACGCCGGAAGAAATCAAGGAAGCCGTCAGCTACGGCGTGGTTAAAATGAATATCGATACCGATACTCAGTGGGCCACCTGGGAAGGGATTCTGAAGTATTATCAGAAGAACGAAGGTTACCTGCAGGCACAGCTGGGCAACCCGGAAGGCGCCGATAAACCCAACAAGAAGTTCTACGACCCGCGTGTGTGGATCCGCGCCGGTCAAGCCTCCATGGCGACGCGCCTGGAGCTGGCCTTTAAAGAACTGAACGCTATCGACGTACTGTAACTGAGTGGCCCCCACACCACGCGGGCAGCGCGGTGTGGGGCATGTGTTCTCTCCCGCCGTGATGCACGTCGGACGTTAACCACCGCGCTATCCACCGGAAAGTCGTCTCTCCTCTGGATGGCGCGGTTTTTTTGTGGTCTGAGCCGGGAGCTGACGCCCTATCGTGGCGGGCAACGCTCAGAGATGACAAGGGCCGCAGGCTTTATTAACCCCATGAAACATCGCACCCGTTTTGCCAATGCCATTGGCACGATAGGTCGTTGTGGTATAGGCTTAATACTGTCTTGTCATCGGCGTCAGGCCGAGGGGGCTTTGAAATACACCAGAGCGGGAAACCTAAATGGAAGATATAAACGTTGTTGATAAAATCAATCATGCCAGCAACTGGCTGGTTAATAACCAAGAGTTACTGATCCATTACGCGGTCAATATCGTCGCCGCGATTATTATCCTGTTTAGCGGTTTGCTTATCTCGCGGATCGTCGCCCGTACACTGAATCGGATGATGAAGGCGCGCCACATCGACGCCACGGTCGCCGATTTCGTCTCGGCGATTTTGCGCTACGGCATCGTGATTTTCACCCTTATCGCCGCCCTGAACCGGATAGGCGTACAAACCGCCTCGGTTATCACCGTTATCGGTGCCGCCGGTTTGGCTATCGGTCTGGCCCTGCAGGGGTCCTTGTCCAACTTTGCGGCAGGGGTGCTGCTGGTGACCTTCCGCCATTTCCACGCCGGCGACTATGTGAATTTTTCTGGCACTTCGGGTACGGTGTTGGTGGTGCAGATCTTCTCCACCACGCTGAAAACCTATGACGGCAAGATTGTGGTGATGCCCAATAGCAAAATCCTTTCCGGCAATATTACCAACTTCTCCCAAGAGCCGAACCGGTTAATCGATACCATTATCAGTGTCAGCTATGATGCCGATATCAATGTCGTGAAGAAGCTGATTACCGATATTCTGGTCGCCGATAACCGCGTGATTCAGGATATGGGCCTGACCGTGCGGTTAAATGCACTTGGCCCGTCCTCGATGGATTTCATGGTGCGAGCCTGGGTTCCGCGCCGCGATCAGCAAAACGCCACTTTCGACCTGCTGGAAAAAGCCAAGGTTGCGCTGGATGAGCATCAGATCGGTATTCCCTATCCGCAGATGGATGTGCATCTCTATCGTACGCCGAAAGCGCGGGCTGAGCAGGAGCAGCAAACGGCCAGCGCCGCGACCTCATCGGACGCCGCCCGTGCCGAGGAAGAGAGCCAGCAGGTGCAATCGCAGCCCGACGCGGATACCGGCAAGGCAGTCGCCTAAGCCGGCGCTAGAGGGTGCTGTGCGCCGCCAAGACAGGTTAGGGTGGGGCCGCATGTCGTCGCCTGGCAACGGTAAATGCCCGGCGACGCGGTATTTCCCATCCCTGATACCTGCGTCCCGTCAGCCTGTGGGCGCTGCGCAAGGCACCTGAACCGTTTTCCTGAGCGGCCTGGGTCTCATTGCGCACCGTCGCACGCCAAATTATCATTTCCCCTTGCCCGCGCCCCTCCGGCGCGGGGGCATACATTAATGCCGCTTATCGGGGATAAGATCACTCCACTTCAACCGCCACCGAACGGCCGGTAAACTGCCCGCCTCAACAGGCAACCAGCAGGGCGGCATATGTGACGTTTGTTCATCAAGGATTTTTTCTCGGCATGGCCTTGATTGTGCCTATCGGGCCGCAGAACGTGATGGTGATGAATCAGGGGATACAACGGCAATATTTTTTGCTGGCCGCGACGCTGTGTTTCATCAGCGATCTGTTGCTTATCTGCGCGGGGGTGTTCGGCGGCGCAGTGACGCAGGGCGATAAGCGGGCAACCGCCGGCAGTAGCCGACGTAGAATGCTATTGACCATTCTCGCGGTGACCTGGCCAATCTTCATGTCTACCCGGACACGGTGGTGATACTCGGCAGCGACGCCGGCCAATTGGCGCCTGCGGATCGCGGCTGGTTTGCCGGCGGCACCATATCAGCGCTTCACTGGTCTGGTTTTACGGGTTAGTGGATGTTCAGGCTGCTGATTGCTTTTTAAGCAATCCGTGCCGCATCGACGCTATTCAGAACTTATCCTATAGTTTTGATCATCGGCAACAGGATAGGCTGGCAACTGGTATAAACGTAATGGTAAAAAACTGCAAATAACGTTGTCCCTCGAGGGAAAAGGGGGATGATATACTTGGTTACGTTACACATTCAGCAAGTCATATTCCCCGGGAGGAAGCGTGAAGGTAAAAGCACTGGTGTTGACCGCCATCGTAGAACTGGGAGCCCATATCATGCCGGCTTTGGCGGCCGAATTGCCGCAGGGACCGCATGTTGTCGCCTCGGGGACACCCTCCGTCAATGCGACGCCGAATATTGCCACGCCGTCTATTGAGGTGTCCATTTCGTCCAAAGATGCGGCGGATGCTAATAAAGCAGGCCGCTGACCGCGTTGCGCAATATTTCGACTTCCCCAAGAAGGACAGCATCGCCAGTAAAGATATCAATGCCGCCAATTTACGTACTCAGCCGGAATACGATTATCTTAAAACCGGCGAGTCAGTGCTGAAAGGCTATAAAGCGGTGCGCAAGGTGCAGGTGACCCTGCATCAGCTGGATAAGCTCAATGAATTGCTGGACGGCGCGCTAAAGGCGGGCTTGAATAAAATCCGCTCGGTGGATCTGGGCGTAGCTAATCCCGAGCAATATCGCGCTCAGGCCCGTTAGAAGGCGATTGATGACGCTACGGCGCAGGGGCGGGCGCTGGCGGAAGGCTTCCACGCTTCGCTGGGGCCGGTATACCGCATTTGCTATCATGTCGCCAACTACCAGCCGATGACGGTGGTGCGGATGTTCAAAGCCACCAGCGCCTCCGCCCAGGTCGATGCCGATCAAACCTATGCCCAGCAATCGATTCACTTCGACGATCAGGTGGACGTCGTGTTTGAAATGAAGCCGCAGCCCTAATCTCACCGCATCAGGGTCGGCGTAGCGTGGTTGTTCATCTCGCCCGCTCGATCGCAGTTCGGCACGGTGGAAAGTGGTTAACTGCGCCCGCCCGCAGTGCAACACGCCGGAGAAGGGCTAACCGCGCCGGCCCTGCAGGCGTTGAGCACGGCAGGAGGGCCTTTATCGTACCGCCGCACGCGGCGCGCGCATGGCGGAGTACACGGCTGACCGGGACCGGGCGCGATGGCCCCCACAGCGCACAGGCCGCCTGACGCTGGGCCTGATGACCATGGTCCAGCAAGGTGTCTGTCACTTTACGCATCATACGGCTTTCCGGCGCAAAACGGTGCCAGTACAGCATGCGGCGCTGATACAAACCCGGCGTCAAATCGATAAGCTCGCGCTGCTCCAGCTCGCGTTCGATTTGCAAATGCGAGATCATACAGCAGGTGGTGCCCTGTCGTGCCAGCTGCACAAAGGCCTCCGAGGAATTAACGATATAGCACAGGACGCTGCCGGGAGAGAGATCAAAGTTTTGCTGCAAGAAGGACTGGTGCATATCGTCGAGATGATCAAACGCCACAGCGGGCGCTTTGAGTAAGGCGCTGCGGCTGACGCCATTGGGGAAGTAACGGGCCGCGATCGACGGCGACGCAACGAGCAAATAATCGAGCGCGCTTAGTCGGTCCACCAGGCAGCTCGGGAGCGGCTGGGGTTGAATACTGAGCCTACCACTTCGCCGCGACGCAGGCGTTCCTGGGTACAGGTTTCGTCTTCTACCTGTAGATTTAATCAGGTCGGCGAATCGTTCAGCACCGATTTAAGCACCGGCAGTAGACAGGCCGTAAGACTGTCGGCGTTAACCGACAGCGACAGCAGCAAAGGGGTATCGCTGCCGGTATCCTTGCCCGGCCACTCCTCTTCCAGCAATTCCACCTGATGCAGCAACGCCAGTAATTTATGTCCCTGCTCAGTAGGGCGTGGGAGGGATCGTGCGCACCACCCGCTGCTGGCCAAACAAGTTTTCCAGCTGTTTAATGTGCTGCGACGCGGCCGACTGGGTAATACACAATTTCTGCGCGGCACGTTCAAAACCGCGCTCACGTATTACGGCGTCAAACGCCTGAAGCGTCCGATAATTTGGGTGTTTCATTCATCTTCCCCTGTCAGCATGATATCCCTGCACTATGCCATAGTTTTACACAATTGCGTGCGCAATGTCTCGCGCTCGACTCACGGCCTCGTGCGGCCGAGGTTGTGGTAATCTTCACGTCGTTGCCGCGAAGATTGATTTATACTGGCGCCCACACGGAATTGCATACGGGCAAAAAGAGACCATGACGCAGGATGAACTGAAAAAAGCGGCGGCCTGGGTCGCGCTGAAATATGTCCGGCCCGGTGCGATTTTGGGCGTGGGGACCGGCTCTACCGCGGCGCATTTCATCGACGCGCTGGCCTCCGTCAGGCACCAAATCGACGGGGCGGTATCCAGCTCCGAGGCATCGTCTGCCAAATTGCAAAGCCTGGGCATTCCGTTATTCGACCTGAATGAGGTGGATTCTCTGGATATTTACGTCGATGGCGCCGATGAGATTAACGGCAGCATGCAAATGATCAAAGGCGGGGGGGCTGCGCTGACCCGCGAAAAAATCGTCGCCGCCGTGGCGCGTAAGTTTGTTTGTATCGCCGATGCAAGCAAGCTGGTGGACGTGCTCGGCGCCTTTCCGCTTCCGGTGGAGGTGATCCCCATGGCTCGCACCTGGGTGGCTCGCGAATTGGTTCGCCTGGGCGGTTCGCCGGTTTATCGCCAGGGCGTGGTGACCGACAACGGTAATATCATCCTGGATGTCCACAATCTGGCCATTATGGATGCGGTGCCGCTTGAGGAGCAAATCAACAACATCCCAGGCGTGGTTACCGTTGGCCTGTTCGCGCGTCGCGGCGCCGATGTGGCGCTTATCGGCAGCGAGCAGGGCGTCAAAATCATTAGCTAAACCGATCGTCGGCGTGCGGAGTTGACCGCACGCCGTCGCCGAGGTCCATAAAAATACGATGATTGGTGTTATTGTTACACCCTGGTGTGTGGGTGTCATTTGCACAGTTGCGGTCTTGCGGGC
>NZ_JBPESN010000058.1:0-14760 GCF_051710625.1 Sodalis sp. (in: enterobacteria) | reverse complement strand
GCCACCAAAGGAATCAGAAAATAGACACTGGAAAAACTCTAACGCGGTGGCCAGTTTCAGTTGACCACTACAGGCCGTAATGTACGCTGAGTGGATAATAAACCTTACATATTCATTTTTTCATTAACGAAATATTTTTAATATGCCAAGTAAGAGACGCTGTCTGCACATACCTTATGCAGCTTTTATTACTTAATTAATCATTTCTAAGACGGGCATAGCGGCTGGACCAGGGGCTGGTTTAGGGATAACGATATCCACCATGGAAAACGGTGACGGCAACATTGGAGGGGCGTTTGCAGTTGTTAACGGCAGAAGGGAAAATTCAGCCCAACCACATGGGCCGCGCCAACAGAAAATTATGGGGGCTACGATTATGGCTTGAAATGCCCGCCATCAGTTTTCGGCACGCTAAAACAACCACGGCGGCAAACCCATTACGCTTACCGGCTGGCAACTTCGAGGCACAAAAAAATTGTGCCAGGCCCGGTTTTATACAAGCTTGCACAACGGCAGATTACTCTGCGATTGCTTCCGCTGCTGAAGCTGCTGCTTCAGCGCGATCAACGAGTTCGATGTATGCCATCGGCGCGTTGTCGCCTGCACGGAAGCCACACTTCAAGATGCGAGTGTAACCACCGGTGCGGCTCGCGAAACGCGGGCCCAGCTTGTTAAACAGTTTTGCCACAATCTCGTTATCACGAGTGCGGGCGAATGCCAGACGACGATTTGCTACGCTGTCGGTCTTGGCAAGTGTAATCAGCGGTTCAACAACGCGGCGCAGCTCTTTCGCTTTCGGCAGGGTCGTCTTGATGATTTCATGACGAACCAAAGAACCGGCCATGTTACGGAACATAGCCTGGCGATGGCTGCTGTTACGATTCAGTTGACGACCACTCTTACGATGACGCATGACCTTATCCTTCTCAGTAAAACTTTAACCTATGATCGGGTTATTCATCAGCGATACTTGCCGGAGGCCAGTTCTCAAGGCGCATGCCCAGAGACAACCCACGGGAAGCCAACACGTCTTTGATCTCGGTAAGGGATTTTTTACCAAGGTTAGGCGTTTTCAGCAACTCAACCTCGGTGCGCTGTACCAGATCACCGATGTAGTGGATAGCTTCTGCCTTGAGGCAGTTAGCAGAGCGGACAGTCAATTCCAGATCGTCAACGGGGCGCAGCAGGATCGGATCGAATTCTGGTTTCTCTTCTTTCACTTCCGGCTGACGTACATCACGTAAGTCAACAAAAGCTTTCAGTTGTTCAGCCAGAATGGTTGCCGCACGGCGGATCGCCTCTTCAGGATCGATCGTGCCATTGGTTTCCATTTCGATAACCAGCTTGTCCAGGTCGGTACGCTGCTCAACGCGCGCTGCTTCCACATTGTAGGCAATACGCTCTACAGGGCTATAGCATGCGTCTACCAGCAGACAACCGATCGGGCGCTCATCTTCTTCCGAATGAATTCTGGCAGAAGCCGGAACATAACCACGTCCACGCTGAACCTTGATACGCATGCTGATAGCGGCGTTTTCATCGGTTAGGTGGCACAGGAGATGCTGCGGTTTGACGATTTCGACATCCTTATCATGGGTGATGTCGGCTGCGGTCACAGGGCCAATGCCGGATTTATTCAGGGTCAAGATAACGTCATCTTTACCTTGAACTCTCACCGCCAGCCCTTTCAGGTTGAGCAGAATCTCCAGGATGTCTTCCTGTACACCTTCTTTGGTGCTGTACTCGTGCAGTACACCATCAATCTCAACCTCAGTCACCGCGCAACCCGGCATTGATGAAAGCAGAATACGGCGCAGTGCATTACCCAAAGTATGGCCAAAGCCACGCTCTAAGGGCTCAAGGGTCACCTTGGCGTGCGTCGAACTAACTTGCTCGATATCTACCAGGCGCGGTTTTAGAAACTCTATCACAGAACCCTGCATTGTGTCCTCTCTTTGGTACTAAGCCTTACTTGGAGTAAAGCTCGACGATCAGGTGTTCATTAATGTCCGCAGACAGATCGGTACGTTCTGGAATACGTTTGAACACCCCTTCCATCTTAGCAGCGTTGACTTCAAGCCAGGTCGGCTTTTCACGCTGCTCAGCCAGTTCCAATGAGGCACGAACACGGGATTGTTTTTTCGCTTTCTCACGGATGCTGACAACGTCATTCGGAGTAACCTGGTAAGAAGCGATGTTAACAACGCGGCCGTTCACCATGATCGCCTTGTGGCTGACCAACTGACGTGCTTCAGCACGGGTAGCACCAAAGCCCATGCGGTAAATAACGTTGTCGAGACGACCTTCCAGCAACTGCAACAGGTTTTCACCGGTATTACCTTTCAGGCGTGCTGCTTCTTTGTAGTAGTTGCGGAATTGACGTTCCAGCACGCCGTAAATACGACGAACTTTTTGTTTTTCGCGCAACTGTACGCCGTAATCAGACAGACGCGGTTTACGCGCACCGTGCTGACCGGGCGGTTGCTCAATTTTGCACTTGGAATCGATCGCGCGAACGCCAGACTTCAGGAAAAGGTCTGTGCCCTCTCGACGGCTCAGCTTGAGCTTAGGACCCAAATATCTTGCCATTTTCTTTCTCCAACTAACCTAAAAGCGGCGTTAAACGCGGCGCTTTTTAGGCGGACGACAACCGTTATGGGGGATCGGAGTCACATCAGTAATGTTCGTGATGCGGAAACCAGCCGCGTTTAACGCGCGGACGGTAGACTCGCGGCCTGGACCTGGTCCTTTAACCATAACTTCCAGATTTTTGATGCCATATTCTTTCACGGCTTCGGCGCAACGTTCCGCTGCGACCTGTGCGGCGAAAGGAGTAGACTTACGAGAACCACGGAAACCGGAATCACCGGCGGTCGCCCAACCCAACGCATTACCCTGACGATCGGTAATAGTTACGATGGTATTGTTGAAAAACGCATGGATATGAGCTACACCATCTGAAACTTGTTTTTTAACACGCTTACGTGCACGAATAGGTGCCTTAGCCATTATTTACTCACCCCGATTATTTCTTGATCGGTTTGCGCGGACCCTTACGGGTACGGGCATTGGTCTTGGTACGCTGACCGCGAACCGGAAGACCACGACGATGACGCAAACCACGATAGGTACCAAGGTCCATCAGACGCTTGATACTCAGGGCGACTTCACGGCGCAGATCGCCTTCGACAACAAACTTGGCAACTGCTTCACGTAGCGTGTCAATCTGCTCTTCAGACAGCTCACTGATCTTAACATGTTTAGCAATACCCGTAGCCTCGCAGATGTGCTGCGAGCGGGTTTTGCCGATACCGTAGATTGACGTTAGGGCAATAACGGTATGTTTATGATCAGGAATGTTAATGCCTGCTATACGGGCCACTATGCACTCCTAAAATTTTTAACAGCAACATTATTCTGAAAAGCCCGTTTTCAGAATACTCAAACAATGTTGCAGCGACATACAAAAGATTGGCTGGCCAATCTAGCCAGCTCAACTTAACTTTGCAAGAAAAAAATGCCGGAAATATTAGCCTTGGCGCTGTTTATGCTTAGGTTCAGCGCTGCAAATCACACGAACGACACCGTTACGCTTAACGATTTTGCAGTTACGACATAATTTCTTGACGGAAGCACGAACTTTCATTTTTACTCTCCGTAACTTCTCAAGCTTCCTGAATTAGCGGTTATAGCCTTTCAAATTTGCTTTCTTCAATGCGGACTCGTATTGACTCGACATCATCAGAGTCTGCACTTGAGCTATAAAGTCCATGATAACCACAACGACGATCAATAAAGACGTGCCCCCAAAATAGAAGGGGACTTTCATTGCGTCACGCATGAACTCCGGGATTAGGCAGATGAAGGTAATGTACATGGCGCCGACTAGCGTCAGGCGAGTCATCACCTTATCAATGTACCTTGCCGTTTGCTCTCCCGGACGAATGCCTGGTACAAATGCACCGGACTTCTTCAGGTTATCCGCTGTCTCGCGCGGGTTGAACACCAACGCCGTGTAAAAGAAACAGAAGAATATGATTGCAGCCGCATATAGTAACACATAAAGCGGTTGGCCAGGCTGCAAATAGAGCGAAATCGCAGTCAGCCAGTTCCAACCTGTGCCACCTCCGAACCAGGATGCGATCGTGGCCGGAAACAGAATGATACTGGAGGCGAAAATTGTCGGGATAACCCCGGCCATGTTCACTTTCAGCGGCAAATGCGTGCTCTGGGCTGCATAAACGCGACGTCCCTGCTGACGCTTGGCGTAGTTAACGACGATTCGACGCTGACCACGTTCAACGAACACCACGAAAAACGTTACCGCAAACACCAGAACTGCAACCAATAGCAACACGAGGAAGTGCATGTCGCCTTGTCGGGCTTGCTCAATAGTGTGGCCGATGGCAGGCGGCAAGCCCGCTACGATACCGGCGAAGATAATGATAGAGATACCGTTGCCGATACCCCGATCAGTAATCTGTTCACCCAGCCACATCAGGAACATCGTCCCGCAGACCAGGCTCACTACCGCAGTAAAGTAAAACGCAAAGCCCGGATTAATTACCAGACCTTGCATTCCAGGCATATTTGGCAAACCTGTAGCAATACCGATTGACTGAAATATCGCCAACACCAACGTGCCATAGCGAGTGTACTGGCTGATTTTACGTCTGCCAGCCTCACCCTCTTTTTTTATCTCCGCCAGCGCCGGGTGAACCACCGTCAGCAGCTGTATGATGATCGATGCCGAAATATACGGCATGATCCCCAACGTGAAGATAGAAGCACGGCTGAGCGCACCACCAGAGAACATGTTAAACATTTCAATGATGGTGCCCCGCTGCTGTTCGAGCAATTTCGCAAGCACGGTGGCATCAATACCAGGGATCGGAATAAAAGAGCCGATGCGGAAGACAATAAGCGCCCCGATAACAAACAAAAGTCTGCGTTTCAGTTCACCCAGTCCGCCTTTGGCGCTTTGAAAATCTAATCCCGGTTGTTTAGCCATCTGCTACTTATTCCTCAATTTTACCGCCGGCAGCTTCGATCGCGGCACGCGCGCCTTTGCTAACACGCAGGCCACGTACGGTTACCACACGTTCGACTTCGCCGGACAACATGATTTTGGCGAATTTAGTCTGGATGTTAACGATGTTAGCGGCTTTCAGCGTGTTCAGATCCACCACATCGCCTTCTACGTGCGCCAAATCGGACAGGCGGATTTCCGCGGTGACCATGAATTTGCGCGACGTAAAGCCGAATTTTGGCAGACGCCGGTACAGAGGCATCTGGCCGCCTTCAAACCCGCGACGTACGCCACCGCCAGAACGAGACTTCTGACCCTTGTGACCGCGACCGCCGGTTTTGCCCAAGCCAGAACCAATACCGCGGCCTGGACGCTTAGAGGCGTGTTTAAAACCCTCAGCCGGAGACAGAGTATTTAAACGCATCTCTTACTCCTCAACTTTGACCATATAGGAAACCAAATTGACCATACCGCGTACAGCAGGCGTATCTTCACGCTCTACGGTGTGGCCAATGCGACGCAGGCCCAAGCCAACCAGAGTTGCCTTGTGTTTCGGCAGACGACCGATGGAACTGCGAGTTTGAGTGATCTTAATAGTCTGTGCCATGGTCAATTACCCCAGAATTTCTTCAACAGATTTACCACGCTTGGCAGCGACCATTTCAGGAGACTTCATATTGCCAAGAGCGTCGATAGTTGCACGAACCACGTTGATCGGGTTGGTGGAACCATAGGCTTTTGCCAGTACGTTGTGAACCCCTGCAACTTCCAGGACGGCGCGCATTGCACCACCGGCGATAATACCGGTACCTTCGGAAGCCGGCTGCATGAACACGCGGGAACCCGTGTGCGCACCTTTAATCGGGTGCTGCAGGGTGCCGCTGTTCAGCGCGACACTCATCATGTTGCGACGGGCTTTTTCCATCGCTTTCTGGATCGCTGCCGGAACTTCGCGTGCTTTGCCGTAGCCAAAACCAACGCGACCGTTACCGTCACCGACAACCGTCAGTACGGTAAAGCTGAAAATACGGCCACCTTTTACGGTTTTAGATACGCGGTTTACCGCGATCAGCTTTTCCTGCAGTTCGCCAGCTTGTTTTTCGATGTGCGCCATCTTACACCTCTACCTTAGAACTGAAGGCCAGCTTCACGGGCAGCATCTGCCAGTGCCTGGACTCGACCATGATATTGAAACCCGGAACGGTCAAAGGACACATCTTTAATGCCTTTTTCCAGCGCCCGCTCGGCGATAGTTTTACCTACTGCGGCGGCGGCGTCTTTGTTACCAGTACCCTTTAATTGCTCCGCGATAGCTTTTTCCACTGTAGAAGCGGCTACCAGGACTTCAAAATTATTTGGTGCAATAACCTGTGCGTAAATATGACGCGGGGTACGATGTACCACCAGGCGGGTAGCACCCAATTCCTGAAGCTTGCGGCGTGCGCGGGTCGCACGACGGATACGAGCTGCTTTCTTATCCATAGTGTTACCTTACTTCTTCTTAGCCTCTTTGGTACGCACGAGTTCGTCGGCGTAACGAACACCCTTGCCTTTGTAAGGCTCAGGACGACGGTAGGCACGCAGATCTGCCGCAACCTGGCCAATAATCTGCTTATCAGCGCCTTTCAGCACGATTTCAGTTTGGCTCGGGCATTCTGCGGTGATACCTGCCGGCAGTTGATGGTCGATGGGGTGAGAAAAGCCCAGAGACAAATTCACGACACTACTTTTCACTACAGCACGGTAACCTACGCCTACCAGCTGTAGCTTTTTAGTGAAGCCGTCAGTCACACCAATCACCATGCCGTTCAGCAACGCATGCGTGGTACCTGCAAGTGCCCAACCGTTGGCATGACCTTCGCGCGGAGCAAAAAACAGCTGGTTATCAGCATGCTGAACGTCAACAGCTTCGTGGATAGTACGAGTCAGCTCGCCGTTTTTACCCTTAATCGAAATAACCTGACCGTTGAGTTTTACCTCTACGCCGGCAGGAATGACGACGGGTGCTTTAGCAACACGAGACATTCTTTCCTCCCAATCACGCTACGTAGCAGATAATCTCGCCGCCAAGACCAGCCTGGCGAGCCGCACGATCAGTCATGACACCTTTAGAGGTAGAAATCACCTCGATACCCATGCCTGCCATGACTTTCGGCAACGCATCTTTTTTCTTATAGATACGCAGGCCGGGGCGGCTGATACGCTGAATGGTTTCTACCACCGGCTTACCCTGGAAGTACTTCAGTACCAGTTCCAGCGTCGGCTTGGTGTCGCCTTCAACTTTGTAATCTTCAATAAAGCCTTCTTCTTTCAGCAAGTTGGCAATTGCCACTTTAAGCTTGGAAGAAGGCATGGAGACCGCGGTTTTGTTCGCGGCTTGACCGTTACGGATACGGGTCAGCATATCCGCGATCGGATCTTGCATGCTCATCTGTCTTTACTCCCGTGATTCAATTGGTGACAATTTACCAGCTAGCCTTTCTCAGGCCCGGGATTTCACCGCGCATAGCGGCTTCACGGACCTTGATACGGCTCAACCCGAATTTCCGCAGGAAAGCGTGCGGACGACCTGTTTGACGGCAGCGGTTACGCTGACGAGACGGGCTGGAATCACGCGGCAGAGTCTGCAGCTTGAGAACCGCATCCCAACGGTCTTCATCGGAAGCATTCACGTTGGAGATGATGGTTTTAAGTTCAGCGCGTTTGGCGAAAAATTTATCAGCTAATTTCACGCGTTTTACTTCGCGTGCTTTCATGGATTGTTTAGCCATCAGTAACCCTCCCATTACTTGCGGAATGGGAAGTTAAAGGCGGTCAACAGCGCACGGCCTTCATCATCGGATTTCGCAGTGGTGGTGATGGTAATATTCATGCCACGAACGCGATCGACTTTGTCATAGTCGATTTCCGGGAAGATGATCTGTTCATGCACGCCCATGCTGTAGTTGCCACGGCCATCAAATGACTTGGCGGATAGACCACGGAAGTCACGGATACGCGGTACAGCAATGGAAATTAGTCGCTCAAAGAACTCCCACATGCGTTCGCCGCGCAGGGTTACTTTACAACCGATCGGATAGCCCTGACGGATTTTGAAGCTAGCAACAGATTTACGTGCTTTGGTGATAAGCGGCTTTTGGCCTGAAATCGCGCTCAAATCGGCTGCGGCGTTATCCAGCAGCTTTTTATCGGCAATTGCTTCACCCACACTCATATTCAGGGTGATCTTCTCGACCCGAGGGACTTGCATGACAGAATGGTAGCCGAACTGTCTCGTCAGTTGAGAGACTACTTTGTCTTTGTAGTAATCATGCAGTTTCGCCATCGTACTACTCCAAATTACTTAATAGTTTCGCCGTTAGATTTAAAGACACGCACTTTTTTGCCGTCTTCAATCTTAAAGCCCACACGGTCCGCCTTGCTGGCCGCCGCATTGAAGATTGCAAGGCTGGAAAGATCGATTGGCGCTTCTTTCTCAACGATGCCCCCCAGCTGGTTCATGGCCGGTACTGGTTTTTGATGTTTCTTGACCAGATTGATATTTTCAACAATGGCCTTGCCGGAAGACAGGACATTTTTTACTTTACCGCGCTTACCTTTATCTTTGCCGGTCAGCACGATAACTTCGTCATCACGACGGATTTTCGCTGCCATGATTCGCTCCTTAAAGTACTTCAGGTGCCAGGGAAATGATCTTCATAAACTTTTCGGTACGCAGCTCACGAGTCACCGGCCCAAAAATACGCGTACCGATAGGTTGCTCACTGTTGTTGTTCAACAAAACACAAGCATTATTATCGAAGCAAACGACAGAACCGTCAGGGCGACGAACACCCTTCTTGGTGCGCACCACTACCGCCTTCAGGACATCACCTTTTTTTACTTTGCCACGAGGAATCGCTTCCTTGATGGTAATTTTGATAATGTCGCCGACGCCTGCGTAGCGACGGTGCGAGCCACCTAGAACTTTGATACACATTACGCGACGTGCACCGGAGTTGTCGGCCACGGTCATCATAGTCTGTTCTTGGATCATGTTAGTGCTCCGCTAATGTCAACTACTACCTACTACTTAATGAATTGAATCGGTCATAATAAAAAAATCTATAATACATGGGACCACATTGTAACACCGCTCCTGGTGTATGGGTAGAAAAAATAAACGGCTCGTCCTTTGAGCCGTTTATCTGTTTAGAGCGCGCTTACCGTTTTACAGGATGGCTTTTTCTACAACGCGAACTAGCGTCCAGGACTTGGTCTTGGAAATCGGACGAGATTCGCTGATTTCAACGATGTCGCCGATGTTGCTGTCATTGTTTTCGTCATGTACGTGGAGCTTGGTCGTACGTTTAATGAACTTGCCGTAGAACGGGTGTTTCACAAAACGTTCGATGGCCACAACAATGGATTTCTCCATTTTATCGCTGACCACACGACCTTGCAGAGTACGGATTTTGTCACTCATTACGCACCCGCCTTCTCAGTCAATAACGTCTTCACGCGCGCAGCATTGCGGCGTACTTGCTTTAACAGGTGGGTCTGCTGTAGCTGGCCGCTGGCAGCCTGCATACGCAGGTTGAATTGCTCGCGCAGCAGGTTCAGCAGTTCGGTGTTCAGCTCTTCAGCGCTTTTTTCACGCAGCTCATTTGCTTTCATTACATCACCGTCTTAGTTACAAAGGTGGTTTTAATCGGCAGTTTTGCTGCTGCCAGCTTGAAGGCTTCACGGGCAAGCTCTTCCGGAACGCCGTCCATTTCGTACAGGACTTTACCCGGCTGAATCAAGGCAACCCAGTATTCTACGTTACCTTTACCTTTACCCATACGTACTTCAAGCGGCTTTTCGGTGATCGGTTTGTCCGGGAAAATCCGGATCCAGATCTTACCTTGACGCTTAACTGCACGTGTCATGGCACGACGTGCTGCTTCGATTTGACGAGCGGTCAAACGACCACGGCCAACAGCTTTCAGACCGAAAGTACCGAAGCTAACATCCGTACCCGCTGCCAGGCCACGGTTGCGGCCTTTGTGCATCTTACGGAATTTTGTACGCTTTGGTTGTAACATCAGCGACTCTCCTTACTTGCGGCCTTTACGCTGCTGCTTTTTAGGTTGAGCAGCCGGTCCCGGTTGTTCAACGGCAGCCATACCACCTAAGATCTCACCTTTGAAGATCCACACTTTTACGCCGATGACACCATAAGTGGTGTGCGCTTCGGAGGTGTTGTAGTCGATATCCGCACGCAGGGTGTGTAACGGAACACGACCTTTGCGGTACCATTCGGTACGTGCGATTTCAGCGCCGCCCAGACGGCCGCTGACTTCAACCTTAATCCCCTTGGCGCCAAGACGCATGGCGTTCTGCACGGCACGCTTCATCGCACGACGGAACATAACGCGACGTTCCAGCTGCGAAGAGATGCTGTCGGCGACCAGTTTGGCGTCCAGTTCCGGCTTACGGACTTCAGCGATGTTAATCTGCGCCGGCACGCCAGCGATATCCGCTACGACCTTACGCAGTTTTTCGACGTCTTCACCTTTTTTGCCGATCACGATGCCCGGACGAGCGGTGTGAATGGTCACACGGATGCTCTTGGCCGGACGTTCGATCACCACGCGGGAAACCGAAGCTTTCGACAATTCCTTGGTCAGGAACTGACGAACTTTAAAGTCGCTGTCCAGGTTGTCAGCGAATTCTTTAGTATTCGCATACCAGGTAGAATTCCAGGGTTTGACAATACCCAAGCGAATACCATTCGGATGTACTTTCTGACCCATTGCTAGTCTCCAGAGTCTCAGCGATCGGACACAACCACAGTAATGTGGCTGGTGCGCTTCAAGATACGATCTGCACGACCCTTGGCACGCGGCATAATGCGCTTCATGCTCGGGCCAGCGTCGACGAAAATCTTCGCGACTTTCAGATCATCGATATCTGCGCCATCATTGTGTTCAGCGTTAGCAATGGCAGACTCCAGTACTTTCTTCACCAGACCAGCAGCTTTCTTGTTGGTATAGGTCAGAACTTCCAGAGCTTGCGACACTTTCTTACCGCGAATCAAGTCAGCCACCAGGCGAATCTTTTGAGCAGAAGAACGAGCGTGGCGATGTTGAGCGATAGTTTCCATCTCTTCCTCCTACCTTAGCGCTTTTTGGCCTTTTTGTCGGCCGCATGGCCGCGATAAGTACGCGTCGGCGCGAATTCACCCAGTTTGTGACCGACCATTTCATCAGCGACAAAAACGGGCACGTGCTGACGTCCATTATGGACAGCGATGGTTAAACCGATCATTGTTGGAAAGATCGTTGAACGACGGGACCAAGTGCGGATAGGCTTCTTGTCACTGCATTCCACCGCTTTCTCTACCTTCTTCAGCAAGTGCAGGTCAATAAATGGACCTTTCTTGAGAGAACGTGGCATGGTTTATCCTCTAATATTATTTGCTACGGCGACGTACGATGAATTTATCAGTACGCTTATTGCTACGAGTCTTTTTACCTTTGGTCTGAATGCCCCACGGGGTTACCGGGTGTTTACCAAAGTTACGACCTTCACCACCACCGTGCGGGTGGTCGACCGGATTCATCGCCGTACCGCGAACGGTCGGACGGATGCCACGCCAGCGGCTGGCGCCTGCTTTACCCAGTACACGCAGCATGTGTTCGGCATTACCTACTTCGCCCAGAGTCGCGCGGCATTCGGACTGAATTTTGCGCATTTCACCGGAACGCAGACGCAGCGTGACATAAGGGCCATCACGAGCCACGATCTGAACATAAGCACCTGCGGAACGCGCCAGCTGACCGCCTTTACCCGGTTTCATTTCCACGTTATGCACGGTGGAACCAACCGGAATATTGCGCATCGGCAGAGCGTTGCCGGCTTTGATTGCCGCATCGACGCCAGATTGAATCTGATCACCGGCCTTCTGGCCTTTCGGTGCCAGGATGTAACGACGTTCACCATCTTTGTACAACACCAGCGCGATGTTGGCGGAACGGTTAGGATCATACTCCAGACGTTCTACCACTGCCGGGATACCGTCTTTATTGCGTTTAAAGTCAATCAGACGATAGTGTTGCTTGTGGCCATTACCGATATGGCGCGTAGTGATACGGCCATTGTTGTTACGGCCACCGGATTTGCTGAGAGTTTCCAGCAACGGGGCATAAGGTTTGCCCTTGTGCAGCTCAGGGTTGACCACTTTAACAACGTGGCGACGACCCGGAGATGTCGGTTTACATTTAACAATTGCCATTGTTTTTACTCCTCCGACTTACTCTGCACCGCCGATGAAGTCCAGGTTCTGGCCTTCTTTCAGGGTAACGTAAGCTTTTTTCCAGTCGCTACGACGACCGATACGCTGTCCGTGACGTTTGGTTTTCCCTTTTACGACCAGGGTACGCACGTCATTGACTTCGACTTCAAACAGTTTACGCACAGCGGCTTTGATTTCTGCTTTGGTCGCATCTTTAGCTACTTTGAGTACGATGGTGTTATTTTTTTCCATCGCGGTAGATGCTTTTTCAGAAACATGCGGCGCGCGCAGTACTTTCAGCAGACGTTCTTCACGAATCATGCCAGCATCTCCTCAACTTGCTTAACAGCGTCAACCGTCATAACAACTTTGTCGAAGGCGATCAGGCTAACCGGGTCGATACCATTAGTGTCGCGTACGTCTACTTTGTAGAGGTTACGCGCAGCCAGGAACAGGTTTTCGTCCTGTTCACCGGTAATGATCAGCACATCTTCCAACGCCATGTCTTTCAGTTTCTGTGCCAGCAGCTTGGTTTTCGGCGCTTCGATAGAGAACTGTTCAACAACGATTAAACGATCCTGACGTACCAGTTCAGACAGGATGCTTTTCAGCGCCCCGCGGTACATCTTCTTATTTACTTTCTGACTGTGATCTTGCGGCTTGGCGGCAAAGGTAACGCCACCAGAACGCCAGATCGGGCTTTTCACGCTACCGGAACGCGCACGGCCGGTACCCTTCTGACGCCAGGGTTTCTTACCGGAACCGGTGACTTCGGCAGGGGTCTTCTGACCGCGGGTCCCCTGACGGGCACCTGCTGCGTAAGCCACAACAACCTGGTGAACCAGAGCTTCGTTGAAGTCACGCCCGAAGGTAGTTTCGGAAACAGTTAGCGCGCTTTTCGCGTTTTTTAATACCAATTCCATTCCTATCTCCTCGACGTTACGGCTTGACAGCCGGTTTAACGATCAGGTCACCACCGGTTGCTCCCGGGACGGCGCCTTTGATCAGCAGCAGGTTGCGTTCTACGTCAACACGTACCACGTCCAGACTCTGAACGGTTACACGTTCGTTGCCCAGCTGACCTGCCATTTTCTTGCCCTTGAATACTTTGCCCGGAGTCTGGTTCTGACCGATAGAACCCGGAACGCGGTGGGACAAGGAGTTACCGTGGGTAGCATCCTGAGTGCGGAAGTTCCAGCGCTTTACAGTGCCGGCAAATCCTTTACCTTTAGAGGTACCAGTAACGTCAACTTTTTTTACATCAGCAAACAGTTCTACGGTGATGCTCTGGCCAACGGTGACTTCTTCGCCGTCTTCGACGCGGAATTCCCACAGACCACGGCCGGCTTCAACGCCCGCCTTCGCAAAATGACCGGCTTCCGGTTTGGTGACGCGGTTGGCTTTTTTAGTGCCGGCGGTAACCTGGATAGCGCGGTATCCGTCGTTTTCCAGATCTTTAACCTGGGTGACGCGGTTTGCTTCGATTTTGATAACGGTAACGGGGATAGAAACACCATCTTCGCTGAAGATGCGAGTCATACCCACTTTACGTCCGATTAAACCCTTCATCGTTTCAACCTCTCAATCGTTCTACGACCTGATTAACCCAGGCTGATCTGCACGTCTACACCGGCAGCCAGGTCCAGACGCATCAGAGCATCAACGGTTTTTTCGGTTGGCTCAACGATGTCAACCAGACGCTTGTGAGTACGGATTTCATACTGATCGCGCGCATCTTTGTTGACGTGCGGGGAGATCAGAATGGTAAAGCGCTCTTTGCGGGTCGGCAGCGGGATCGGACCACGTACCTGAGCACCGGTACGTTTGGCAGTCTCGACGATTTCCGCGGTTGATTGATCAATCAGACGATGATCAAACGCTTTCAAGCGGATACGGATTCTTTGGTTCTGCATGAGACCGGAGCTCCAATTATTTATAAACGTAAAAAGCTGCCCCCCACCCATTTCGATTGTTCGATCGATTGGTGGGGGAGTGTAATCGTTCAGTGTTATCTTCTAATTGGGGATCTTGTCAGCTGGCTTACCGCCTGCGCGGCCGCGGCCAGCGCGGACCTAACGAGCAAGTCGGCTTGTCAAGTTGAATAACTACAAGACAAGCCCCCGGATTATACGCAAATCTGTACAGAAAGCAAGCGAGGGCGGTAAAAAGTGGGGGTGCGGCGGTGGGAAGCACGCTACTTTGGACAGACGGCGACAAATCAGATGTTATAAAGACCGCTTGCGGTTCCGAGCAACGGTGGCAAGAGGGAAACTCCAGGGCGAATGTACCAGGCCCCGGGCGGGCGGACGGCGCGGAGTGCGCTACTGATTTGTGCCCCGCGCAAACTGTAGTGGTCAACTAAAACTTGCCACCGCGTTAGCGTTTTTCCAGTATCTATTTTCTGATTCGTTTGGTGGTAACCCACCGTTATATTAATGCGGCCTGAGTGCGCTGTAATATCCCACGATATAGT
>NZ_JBPESN010000057.1:0-14812 GCF_051710625.1 Sodalis sp. (in: enterobacteria) | reverse complement strand
ACCCTAAAAGGTTAACCATGTGGGTAAGTCATGGGGCTTACCCATACAGCAAGGACATCTCAAATTTAAGAGAAGTAAAGCAAATAATGAATTTTCTTTTCTGATCGCCCCATATGAGAGATATTTTGTATATTATTAACTATAATCAATAAGTTATAGAGAAAAGAAAATAAGGAAGAGGAAGAAGAAAACAAGTAATTTTGCTTTTGATATGGATGGAAAAGAAAATTTTGTCGCACGCCTTAAACAACTATATAAGCATATAGAAGCGCTAGAGCTGCTGCAAATGAATGGGGGTTATCCTTCTCAACATTGCACAACTATTTAACTAGAGGTACAGAACCATCTTTTACAATGGTCCAGAGCACTGCATATAAGGAACACGTCAGCCTGGACTGGCTTGCATTTGGTTCACTATGCACTCAAAAAGAAGTGGCCTCAACTAGCGAGATTCAGTCGATTAACGAGGAAAGCCTAATGGAGGATCCTTTAGAAGCCACTTGGCATATGATTTATAAGTCGCTAAATAAAAAATATTCAGAGGCATTAATAAGCCTGCTTTTGCAAGAAGGGGCAAGGGGTGTATTGGCGTTATCAGGACGTAAAGATGACTTAGATAGCCTGTTACTCCAACTTTTAAAAGAAGAAAAAGAACGTCTGATAGACCTACACGAAGCTAAAAAGGGGGCGGTATCTGAAGAGTGTGCAGTAGAAGATGTGGCAAGCTTAAACTGTAAGAAAAGTAGAACGGCCTAAATAAAGATTAGGCCATTATCTATCTCATTTCATTATTTTTATGATTTACTAAAATTTTTTAACCTAATTCACATATATCTAATGGATGCTCAAAAGGCGTTTAAACTACCTTTAAATCTGCTCAAACCACAGTCATTCGAGTCCAGAATTTAGCGCAAAAAAATCATTTTCTGCCCATTTTTTTGCGACGAGTCCAGAATCTGTAAAATCTCTGTAAGCCGTGCCATTAGAGGGCTTCCGGCTAACCCATTGTTTAACTTAAGAGTCCAGAAATGATTGCCACCCCACACTGTTGCTAGCATTCGCGCAGGGGGTCGAGTCGCTGATGGTGTTCGATCGGTTGGCGAAGGACGGTACCGATGGTCGCTGAAGCTTTCGCACTACGACCCCCCGGTAGCCGTATGGTGGCGCTTAATCCTTCCGGCAAGATGTTTATCGGGCCGACGGGGGTATCCATCTGCCCGGCCGCCGGGACGGATTTCCGGCGCCAGACCTGGTTTGGCCATAACGCGCCGACAATGGACATGCGCTATTAAGCGAATTTCGCGGCGATGCTGAGCTATGCGCGCCTGCGTGCATCTCCGGCCACGCCATTGCTATGACCAGGCCAGGATGATGGTCCGCTCGTCCGCCGACGATTGGATTAAATTTTGCGCCGAACGCTAGCCGGACAATGCCATTCGGCTCGGTGTGGCAGCCCCGCGCGCGGGGCTGTCCGACTGGTCAGGTATTGAGTGGCCGGGAGGGGGCGTAGAGCCAGCGGCTGTTTTTTAAAATCAGCCTGCGCCAGGAGGCGTTAATACTGTCTGCGGGCGGATCGGACGGGGATCTACGCGTGGTCCGCATCAGCCCGTGCCCCGTCGGCCGAGCGCCGCTACTGTGGGGCGTTACGCCGCCTGCCCAGATAAGGCGGGGCTTGTTGCCCGTTTTAGCGGCATCAAACTGCAGGCTGCCGGAAGCGAAGGCTGCATCAGCTAATAAAAGGAGCTACAACCATGCGTTTTCAGCGGAAAGTGGTGCTGGTCACCGGCGCGTCAAGCGGTATCGGCGCGGCGGCGGTGGAACGTTTCGCCCAGGAAGGTCAGGTCATGAGCGTCGATATGCCCGATTCCTGGGCCAACTGGAAACAGGCCTGGCAGGATTTTTGGCCAGCCAATACCAGATACAGCACAGCGATACGGATATGAGTTCCGCGCAGGAAATCGCCAAATTTTTGGCGGAAAAGAATAACGCCAGCGCCGATATCGGCGATGTCGGCGTCTCCTTTGCCCCGCTGGCGGTACAAAAGGGAGTGACGCAACCCTATAAACCCAGCACCTGGGATCAAATTCCTGCCTGGGCGAAAGATAAGGACGGCCACTGGGCGGTGGCCGGCCTACACCGACACAATTGCTTTTATCGTGAATAAACAGACGGTGAAGGTCATTCCCCATAGCTGGGTGGATTTGCTCAAGGGCGATTATAAAGTCGCCTTAGGGGGTGTCGGCACCGCGGCGCAAGCGGTAAACGGCGTGCTGGCGGCCGCTTATGCCATGGGCAGCAACGAAACGAATTTGCAACCGGGCCTCGATTTCTTTGCCAAACTGGTCAAAGCCGGCCGGCTGGGCTTGAACGATCCCACTATCGCCGCGCTGGAGAAGGGCGAGGTGGACGTCGGGATCATCTGGGACTCTAACGGCCTGAACTACCGCGATACCATTGATAAAACCCGGTTTGAAGTGCTGATCCTTGCCGATGGTACCATCACCTCCGGCTACAGCACCATCATCAACAAATACGCCAAACATCCCAACGCCGCCAAATTCGCCCGTGAATACATCTTCTCGGATGCCGGGCAGATCAATTTGGCCCGCGGTTACGCCCGTCCAATTCGCGTCGAGTATCTGACGCTGCCGGCTGACGTCCAGGCGAAACTGCTGCCCGAGAAACAGTACAAGAATGCTCACCCGATAGCCGATACCGCGGCCTGAGGAAAGAACGCCAAAGCGCTGCCGCGTCTGTGGCAGGAAAACGTGATGATGGCGATGAAGCAATAAACAGATTTCCCTGGCGCCGTGCCAGCGGTATGGCCCTTTTCGCCGGCGGCGCGTCGACGGCCAGGGGATTGGCGTTGGTGTCGCGCGCCTCGCAGCGGTAATCGACCGCGGCGGGGACGTCCGCGCGAGACTGACAGGCATGAGGAACGGGTGTGAAAACAATTTTAGTGATTTTGGACGGACTCAGCTATGTGGTGGCTTATAACGCCATGGGTTACCTGCATGGCGAATGCACCGCCGGCCGCGGCCGGCTTTATTCGTTGACCTGTGAATTGCCGTCGTTATCGCGTCCGTTGTACGAATGTATTCTTACCGGCGTTCCGCCGGTAAGAAGCGGGGTAGTACATAATGAGATTATCCGCCTGTCGCACCACCGCAGTATTTTCCACTTCGCGTGTGCGGCCGGACTCACCACGGCGGCAGCGGCTTATCATTGGGTGAGTGAACTGTATAAACCGCGCACCCTTCAACGCCGCGGAAGACAGACACACGCTGGCGCCAGCGCTGCCGATTCAGTACGGGCATTTTTATCATGCGGATCATTACCCGGATTCCCACGTGTTCGTGGATGCAGAAAGCTTGCGGCGGCGCCATAAGCCGAACTTTTTACTAATCCATCCGATGAATATTGATGACGCCGGCCATCGCCACGGCCTGTCGACGCCCCAGTACCGCAACGCCGCACGTCACGCCGATGGTTGTTTACTGTCGCGCTGGCTGCCGGGGTGGCTGTCGGCGGGCTATCAGGTCATCGTGACCGCCGATCATGGTATGAACGACGATCGCAGCCACGGCGGTATTTTACCGGAAGAACGCCAGGTGCCGCTGTTTGTGTTCGGCGACGCCTTCACTCTCTCCCCGGCACGGCCCCTGCAAACGGAACTCTGCGGTACGATATGCCAGTTGCTCGGCGTGGACTATGACAGGCCGGCCTGCAGGGATCTGTTGCGATGAAGGGCAAAGAGATAGCGGCGCTGGTGCCCCTGCCGTTTGCGCTGCTGTTTAGCGCATTTCAGATAGCACCGCTGGCGTGGATGGCCATCGGGAGTTTCCTGAGCGACCTCGACGGATGGGGGGGCTTACCAACTACCGCACGATTTTCAGCGCGCCGTTCTATCGCCAGGCAATGCAGTTCTCCCTGCAACTGACGCCTTCCTCCAGACTGTGCGGCCTGCTTATCGCCATTGTCGCCAGCTACTCCTTACATTGACTGGGCGCCAACGGCTGCGTCACCTTGCTGCTGCGCCGCTATGGCTGGATGACGGATTTTAGCCTGTACTCCAAAACCGGCTTAACGGTGCTTTATACTTATTTTCAGATCCCGTTAGGGGTACTGCTACTTTATCCCGCTTTCGGCGCGCTGCGCGAAGAATGGCGCGAATCCGCGGCTCTGCTCGGTGCGAGCCGTTTGCGTTTCTGGTGGCACATCGGTTTGCCGGCATTGACCCCGGCGCTGCTCGGCACCTTTGTGATCCTACTGGCCAATGCGCTCAGTGCCTACGCCACCCTCTTTGCGCTGACTACCGGTAATTACAACATCATTCCGATCCGCATTTCTGCGCTGGTGGCAGGCGATCTCGATCCGCACCTGGCTAGCGCGTTGGGTATGGTGCTGGTGGTGCTGTTATTACCGCTGGCGGCAACGCTGGTTTATGCCCTCAGCAGCACCTGTGGGCCACGATTTTACCGCAGGTATTTGAGATTAACTGGTTTTTGGATCTGTGGCGCGACCCGTGATTTTTAACCGCCTTGGGCCATTCTCTGCTTATTTGCCTGGGCGCGCTGCTGCTGTTGGCGTTGCTGGTGCTGCCGGTGATTTTTGTTATCGCCTACTTCTTTCCCTGGCTGGACGGGGTGATGAATATTTTCATCCTACTGCCGTTCGCCGTCCCGCTTATCGTCTCCTCGGTAGGGCTATTACAACTGTATTCCGACGGCCCGCTGGCGCTAACCGGCACCCCCTGGATATTAATCGGCTGCTACTTTACCTTGATGCTGCCGTTTATGTACCGCGCCGTGAATAATATAACATGCAGGCAATCAACTTGCGCAGCCTGATGGATGCGGCCCATCTGCTGGGTGCCAGCACCGAACAGGCGGCGCTATTGGTCATCCAGCCCAATCTGCGCAAGGGCTGTATGATAGCGATGCTGCTGTCATTTTCCTTTCTTATCGGCGAGTTCGTGGTTGCCAACCTGTTAGTGGGCAATCGCTACGAAACCCTGCAGGTCTACCTCTACAATATGCGTAACGGCCGCTGCCGTTTCACCAGCGCGCTGGTCATTTCCTATTTTGTGGTGGTCCTGCTGTTGACATTGCTGGCCAATGCGGTCGGTAAGGAAAAGGAGTGAAGATGGGGTATTTAACGGTTAAGCAACTGAACAAGCATTATGGTCCGACCCAGGTGTTCGCCAATATCGATTTCAGCGCCGACGAAGGCGAATTTGTCACCTTGCTGGGCCCGAGCGGTTGCGGGAAATCGACGTTATTGCGCTGTCTTGCCGGTTTAACCGCGGTAGACAGTGGCGAGATTACGCTTGATGCACAAGATCTGCTGCCGCCACAACAGCGCGGTATCGGCATGCTTTTCCAGAGCTACGCGCTGTTTCCCAATATGACGGTCACGGCCAATGTCACGTTTGGCCTGAAGATGCAAAAGCTGACCCCCGACGTTATCCGCCAGCGCACCGATGAGGCGCTGGCGCTGGTAGAGTTGCAGACTTTCGCCCACCGCTATCCTTATCAACTTTCCGGCGGGCAAAGCCAGCGGGTGGCGCTGGCCCGATCGCTGGTGACCTGGCCGCAGCGGCTGCTGCTCGATGAACCGTTATCGGCGCTGGATGCGCGTATTCGTCGCTATTTGCGCGACCAAATCCGCCTCATCCAGCAGGAGCTTAAATTAACCGCTATTTTCATCACCCACGACCAGGAAAAAACGCTGACGCTGTCCGATAGAGTCGTGCTGATAAATCAGGGGCACATTGTACAAAACGACAGCGCGGAGATGCTCTACACCCGGCCGGGAAACGCTTTTGTCGCCGGATTCATCGGCAGTTACAATATACTGGAGCCCGAGCAGGCCAGCGCGCTCACCGGGCGAGGTCATACCACGCGGGTCGCCATACGGCCGGAATCCATTACGCTGGCGCAGGCCGGGCAAGGGCTTGACGCGGTTATCCTCGCCCATAGGCTGTTGGGCAACGTGATACGTTATCGGGTGAAATGCCGCCAGGTTTTGCTGTTAGTGGATGTTTTGAACCGTTCTGCGGCAGATTGCTATCCAAATAACGGTCGAATTGGTCTACAGTTAAAGTTATCAACACTATGCGAGGTTGCCTGATGCGCGGCCCCATGAACCTCCTTATCAACACAGGGTCGCCGGTAAGGAGTGCCGGTATTCATCTATAATAGGGAGCTTCAAACCGAGTGTTAACGCTGTTACATCTATTGTCCGCCGTGGCGTTGCTGGTATGGGGCACTCATATCGTTCGCACGGGCATAATGCGTGTCTATGGAGCCCGGCTACGGCAGGTGCTCAGCCGCAGCGTAAAGAAGAAAACTATGGCCTTTATGGCCGGCATCGGCGTGACCGCGCTGGTGCAGAGCAGCAACGCCACCGCCATGCTGGTGACGTCCTTCGTGGCCCAGAAGTTGGTGGCGCTGACGCCGGCGCTGGTGATCATTCTCGGCGCCGATGTGGGTACCGCCCTGATGGCGCGGGTGCTGACCTTCGATCTTTCTTGGCTGTCGCCGCTGTTTATTTTCATTGGTGTCTGCCTGTTCCTCGGCCGTAAACAATCCCGCGCAGGCCAACTGGGGCGCGTCGCTATCGGTCTGGGTCTGATTTTGCTGGCTCTAGAGCTTATCGTCAGCGCCTCTACACCCATCACCCAGGCCAACGGCGTCAAAGTCCTATTCTCGTCACTGACCGGCGATATTCTGCTGGATGCTTTGACCGGGGCGCTGTTCTCTATTATCAGTTATTCCAGCCTGGCGGCGGTGCTGCTGACCGCGACCCTCTCCGCTACCGATGTTATTTCCTTTAAAGTGGCGCTATGCCTGGCGATCGGGGCAAACCTCGGCAGCGGGATCCTGGCGATGCTCAACGCCAGCGGCCAGAACGCCGAAGGTAAACGCGTCGCCCTGGGCAGCTTACTGTTCAAACTTATCGGTTGTCTTGTCGTGCTGCCGTTTGTCTCGCCGCTGGCGCAATTGCTGGAACGGCTGCCGCTGGCGGATTCAGAACTGGTTATCTATTTCCACGTGTTCTACAACCTGCTTCGCTGCATAGCCATGGTGCCCTTCGCCGAACCTATAGCGCGTCTGTGCAGCAAGTGGATTACCGATACGCCGATTGATGATCGAAGCGTGCGTCCACGTCATTTGGATACCATCGCGCTGGATACGCCGGCGGTGGCGCTGGTCAACGCCGCCCGGGAAACCCTGCGAATGGGCGATGTGGTGGAAAGCATGCTGCTGCTGCACACCGAAGTGCTGCACGGGCAGGTTGATAAAAACCGCGAGGTGCGTCGTCTGGACGACGACGTCGATGTGCTGTATACGGCCATCAAACTCTATCTGGCGCAGATCCCCAAGGAGGATCTGGACGAAGCGGATTCCCGTCGCTGGGCGGAGATCATTGAAATGGCGCTCAATCTTGAGCAGGCGGGGGATATCATCGAACGTATGACGGGGGATATCGCCGCGAAATCGCTGAACGCGCGCCGTACTTTCTCGGCGCAGGGGATGAAGGAGCTGGATACGCTGCATGAGCAGCTGATGTCGAATTTACGGTTAAGCCTGTCGGTATTCTTGTCTAACGACATGACCAGTGCCCGCCGTCTGCGCCGCGCCAAACACCGCTTTCGTATCACCGACCGCCGTTATGCCCATGCCCATGTGGACCGGTTGCATCAGCAGAATGTGCAGAGCCTGGAGACCAGCTCGCTGCATTTGAGTCTGCTGGGGGATCTGAAACGTGTCAACTCGTTGTTCTGCTCGGTGGCATATAACGTGCTGGAGCTGGACGAAGGGTCCGAAGAGGATGAAGTTCGCGAACGTGACGACGGCCGACCACCGGCCGCCGGCACGTCCTGACGGCGCCCGCCGCCGAAGAGGCTCAGTCGAACAGCGCGCTGTGTAGGGTTCGCACCACCTGCTTGGCGTCGCCGCCCGGCACTAGCAAGCAAAGATTATGGCTGCTGGCGCCGTAACAGATAAGCCGGATGTTGAACGGATCCAGAACCCCGAACACCTCTTTTCCCACCCCACAGGCCCGCGACAGTTTATTACCAATCAATGCCACCAGCGCCAGATCCTCTTCCACCTCTACCCGGCACAACGAGGAGAGCTCGGTCAGCAGCGCCTGCGTGAGCAGGCTCGCGCCGGTGGTGGTGGAGCCGGTGGTATCCACGGTCAACACCACACTAACTTCGGAGGTGGTGATAAGATCCACCGAGATGGCATGCCGCGCCAGAATATTAAACCCTTCCGCCAGAAAACCGCGGGCGTGCAGCATATTGAGGCTGTGCAATGTCAGCAGCGTCTGGCGCCGGCGCTGAGCTAAAGCGCAGAACAGCGGCGGATTGTCGGTGTGATTATACACCAGCGTGCCGCCGGCGCCGGGATCCTTACTGGAGCCGACAAAGACCGGAATCGCGCTGCGTACCGCCGGCAGCAGCGGCGCCAGGTGCAGAATTTTGGCGCCAAAGGTGGCCATTTCCGCGGCTTCCTCGAAGCTGATTTCGTCAATGCGTTTGGCCGCCGGCACGACGCGCGGATCGGTGGTATAGATGCCGGGCACATCAATCCAGATATCGATTCGCCCCGCCTCCAGCGCTTCCCCCAGCAGCCCTGCGGTATAGTCGCTGCCGCCGCGTCCGAGTGTGGTGGTGCGCCCTTTTGCCTCGCAGCCGGCCGATAAAGCCTTGGGTGATGACCAGCTCAGTTTCCAGGCGCGGCAGCAGCAGAGCAGGGTGCGCGCCTGCGCCTTAAGAGCATGGCTGTCCGGTTTGGCGCGGCCGAATTGATCGTTGGTACGCATGACTTTACGCACATCAAACTACGCCGCCGCCACGCCGCGCTGGCGCAAGACTTCCACAAACAGCAGCGTCGACATCAATTCGCCGTGGCTGACTAGCTCATCGGTCAGTGCCAGAGACGTCGCCAGGCCCGCCGCCTCGGCCAGCATAGCGATATTATGGATCATCCGGTCGACCTCTTCGCGGATCACCGTCTGTTCCGCCAGATGGTCGATAATGCTGTATTAAATGCGGCGGATTTCATCCAAATAGTAGGCACGGCGCTCCGCTTCGTTGCCTTTCGACAGTGCGACTAGCACATTGGTGACGCCGGCCGAGGCGGAAAGCACCACCAGACGCACCGCGGGATTGGCTAAGACGATATCCGCGCTGCGGTTCATCGCGTCGAAATCGGCCACGCTGGTGCCGCCGAATTTGGCTACCCCCAGGGAAGCAGCAGAGTTGTTTGACATGCCTAAAAATACCTCGTATCGGATGCCATAGCTGATGACATCGGTGAAAACAGATCAGGCACGAGTCAAGCGCGGAAAACAGGGAGCAGGCGTAGAAGTTGGCTACGGTACCCCAGAAGCGCTCCACTGTGCTGATCGCCTGGTGGCGAACAATGCTGGTGACAACCCAGGGAATTCAGCCCCTGTGGTCGACGGCGGCCGGCCCGTATGCCCGCTACCGTCTCGGCGTCGCTCCCCCTCAGGTGTGGTCACGGGAAAACGGATCCTCACACACCCTGCCTAAGCGACGCGCCTCTTCTGGTTAACGCATCAGATGCGTCACTAGGCCATTAGAAACACCGGGTAATAACGGTGATGTCAACGTAGCAACGCGTGATTTTATCATCGCTGGCCCGTTTCCCGGCAGACGGCAATTTGCAGCAAGAAAATCAGCGTGAGTCTGTTAGGCTAAATAAAGGCATGCCTCAAGGTGTCGCCGGTTCTGGCACCAGGCGCTATCATTAGCGCAAGAAAAGGCATCCCCTGCGCGGCGATAGCGATACAATCGAAAAAATATGCGACGATTTAATCACCTATAAGAGTGTTGTTATGAAAAATAACAATCCTAGTCATACCGCGGCCTGGAAAGAGCTGCAACAACATTTGGCTACGATGAAAGAGTGCAGATAAGCGACCTGTTCGCGCAGGAGCCTGAGCGTTTTTCCTCTTTCTCGGCCACCTTCGACGATCAGATGCTGGTGGACTTACTCGAAAAACCGCATCACCGCCGAAATATTGACCCGGCTGCTGGCGCTGGCGCTGGCGCTGGCGGAAGAGTGTGGCGTCAAGGAGGCTATCGCCGCCATGTTTAGCGGCGAGAAAATTAACCGTACTGAAGATCGGCGGTGTTGCATGTTGCGCTGCACAACCGCAGCAACACGCCGATTAACGTGGACGGCAAAAATGTCATGCCGGACGTTAATGCGGTGCTGGCAAAAATGAAACAATTTTGCGATCGGGTAATCGGCGGCGAATGGAAAGGGTATACCGGTCGCACCATTACCGATATCGTTAATATCGGCATCGGCGGCTCCGATCTTGGCCCGTATATGGTGACCGAGACGCGGCGGCCTTATAAAAACCATCTCAATATGCACTATGTGTCCAACGTGGATGGAACGCATATTGCCGAAACGATAAAAGACCTGGATCCGGCTACCACGTTATTCCTGGTGGCGTCCAAGACCTTTACTACCCAGGAAACCATGACCAACGCCCACAGCGCCCGGGATTGGTTCTTGAAAACCGCCGGGGATGAGCAACATGTCGCCCGTCATTTCGCCGCACTGTCCACCAACGTAAATGCGGTAGCGGAATTTGACATCGATACCGAGAATATGTTTAAGTTCTAGGATTGGGTGGGAGGCCGCTATTCGCTCTGGTCCGCCATCGGGTCTGTCCATTGCGCTGTCGCTCGGCTTCGATAATTTTGAAAAATTGCTCAGCGGCGCGCACGCTATGGACCACCACTTCGTCTCGACGCCGCTGGATAAGAATTTGCCGGTGCTCTTGGCGTTTATCGGTATTTGGTATAACAATTTCCTCAGCATGGAGACGGAGAGGATTTTACCTTACGATCAATACATGCACCGTTTTGCCGCTTATTTCCAACAGAGAAATATGGATTCGAATGGGAAATGTGTCGATCGCGGGGGGCATCCCGTCAGCTATCAAACCGGACCTATTATTTGGGGCGAACCGGGCACCAACGGTCAGCATGCGTTTTATCAGCTGATTCACCAAGGGACTAAAATTATCCTCTGCTACTTTATCGCGCCCGCCATCAGCCACAATCCCCTTGCCGATCATCACGCCAAGCTGCTCTCCAATTTTTTTGCTCAGACCGAAGCGCTGACTTTTGGCAAGTCACGCGAAGCGGTGGAGCAGGAATTCAGCGCGGCCGGGAAATCACTGGATCAAGTGCAGCATGTTGCGCGTACAAAGTGTTTGAGGGCAATCGTCCCACCAACTTCATCTTGCTGCGCGAGATTACCCCTTATAGTTTGGGCGCGCTGATTGCGCTGTATGAACACAAGATTTTCACGCAAGGGACAATATTAAATATTTATACCTTTGACTAGTGGGGCGTTGAGTTAGGCAAACAACTCGCCAACCGCATTCTGCCGGAATTGGCGCAAGATAATCCGATTGATGCCCATAATAATTCCACCAATGGCCTGATCAATCGCTATAAATCCTGGCGTCACTGATAAACTTTTCTTGAGAGCGCGCGGCCAGTTTCTGGCCGCCTTGCTGTTAGCGCCCGGCGATCAACAGAGTAAAGCGTGACGGCGGTAGCGATTTAGAAACACTTTTAGGGTGATTCTTAAAAACACACCGGCAGGCGCCGGATAATGACAGTAAAATTTAACAAAAGATTTCTATTTTTAATCATTACAAAGCAATAAGTTATTGCTCATCCTTCGTCTGCGTTATTGCTACTGGCCACAGGCGTTAACGTAATATATCGCTCATCGCTGCAACTTTTTACCTTAGGCAGGGTTAATATGGTATTCCTTTTAGCAAATTATCGCGACCGTAAAGGAGTAATGTCGATATTTAATTTTACATTACAATAACAAAGCAGTGTGATATTTTACAATTATCCGTTCTTACCCGCCTTTCAGCACTTTTGCGCCCTTCTCATGAGTCAAGGATGCAATCAATATTTTATTATATTGATTTATATTTTTTCTAAAAGATAATTAGCTATTAACTTAATTTATAGTAATCATCCTCATGAGTTAAAGGTATTTAATATGAAAAAACTGTTAAGTGTAGTAATAGCTGCAGCGTTGATGGCGAGTGGTTCCTATGCTATCGCAGCACCGATAGTGGCCAGGGCGGCACCGCAGGTGGCGCAACGGCTTCCGGCCTGAGTGTTGGCGCAGTTACTGCGGTAGGTGTCGGCGCTATCGCCGTTATCGCTGGCGCGGCATTGATTTCCTCCCACAACGACGATAACGGTAGCGGTGGTAACAACCCGAGCACGAGCACCACGACTTCAACGTTCTAAGTAAAAAAATAATCAGTAACCACACGCAAGTGTGGTTATTTCTTGGACATTTTTCGTTTAAGATGAAACGACGTGCGCTATTTCTTTTTGTTAGTAGCGTGCTTTCTGTTGACTGCTTGCAGTCAGTCACAACAGGGTATAGGTGATACGTTCGCATTGGCCATCTTTGGAACGCCTGACGTTGATATGACGCCGGCGCAGGTGCGTGCAATCCCTTACGCCAGTATATACGCCAAGGTGAACGACGGGTCGCAGATTTTCTGCGGTGCTGGCGTATGCCGAACAGGGTAATTTGAAATGGGCTACCCGCGACCAGGCGATGCTGGTGACGCGCAACGGGCGTCTCGTCAAGACTCTGGGATTGACAAATAACCTGCTGGAAGTGACCAACCTCGACACCGATCCCCTTATCCATCCCGATCGCATTCTAAATGGCACCGAATGGACGTCCACCCGTTCCTGGACAGAAAAGGGCCAACTGCTGGCCGCGACATTTATTTCCCGCTTTAGTCTGGCGGATAATGAAACGCTGACGATACTCAATGTCCCCCACGCGACCCGCGTGCTTGAGGAAGATGTCACCGTGACAGAACTCAAGACGCACTACCGTAACCGCTACTGGGTGGATGCGCGATCCGGTGCCGTGATAAAAACCGAACAATTTATCGGACCGGACCACTTCCCGATCAAAACCACCATCTTAAATCCCTATAAACCATGAAAAAACAACTCTTAGTCGCCGTGAGTTTATGTGCTGGTTTTATTGCGTCCGCCATGGCCGACAGCCGGGTGGCGATTCATTATCCTGGGCAATCCCAGGCGCTGGTGTTACAAGGCGCTGCCAATCTGGAACAGCTTACGCTGCGGCCTGAGCTTAACGGACGCACGTGGTGGCCGGGCACCATGATTGCGGAAAGGACCGCCAGCGGGATACAGCAGCAGGCGCAACAGCAGTTGCTGGCTCGATTAAGTGCTTTTAGTCTGGAGCTGCGCGGCGATAATGACGGCGAATTGGCCGACTCGGTGGACAGGGTGCGCGCGCAGTTGGCCGCCACGCGGGTAACCAGGTGGCAATTTGTGCGGCTGGATCCGGACTGGATACGTTTGCATTCCGAGGCCAATCGCCGATTGAGCGGCGAATATAGCGTCTATACGTTATCCCGGCCCACCAGCATACAGGTGGTCGGCGTCACGACGCCTGCCGGCCCGCAGCCCTATCAGCTCGGTCGCGATGTCGCCGAATATCTGCAAGCCCACCAGCGCTTGAGCGGCGCGGAAAAGAACGTGGTCTGGGTTGTTTAGCCTGATGGCAAAACGGAGAAAGTGCCCGTGGCGTACTGGAATCACCGTCATGTGGAAGTGGCGCCGGGCAGCATCATCTACGTTGGGTTCTCTTCCTGCTCACTGCCCAAGGGCCTACCGGGATGTAAATGAACAGATTGTCTCCTGACTGACTCACCGGATCCCTGACTGATGAATAAAAAATATCTTCTCAGTTTTATTGCGCTATCGGTGGCCAGCGCCTGTCAGGCCGCTTCTTACCCCGCGCCGATAGGGCCGTCGCAAATGGATCAGGGCGGTGTGAGTCTGTTGCAAACGCCAACCGGGCGTATGGCGCGGGAAGGCGAGTTCAGCATGAACTATCGCGATAACGATCGGTACCGTTTCTACTCCCTGAACTTTGTAGTGATCAACTAATACTGGCCACCGCATTAGTGTTTTTCTAGTATCTATTTTCTGATTCGTTTGGTGGCAACCCACCGTTATATTCATACGGCCTGAGTGCGCTGTAATATCCCACGATATAGTCGGTAATTTCATGAGCTGCTTCGCTGAAGCTTATGTAGCACGTTACCGGTATCCACTCGTTTTTCAGACTTCTGAAGAAGCGCTCCATCGGACTGTTATCCCAACAGTTACCCCGCTGACTCATGCTTTGTTTGATCCGGTAACGCCACAGCAACTGTCGGAACTACCTGCTCGTATAGTGGCTACCCTGATCGCTGTGGAACATCACTCCGTCTGGTTTACCACGTGTTTCCCATGCCATTTCCAGTGCTTTGATGGTCAGTCTGCTGTCCGGGGAGAACGACATAGCCCAGCCCACCGGTTTCCTCGCGAACAGATCAAGAACAACCGCAAGGTATGCCCAGCGTTTCCCGGTCCAGATATACGTCACATCGCCGCACCATACCTGGTTTGGCTCCGTTACAGCGAACTGGCGCTCAAGATAATTCGGGATCGCAACATGCTCCTGACCGCCACGCTTATACCTGTGCGTCGGCTGCTGACAACTGACCAGCCCCAGCTCTTTCATGAGCCTGCCTGCGAGCCAGCGCCCCATCCGGAAGCCTCTCTGGGTTGCCATGGTGGCGATACTTCTCGCGCCAGCGGCACCATGGCTGATACTGTGCAGTTCATGAACCTGACTGCGCAATACCGTTCGCCTGCCGTCTGGCCTGTCAGGACGAC
>NZ_JBPESN010000056.1:0-14875 GCF_051710625.1 Sodalis sp. (in: enterobacteria) | reverse complement strand
CCAGTTGAGCGGATTCGCGTTTGAATTCAGGACTAAAATTTCTTCTTTTCATTGGTGCACCCGTGTTGTTCTGAGGTGAGCATATCACCTCTGTTCAGGTGGCCAAATTCAGTGTGCCACTACACCGGCGGTGCTATAGCGAAACGCGTTCGCCGCCGGTCTAACGTCGGAATAAGCGCCCCATTTGACGACGGCAGACGGCATTAACCGGGCCCGGCTTGCCCATTTTGCTCGCGTGTATTGGCTTATCATCGGTAGCAGAGCCTGTACGAGTGAATGTTCTCTCACCTTCATTTTCTTGATAAGGGAAAATCACCAGGCTGGACGTTAGACCTGGAATCATTGCGGTGAGTAGCTGTTTTCATGCCCGCTTACGCCCTTTTTTTCGTTTGGGGGCTGAGACAGTGCAGCCTGGATAGTGTTCTGGCAGGGCCTGACATGGGAAAGGCGTCAACGCCGGCGCATTGGCGCACGGCATGCCCCTTAATACTCAGCGGCGCCAGCGCCTGATAGAGTCGCGCGCAGGCGGAGAAAATGGCTATCGCACTGCCGGGAGGCGAGTCTGGCCCCGAACGGGCCGCCACTTAGGGTAATCATTCGCTTTGGTCCGTCCCCGGTAGGCCCGTAGAATCACAGTGGCCGGCCGGGGCGAACCCCTTAACCGGGCCGGCTGTCGGTCTCGGTCAAGGCTGTTGACGGCGGTGCAGCCTGCTCGGTGCCAAAGCCGCGCAACCCGACCACGTGCACATGTTCCTGATTATTGAATACCTTACGCACCAGTTTATACGTTGTCCCTTTCTCCGGACTGATATTTTCCGGCGCGGCGATAATAAGCTGCATCTGCAACCGGTCGCACAGCTCGAATAGCGTGGCAATGGATTTGGCATCCAGCCGCGCCGCCTCATCGAGGAATAACAACCGGCACGGTGAAATATCTTTGCCACGCAACCGGCTGGATTCCTCTTCCCAGCTTTGCACCACCATCACCAGAATCGACATACCGGTGCCGATGGCCTCGCCGGTGGACAATGCCCCGCTCTCCGCGCGCAGCCAGCCGTCGGCGCCGCGGTTGACCTCTACTTCCATTTCCAGATAGTTGCGATAATCCAGCAACTCCTCGCCGACTGTCTGCGGCGTGCGTTGCCCCAGATCGATTTGCGGGTTCAGCCGCTGATACAGCTTGGCCAACGCTTCGGAAAACGTCAGGCGCTGGCTGCTGAACAGATCCTGATGTTGCTCCTGCTGTTCGCTCAACACATCCAGCAGCGTCGCATGGGCTTCGCGCACGCTGACGTTCAGGCGCACGCTCTTCACCTGGCCGAAACTAACCGCCTGCAGTCCCTGATTGAGCATCCGGATACGATTTTGCTCGCGCTGGATGGTTTTGCGGATAATGTTGGCCACGCTTTTGGAACTGATGGCCAGCTTTTGCTCGCGCGCAGTCAACTCTTCCGTCAGGCGATTGAGCTCGATTTCCATTTGCTCGATAGCTTCGACCGGATCGTCGGTGCGAATAATATCCTGGCGGATACGCTCGCGCAGATGCTGGTAAACGGCAATGAAAAACTGGATCTTGCGCGCTGGCCGCTTGGGATCTTCCGACAGCCGCAGTACATCGCGCAGGTGCTCATTGTCCGCCACCGCCAGACGCAGCGCCCCCAGCGCTTTATCCGACATGGAACGCAGATCTTCCGCTTCCATGTAAGCCAGTTCGCGGCGGCGCAGGCGGCGCTCGACGCCATTTTCCTTAACCAGACGCAGCATCGCGCACCGACCGGCCTTGGCGCTGACCACTTGCTCGCGGGTCTGATAATAGTCGCGTTCCAGCTTGCGCAATTTCTTTTGCAAGGCATCCATTTCCGCCTCGCAGAACGTCAGCTGTTTTTCCAACTGATTACGGCGACCGCGGTTCTGGCTCAGGGCCATGTGCAGTTGATCCCGGCGTTCGCGGGCGCGCGCTTTGGCATTGGCGTCGGCATGCACTCCGATGTCGTGCAGCTCCTGCATCAGCTCTTTCAGCATATCCTGCTTGGCGTCAAAAGAGCTCTTCAGCGATGCCTGCACCTGACTGAACTGCGTCAGCTGGGCCTGATGGGCGCGCAGCTCATCGCGCGCCTGGCTGCGTTCAGCTTCCGCCCGTTCCAGACGCTGACGCAGTTTGTCGTTCAGATCGGTATTTTCACTCAGCATGCCGGCGGAATCGGAATAGCTGAAGTGGGTGCGGCGTTGCACCACTTCCGTCAGGGCGAAGGCCTGTTGCCGCGCCTGCCGCTGGGTCTGCTGCGCCTGCTCGTAGTCGGCGCGCAGTTGTTCGTGTTGCTCGGGGTCACTTTGCAGTACCGCCGCCCGCGGCTCCAGCTGATCCAGCGCCTTTTGGTGCTGACTTAAATAGCGCGCCGCCTCCTGAGCATCCTGCCAATCGGCCTGAACCGTTTCCAGCCGGTCTTGCAGGGTGTCATCCAGCAGGACGCCCATCCGGGGGATAAGCCGATTAAGCAGTTGCAGCCCTTCGCGCGCCTGATCGTAGTGCTGCTGGCTTTGCTGATTCTGTCCGTGGTGATCGCTGAGCTCACGTTCCAACTCACCGCGCCGGCCGTTTAACGTGCGCATCTCCGCTTCCGGATCCGGCTCAAACGCTACCGCCAGGTGAGCGCCGATAAAACGGCTGAACGCCTGATGCTGACGCTGGATTTTTTGCACGTCAAACGACAGCGTGGCGTAGCGTTCCGCCAGCACGTCCCGCTTGGCGCTGAGTTTTTCCAACCGGCTTTCGCGCGCGGCGCGGCCAAACAGCGCCACCGCGGGAAAGCGCGAGTAACGCCACTGGCGGTCCGCCACTTTGACCAGCACCGCGCCTTCCAGCTCTTCCACGCCAAACACGTTGTCGTCAAACGACTGCGGATCCCCTTCAATCATATAGAGATCATCCGGGCAATCTTCTAACCCGTTTAATTGTTCCCGCACCCGCGACAAATCCGGGACGACAATCGCGTGGAGGGACGGGCCGTACAGCGCCGAGAAATACGGCGCGTCGTCAAGCGTAACGTCGTCATAGATTTCCGACAGCAGCACGCCGCCAAAGCGCTCGGCCAGCGTTGTCAAGCGGGCGTCCTCGGTTCCCCCCGGCTGGCTGAGGCACTCAATCTGCGCCTCGATGCGCCGCTTGCGTCCCGCGGCCTCGTCGCGTTCCACGGTGGTTTCCCGCTCGCGCTCCAGCAGAAGCTGCATGGTATCCGTCACCTGACGACTGCTGGTCAACGCTTCGCCGCTTTGCTCGCTCAGTGTCGTTAGGGCATCCTGCGCCGCCAGCCAGGCCGGCGCACGCGCGGTGAGCTGTTCAATATGGGCGGTCACCTGCTCCAGCGTCTGGCGCAGCGCGAGGCGACGTTCGCCGGCCTCGGACACCGTCGCCGACAGCGTTTCGACCCGCGCCTCCAGCTCCTGCTGCACCGCGTCAAGCTCCTCGGCGGGATAATCCTGACCCATGCGCTGGCAGAATTCCTGCAGCAGCCGTTCGGCGTCTTGCTGCTCGCGCAGCCGTTGTTCCAGCTCATTGAGCTGACTGCGCAACGCCTGTAGCCGCTCTGCCTGATGACGTTGCGACGCGGCGTCACGAATCAGTTCCCGCGCCGTTTGCCAGGCGTCGCTGCGGCTGATCTGGCCGGCAATTTTTACTACCAACCCGTAGGCCTGTTCAAAACGGCTGCTGGCCGCCTCGGCCATATTCAGTTTTTGCTCAAAACCTAGCAGGCGCTCGGTGGCTTCCTGTTCGCGCTCTTTGTACATAGCCAACGTCGGCGCGGCGTCTTCCCATGTCAACGTCGGAAGCGCGCACAGTTCGCGGGCGCGATCCAAGGCTTGCAGCGCCTGCTGAAATTGGATGGCACGCGTTTGTTGCATATCCAGCGCCTGCTGATAGTCAGCCAGCTGGCTTTTCAGTTCATCCACCTCAAGCTCGGCCGCCTCCAGCCGCGCTTCGTTCTCCTGCTGCTGCGCGGCGGACTCGGCCACCACCTCATTTTGTTCTTCCAGCCGGAAGGTCAGCTCTTCCAGATCCTCCTGGTAGCGGCCGATTTTTTCCTGCTGGCGCATCGCGGTTTGCACCAGATTAAGATGATCGCTGGCGGCCTGATAATCGGTTTCCAAATCAGACTCACCGCCGCTGATTTCCGCCAGTTCCCGGGCCATATCGACGTGACGATGCTGTTCGGAGGCCAATTGCTTGCGGCTGCCGAACAGGTCCCAGCGCAGGGCCAGGGCATCGTCCAGATGCAGACGCCGCTCGTTGGCGTGGCGCATATAATCCGCCGCCACGTAAGCGGTGGCTTCGGAAATCAGATGCTTGAACAAATCCCGATCTGATTGGGTCACGCGGATCGCCTCAAGCGTCAGGCGGTTTTCGCGCAGCGCCGCTTCCATGTCCTGGAACGCTTTTTGTACCCCGCTGTTTTCCGGCAGCAGGTAGTCGCGCAGCGATCGGGTAATCGCGCTGGAAATACCGCCGTACAGCGATGCCTCAATGAGGCGATAGTATTTGCTGCGATCCGCGCTGGAACGCAGCCGGCGCGGCACCACGCCCAAATCGAACATCAGCGAGTGGTAATTGGTGATGGAATTGAACTGTTTGAACAGTACGCCCTCAATCGCCTCGACCCGCTCTTTCAGCTCCTGCAGCGGTAACACCCGCGCCCGACGATCGCCCACCGTCATCGTCAGGATCTCGGTGGGGGTCACTTTGACCGGCAGCCCCTGGATCATGAACTGTTTGATGTCCACTTTGCGATCGCGGCCGGCTATCTGCTGCAGGTGAACGCCCACCAGCACGCGCTGGTGGCAGGAGTTGGCGACTTCCAGTGCCGAATAGCACACCCCGGCGCGCAGTTTCCCGTGCAGCCCCTTATCCCGCGAGCCGCTGGTGGCGCCGGCTTCGGTGGTGTTGCGGAAATGCAGCAGGGTCAAATCGGGAATGAGGGCAGTGATAAATGCCGCCATGGTGGTGGATTTCCCCGCGCCGTTACCGCCGGACAGGGTGGTGACCAACGCATCTAAATCAAACGTCCGGGCGAAAAAGCCGTTCCAGTTGACCAGCGTCAGTGAGCGGAATTTGCCGCGTTCAATCATGCCTGTTCATCCTCGGGGCCATCTGCGCTTTCGCCGGCGGGCGCCTCGTTTTCATCGTTATCATCCTGTTCATCGCTGAACGACGGGGCGTTTTCCAGCGGCATCGCTTCGCCGTCGCGAATCATCCGCAGTTGCGCTTCGCGCGCATCATCGCCGGCGCGCACGTCGGCGCCGAAGCGGAATACGGATTTGGTAATGCGGAACTTGCTGGCGTCGTTGCCCATAAACCAGACCATGCCCAACCGGCGCAGACGGTAAAGGGAGGCGCGCACTTTTTCCTGCAGCTTCTGCCTATCCAAATCCGAGCCGGTAGAGCGTTGATTCACCAGTTTCAGCAGCTTATTCTCATCGGCCAGGCTCAACAGTTCGTCGTACAGTTCCTGCTGACTGAAAATGCCCTCGTGTGCCAGCCGTTCGGGACTAAGGTACAGGTAACACAGAATCTTGCCGACCATCATATCCAGCGCCGACAGCACCGAACGCGGAATCAGAGTAGTGAAACGCGGGCGCAGATAGAAAAAGCCTTCCGGCGCGCGCAGCAGCTCCACGTTATAACGGCGGTAAAAGCCCTCCAGCTCTTCCTGGAAATCCATCATGAAGGCATGATTATCCAGCTCCTCAATGCCTATGTGGCGGCCGGCGCGCAGTTGACTGTCCAGCGCCGGAAACAAGGGGTTGGACAGCGCTTTCGCCAGTTTTACCGGCAAACTTTCTTCAATACTCATTGATGACATGGGCCTGTACCTTAGCGCCAAAATCGTTGATTACCTGCCAGTGTGCGGGTAACCCTGTAAAATCTGACCGGGCCGCGCCCAGGCGCACCGCCTGGTCGACCACGATGTGCGCCACATCGAAATGGCGCGCGCGCGGATACCGCGCCAGGTAATCGCGCATCACGGCGCCGAGATCGAGCGGCAATTGCTGCTGTTTATACACCCCTAGCGCCTCATCCACCAGCGCCGCAATGTGCTCGCGGATCTCGTTGAATTCTTCATATTCCATATCCGGCGGCAATTCGCCGGTCACTTCGTCATTGCGCAGGGCCAGCTCTTCATCGCGCAGGTCCATCAGCCGATCGGCGTCGGCATAGGTCAGCGCCCAGGGGGCGTCAAAATAATTTTGCACCGACTGGCGCAGGCGCTGGGCAAAGATGCGATTCTTATCCATATCGATGGCGGTGCGGATGAAACGGTGTACGTGGCGGTCATAACCGATCCACAGATTGATCGTCTGTTGGCCCCAGCTGATAATCCGATCCAGTTTGTTTTGCAGATCCAGCACCAGCTTATCGACGAACTGCAGTTCGTCATGGTTGAGCGTCGCATCCTGAATACGCAGCAAATTGGCCTGCAGCTTATTCCCCGCCGCTTCCAGAGTATCTTGCAGTTCACGCAGCGTGCCGGAGGTTTCCGATAACAGCAGTTCGCAGCTGGAGATGGCGGCCCGCCAGTCCTGATTAAGCAGCGCGGCAATATCCTGTTTCACCCCTTGCTGCTGTTCATCCATGATGCGCTGGGTCATATCGATGCTGTCGAAAATCTCCGCCACGGAATATTTCAGCGGCGCAAAGACATGCCGGTGCCAGTGGAATTCGTCGCCGTCTTCTTCCGCCGCGTCCGCCGCCCGCTTCAATTCCTGCGCAACAATGGACAACTGGACCGACAGCCGCAGCGTGGAGAACTCGCGCTGGCGAATATAATAATCGCTGATTCCGATACCGAGCGGCGTCAGGCGGTAGATGGCGTTACCCTCGGCCAGCTCGCTAGTGAAACGATTAATGAGACGCTGACGCACCAGATCGTTGATGGCATTGTTAGCGCGTACTGTCACGGTTTCCTGGGTCTGTTGAAACCCTTCACTCACATAACGGAACGCATCCACCAGTTCGCATTCGCTCATTTCACCGTCCATCCGCTCGCTATTGAGCGTGGCGATGGCCAGCACAAAGGCCAGCCGGTCGATAGGCAGCGAGAGTGAAAAATCATTTTTCCGGGCCCAGGCGACCAGTTCCGGTACAGTCTGGGAAAATTCGCTCATAATGCGTCCTTCAGGGTGGGTTTACGCGCCATCACGTGGATATAACGCTCCATACTGATAAATGGCTCCTGCCGACAATAGCGCTGTTCCGTCGCCAGCAGTGCGGTAAATTCATCCTGTTGTTGCTGTTTATTCTGCAGATAATCATGAAACACCCGTACGCCGCTTTTGCCTATTGGGGCCAGTCCCATTTTTTCCAGCCAGCGGTAAACGTCAGCGGGATCACAGGGATGGTCGGGCATTAGCGATCGCCTTTTCCTTTTCGGCATGCCGGCCGCGACAAAAGCCATATTGCCTAGCAGCATATTGCGCATCACCAGGCCGTGTTTATTGTAAAACATTAATGACAACGCGCCATCCCCGGCCAGGCATTGATTAAGTATTTGCAATAATGCTTCGGGCTGCGCGACCCATTTTAGTACCGCATGACACAATATCAGATCGGCGGGCCTTTCCAAATGCGTAGAGATATCTTGAATCGTACTCTGTACGCAGCGAAAGCGCTGGGCGTCGAGCAGCGCTTTCGCCTGCTGTTGCGCGCGATGTATCATCTGCGCCGAAAGATTGCACAACACCACCTCGTGCCCCAGCGCCGCCAGTTGTGCGGCGGTACGCCCTTCGCCGCCGCCGGCGTCCAATATGCAAAGCGGCCGCTGGGGCAAATGCGCCAGTAACGTCTGGAGATCCTGCCATAATACCGCCTGACGAATCTTTCCTTTAGTGGTTCCGTAAATATTATGCGTAAATTTGTCGGCGATATCGTCGAAATTGCGATCCTGTATCATGAAAGACTCTGGTCGGCCACGGCGCTACAAGAGGTTTTGTCGCCGCTGGGCGCGAGGAGTCTATTTTGTCACAGGCTGAGGTAGAATGAATCATTCCAGCGCCGGATTGCGGCTGGTTGATTATATTTCACCCAATCGGAGCGTTGCCCCATGCTGTTTACCCTGAAAAAGTTTATCGGCGGCCTGCTACTGCCGCTTCCGCTGCTGCTCGTGGTCATGGGGGCCGGGTTAGTGCTGCTTTGGCTGAACCGCGGAACAAAAATCGCCCGGCTGCTGCTGAGCGTAGGTTGGCTGGTATTGCTGGCGCTGAGTCTGCAGCCGGTGGCCGATCAGTTGCTGGTGCTGCTGGCGGCCCATTATCCCACTTGGCAGCCTCATGGGGAAACCGTCAAATGGATCGTGGTGTTAGGAGGCGGATATACCTGGAACCCCGATTGGCCCCCCCCAGCGCGACGATGGTGTTTACCGGCGCCAATGCACCCGGCAATCCCGTCAGCAGCGCCGAGGCCGCTTCTCGCGTGGCGCAGCGCCTGGGCGTACCGGCTGCGGCAATCGTGACGTTGGACAGCCCGCGCGACACGCGCCAGGAAGCGGCGAGCGTCGCAAGACTAGTAGGACAAGCGCCGTTGATGCTGGTCACTTCCGCCAACCATCTGCCCCAAGAGATGGGCTTTTTTACGGCCGCCGGGCTTCGGCCAATACCGGTGCCGGCGAATCAACTTGCGATCAGCAGTCCTCTGCAGCCGCAGGAGAAGATCCTGCCCTCGCCGCTTTGGCTGAGTCACAGCGAGCGTGTCTGGTATGAAACGCTCGGGCAAGTATGGCAGCGGCTGCTGGCAATGATTTCCCCTCCTGCGCTTGCCAATAACGCCATCCTGACGGCGCGGCGGCATAGGTCCCACCGCGCGCCAGTGCATTCTGCCGGCGCGCTGCGCCCCTAGTCCAGTCAGGGGAAGAGCTCCCGCTTTGCGCGCACAAACACGGCACGGTCCAACTGACCGGTGTGAATATAGCGCGCCGCCGCTTCCCAGATGATCGCATACAGCCAGCGCTGGCAAAGAAATGCCTCCGCCACCGGCGCGCGGCTGAGATAATGAAAAAGCAGCGCTTCGCTCAGCCCTTCCTCGCACAGTCGGGAAAGATCGTACTCCCGCGACGCCCACAGCAGCGTACCGGCGTTCAGCATCGCCAACAGCTGGTCGCTACGCGGATCCTTGAGCATACCGCGCAGCGACAGATTACCGTGCACCAGCACGCAGTCTTCCTTAAAGTCGTCAAATAACAGTGGTGAACATTGCTGGGTGCGGAACAGCAAGATCCGATCATCATGCTGTAGCAGCGGCGCCGACACTTTACTCAATGTCGACCAGATCACCTCGATACGCTGTGAATACCAGGCCGGCCAGTGATTTTCCTGGGTACTGTCGACGTCACCCACCAAGCCCATGCCTGTCGATCCGGTGCCAAGCGAGGATGCCGTCGACGATTTGCTCTTTGAGCCGCTGCCAGCGCGCCGGTGTTCGGGTTGGCGCCTCGACCGGTACGCTCCGCAGGGGCTCCATCAGCAACAGCTTTTTATAGGGAAGATGCTGGGATAAAATAAGGCCGTAGACGGCCGGCAACCGTATCTCACCTTCCCAGGCCAGCATAAACAGTTTATAGGATCCCTGCTGGGCGATACCCGGACACAAATAGCTTTTCGCCACCAGAGAAAGCGCATGCCCCTCCCTGTCGTACATGGCATACAGATGGGCATAAAGTTGCTCGCTGATGCGTTCAAGCCGGCTCAACGGCTCCCCCGAAACGGCGCTTAATTCGGCGCGTAGCTGTTCCATGACATCGCTAACCTTATATTTGGCACAGGATTAGATCGGCGGGTACCGCGCGGCACTACATGACATCATGGGGAGGATTGGCGTATAAAACGTCGCGCTAGATCAAACAAAGGCGGGAAACCGGCGCGGAATCCTCGACAGGCCGCCGCTCCAGACGTTACGGGAGGGTTAATCCAGCTGAAGCTGTAGCAAACGGACCTGCGCCAGCTCTTCCGGCGTGTCCACGCCCATACCGGGCGCGCCGCTCGCCACTGCGACATGAATCTTTTCGCCGTACCACAGAACGCGCAGTTGTTCGAGGATCTCAATCTTCTCCAACGGACTGGCAGACCAGTTGACGTAGCGACGTATAAAGTCGGCACGATAGGCATAAATCCCGATATGGCGCAGCAGGCTATGAGAAAGATGCTCGCGGCTGCGGGCAAATCCTTCGCGGTCCCACGGGATAGTTGCACGGGAGAAATACAGCGCATAACCGCGCGCATCCACCACCACTTTTACCGCGTTAGGGTTGAATGCCTCTTCGGCGGTGGTAATAGGCACCGCCAGCGTGGCCATGCCAGCCTCTGCCCCCGCCAGGTTATCCGCCACCTGGCGGATAATTTGCGGCGGAATGAGCGGCTCGTCGCCCTGCACATTGACGATAATCCGATCGTCAGGGAAGTCGTAGCGATCGATAACCTCCTGCAGCCGCTCGGTGCTGGACTGATGATCGGGACGAGTCAGGCACACTTCGCCGCCGGCGCGCTCAACCGCCTCAACCACCCCTTGATGATCGGTCGCGACAATGACCCGATCGGCGCCAGAGGCCTGCGCCCGCTCCATGACACGGACTACCATGGGTTTGCCGTTGATATCGGCCAACGGCTTGCCGGGCAAGCGGCTGGAGGCGAAACGGGCGGGAATAATGGCGATAAGACTCATGAATTGGTCTCATCCAGCGTAATGGCGCGCGCTTCGCTTTCCAGCAGCACGGGGATACCGTCACGCAAGGGGTAAGCCAGCACATCGGACTTGCAAATCAGTTCCTGACGTTCTTTGTTGTAATAAAGTTTGCCGTTACAGACCGGACAAGCGACTATTTCCAATAGGTGATGATCCATGATTCCTCCTGGGGGGGCATGCCTGTGCAAGAGATAATGGTGCAGAGAATAACATAAGGGTACGGGGCCGGGAATCATCGCCGGCAAACACTGCCGTCTATCGCAGAAATTGCTGACTTTCGTCATTTTTTTTGGTGAGTTGTTATTGATATGTAGCGAGGGAAAACGTATTATTTTTGTGAATCGAGTGACACTTCAAAGATTATTAAGACAGGGCGCCATGAAAACAGTAAACAAAATCATTGCTCTGTTCGCTAATTATTAGCCGCTAAGCAATAAAACATCGCGCGGACGGCCCGGTTAACGCAGGTTAACCGGGCCGTTTGTTTTCGGCGGCCTGTGCCGAACGCGCAGCCGGTATAACCGTACGGCCGATAGCGGCACTTTGCGCCGTGACGCACCAACGTCAGGTATTTACACCCTGCGTTGTAGCCTCTGCCATCAGGCAGGTCGAGCGCCGAACTTCAGATAACCACCTCACCGTCCGCCGTTGGCTGGCAGCGCCGAATCGCCTGCAAAATCGGCGTCAGCAACCCTTCCTCCGCGCCGGCGGGCAGTTGCGCGTCAACCGGTAAATACCACCAGTTGGCGCGGGCAAAGGCGCGGCACTTGACCGCGTCTTTCTCTGTCATCAGCAGCTGTTCCTCCGGCGCGACCAGCGCATCGAGCATCTGCTGCCGGTAGGCCTGATGATCGCCGAACGCCACCTCCCGCACCGGCGTTACGCCGCCCGCGCGCAGGATCGCGAAAAAACGCGGTGGATGGCCAATGCCGGCAATCGCCACTATCGGCGCCAGACTGGCGAGCGCGCGGCGTTCACCGCTTAGCAGATTGACCGCCGCGCCGGCAGCAAGGCGCATAGGCACCTCGCCAGCCCGGGCATCGCCGCCGTTGACGATGACGGCCTGTACCGTTTGCAGGCGGCCGGGCCGTTCGCGCATGGGACCGGCAGGCAACCACCAGCCGTTGCCGAAACGACGCTCGCCGTCGATGACCACCCATTCGATATCCCGCCCCAGCGCGTAATGCTGCAACCCGTCATCGGTCACCACCACATCCAGGGCCTGCGCGCGCAACAACGCCGCCACCGCTTCGGCGCGCCGGTGCGCCACCGCAACTGGCGCACCGGTGCGCTGCCAGATAAACAGCGGCTCGTCCCCGCACTGATCGCTGGTCGTGGTGGCGTCCAGCAGCAGCGGATAGCGCGCAGCCCGTCCGCCGTAACCGCGCGACACGACCCCGACCCGCCCGCCCCGCTGCTGCAGTTGCGTAACCAGCCACAGCACCACCGGCGTTTTACCGTTGCCGCCGGCGGTCAAGTTGCCCACCACCACAATCGGCAGTGGAAAACGATGCACTTTACGCCAGCCCCGGCAGTAGCTGAAGCGGATAAGCGCCGTAATCAACCCATACAGCCAGGAGAACGGTAACAGCAGCCAATACAGCCGCGAGGCGCCGGACCAGATGCGGGCTATCATTGACCGAACTGTAGCCGGTGAAATTGGGCGTAAACGCCCCGGCGCGACATTAGCTCCTCATGATTGCCGCGCTCCACGATCCGCCCTTCCTCCACCACCAGGATTTCATCGGCTTTTTCGGTAGTGGACAGGCGATGGGCGATGACCAGGGAGATCCGGTTTTTCTGCAGTGCATCCAGCGCCTTTTGGATTGTCCGCTCGGATTCGGTATCGAGCGCCGAGGTGGCTTCGTCGAGGATAAGGATCGGGCAATCCCGCAGCAGCGCGCGCGCGATGGCGATGCGCTGGCGCTGGCCGCCGGACAGCAAAACGCCGTTCTCGCCGATTACCGTGTCCAGACCCTGATCCATTTTTTCGATGAAATCCATGGCGTAGGCCATGCGCGCCGCGTTTTCAATCTGCTCACGGGAGTAGGTGGCCTTGCGGGCGTAAGCGATATTGTTGGCGATAGTGTCGTTAAACAAATGCACGTTTTGGGACACCAGCGCCACCTGATTACGCAGCGAAGCAAGTTTATAGGCGCGTAAATCGGTGCCGTCGAGCAGGATCTGACCCTGCTGGATATCATAAAAACGCGTCAATAGATTGGCGATGGTGGATTTCCCGGAGCCGGAGCGGCCCACCAGCGCTACCGTATGGCCTGCAGGAATACTCAGATTGATATCGTGCAGCGAAGGCGTCTCTTTACCCGGATAGGAAAAAGTGACGTGGTTGAAAGCGATACCCCCTTTGACGCGTTCAACTTCCACCGTGCCCTCATCCTTTTCGGTTTTCATATCAAGAATGGAAAACAGGGTCTGACAGGCCGCCATACCGCGCTGAAACTGGGCATTGACGTTGGTCAGGGATTTCAGCGGACGCATCAGGGCAATCATTGACGAAAATACCACGGTGATGGTACCGGCAGTCAAGGTTTCCATTACCGACGGAAAGCTGGCGGCATACAGGACGAAGGCCAGCGCAAGCGACGCGATAAACTGGATTAGCGGATCGGAGACCGAGGAGGCGGCCACCATTTTCATCCCTTGTTGGCGCATGCGATTACTAACGCTGTTAAAACGCTCGTTCTCCACCTTCTGACCACCAAAGATCAGCACTTCCTTATGCCCTTTAAGCATCTGCTCGGCGCTAGTGGTCACCTGCCCCATGGTGTTCTGCATTCTTTTACTGATCTGGCGGAACCGTTTTGACACCTGCCGGATGCCAAATGACACCACGGGCGCAATCACCACCAGAATCAGCGACAGTTGCCAGCTGTAATAGAACATCATCGCGAACAGGCCAATAATCGATGCGCTTTCACGAATGACGGTAATCAACGCGCCGGAAGACGATGAGGCCACCTGCTCGGAATCATGGGTAATGCGCGACAGCAGCGTGCCGGTAGATTGCTGGTCGAAAAAAGACACCGGCATGTCCATCATGTGATCGAACAGTCGGCGACGCATTTTCATTACCACTTTGCCGGAAACCCAGGAAACACAATAGCTGGAGACAAAGCCACTGACGCCGCGCAGCACCATCAGGCCGATCACGACCAGCGGCATCCAGACCAGGATATTACTATTGGCTTTGCCAAAGCCGTCATCCAACAGCGGTTTGAGCAGCGATAACATAAAAGTATCGCTGGCGGCATTCAGTATCAAGGCAATCGCCGCGACGATCAGACCTGTTTTGAAAGGTGAGATCATCGGCCAGAGGCGACGGAAGGTCTGCCAGGTGGAGAGATCTTTATCGTTTAGCATTCATTTACCAGTGCCGGGACTAAATAGTCGCCTATTCTACCTATTTAGCGCGGCGGCGCCAAACCACTGATGATACCATCGGCGGGAAATTTGACCCCGATAGGCTAAAACGTCAAACTCCCGCGGATAAAAACGCACGCTTAGCTGACCGCTGTATCCTGCCAGCGGATACCCAGACGCCGATAACGCTTCACCACCGCCACCGCCACCGCCTCCGCCGGCAGGCGCCAGAGACTGTAGCGACCCTCCGAAGCCAACGCCACCTGCGGACGCACCGCCCGCAAAAACGCGGCGGTGGAGGATGTTTTACTGCCGTGATGCGGCACCTGGAGGACATCCGCGCGCACCGCTCGTCTATCCAGGCGCAGCAGGGCCCGTTCCGTCTGCGCCTCGATATCGCCGGTGAGCAGCACCCGGAAGTGACCGTCGTCGATTCGCAGCACGCAGGAATCGTTATTGCCGGCACTGTCAACCGGCTCAGGCGGCCTGAGTACCTCAAAATGCAGCCCCTGCCAGCGCCAGCGCTGCCCGCGCAGACAAAAACGGTGGCCGGGCGTGCGAAATGGACTGCTGACCGGAACCGCCGGCCAGATGCGGCGAACGCTGTCCAAACCGCCGATATGATCCTCATGGCTGTAGTGGTTAACTAAAACTGGCCACCGCGTTAGCGTTTTTCCAGTATCTATTTTCTGATTCGTTTGGTGGCAACCCACCGTTATATTCATGCGGCCTGAGTGCGCTGTAATATCCCACGATATAGTCGGTAATTTC
>NZ_JBPESN010000055.1:0-14910 GCF_051710625.1 Sodalis sp. (in: enterobacteria) | reverse complement strand
GTACCACGCCAACTCATGCTTTGTTTGATCCGGCAACGCCACAGCAACTGTCGGAACTGCCTGCCCGTATAGTGGCTACCCTGATCGCTGTGGAACATCACTCCGGCTGGTTTACCACGCGTTCCCCATGCCATTTCCAGTGCTTTGATGGTCAGTCTGCTGTCCGGGGAGAACGATATAGCCCAGCCCACCGGTTTCCTCGCGAACAGATCAAGAACAACCGCAAGGTATGCCCAGAGTTTCCCGGTCCAGATATACGTCACATCGCCGTACCATACCTGGTTTGGCTCTGTTACAGCGAACTGGCGCTCAAGGTAATTCGGGATCGCAACATGCTCCTGACTGCCACGCTTATACCTGTGCGTCGGCTGCTGATGACTGATCAGCCCCAGCTTTTTCATGAGCCTGCCTGCGAGCCAGCGCCCCATCCGGAAGCCTCTCTGGGTTGCCATGATGACGATACTTCTCGCGCCAGCGGCACCATGGGTGATACTGTGCAGTTCATGAACCTGATTACGCAATACCGTTCGCCTGCCGTCTGGCCTGTCAGGACGACTTTTTCAGTATTTGTAACTGCTGCGATAAACCCTGAACACGTGGCAGAGTATGGCCATATGATAATGCGCTCTGAGTTTCCCGGTTAACGAGAACTGTTCAGGGAGTCTGACATCAAGAGCGCTGTAGCCTTTTTTAATATTTCGTTTTCCATTTTAGTGCGTTGTACCTTCTTCTTGAGCTCACGTATTTCGATTTGTTCCGGGGTTATGGGAGAGGCTTTTGGCGGTTTCCCCTGTCGCTCATCACGCAGTTGTTTTACCCATTTCGTCATCGTAGAAAGGCCGACGTCCATGGCTTTTGCTGCTTGCGCGGCGGTGTAATTTTGGTCGACAACCAGTTGAGTGGATTCGCGTTTGAATTCAGGACTAAAATTTCTTCTTTTCATTGGCGCACCCGTGTTGTTCTGAGGTGAGCATATCACCTCTGTTCAGGTGGCCAAATTCAGTGTGCCACTACAACCCATCTGGCTGGCTTGAGAATCACGAGATTGACTTATCGAATACATAGTTTATTACTTTAATTATTTTTATTGCAATGAAAATATAGCCCCGACTAATTCAAATATGCTATAAAACGCTTACAAAAAATTATATAATTAAAATTAATATTCGATAAAAATATTATCTACAGTTACTTTTGGCTTCAACGATAATAGATACAGCAAATTTATTGCTTACATTTAATTATTCAAGTGATGGTGCGAGTTAGTAGCAAATTGTCACTATGGCAGAGATAACGCAAATTGTGTGCCTAAACGGATAGGATTAGTGCGCCATCGCACCACTAGTCGCAAATAGCGGCGGCTAGCCTGGTTAGGCTTACTTAAGCTGACTTGGATTTAATTTGCTTATAGATAATCGCCCCTACAGGCGCCCCTTCCTTAATGCTGCGATTAAGCGATGCGGCAGAGACATCGTTAAACGTCAAGCAGCGGCAGGTTAATGACCTTGTATTTGTCTCTTATGAAGATAAAAGGTGCGGATACGCCCTTAAGGATGCCCTATACCATCTGACGGGATAAACAGCGCCACGACGTCAATCGCGAGGAAGATTGAAAGATTAAAAGCAACAAAGGAGGGCCGACGGGTATTGCGAGACCGCTGAAAAAGCGGCGGACTATCATTTATCCGCCGGGCGATATGCGCTGACGGTGGAAGAGAATTGGCCCTAACAGCAGCGGGGATGTAGAGTGTGAAGGGCGGGCGTCTCATGATAATGCAGGTGCCCGCCCAGGCGCCTGTTTAATCAACACTCGAGCGTAGCGGGGGACAAGCAGTGATCAACATCACGAAGCAGGCGCGGACAGCCCGCGATCGCGGTGAACTATGCTCCCGCCAGCGCGACTTTTTGCGCCTGGATCAAGCTGTCAATGCCGCGGCGCGCTAATTCGAGCAGCGTAATCAGCTCTTGCTGACTGAAAGGTTCTCCTTCCGCGGTGCCTTGTACCTCAATCATACGGCCGTCTTCCATCATCACTACATTCATATCGGTTTCAGCAGCCGAATCTTCGACATACTCCAAATCACACACCGCTTCACCGGCCACAATACCCACCGAAATCGCCGCCACGAACCCTTTCATCGGGTTGGTTTTTAGCTGACCTTTCTTTTGCATGCTGCTCAGGGCGTCGGCGAGCGCCACGCAGGCACCGGTAATAGACGCCGTCCGGGTGCCGCCGTCAGCCTGTATCACGTCGCAATCCAGGGTAATGGTATATTCACCTAATTTGGTTAAATCCACCACGGCACGCAGTGAGCGGGCGATGAATCGCTGAATTTCCACGGTACGGCCGCCTTGCTTGCCCTTCGCCGCTTCGCGAGGATTGCGGGTATGCGTTGCGCGCGGCAGCATGCCGTATTCGGCGGTGATCCAGCCCTGGCCTTGCCCCTTGAGAAACCGCGGCACCCCCTCTTCCACCGACGCGGTACACAGCACGCGGGTATCGCCGAATGCTATCAGCACTGAGCCTTCTGCATGGCGGGTAAAATGGCGGGCAATCGTTACTGGGCGTACTTGCTGTACGCTTCGGCCTGCTGGGCGCATAGGAGTTTCTCCGGCTCGCAAATCAAGGGTTGGCTGCGCATTATACGGACTTCACCGCCTAATGCCTATCTTGCCTTCCGCTGCGGGGCTATAATCCCAGCAACTTCTTAATAAACGGGTACGCCTATGATCCGCAGTATGACCGCCTTCGCCCGGCGTGAAATTAAGGGCACTTGGGGCACTGCCGCCTGGGAGCTGCGCTCCGTTAATCAACGGTATCTGGAAAGCCACATCCGCCTGCCGGAACAATTTCGCGGCCTGGAGCCGACTATTCGCGAGCATATCCGCCTGCGCCTTACCCGAGGCAAGATTGAGTGTAACCTGCGCTTCGATGTGAATCCCGGCGCGCAAAGCGCGCTCATACTTAATGAAAAATTCGCCAAACAGCTGGTGGAAGCAGCGCAGTGGGTAAAAATGCAAAGCGACGAAGGCGAGATAAACCCGCTGGCTATTCTGCGCTGGCCGGGCGTAATGGCCGCGACGGAGCAGGATTTGGACGCCATTAGCGCCGAGTTGCTGTCCGGGCTCGGCGCCACTCTCAACGACTTTATCAGCGCCCGCGAAACCGAAGGTGACGCGCTTAAAGCATTAATTGAACAGCGACTGGCGGGTGTCAGCGCCGAGGCGGCCAATGTGCGCCAGCAGATGCCGGCAGTATTGAATTGGCAGCGTGAAAGATTGCTGAATAAACTGGAAGAGGCTCAGGTGCAGCTGGACGGTAACCGTCTGGAGCAGGAACTGGTGATGCTGACGCAGCGAACAGACGTTGCGGAAGAGCTGGATCGCCTGGATGCCCATGTAAAAGAAACCTACCAGATTTTGACTAAAAAAGAGGCGGTAGGCCGTCGTCTGGATTTCATGATGCAGGAATTTAACCGCGAAGCGAATACCCTGGCGTCGAAATCAATTAACGCCAGCGTGACGGCATCCGCCATCGAATTGAAAGTGCTGATTGAACAAATGCGCGAGCAGATCCAGAACATCGAGTAAGGTTTCACGCGCTATCGCATTGTCTCACCATAATAAAAAAGCCATGTAAATCATGGCTTTTCTGTTTTATAACGTCTTGCCTTGTATCACTATAGCGCATGCTTGACGTGCAGTTGAGGGTGTACTTATTTAAAAATCAGGTTTCTGCATTTGATCCCTATACAAGCATTTAACTATTCATCTTCTGATGATGAATAAACGACATGTCTCCAGGATCACTGCTATCACCGACCAGCGCGCCGGCGTGAGGTGGTGATGCCCCTTGCGGCGTCTTCCACCGTCAGGCCCAGCGGTCGGGCAATGCGCTCTTCGATCGCTTTGGCGGCCGCGTCGCGATCAAGCGTCATTTTGCCGTTTACCCGCCGGGGCGTTGCATCGCTGCCCGTTAGCGTCGCCGCTTATCGCGCGACCGCCGTCACCTCCCCCAGCGATTCTCCCAGAAAATCGATAAAAACGCGGCTTTTCAGCGGCATAAAAAGCCTGGCGGGCCAAAGCGCCCACACCGGCTCGCAACGTTCGGCGAAACGTTCTAGCAGGCACACCAACGACCCCCGCCGAAGATCCTCTTGCACGTAATAATCGGGCAACCAGGCAAGTCCCAGACCCTTTCTGGCAAAATCCCGCCACGCATGCATGTTGTTGCACAGCATGGTAAGCGGTAACGCGGCAAACTGGGCGGGAGAAAGCGTTTTCAGTTGCCAGAGTTCCAGCTTCCCGCTGTGGGGAAAGCGGTAGTGGACGCAGGCATGGCTTGCCAAGGCCGCCGGCGCCTCGGGCGTTCCCACTCGGTGGAGATAAGCCAGCGCCGCCACCACGCTGGAGCTGAAAGTGGTGATTTTGCGTGCCACCAAGCGCGAATCGGCGACGTGGCCGCTGCGGATGGCGACGTCGAAGCCTTCTTCTATGACATCTAGCAGCCGATCGCTAAAGTCTAGATCGAGCACGATAGCCGGATAACGGGCGGCAAAAGAGGCCATCAAGGGAAACACCAGGCTTTCCTAAGCCAGACTGATGCGCAGCATGCCGGAGGGGGAATGGTTGGCCTGTAACAGCTCATTCCTGGCTTCCTCAACGGCGTTGAGGATCCCGAGGCAACGCCCATAATAGCGCATCCCTTCCGCGGTCAGGGCCATGCTGCGGGTATTACGGTTTATCAGCGGGTGGCAAGGTGCTGCTCCAGACGGGTAATGGCTTTGCTTACCGCCGATGGTGATAGCCCGCTGGCCCTGGCTGCCGCTACGAAACTGCCTGATTTGACGACCTGAACAAAAATATCAAGATTATCCCATTGCGCCATGCTGTCTCCGCATTAGTGATGACTTTTCACGAAAGTCGTGAATACAAGCCTGTTTTTCAATAATCCGCTTCAGAATACTGGGGATGCCCTGACGCTTGCAAAAAGAGACGTAAAAATCGCATGGTGAAGGCGCTTTTGATATTGATGTTGGGGCATTTGTTTCGCAAACGACGGAATATTTGCCCATCGGTCTCCTTCATTTGATTGCTAAGGACTTGCAGGTGACGCAAGGATAGGTCGGTTTTCTGGTGACGGGCTATGCTTGGATTATCACGCTCACGGTCCTGCCGGTGACCCTTCTGACCCGCCGGGTCGATAGGCGCGTGCTGTTTTTATGGCTGCTGGCCATTATCGCCGTGTGCAATGGCCTGGCCATCGTAACCCACCACTATTAGCTGCTGATGATATTGCGCATTGTGGCGGCGCTGGGACATGGCGTGTTCTGGTCAAGTATCCTTGCCTATGCCATTAAAATCGCGCCCGCCATGCCCGCCATGCCCGCCATGCCCGCCATGCCCGCCATGCCCGCCATGCCCGCCATGCCCGCCAGCTGCGTGATGGCAATCGTGTTTGCCGGTATTCCTCTCGCGATCGTCGCCGGCGTGCCGCTATCCTCGGCGCTCGGTCAGGCTTTCGGCTGGCAGCGGGGGTTCGCACTGTTCGGGCTGCTGGGGCTGATGATTTTCGTTGCCGGCTATCTCTGGTTACCGTCGCTGCAAGACAATATCCCGGGAGCGAAACCCCAAACAGAAGCACCCTCGGCGCCGCTGTTGGGCGCGATTGGCGTTACGCTGCTGATGGTAACCGGCCATTTCACCTGCTACACCTACATCACCGCGCTGCTGCATTCACCGCTCAACATTGCCGGGGCCGCGATCCCGCTCCACCTATTGATCTTCGGCGTGGCGGGCGCCCTCGGTACGCTGCTCTCCGGTACCCTTTCCCTGCATCCGGCGATAATAACTGCGCTCACCGGGGCCGGCGTGTTCGTCAGTTTATGGCTGATATTGACGGCCCAGCCTTGGGGAGGTTATTCCTGGCTTGTTATGGTTCTCTGGGGAGGCGCCATTGCCGTTTTGCTTATCGCGCTGCAAAGCTGGGTCATTACGCTCGCGCCCGATAAAGCCGAATTCGCCTCGGCGCTGTATGTCATGGCGTTCAATATCGGTATCGGCGGCGGCGCGATGACGGGCGGGTTACTGCTCGAACGCCTCGGTACCCCCAGCTTGCTGTCTACCGGCATGGTTATCGCCTTTGCCGGTCTGATGATATGGGCATGAGCGCAACGTCAGGCGCGCGTCGCGTGCGCTGAATAAGGCTTATACAATCCATGGGGAGGAAAAATGACCACGTTACCGGACTTATCCGAAGCTGCCAGCACGGCCTTGACGGCCGTGGCACAGAAAATTCAGGCGCTTGCGCAAACCGGCCTGACCTATGCCGCTGCCGCATACGATATCGAACGCTATGAACAACTTCGCGATATCGCCGGCGATCTGATGACGCAACCCCCCCCCCCCACCGACGCCCGGACGTTTATCAGTGAGTTTAAACAGCAGGAGGGCTATGCCACGCTGAAGGTCGACGCCCGCGCGCTGATTCTCTGCGAAGGCAAAATCCTACTGGTCAAGGAGGCGGACGATTCAGCCTGGAGTCTGCCAGGCGGCTGGGCAGATGTTGGCGACTGTCCATCCACAGCGGTTTGCCGCGAAGCCAGGGAAGAGACCAGGCTACAGGTGGAGGCAACCCGTCTGCTCGGATTATGGGATCGTAACCTGCACGGCCATCCCCCCTATCCCTGGCACGTGTATAAACTGATTTTTCATTGCCGCGAAACCAATGGCGCGTTGCGCTTAAGCCCTGAATCGCTGGATATCGATTTCTTCGATCCGGACAGGTTGCCGCCGCTATCCCTCACCCGCATCGTCCCCGAAGAGATTCATACCAGTCTGGACATCATCAAGAACGCAGCGGACGCCTGGTTCGATTGACGGTGACATGCCAACCCCCTCTGGCGTGACGGTCAACGCCTCCCGCGCCATCGGCATCGACTCCGTCGATGGCCATATCGTCGCTAGCGGATGAATTATCGCCGGCGGCATCGGTAAACCCGCGCGGCAGGGCCCCTACAGGGCCGCGGCGCCGAATATGGGGCCGCTCGCTAGTCACGGCAGCTGTCAGGAAGCAAGCGCGCAAGCCCTCTGAGCGTGAAAAATAAAGCCAGGGTCCGGGTTGGTATTATTTATCGACGCAATATAAACCCTGCAAACTGAATGAAATAACATTTTATGATGATTTAAAAAATAACAAGAAATGACCCTGAGCAATTATCCGCATCAACATTTCATTTAGAAGTCGCTAAAATATTTTCTCTCACCCGCAAAGTATATTACTACAATGAAAAGCGATGAAAAACACCAGTCCATTATCTATTACGGCAGTGTAGTGTCTAAAATTTTACTGCTGATAATTCTATTAATGATTATTATTAACATCTTGAGCTGGTATATTCTCAAGATCATGCTCAATACCTATGGACTCGGCCTTTTTGCCACCCAAAGAGTCATTAACAACCCGTCAATGATACTCACGGATAGCGGTCAAATGTCGCTAGGCATGTTTGTCACAACCCTATTATTACTGTCGCTGGCCTTCGGTATGTTTGCCCTTTACCGGCTATTCGGCATTTATCGTCAAGGGCAATACTTTTCCCTTGGCGCCGCCCAGCAGCTCAATCTTGCGGCCGCTGGTTTTCTGCTATGGGCGATTGCGTATATCGTATGCGAACCCGCGTTAACCTATCTCTTGACGCTGACGCTGCCCAAAGCCAAACACATTATTTCCCACGGGTATTCTACCGGGCATGGCGTGGCGCTGCTTCTCTCATCTGCGTTGGTGGTTTCCGCCCGCGTTTTGCGCCACGCCTGTAGCAGTAATAGCTAACAGTATAACAGAAGTGAATATCGCGGGGAGACTCATTTTACCCGGAAAGCATGTTCCTTACTCCTGTAGCCAAAGGGCAGACCTTATTATCGGGCAAATAAATGGCGGTAATCCGTCTCCCATAGTCCGTATAATCGTTCTCACCACAGAAAGGTATTTACGATAACGAATACGGCCATAACGTTAGAAAAGCTGTTAATTGTCGGGTTATTTCGTTAACGCATATTTCCCACGAAAGGGTTGACGTTGTTTGTATGAACGTCACGCCCCATTGCCATTCTGCGCGGGGAGTGATTTACTTCACTATGGTTCAACACCCCCCCCTATTCAACCTGGCCGCGGACAACAACCTGCCAAGATGCGTTTTTCCTGTTACATATGTTTAGAATTTACTAAGCGAAGTAAAGCTGGGTCAGATCGGACCTTTTAAGATATTTCGTTATTTAATAACGTCAAAGTGTATCTGATATTAGTCAATAACAGGTAATACCCAGCAGTTGTTTAATGAGGAAGCAATGATGAAAAAGGCCACGCTTGCATTAGTTTTAATGGTTTTCGCGGCCACCAGCAGCTTTTCCGTGTTTTCCCGGGCCGTCGGCCCGCAGGGACAGCCATCCCAGCAGCAGTAGCAACAGGGCCATGGCGGTCAGGGCGGTCAGGGTGGAGCAGGAGGACACGGCGTCGGCCCGCGCGATCATTTCGCCTGGAACGGCCATGACTTCCGCCGCGGCCATCCCGCGCCAGAGCGGTTTCGCGGCGATGATTATCGCGTTTACGATTGGCATGCGCGTGGCCTGCAGGCACCGCCGCCCGGAGAACATTGCGCCTATATCGACGGCAATTATGTGCTGATTGCCGCCGCCACGGGAATCATTACCTCAATTATAATGAGCACTATGCTACTTCATTAATCGTCCTGCGTTGGTGGCGTTGCGCCGCCGGCGGCTTGAAGGACGATGACCCCTGCACCTGCGACGGCTCCCGAACGGTATCGCTTGCGTACCGCCCGCCCAATCATTAATCTGTAAATTCATTATTTCCATTATATTTGCGGACGTCGACGAAGCGCCGGCAGAGCCCCTGCGAATGGTCAACAGGCAAAGTGAATGGACATCATCATTATCGGCGCCGGCGTGATCGGCGCGTCACTGGCCTTTGAGGCCATCAATCTTGGCGCCAGCGTGACCGTTCTCGACGCCGGCGAACGGGTCAGCGGCACGTCCGGCACTTCTTCCCGCCTGGGTCAACGCTTACGGCAAACCCCCGCGGGACTATCAACGATTGAATGACGCCGCCATAGACGCGCATCAGGCGCTGCAGGCGCGCTTCCCTCACCGTTGCTGACCACATCTCACCGGCAGCGCCGAGTATCGTCATCCTCACGACGCGCCTGCGTTGGCGGCAAAGGCGCAACAGCTGACGGCATGGGGGTACCCTACCCGCTGGCTGGACAAAGAAACGTTACTGGCGCGAGAACCTACGCTGACGCGCGACGCCGTATCGTCCACGCCGGTATTATGGTGTGAGCTGGAGGGTTGGCTGGATACACGGCTGTACATAGACACCCTGCTGGATGCGGTGATCGACGGCGGCGGTAGCGTAGCCACAGCTACCTCCATCGCCAGCATTATCCGTCAAGGCAATTGCGTCACCCTGGCAAGCGGCCGTGCACTCTATGCCGATAGGGTCGTAAACTGTTGCGGATGCTGGGTAGATAGCTCGCTTTTCCAACCGGATCTCGCTCCGCCCCTCGCCCCCACTGCGGGCCTGCTGGTGCGGGTGCCGTCGGCCGCGGCGCCGGTGCGTCACGTCCTTATCACCCCGACATTCGATATCCGCCCTGATGGTCCCGATCATAGCCTTATCTGTCCTAATGATCTGGAAGTGTCCTGGACACTCACCGAATCTCCCGCCGCGCGGGACCAGGCGGCAGCCGCGCTGTTGGCGCAAGCCGCCCGACTGTTGCCAGGTTTACAGGGTCTGACGGATTATCAGGTTATCACCGGCATCCGCGCGCTGCTGGCGACATTGACAGCGCGAGAAATGATTACCAGTCAGCCAGCGGCGCTATTAGCGTCTTTCCGTCCCGACCGTTTTTTTCTACTAACAGCCCGAGCCGCGCCGTGGAGGCCGGACAAAATGCGAACGAATGCGCATGAGCCATGCTACCTAACCGGGGCAGCGCCGCTGACGGCAGGACGGCAAAACAAGCTCACGGCGCTTGTCCGCCGGCGGCGGGTCCAAGGCGGCCTGACGCCCGCGCGCGCCGCGGTGTAAAGTGTAACCGCTTACACGGACGCGACACGTCTGAAAAGGCGCCCCTTATCCATACATAAGCAGCAGATTTGACGGAGCGGGCCATAGCCGCAATGACGTTTTTGATACCGTGGGAGCGCCAGATTGAGACCATCGCCTGTAGCAGCGGCACGTTACCGGCAGCATCCTCCGGGGGCCTGAGCCAGAATACGATGCCCCGGCACCCTGGGCAGCGGTGGCAGCAAGCGTTGCACGCAATACAGCGGGTCATACTGTTCACTGTAACAGCGGATGCTGCCGTTACCCGACCGCTATCTCGCCCCGACGGGTGAGGCCCCGTAACGGCTGAAGGTTTTTTCAGCTACGCCCGCCGGATTAAATGTTACTGCCAACGAGCCGGTCGCCACGGCGGCGGTCGCGGCTAGAAAACCGCCGAGAGAATGGCCGGTAAACAGCACTTTGTCGCCAAAACGCCGTTTGGCCTGCCGCGCCAACGCTACCGAGGCGCGATATTGTGCATCCCGCAAGCCCAACGACGCGCGGAAATTGGTCAGCCAGTCGTTGAAATCGTTAGTGCCGGCAAAAGCCAGCGCCACCTGCCTGCCGTTGTCATAGAAATGGGCTTGAAAGCTTGAATCCGGATCGCGCAACATGCATTTATCGAAGCCGTAGCGGCGCAAATCATCCGCGGTAAAACGGCGGGAAGCGCCCGACGGCAGGGCGGAGTGCTTAGCATAGACGTCGCCGGCGCGCTGCGCTAAGTGATAATCCCCCTGTTGCGGCAGAATGCCGCAGGTAATGTAATCGCCGCCGCCCTGACCCGATAATGGTGTCGCCGGTATGATCCGTTGCGCCGCCGCGCCGCCGTCTGCGGCCGTAATCGAGGCGCGGGCCGCGGTTTTCAGACGCTCCGCCGCGGCAAACGGTGCCCGGTTTCCAGCGGCCTGATAATTCGTCAGGGATGCAGGCACGTAGCCCGGCGTAAAAATTCGTCGTAACATATCTTCCCTCATCGCTATATCGCTATTATTACGGCGATTTAAGGGATAGCGAGGGTCGGATATTGCAGGAAGTGATCATATCGTCCGGTCTAGCCGCCAATATACGGGCGATTGCCGGCAGGTTGAAACAGCGCCAGCGATAAAAACATTTTCCGCCGCAATGCATCATGCCTCCAACAGTAAGCGGATCGACAGACAAGGGGCGTTATTAATGCCTGCAATAGCTGCTAGCATAAACATATATTTCCCGCCTTCCTTTCCCGGTAGCGCAAAACGCATATTCTATAATTAAGCCATTTATATATCTGTAAATTTCCCTGTAACAATTCCGCAGCAAAATTAATTTTGCTGCCAAAGCACATTGACAATTTTCAGTCAACTTAACAAGATGAGCGCCAACAAAAATAATCTCTCGACTCAATAACTCATTATTATTCAAGTCTCTACTGAGATTGTAAATATATTAACCTTGCGCAAGCCCGCAGTTTATTTGCTGGAGTACATTATTTCCCAGCAAGACACAATTAATTTGGCTAAAACAAACTTTAAAGACAATACTAATCTGAAAAATTCGATAGAATTGATTATTAATACCGGCTTTATGAAAAGATATATTATACAGCCAATCGAGCTTGCCATGCTGCATCCCGGATTCGGCTACCGAAATGCGGTATTTGAATATGAGTCGAAACGTTTAGTGCCCGGCGTGGTTGAGCAAGCGCTAAACAATGCCGCCGTCAGCGCTAGCCAAATCGCCGCGATTATCTATGTCTCGTGCTCAGGTTTTTTGATGCCGTCGCTAACCGCCTGGTTTATCAACCATATGGGGCTACCGGGTAACACCATGCAATTGCCGATAGCCCAGCTGGACTGTGCCGCCGGCAGCGCTGCTATCGACCGGGCGTATGATTATGTTCTGGCCCATCCCGGCAGTAACGTATTGATCATCAGCTGTGAGTTTTGCTCGCTGAGTTACCAGCCTACCGATGGCGATGTCGGCAGCCTGCTCTCCGATGGGCTATTTAGTGATGCCATCAGCGCAGCGATTGTCACCGCGGAACTGGGCGAGGGTCTCTCGCTCGAACGTAACGCCAGCTATCTGATCCCTGAGACCGATAAATAAATTCGCTATCAGGTGAAAGATACCGGTTTTCATTTCCGCCTGGACAAGCGCGTGCCGGGCACGATGAAACCGCTTGCACCGTTGATGCGTCAATTAGCCTGCAATCACGGTTGGGATATCGAAAACCTGGCCTATTACATTATTCATGCCGGCGGCCCGCGTATCCTGGATGATCTTGCTAAGTATCTGCGCGTGGATTTGGAGCAGTTTTCTTTCAGCCGCGACACGTTGGTCAATTGCGGCAATATCGCCAGTTTGGTAGTGTTCGAGGCCTATCGCCGCATGCATGAAAAAGGAATTTTCGCACGCGGCGGCAAGGCGATTATCGCCGGCTTCGGCCCCGGTATTACCGCCGAAATGAGTCTGTCGCAGTGGATCTAACGGATCGGCTTATTGGCCATGCGTTTGTTAGTCCTTTAACGTGAACGAGGGCGGGCGACGCATGCCGATGTGGGGAATGCCATCTTCATCGTACAGACTCCTCACCGCCGCGAAGCTCAGACCGCGGTAAAAGGCTTGTAAATACGCCTGGCGGAGAGGGTAATGGGTTTCTCCGGCCAGTGCGCGGCGCACGACGCCAACGCATGACACATTAACTGCGCCCCCAGACCCTGACTGCGCGCGCGGGGCAATCACTACCCGTCTGATACTCACCGCGTCCCGCTGCACCAGTAAACGAACGCACGCCACCAGCCCCGCTTCGTCAAAGCCGGCAATATGTCGATTATCCCCCTCCATATCCCGCCCATCCATATCCGCATACAGACACTGTTGTTTGAGAACGAATACCGCACTGTGCAACGACAGCAGCTGGTAAAGTTCCGGCGCGCTCACCTCGCTGTGGTGCCAGTCGCACCAGGTTACCGTCATGAAAACCTCTCTCTCCGGTGAATGATTGATTGCCGCCGCGCCCGTCCGACGGCGCGTTTGCGGCAATGGCCTACACTTAAAAGGGCATTATGCCTGAGCCATCGTTAAAAATAGGGTAAAGATGAAACAGAAAAATAGCACAATCGGCATTGCGCCTTATGGCGGCTCTGCCAGCGGGTGGAGGGCATTAAAAGCGCTGGCTGATGCCATTCGCGGCCAGATGTCGGTAAACTAGGATGTTATTGCTCTGTTTAAAGTTAATCAACCGCAGGGCTTTGACTGCCCCGGCTGCGCCTGGCCGGATCCGCTCCATACCTCCTTTTTTGAATTTTGCGAAAACGGCGCCAAAGGGGTCAGTTGGGAGGCCACCGGCAAGCGGGCAACGCCGGTTTTTTTCGCCGCCCACACCGTAAGCGAGCTCTGGCAGCGCCACGATTTTGATTTGGAAGGTGAAGACCGGCTGACCCAGCCGATGAAATACAATGCCGATACGGATACCTATTAACCAATAGAATGGGATGTCGCTTTGGGCGAAATCAGCGCGCAGTTACGATGTTATAACGACCCTGACTGCGTTGAATTTTACACATCTGGGCGTACGTTTAATAAGGCGACGTTCCTTTACCAGCTGTTTGCACGCGAATACGGCATTAATAATTTCCCCTATTGTTCCAATATTTGCCATGAACCCACCAGCGTCGGTCTGCCGGCATCCATCGGCGTCGGTAAAGGCACCGTGACGCTTGAGGATTTCGAGCACTGCGATCTGGTGATGTGTATCGGTCATAACCCCGGTACCAACCATCCGCGGATGCTGGCCACCCTGCGGGAAGTGGCCAAGCGCGGCGCCACCATCGTGGCGTTTAATCCGCTGCAAAAACGGGGGCTAGAACGATTTGCATCCCCCCAGAGGCCGATCGAAATGCTTACCCTTACCACTACAGACGCTCCTGGCGCTGCTCAGCGCTGAGATAGAGACTCACACATTCCTGTAGGCTGCTTTTGCCCACACCCCTTGCCGAGTGCGGCCCTTTTTGGCGTTAGCCAGCGTGGCGGCGCGCTGCAGGGCCTCGGGCAATGTGCCGGCCTTTGACTCATCGACGATAAAGGTCACCGCCGCAATGCGGGTCATGCCGGCCTGCTGTAACCGGACCACTTCCTGTGCCAGCATCATGCGCGCATCGGCAATCTGCTTCTGCTGATCGTTCAGAGCCTGCACCTTGCGCTCGAGCAGGGCCGGACATTGACGCATGATCGCCAGCTCATCGCGCGACTTGATGGCGGTACTGGGCTTGAGCGACTCAGCAACCGGCTGGGCCGGAGATTGCGCAATCAGGGATTTATAGTGCCGTTGTTTGATGATCTCGCGGGTTTGTTCCGGTAAACAATCGATGTGGTACTCGAAAGCCTTGGTGCCTGAACGCTTACGGACTAAATCAGGTGAATTTGCAGTCCGCATATTCAATGACCAGCGAAGTCCCTGCAAGGTGCCAGGCAATCCGGGTAAACCGACTAACTCACTCACCGTAACAAACATAATTATAACACCTTGCTCATATAACAACTCGGCCAAATGCTGGCCGGATCCACATTGAGTGCATTAGCGATAATGCGTTCACCTTTGGGATAGGGACGATACAGCGCGTTTTTTAACGTGCTGGACGCCAGCCCCGAGCCGCGGGAGAGATCTTGCATGGTGATCCCCCTTCTTGTGCAGGGAAGCCCCGATATCAATCTGGTGCCAGTCACGATGATTCACTTCATTTCTATTTATCATTCGATTACCCTAAAGAGTTAACCATGCGGGTAAGTCATGGGGCTCACCCATA
>NZ_JBPESN010000054.1:0-15004 GCF_051710625.1 Sodalis sp. (in: enterobacteria) | reverse complement strand
TGCCCATGTGCGCGGCCATAACGCTGATTCGCTGGGTCTCTGCCTGGTGGGCACCGACCAGTTTACGTCGGCGCAGTGGGCCGTGCTGCGCACCCAAGTATTGACGCTGCGTGTGCGCTGTCCCGAGACCACTCTGCACGGTCACAATGAATTTTCCAGCAAGCTGTGCCCAGGATTTTCAATGCCGGCCTGGACGTCGGGGAACTTCGCGCCGCTGCGCGGCCATCTGTGTGAGCGTATCCCATGATGGCGCGCCTGGCTGAGCTGGTCACTAATCCCGAGGGGAGGCTGTCGACCTCGGATGTGATTGTCGTCGGCGCGTTTCTGGTCAGCTGGGCTGTGTGCCTAGAGCCGGTAGGAGACCGACCTGACGCTCGGGGTCTATCTCGGCGCCTGGGTCACCCATGGCGGCGTCGCCTGCTTTAGCGCCGGACGGCGCGCCCGTAAACAGGGAGACGCTGATGACAGCGCTACTCGCACTGATTAAGTTCATTCGCCGTTCGTGATGGATAGTCGTACTGGTGGTTGCCGCTCTGGCCGGCGGTGCAGGCTACTGGCGCGGCACACAGCAGGCCAGGCTGGTCGCCCAGGCAACATTGGCCACCCGGCAGGCCGAGTGTGAAGCTCGACAACGCCAGCCGGCGCAGGCCACACAACAGGCGCTGAAAACCGCCCTGATCCGGCAGCAACAGTTGCAGGGGCCAATGACCGGTTTAGTGCGCAGCTGGAAATCACACAGCACGCCCCGACGCTGAAAACCCAACAGTTACACAGGAGTATTGCCTATGCGGTGGCCCATGATGGCGCTGTTTATACCGGTCTGAGACCTGATGGGCTACAGCGCTACCGCGCCGCCCTCGGCTACCCCGCCGACGATAATACTCTGTCCGCGCCCGCCGGCCAACCTGCTAATGTTGCCGCCCATGCCGCTGCGCCCCCGTAAAGGGGCTTGGCCCGGAGGCGTTGCTGCACCACGCCAGCGACTACGGGGCCTGGTGTCTGACCCCGCTCGGCCCGCCGCAGGCGATAAACGCTTTCTATAGCGCACAGGAGGGACCGCGCGATGAGCCTTGATCTGGCCTTCAATATTGCCCCGAGCCTGCTATCGGCGCTCGGCAGCGTGAGGATGCACAGCGCGACCTGCAGGTGAAGGGCGCACGGGCCGGCGCTACCGGGCTGGCGCTCATACGAGCGCGACTGGGGGTGTAATGGCGCATTCCAGGGCCACCTGCGAGGGGCTGCGCCGGGCTTATCTGTTCGGCAACCTGCCTCTGGAGCTGGCGGCAATCCAGTGCGGCGTCAGTGTGCATTCCCCGCCCGCCGCTGGAAAAAAGAGGCGCTGAACATGGCGATGACTGGGAGGTGATACGCAGCGCCCATCTGCTGGCCAACGGCGCGCCGGAAGATATCGCGCGCGCCATCCTGACCAGCTTGATAGCGCAGTTTCAGGAGACACTGGAAAAAGCCAACCTGGCTGACACATTGAGTGCCCCAGAGCGGGTTGAGCTGCTGGCACGCTTAACGGATGCGTGGAGCAAGTCCATTGCCGCCAGCAAAAAAATCCTGCCCGAGACCAGTTAGCTGGCCACCGCCATGGAGACCCTGAAGCTGCTCTCGGCGTTTATTCAAGACAAACACCCCCGACATCTGGCGGCATTTGTTGACATTCTTGAGGCTTTCAGACCGGTACTGGAAAAATATTATGGCTAATCAATTCGTTGAAATCCGGGATGACGTAGCCGTTATCGCCGAGGAAATCACCAAGGTTTAGATCAGCAACGGCGGCAAGGTGTTTGTCAAGCTACGCGACGGCGCGGTGCATACCGTGGATGTCGCCTATGGCGAAACACCCTTTCAGGCGTCAACCCGCATCAAAAACCAGATAGAGGCGGCGCTGGCATGAAGCAGCTGGTCAAGCTGTTGCCGGGCGTGTACCTCGCCCCGGCCGAGGTCAGCGTGGTCAGGGTCGCTGGCGAGAATGTGTCTGTCGGTCTGGACGGCGGTGCGCACTTTTTTATGTTTGGCGAGTGTCGCCGGCAGCGTTGACACGGTGGCAGAGACCCTGGTGTCGCGCATCAACGCGGTACTGGCTGAGCGTCATCATGGCGTGTAAACCGCGTTTACAGGGGATTTAAAGCGAGATATGGCGGCGAAATTTTCCATCCGTGAATTCCAGTACTCGCTGGCGGCGCTGGCCTCTAGCCTGCGCCGCACCATCAAGGCCGAATGCCTGGGTTTTGATGCCGGGGCGGAAGCCATGGCGACGCGGCGTTCACAGGTGGCTGACCCGGTGAACGGCTATCGCGCTATTTTGTGCAGATCTATTTTCCACACTATATCCGTCATGCCGACCCCAGTGAACTGCATGGCTATCTGTTTCAGCGGCTGCCACAGGCAGTCGCCAGCCCGAAAGGCGAGCAAGACGCCATCGCCGCGCCGCGCGGAGAGACCAAGTCAACGCTGGTCAGCCAGCTGTTTGTGCTGTGGTGTCTGGTACGTGGCATCAAGCACTATGCCCTGATGGTGATGAACTCCATCGACCAGGCGTACCCGATGCTCGAAGCCATCAAAGCCGAGCTGGAATTTAACTCCCGGTTACGGGCCGACTTCCCAGAAGCCTGCGGTGTCAGTCGCGTCTGGTAGATGGGCACCATCCTGACGCGCAATGACATCGAGGTGCAGGTGGCCGGTAGCGGCAAAAAGCTGCACGGCGTGCGCCACGGGCCGTACCGTCCTGACTTGATGATACTGAACGATATTGAGAACGACGAGCAGGTGCGCAACCCGGACCAGCGCGACAAGCGCGACAAGCTGGAAAGCTGGCTGAGAAAAACCGTGCTGCCGCTGGGCGGCGCGGGCGCAAAACTCGATGTGGTGTATATCGGCACCACGACTCGGTGTTATCACGCACCCTGAATAACCCATTGTGGCGGCAGGCACGGTTTAAGGCCCTGCGCCAGTGGCCGGTGAACATGTCGCTGTGGGAGACCTGGGAGCAGGTATTGCGTAACCAGGGGGAGGCCGCGCCGCAGGATTTTATACGTCACACCGTACCGAGATGGAGGAAGGCGCGGAAGTCTCCTGGTCCGTTCGCCCGCTGCTGACCCTGATGCATATCCGCGCCCGGGACGGTCACGCCACCTTTGACGCCGAGTACCAGAATGACCCGATCAGCGGTGAGGATCCGCTGTTTGCCCACTGCCTACATTTCTGGGTCAACCGGCTTAACGAGTGGGTCTTCTACGGGGCCTTCAACCCCAGGCTTGGCAAGGCTGGGGCCAGCCGTGACCCGTCAGCGCGGCTGGTCGGCGGTTTTAATCGCACCATTGGCGTGCTGGATGTGGTGGAATCGCAGATACGCAAGCGGTTGCCGGACGCCATTATCAGCAACATCATTGCCCTGCAAAAGGAATACCACTGCCTGGTCTGAAGTATTGAGGCGGTGCAGTTCCAGGAGTTCCTGCGCACTTAGCTGATTAAACACGCGGCACAGCTGGGTCACCCGGTGCCGGCGCGGGCCATTATCCCCCATGCCGACAAGCTGTTGCGTATTGAGACCCTGCAGCCCCATATGGAAAACGGGCTTATCCGCCTGCACGCCAGCCATACCACCCTGATACAGCAGCTGCGCCACTTTCCCCGCGCCGACCATGACGACGGCGCGGATGCGCTGCACATGCTCTGGCCGCTAGCCGTGGACCCACGGCCCGAAAACCGAATGCCGCTCATTGTCCGGTGACCGTCACCCCGAACGGTTGGGCTTTTCCCGTGGAGGCTGGTAATGGGCATGCTCACCGATATTTACGGCCGGTTGTTGCGCTGCCACACCCTGACGCAGCCACAAACTGCCGATGACCGCCACCTACGTTATCAACAACTGAGCGAGCACTTCTCGCTGGGCATCGATATCCGCCGGGTGTATGACATCCTGAGCGAGGCCGAACAGGGGCATCTGGTGCGCCAGGCTGACCTGTTTTTTGATATGGAGGAGCGCGACGGCCACCTGTTTGCCGAGATGAGCAAGCGCCGCCGTTCGGTGATGCCGCTCACCTGGCGCATTGTGCCGCCGCGTCATCACAGCGCACAGGAAAAGGCCATGGCGGACGCCGCGCCGGAATGGTTTTCAGACCTGCCGGAGTTTGAAACGCTGCTGTTCGACTTGCTGGACACCATTGGTCACGGCTTTGCCGCCGTGGAAATCGGCTGGAAACAGGCGGAAAACATCTGCCTGCCCTGCGCCTTCTACAAGCGCCCGCAACGCTGGTTCCAGACCGCGACCCATAACCGTAACGCCCCATCCGCTTGATTGACGGCAGCCTCGACGGCGCTGAGCTTAACCCCGTCGGCTGGCTGCTGGATCGTCACCAGGCCAAAAGCGGCTGGGTAGCGGAAAGCGGCTTGTTCCGGGTACTGGTATGGACCTACCTGTTCAAGAATATTGCTGCCCGTGACCTGGCAGAGTTTCTGGAAATCTACGGCCTGCCGACGCGGGTGGGCACCTATTCCGACGGGGCCAGCGAGGAAGAGAAAAACATGCTGCTGTGGGCGCTGCGCGCCCTGGGGCATAACGCCGGCGGCATTATCCACGAACGCACCGCTATCCGCTTTGAGTCCGCTGCACAAGGGCAGGTCGACCCGTTCCAGTATGATGCAGTGATGCGAAAGCACCCAGTCCAAGGTCATTCTGGGCGGCGCCCTGACCACCCAGGCGGACGGCAAGAGCAGCACCAATGCTTTGGGCAACGTGCATAACGAGGTGCGCCATGAGCTGATTGCCAGTGACGCGCGGTGCAGTTGGCCGGTACCCTAACCCGCGACCTGCTTTACCCGTTGCTCAAGCTTAACAGCTATAGCGATATCACCCCGCGCCGCATGTGCCGCTTTGAGTTTGATACCCGCCAGGCACGCGATATGAAGGAGACCGCCGAGACCCTGGTTCTCCTGGTGCGCGGCGGCGTGCCGGTGGCCTGGGCGCGTCCGGAAAGCGGCATTCTCGCTGCCCGGGACGACGAGCCCCTGCTGCAGCCGCCGGGCAACCTGCTGATCTTTATCGGGGCCAGCCTGATGCCGAAGTGCTGGCCGGGCATGGCGGCGCTGAGCGTTGCGCACACGCTTACCGCCACCGAGCAAACGCTGGAAGACGCCCCCCGGGCAGACTGGCAACGCCGGTCAACAAGACCATGCAGACGCTGCTGACCCCGCTGGTCACCCGCCCTGCAGCAGGGGCAGACGCCGAAGGCGGTGACCGCCATGCTTGGCAGAAGCCTGGCCCCAGCTTGACGACCAGACCTTGCGGCAGCTGATAGCCCAGGCCATTTTTGTCGCGGATATCTAGGGGCGACTCAGTGACCGTTGACCTGGGCTATGCCATGACCCTGACGCCGGAAAAGGCGGTGGCGTATTTTGGATCAAAGGGCTACGCCTTTAATTTTCGCTGGCAAGGACGTGGCCGACGAGGCGCACGCCCGTGCCTTTTACGGTGGCGGGTATTCTTAAGCTAGATGTGTTAACTGACATGAAAACCGCGCTGGCGGACAGCTTGCGCCACGGCAAGACGCTGACACAGTTCCAGGATAAGGTCTTGCCGCTACTTCAGCGCAAGGGCGGGCTGGGCAAAGGGCTAAAAGCCTCAGTAGACGGCGAGCTGGAGGGGAAAAAGCTGTCGCCTTACCGACTGGAGACTATTTTTCGCGCCAATACCCAATCTGCCTATATGGGCCGGGCGCCATCAGCGGCTGCGCGAAAACGTCGACCAGCTTGCAGGTCACCCCATCGGACTGGAGTCCACCGACGACTATCGCGTCACGGTTGACCAGCCGCAGGGCGTGAACAGCAAGACGCGGCCGGTGACAGAATTGAAAGACCCCAAAACCGGCCATGTATTTACCCCGGATGCAGGCTTTCATCTGAACCCCGGCAAAGGCTACCTCAGCCATCTCGGCGAGCAGCTGCTCAACCGCGCCGCCCGCGCCGATACCCGGCCGGCGGCGCAGGCGGTAGAGGAAACGCTGGACCACCCGTCGTTACTTCATGCTCTCAACCGCAGCAATACCGGTAACTGCGTCAGTCAGGTGATGGCCCTGCAGCAGGCACGCGGCGACGTTCGCCCTGTCGGCGCATTGCGTCCTACCGTGGTGGACGCGCTGTCCTGCAAAGGCGTGGTGTTGGACTCGGCAGTGATCACCTTGACGGACGCCAACCTTGCTGCACGCTACTCGCGTCAGCAAGCAGGGCGAGCCGCCGACTACCCTTCTGGGCGACCCTGGTATTATCGCTGAGCCAGCCGCCCGCGATCATCTACGACCAACAGCAGGCGACGCCGGCGTTACTGTATGTGTTCGATCGGGTTGAGGGGACGGGGAAGCTCCTGGTGTACATTGACGGCACGCTCAAGGTACGTAATGAGCTGAATGGTAAGCGTGAAAAAGTTAACACAAACCTGATACGTACCGGCAAGATCCTGCAAGACCTATCAGCACTGCGTAACAAAGGGGTTTATGATCTGCTATGGGGTACGCTGGATTGAGCGGGTGGCGTCGGACTCGAACCGGATCATGCTGGCAGCGTGACAGCAACCGTTACCCATTGGAAACAACCACCCTGCCATGAGTATACACCATGATTGACGTCACGATCACTGTTTCCGATGCCCTGCGTCAAGCCCTTAAGCGGCTGGCGCAGTCCCTGAGCCACCGCCAGCCGTTGATGCGCAGCCTCAGTGAAGACCTGTATGACGCGGTGATGGAGAATTTCGAGCAGGAAAAGCGCCCGCGCTGGATGCCCATTGACCGCGCCGGCAAAATCCTGCAGCAATCAGGGCGGCTGGCCGCCTCCATTGACAGCGACGCCGATAACGACCAGGCAGTGGTGGAGATCAATGTGGTGTATACGCGCATTCACCAGCAGGGTACCACCACCCGGCCCCATATCATTCCCCCCCGCTATAAAAAGGCGCTGGCCTTTAACGGTCGGGTGGTAAAACGCGTCAATCATCCCGGCTCAACGATACCGGCGCGGCCCTTTCTCAGTCTGACCGAGCAGGACTATCAGGCCCTGGTGCACACCGTCAATGATTACCTTCAGCGCGCGCTGGACGAGTAACACTCTGTAAAAGCCGTGGCGCATTTTTTGATAGTTTAGGCACAGGCGGATGATGCGGGTGAAACCGTGTTAAGCGATTCTGGAGCGATTTAAACAAGTTTTAAACGGGGTATCGCCGCCCGTGTCAGCGGTGTAGTCTGATGGCAGTCCGTTTGTGTCCTTTTCCTTCCCCCACTCTTACCCCCTACACCCCCGTCACGACGAGATGCCCGACGTCCAGGTTAGGCTGTTTCCCATGAATACACTTTCTGGGACCGCCACCGCGTGAAAAACACCGTCCGCCTTGCCGCACTGACCGTCGCGCTGGAGAGCGCCGGCACCCGTGTCCAGCTGTTTCCGGCCGGCACCTGTCGCTCGCAGGATACACGCCCCACCGACGTGGCGCCCTGGCGGCTGGAGGAGCCGCAGGCCCGGAAGCTGATTAGGCGCTGCCCAGGCGCGCCAGACGCCGTACTGCTTTGACTATGAGCACCAGGCTTATATCCATGCCCGGGAGAACGGCCAACCCGCGCCGTCCGGCGGCTGGTATTCGCAGCTGAAATGGGTCGAGGGCCTGGGGCTGTTTGCGGTGGATGTCGAATGGACCGAGCGTGCCCGCACCCTGATTGCCGCCGGGGAGTACCGCTTTTGTCTCCCCGCGGTTTCAGTACGACAGGCAGGGCAATGTGACCTGCCTGGTGAATGCCGCGCTGACCAACTTGCCGGCGCTTGACGGTATGGCGGCGCTGCTGGCGGCGGCGCTCAGTGATGGCCGCGTGCTCAAAGGGGCGGATGAGGACTGGGCGCGGCGGCTGGATGAAAAAGACATGGCGTTGCTGCGTGAGCACCTGGCCACCCGTCACGTCAGCCGATTGCCGCGCTGTCGGGGCTGCAGACCGGCGGCAACGCGCCGCAGGGTATCGAGGCGCGGCCATCGCCCCTGGGCGCACTGGATGCGCCGGCGCTGGCCGCCTGTCACGCCTTTGGGCACAGCGCCGGGACTATTGCCACCGTGATGAAAGATGAGGTGCAGGCATGACCGCCACCACGCAAGATCGTAATACCCCGTACCGAGACGGCGAATTGACGCCCTATCCGGTGGCGGAGAAGGAAACTATTCCGGCCGGCGTTATCGTCTGCCTCAAGGGCGGCTATGCCGTCAACGGCCAGGGCGGTGAAGCCCTGGTGTATGCCGGGCGGGCTGATGAGGCTATCACAACAGTTAGGGCGGTAACGCCGCCCAGTACATAGTGGTGCGCCGCCACAAGGCGTTTTTGTGGGAGAACGACGGCGCGGTGAAGCAGGAGCATGTCGGCAAGCGGGCCTATCCTATGTGGTGGATAATCAGACGGTCTCTGTCAGCGACGGCAGCACGCCCGCGCAGGAAGGCAAGCCAGGAAAACCCGCCAGCCGCTGTACGGCAGGTACTATCATCGTGCTTGACGCGGCGGACGTCTGGGTCGAATAAGGAGACACTGCATATGTTAGTGAACGCTGGAAATTTAAAGGTGATTTTCTGCAACATTAAACTCACCTTTAACCAGGCGTTTGACACCACGTCCACCCAGTGGGACAAGGTGGCCACCCTGGTGCCGTTCACCGGCAAGGAGAACACCTACGCCTGGTTAAGCAGCTTCCCAAGGATACGCAAATGGATAGGTGACAAGCAGGTCAAGGCGCTGGCGGCGTTAACCTACAACACCCTGGTCAATGATGACTATGAGGCCACGGTGGAAGTCGATCGCAACGACATCCAGGATGACTAGCTGGGCGTTTACCAACCCCAGGCGCAGGATGCGGGCTTTACCGCCAAACAGTGGCCGGATGAGATGGTGTTTGAGCTGCTGAATAAAGGTTTCAGTAAAAAAGGCTATGACGGCTAGCCGTTTTTTAGCGATACGCACAGTATGGGCAAAACCACCTACTCCAATCTCGGCGAAAAACCGCTCTCAGCGGCCTCACTGGTCGAGGCGCAGGCGTCCTACGGTGAGGCGCGCAAGCAATTGCGCCAGATGAAGGATAAAGAGGGACGGCCGCTGAATATCATGCCCAACCTGCTGGTCGTGCCGCCGGCGCTGGACGATGTGGCGCGTACCCTTATACCACCGCCGAACGTCTGGATGACGGCAAGGCTAATATCTACAAGGGCACCGCCGAGGTGCTGGTCGTGCCCTGGCTGACCTCGGACAGCGCCTGGTTCCTGATGGATACCAGCCGCCTGTAAAGCCGCTGATTTTTCCAGCAGCGCCAGGCCCCGCTGTTTGTCGCCATGACCGATATCAATAGCCCGGACGTGTTTATGCGCAAGCAGTTCAGGGTTTAGCGCAGAGGCACGCGGCCAGGCCAAGTTTGGCTTCTGGCAGATGGCCTACGGCTCGATGGGCAAATAAGCGTGTACGCGCGCCTTGAGGACATGGTGTTGCGCTTCGGTGAGCAGGAGGTGCGCATTCTGACCGACCGTGACAACACCGGCGAGATTAACGCCAGCGTGCTGGCCGGCGGGTTGCAGGCGACTGCCGATGAGATTAACGGCTATATCGGCGGGCGCTATACCCTGCCGCTGCCGGTAGCGTCCTCCGACCTGTGCGGCATTGCCTGTGATATCGCCCGCTACCGTCTCACCGGCACCGAACGGGTGGGCACCGATGAAATCCGTGGCCGCTACCGCAACCCCATTTGCTATCTAGAAAACGTCGCCAATGGGCGGGTCACGCTGGCCACCACCCAAAGCGGTGGCGCGCCGAGGGCAACGCCGGGGCGGCGTTCTTTTCCGGTCGCCGCGTCTGGGGACGCAACCAGACCGGCGGAGGGGAATTTTAATGATAAGCGAGATTGAAAACGCCATGATGGCGCGGCTTAAAGCGGGTCTGGGTCGCATGGTATCTGCCGTGGGGGCAGCTATGGCGGCGCGCTGGAGGGTGTGGGGGCTATCGCACGTGTGCTGCCCGCCTGTTGGGTGACCTTTCTTGGCGTGCAGCAGACCCAACCGGTCAGTACCCATAAACACCGCTTTTACACCTCCGGGCGTTTCTCGGTGCTGCTGGCGGCCTATTCGGTGCGCGAGGAAGCGGCTCAGCGCAAGGGTGGCCCGGCCCGCGATGAAGTGGGCTGCAATAGGCTGATTCGGGCCATTCGGCGCTTAATGAACCGTCAGGATATGGGGTTGCCTGTCGAGCCACTGCTGCCGGGCTGGGTGCGCTCATCACTGTTCAGCGCTTGCCTGAACAGTGATGCCCTGGCGGCCTATTCTTGCGAATTCGACACGGTCTGGGTTGAAGAGGCGCTTGGATAACGGCCGCTGGCCCGCGCCGGAAGGCGACAATGACCCTGACCGGCTGTTTGCCGACTATCAGGGACGACTGAATACACCGTGGCCGATGCATGAGGGCACCGGGCTGGCGTATCATCTTGATGACCCGCCAGCAGTTGTTGCGCAGGATATCGTGACCACAAGGGCAAAAGACCATGATTGACGTGATACCAAGGGGGACGCATGAGCATTGATGCCGTGATACCGGCGCCAACCTATAAACCCGGCTATTATTCTGGGTTTAACACCACCCTGGCGTCGCGGGCGCTGCCCACCAACGACCAGACGCTGGTGATACTGGCCCAGCGCACCACCACGCCGGACACGAAGACGCTGACGCCGGTAAACGTGTTCAGCGATGAAGAGGCTGCCAGCCTGTTTGGTCATGGCTCCCAGGCGCATCGCATGGCGCGGGCCGCCATCTGCGCCAATGACACCCTGCCGCTGGCGGTGGTGGGGATACCGGACAGCGAGGCTGGCGTGGCGGCCACCGGCACGCTGGGATTCAAGAGCAGCGCCAGTGGCACCGGGCAGGTGCGCCTTGGCGTCTGCGGCGAAACCGTCGCCATTGCTGTCACCAGTGGCGATAGCGCCGGGGCGCTGATGGTGACCCTGGTGGAAGCCATCAACACCCTGGACGCGCTACCGGTGACGGCGGCGATGGCGGATATCCCGCCGCCGTCATCCGGCGGTAAAAGTCCCGGCGAGCGGCTGGTGCTGACGGCGCGCAGCAAAGGGGCCTGTGGTAACCAGATTGGCGTGACTGTCACGGTCAGCGCACCAGGTGTCACCGCTGCGCTGACGCCGATGCGCGGCGGCAAAGGCGAGCCCGCACTGGATGCGGCGCTGGGCGTCGTTGGCGGGAACGGTACGCTGTCAGGTGACACGGCGCTCACGACCGACGTCAACGCGGCGCGTCTCACCCTGGGGCTGGTATCACGGCTCAATACTGCCCAGCGGCGAGCTGGCGGCGATATATGCCGCCATCATCGCCAGCGAGTCCGACCCGGCACGCCCGCTCAATACCCTGGCGTTACCCGGTGCGGACATCACGCCACAGGACAAATGGCCGGGGCGCAGCGAGCAGAAAAACGCGCTGGGCAACGGCCTGACGCCTTTTGAAGTGAACGGCAGTCAAGTGCAGATTGTGCGGGCGGTCAGCACCTATGTGAAAAATAGCATGGGCGTGACCGACCGTTCGCTGATAAATATCACTATCCTGCGCTCGCTGGATTATGTGCGCCTGGCCTGCCGTGCCCGTATCACCCCAGCGCTTCCCGCGTGAAAAACTCAACGATACCCGCCTGCAGCGTATCCACTCCGAGCTGCTCGATGTGCTCTACACCCTGGAGCAGCTGGAAATCGTTGAAAACGTGGGCGCGCATAAGGAGCAGTTGACGGTAACACGCAGTCGGCAGGATGACAGCCGCGCCGATGCGAGTATCCCAGCGGCGGTGGTACGCGGCCTGCGTGTGTTTGCTGCCACCATTTATCTTTTGTAAAGGGGATCTGTATGGCACTGGAATACACCGGCGCGGGGGTGCTGGAGATTAACAGCACCGAGGTTGAGGTGACTGAGTTTAGTCCGCGCGAGAACACAGGCAAGCAGCTGGTCAAGACCATGAACTTCACCGGGCGCGCCAAGGGCTACACCCAGGGGATTGCCACCTATGAGCTGTCCATCACCGCCGTGGTGCCGGTCAACAATACCCTGCACTGGGAAAAAATCTCGGGCGCGAAATTGACGCAATACCCCCTCAGCGGCGGCAAGCGCATCACCTATCAGGGTGTGTTTATCACCGAGGTGGGCGAACAGTATACCATTGACAATGAGGCCCGTATCACCATTAGCGCCTTTGCACTGAACAAGGTTGAGGAGTAACCCATGGCATTTACCCACAGCGCCACCTTACCAATAGGCGTGTTTTATAAAGATCAACGGCACCGTGATTTTACCGTGCGGATCAGCACCATCAGCGACGAGATCGCCGTGGTGGAGGAGGGTATCCCGGACTCGGGCACCATAGTGGGTGTCCTGGCACGTTGCATCACCGAGCTGGGCAGTATTCCCGCAGAAGAGATCACCTATGGGCTTCTCTGCGATACGCTGGTTTCTGAGGATTTCAAAGTACTACGGGATGCCCAGCTTGAGGCGAAAAAAAAGCTCAGCGCGCTGAAGCCCCCGCCTGCGCGACTACCGTTTCGCCCTTGTCCGACTCGGACAGTACCGCATCCGCGCCGCCCGCGCCCGCCGCCTTGACGCTGTAGTCCTGGGCGGGCTGCTCGACGCTATCGGGCGTCTGGAAAACCCCAGGGGCTGGCGGAAAAACAGGACCATCAAAAGCCTGCGCCGACGCCCTCCCTCAGCCAAACGGACGTAACCCATGGCCCGTGAATTTGATACCCAGCTACACTTTAGCGTCAATGCCAGCGCGCCGCCGGGCATTCGCCGTCTGTCGGAGGAATTTCGCCGCCTGAGTCAGGCGCGGGAAACCCTGGGGCGGCGGGGCGAGCGTCATCTGCAGCGGGAAATGCAGCGTACCCAGGCGGCCTATCAGCGCCTGGCGCGCAGTGGCACCCTGTCGGCCAGCGAGCAGGTGTGCGCCTATGACAGGATGCAGACCAGCATTGCCCGGCTGCGTCAGGAGATGGCCGGGGCCGTGCGCCAGCAACGCAGATGCCTCAAGGGGACGCTGTCCCTTGGCTCCGGGCTGGTCGTGGGGGCCATGAGCCTGCGCCAGCCCATCACCCGCCAGATGGGCTACGATGCGCACCTGCGCAAGCTGGCCAAATTTGCCTACCGCAATGATAACGCGAGCGTGCGCGAGGCGGGCCTAACGGTCATTGAACAGCACATTCGCGCCGCCCCGCACGCCGGCGGCAGCACCCCCGGCCCGGCCATGGAAGCGCTGGAAATCATGCGGCGCTCCCTGCCGAAGGAAAAAGCCTTTTCCTAATCTGCCGAAGGTGATGAAAAACGCCACGGCCGCCGGGGCTGAGCTCAAAGAGATGGCGTTGTTGCAAAATGCGGCGGTCAATTTTAACCTCAGTGAGCGCGACAGCTGCATCGCCTGAATGGGGGCCACCACAGCGGCGCAACACGGTCTGGTGGAGGTGCCGCTGCTGGCCTTGGCTTGTGCCGCGCGCACTCGAGGCCGCCAAGTCGGCCGGCTTCCACAAGCGGCGGGGCTATGCCCAGACCCTGGCGCTGTTCGAAGACGCTGGCTCAGTTGCCGGTGAGCCAAGTGAGGCTGCCACCAGCGCCAACGATTTATTGGCAGAGCTGTCCTCTACCAACCCGAAGAACAAGGCTAAAAATCTGCTTATCCGGTGCAAGGGTGTCGATATCCAGGCGCTGATGACTCAGGATGCGAAAGCCGCCCTGACGCCGCTCGATACGCTGGACCGGGTAATACAACTGGCAGACAGACACGATGCGCAAACGAAAAAACTGCGCGCCGAGCTGGCTAATACGCGCGATCCGGAAAAGCGCGCTAACCTGGAAGCGGCGATTGAAGGGCGTCACGGTGCCCATATCTCGACCCTGCTGACCAATCAGCAATCGCGCAATGCGTTTTATGGCTATGAACGCAGCCGGACGATGTCCCAACAGCTGACCGATGAGGTGGTCAAGCAGTTTGAGACGCCGGAAGGGGCGCGTTCGGCCGATTTGGATTTTAGCCTGCTCAGAAAAGGCAGTCAGTTTCGCGTTCAGCAGGCAGAGAATAAAAAACCCTTTGCCACCAACGACGCCGTAGCCCCGGTCGCTCAAGTGCTGGGCGACGTGGCCGAAAGCGGGGCCAGGCTGGCACAGGAATTCCCGAATCTCACCACAGCGGCAACCCAGGCGTCACTGGCCATTACCGCGCTAGGTGCGGCGGCAGCCATCAAGACCGGCGCGGACCTGCTGCTAGGCAAAGGCGGTGGCTCGCTGACCAGGGCCGCCAGCGGCCTGCTGAAAAACGCGGCCACAAAAGCCGGGGGACTGCCAAAGAACATTCCCTTGCTGGAAACCGGCCTGATGGCCTGGCAAAGGGCGCAGGACTTTCCGCTAATACAGGCAAGGATAAGGCGGCTGAGGCGCAGGCATGCGGGCTACCGCCCAGCCCGGTGCCGGTGCCGTCTGTCGGTGCCCCTATCGCCTGGCCGTCGGATAATATTCCCGCAGGCTATGCTCTGATGCAGGGACAGACGTTTGATAAAAGTAAACATCTGAAATTGGCAATAACTTACTTATCAGGGATCATTACTGATATTGTAGTGGCCAATTAAAACTGGCCACTGCGTTAGCGTTTTTCCAGTATCTATTTTCTGATTCGTTTGGTGGCAACCCACCGTTATATTCATGCGGCCTGAGTGCGCTGTAATATTCCACGATATAGTCGGTAATTTCATGAGCTGCTTCGCTGAAGCTTATGTAGCCCGTTACTGGTATCCACTCGTTTTTCAGACTTCTGAAGAAGCGCTCCATCGGACTGTTATCCCAACAATTACCCCGCCGACTCATGCTTTCTTTGATCCGGTAACGCCACAGCAACTGTCGGAACTGCCTGCTCGTATAGTGGCTACCCTGATCGCTGTGGAACATCACTCCGGCTGGTTTACCACGCGTTT
>NZ_JBPESN010000053.1:0-15399 GCF_051710625.1 Sodalis sp. (in: enterobacteria) | reverse complement strand
GTGCAGTTCATAAACCTGACTGCGCAATACTGTTCGCCTGCCGTCTGGCCTGTCAGGACGACTTTTCCAGTATTTGTAACTGCTGCGATGAACCCTGAACACGTGGCAGAGTGTGGCCACAGGATAATGCGCTCTGAGTTTCCTGATTAACGGGAACTTGTTCAGGGAGTCTGATATCAAGAGCGCTGTAGCCTTTTTTAATATTTCGTTTTCTATTTCAATGCGTTGTACCTTCTTCTTGAGCTCACGTATTTCGATTTGTTTCGGGGTTATGGGAGAGGCTTTTGGCGTTTTCCCCTGTCGCTCATCACGCAGTTGTTTTACCCATTTCGTCATCGTAGAAAAACCGACGTCCATGGCTTTTGCTGCTGGCGCGGCGGCGTAATTTTGGTCGACAACCAGTTGAGCGGATTCGCGTTTGAATTCAGGACTAAAATTTCTTCTTTTTATTGGTGCCCCTGTGTTGTTCTGAGGTGAGCATATCACCTCTGTTCAGGTGGCCAAATTCAGTGTGCCACTACAGCGCCAGGTATGCACGCAGGCCATCACCGGTTAAATCAGTTCCCGCGCCCGCAATTCGGTTTTCAGGTAAGCGTAATAAATCGGCGCCGCTACCAATCCTTCCAAACCAAACGCCGCCTCGAAGATAAGCATTGCCAGCAGTAGCTCCCAGGATTTGGCATTGATGCAGCTGCCGACGATCTCGGCATTGAGGAAATACTCCAACTTGTGAATCAAGATGAGGTACAGCACCATCACGCCCCCCACGCTCAAGGAGATGGAGAGCGCTGAAATGATAATCATGAAATTGGAAATAAGATTACCGATAATCGGCAGCAGGCCGAAGATAAAAGTGGCTACGATCAGCGTTTTACCCAGCGGCAGATGCACGCCGAACAGCGGGAACAGCACTAGAATCATCATCGACGTCAGCAAGGTATTGACCAGCGACACTTTAATTTGGGCGAAGACAATATTGCGGAACGCCTGAGAGAGATAATGCAGGCGCTCCAGCAACTGCTGCTTAAAATAGGTGTTACGACCGGACGGCTTATTCAGCGAAATTACCGCGCCGATAATAAGGCCGATAAAAATGGCAATCAGCCCGTGCAGGAAAGAGCGGCCCATGTTGCGGATAATAATTAAATTGGACTCGACCAAGGCAAAGAGCTGATCTTTCAGCTCTTCCGCGCTTTCGGGCAGGAACGAGGGGAGATAATCAGGAATGCGGTTCTTCACGTCGGAAAAGATGCGGTTGGTTTCGGCGGTAATGTCGATACCGCGCTGGATGTCCGAGGTCAGGAAGCTTACCAGGCTCACGATACCCAGCGTCATGGCAATGACCACAAATGCGGCAATCAGCGTTACCACGACCCAACGTGCGCGGCCGCTGCCCACCAGACGTTCAAACCACGGCGTCAGAGAAATGATTACCTCATACGCCAGAAAGCCGGCGATAAAGCAGGGAAACAAATGCAGCGGGATGATTAGGGTGATAAAAAGAAACATTAACAGGTAAGAGGTTGCCTTCAGCCATGTCTCACTTACGCTCATTTTTCTTTCCTTTCATTACTGGCAAATTCCTTTGTTGCGCGAATAGCAAATAGCATAGGGGGTAATCATAGCACCGACAGCCTAAACCGCAGCGTCATCGCCCCCTGTCAGGAGCAAGAAAAACGTCGCTCTCACCGCGGGCGACTGTCGGCGCCGCGGCGGTTGTCGCGCCGCCGGGCCTGGTATTGGCCGTCGCCGTAATGGCCGGGGAGAATCTCCGGATTGACGCAGTTTTTCTCCACCCGGCCGGTAAGGGCGGGGATAAGATTATTCACCGCGTCGGCGGCCATGTTGTAGTAGCGCGTCTCATGGGTGGCGGAGCCGATATGCGGCAGCGCTACGACATTGGGCAGGCGCAGCATCAGCGGCGACGTTACCGGCAGCGGCTCCTGCTCGAACATATCGAGTCCGGCGCCAAGGAGGGTGAGGTTTTCCAGCGCCGCGATCAGTGCCGCTTCATCCACCACCGGACCGCGGCCCGCATTGATGAGAATGGCGCCGGGCTTCATTTTCGCCAGCCAGGCGGCGTCGATTAAATGATGTGTCTGTTCCGTTAACAGCAGGATCAGGCAGACGAAATCCGCTTGCGGCAGCAAGGTGTCGAGATCGCAGTAGCGGGCGTCGTAACGCTTTCCCGCTTCAGGATGCTGACTGCGCGCATGATAAAGCACGTTTATATCAAAACCGGCGTGGGCGCGCTGCGCCAGCGCCATGCCGATGCGGCCCATGCCCACCACGCCCAGGGTCTTATGATGCACATTGACGCCGTACCAGTTTTCATCAATGCTGAGCTGCCATTCGCCGCCTTTGACCCGTTCCGCCGATTCGACTACCCGGCGCGCGGTGGCGAGCACCAACGCCATTAAGGTATCCGCCACGGTATCGGTTAATACGGTCGGGGTATGCATCAGAAGTACGCCCCGCGCGCTCAACGCCTGCACATCAAAATTGTCGTAATCCACGGAGATTGTCGAGGCGGCTTTTAGCGCCGGCATACGCTCAAGCAGAGTCTCATTGACCTTCCCACCGGCGCCGATAAGACCCACCGCTTTCGTCAGGGCCTGCGCGTGTTGCTGCAAATTGTCGTCGGTAAGCCCGTCGAACGCCGTTACGCTGAAATGTTTGTCCAGACGTCGGCGTAAATCTTCCAGGATGGCTTTATACAAAATCACAGCAGACTTCATCGAATTCTCCATTAATCAGTGATTACCAGATGCATTATTAATCAGCATACCACTTTTTACTGCGGGGAACAGGCGCGCCGCCGAGAGATGCGGACACGGGGAGGACCCCGGACAACGCCGCAGGAGGATAGCGGTTCCGGTCTGGCGCTCAGGATGAGGGACGGGAGACGGCGTGCATTATACCGCCGGCGTACCAGTGCAGTTGGAGGATGAGATGGCCAGTTTTACCGTTAAGCCGCTGCGCGATAGGGAAGAAGCCGCGTGATGATAAAACCGGCAGGCGTTGTGGTTCAGCCGGTAAACTTCCAGCGTGAGCGCGGGATAAGCCTGCTGCGCCATTGTCATCAGCGCCAATCCTACGCCGCGGCGCTGATAGGCTTGCGCCACAAACAGCGCTCCCACCACCTTGCCGAGTGACACGCTGATAAAACCGGCGAGGTTGGCGTCCTGTTCTGCCACCCAGGTACGGGCGGCGGGCAGATACTCATCGCGCACCGACGGCAGGCTCTTCTGCCAATAGGCAGGCGAGATAAAAGGATGCGCACGGGTGGTGCTCTCAAGCCAAAGCGTGAGCACCGCCGGCGAATCCTCCTGACGTAGCGGGCGGATCACCATGGGATCCCCGCTAGCGCACCCTGTCGTTGTTGGACGCTGACGCAGGTGATGTCTCGCTGCCAATGGCGTTGCATAGGCCTTCCTGCCGTTCGGCGATTAAGCACAGCGCTGACCGTTCTGATTAAATCTGCGGCGCGTATTCGCAGCTGTTGCCGGATCCGGGCTGTATATCTGAACGCCAGAGGGTATACTGGTGCCTTCTCATTACATTCACTTGCAATGCGTGCGAATTCAACATGCAAAAGTTTGATCCCAAGACCTTTCAGGGCCTGATCCTGACGCTCCAGGATTACTGGGCGCGCCAGGGCTGCACTATCGTCCAGCCGCTGGATATGGAAGTCGGCGCGGGGACGTCCCATCCCATGACCTGTCTGCGGGCGCTTGGCCCGGAGCCCATCGCCGCCGCCTACGTGCAGTCTTCGCGCCGTCCCACGGATGGCCGCTACGGTGAAAACCCCAACCGGCTGCAGCATTACTACCAGTTCCAGGTCATCATCAAACCCTCGCCAGAGAATATCCAGGAATTATATCTCGGTTCGCTGAGAGAAGTTGGCCTGGATCCCACTATTCACGATATTCGTTTCGTGGAGGACAACTGGGAAAACCCGACACTGGGCGCCTGGGGGCTGGGTTGGGAAGTCTGGCTGAACGGTATGGAAGTGACGCAATTCACTTATTTTCAGCAGGTGGGTGGGCTGGAATGCCGGCCAGTCACGGGGGAAATCACCTACGGGCTTGAGCGTTTGGCAATGTATCTGCAGGGCGTCGACAGCGTTTATGATTTGGTATGGAGCGATGGGCCGCTAGGTCGTACCACCTATGGCGACGTGTTCCACCAAAACGAAGTCGAGCAATCCACCTACAACTTTGAATATGCCGATGTGGATTTTCTGTTCACCTGTTTTGAACAGTATGAAAAAGAGGCGCAAAACCTGCTGGCTTTGGAAAAACCGCTGCCGCTGCCGGCCTATGAGCGCATTTTGAAGGCGGCGCACAGTTTCAATTTGCTCGACGCCCGCAAAGCCATTTCGGTGATGGAGCGCCAGCGCTATATCCTGCGGATCCGCACGTTGACCAAGGCCGTGGCAGAAGCCTACTACGCTTCACGCGAAGCGCTGGGTTTCCCAATGTGCAAGAAGAATGAGAACTAAGAGGCAGCCATGACGCAACACACTTTTCTGGTGGAAATAGGCACGGAAGAACTGCCGCCCAAGGCGCTGCGCGCGTTGGCTGAGGCCTTTGCCACCCACATTAGCGGCGAACTCGATGCGGCCAACGTTTGCCACGGCGAAGTCAGCTGGTTTGCCGCACCGCGCCGGCTGGCGGTCAAGGTCGCCGCGCTCAGCGGCGCACAGGCCGACAGTGACGTTGAGAAGCGCGGTCCCGCCATCGCACAGGCGTTTGACGCTGACGGCAATCCCACCAAAGCGGCCGAAGGCTGGGCGCGCGGCTGCGGCATTACGGTCAGCCAGGCCGAACGTCTCGCGACCGATAAAGGGGAATGGCTGGTCTATCGCGCCCGCGTGAAGGGGCAGCCGGTGCAAGAGCTGCTGTGCAGCATGGTCAGCCGTGCGCTGGGCAAGCTGCCGATCCCGAAAATGATGCGCTGGGGCGACAATGAAACCCAGTTCATCCGGCCAGTGCACACCGTGACGCTGCTGCTGGACGACGGCGTCATTGCGGGCAATGTGCTCGGCATTGATGCCGATCGTATCGTGCGCGGTCGCCGTTTTATGGGTGAACGGGAAATCAGCCTGGAGCACGCCGATCAGTATCCGCAGGTGCTGCTGGATCGCGGCCGGGTGATGGCGGACTATTTGCAGCGTAAAGAGACCATTCGCAGAGATGCGGAAGCGGCGGCCAAACGGTTAGGCGGCGTGGCCGATCTGAGCGAGAGCCTGCTGGAAGAGGTCACCTCGCTGGTGGAATGGCCGGTGGTGCTCACCGCCCGCTTTGAAGAGAAGTTTCTGGCGGTGCCGGCGGAGGCGCTGGTTTACACCATGAAAGGTGACCAGAAATATTTCCCGGTTTACGATGCAGCGGGCAACCTGCTGCCGCACTTTATTTTCGTGGCGAATATCGAGTCGAAAGATCCCCGCCAGATCATCGCCGGTAATGAAAAGGTCGTGCGTCCACGCCTGGCTGATGCGGAGTTCTTCTTTAACACCGACCGCAAACAGCGGCTGGAAGATCGTCTGCCGCGGCTGGATACGGTGCTGTTTCAAAAACAGCTCGGCACGCTGCGCGACAAAAGCGGCCGGATCGAAGCTCTGGCGGCCTGGATCGCCGGCCGGATTGGCGCGGATGTGCCCCAGGCCGCGCGCGCCGGCCGGTTGTCCAAGTGCGACCTAATGACCAATATGGTGTTTGAATTTACCGACACCCAGGGCGTGATGGGTATGCATTACGCCCGCCACGACGGCGAGCAGGAAGCGGTGGCGCTGGCGCAAAAAGAGCAGTATCAGCCGCGATTTGCCGGCGATGCGCTCCCCACGACTCTGGTGTCCTGCGCGGTCGCCATTGCCGACAAGATGGATACGCTGGCCGGCATTTTCGGCATCGGCCAGCATCCTAAAGGGGATAAAGATCCTTTCGCCCTGCGCCGTGCCGCGCTCGGCGTGCTGCGCATTATCGTGGAAAAACAGCTGCCGCTCGACCTGCAGACGCTGACGGAAGAAACGGTGCGCCTCTACGGCGAGAAGCTGACCAATGACGCTGTAGTGAATGATGTCATCGATTTTATGCTCGGCCGTTTCCGCGCCTGGTACCAGGAGCAGGGGCACAGCGTCGACACCATTCAGGCGGTGCTGGCGCGGCGTCCGACTCGCCCGGCAGATTTCGATTCCCGGGTACGCGCGGTGAGCTATTTCCGCACCCTGGAGGAAGCCGCGTCGCTGGCGGCGGCCAACAAGCGGGTATCGAACATACTGGCCAAATCTGACGATCCGGTCCACGAAGACTTGCAGGTCTCAGTGCTCAAGGACCCGGCGGAAATCACGCTGGCGACCCATTTGGTGGTGTTGCGCGAAAAACTACAGCCGCTATTCGAAACGGGTCGCTATCAGGACGCGCTGGTAGAGCTGGCGGCGCTGCGTGAGCCGGTGGACGCGTTCTTTGATGGCGTTATGGTGATGGCGGACGACCATCAGGTGCGTATTAACCGTCTAACGCTGCTCGCGCAGCTGCGCAAGCTGTTTTTGCAGGTCGCGGATATTTCGCTGCTGCAATAGGCTGCGCGTTGCCTGCCGGCACGTCGACGTCGACCCGGCGCCGCGCCAGCGGTTTTTGCCCGTCGCAAAACTGCACTATATTGTTACTGAAGCAGGGAAGGCGAAGTAAATACCTAAACCGGGAAAATAAGTCCTTCATTTACAGGAGTAAAGGTTATGACCTTAAGGGAGCGCAATGGCCTCTACCGGCCGCTGCTGGCGATGCTTGTTGTATTACTGGGCGTCTTTCAGTTGACCGGCTGCGGCGATAAAGAACCGGAACAGCGCCAGGCCTTTATACAATTTCTGCAAAATACGATTTTGCCCGGTGGTGAACGGATCCCCACCCTGAGCGCGGCGCAAAAAAAGCAGTTTGGCCCTTACGCTAATAATTACAGATTTTGCAAATCTTCAGCGACAAATTCCTCAGCTCGGTTAATGGTTCACTGGTAGCGGTGCTGGATGAGATAAGCCAAATCCGCGTGCCGCAGGATTACCTGTCCCATCGGCAGGCGCTCGCGCAGGCCTACGACAAGCTGGTGACCGGACCGGTGCAGAAAGTCATGCCGGTCATTGGCGCCGCGTCTTCACTGGCGGAACAGCTGGTTCACGTGGGTGATTTTCTCGCCATGCAGACGGGGCAGGGTCAACCCAACTTTGATGGTTGGGCGGTAAACTTCCCCACGCAACTGCAGGTGACGCAATACAATGAGCTTATGACCGGGCTGCAAAACCAGCACCAGCAGTTGCTACAGGCGCAAAACGGCGTGGACGCGCTGTTGCCCTGATGGTATCCCCGGGGGTCTCATCGCCCTCGCCTCAGGGGGCGTGATTTCTAAAGGTCGGTGTGAGGCTCGCCTGATAGCCTCCCCTGTAGCCTGAGGATGCTACCCTGGCGGTGGCGGTCTGTCTTTTTTTAGGCCGCTGCGCGGTTAACCCTAGGCTACATCTGAGCAATATTCTCTGCCGGCCTTCATGGCGGGCCTGGCGCCGGTGTGTCTAACCCGGTCCTGTCTAGCGGCGCAGACTCCCCCTTTGGGGGACTGCTTTTGGCGGTAACTTTGTTACACCTTTTCCATTGATCTTTAAGCCCTATCCTCGTTACAGGCGTGCTTTCAATAAGACAGTGCCCGCAGTCGCGGTCGGGCAATAAGCTTTTTGTGATTTATGTCACGTTTTCATTACAAATTGGCCATCCAATGATGTGATATATATCACAATATTGCGCATAATCTGATTGATAATGCATAAATGTACTTTTATTTCAGGGTAAATTTGTGATGGATATCGCCTAGATATCCCTAAACGGGGGGTGCCCCGTGATTAGCATCGCAATAATTAACCTCGCCAGGCTATAACAAAAGAGCGTGGTAGAGTGGCGCTGCCAATAGTAATACCGGTTGATGATGCAACACTGCCGCAACAAATTTCACGCGCTCTTATTGTATAGCGCGTTTCAATAGGGGTGAGTTTTATGTCTTCATCGGATATCAAGGTCAAAGTGCAGAACTTTGGCCGCTTCCTCAGCAATATGGTGATGCCCAATATTGGCGCCTTCATCGCCTGGGGTATTATCACCGCGCTGTTTATTCCTACCGGCTGGACACCCAACGCGACGCTGGCCAAATTGGTCGGCCCGATGATCACTTACCTGCTACCGCTGCTGATTAGCTATACCTGCGGCCGGATGGTGGGTGGCGAACGCGGTGGCGTCGTCGGCGCGATTACCACCATGGGGGTTATCGCCGGTGCCGATATGCCGATGTTCCTCGGCTCAATGATTGCCGGTCCTCTCGGCGGCTGGGCTATCAAACGCTTCGACCGCGCCGTGGACGGTAAAATCAAAAGCGGTTTCGAGATGCTGGTCAATAACTTCTCGACCGGTATTATCGGGTATGCTGCTGGCGTTCACCTGATGGTGACCTATAACATGCTGCCGCTGACGTCCATTTTCGTCGAGCCGGCCAAAATTCTGTTCCTGAATAATGCCATCAACCACGGCATCTTCTCGCTGCTGGGCATTCAGCAGGCAACCGAAACCGGTAAATTGATATTCATCCTGATGAAACCAACCCCGGTCCGGGTATGGGTGTTCTGATGGCGTATATGATATTTGGCCGCGGTAACGCCAAGCAATCCGCCGGCGGTGCAGCCATCATTCATTTCCTGGGCGGTATCCACGAAATTTATTTCCCCTATGTGCTGATGAATCCGCGTTTGTTGATCACGGTTATCCTCGGCGGTATGACTGGCGTATTCACGCTGAATCTGCTGGGCGGCGGTCTGGTTTCGCCGGCTTCCCCGGGCTCTATTCTGGCCGTATTAGCCATGACGCCCAAAGGCACCTATTTCGCCAACCTGGCCGCTATTGTTGCCGTTTTCGCCGTTTCGTTTATCATCTCGTCCATTTTGCTCAAGAGCTCACGCGCTACCGGCAATGAAGATAATTTAGCCGAGGCGTCACACCGTGTGCAGGATATGAAAGCCCAGTCCAAAGGCGTCGCCGCCCCCGTCAATGCAGGTGCTTCGGGTGATTTAAGTTCGGTGCGGAAAATTATTATGGCCTGCGACGCCGGCATGGATTCGAGCGCCGTGGGCGCCCCGGCGTCTTGCGTAGAAAGGTGAACGAGGCCGGGATGAAGAACATCAGCGTGACCAATAGCGCCATCAATAATTTACCCGACGATGTCGATCTGGTGATAAGCCATCGCGATCTGACCGCGCGTCTGGTAGCGGTACAAAAAAGCGAGGATAATCAGCACAGAGTAATGACAACGTCGGACGACAGCTTTGAAGACGGCGAACAAAACCTGTTCCGCCTCAGTGCAGACAACGTTTTTCTCGGTCAACATGCAGACCACAAAGAGCAGGCTATCCGCTTCGCCGGTGAACAACTAATGAAAGAGGGCTATGTCCAGCCCGAATACGTTCAGACGATGCTGGATCGTGAAAAACTGACCTCGACTTACCTGGGTGAGTCCATCGCTGTGCCCCATAGCACTATCGAGGCGAAGGACCGCGTCCTGCGTACCGGCGTCGTATTCTGCCAGTACCCTGACGGCGTCTGCTTTGGCGATGAGGAAGAGGATATTGCCCGACTGGTGATCGGGATCGCTGCCCGTAATAATGAGCACATTCAGGTCATCACCAGTTTGACCAACGCGTTGGACGATGAGTCGGTGATCGCGCGCTTTTGCCACACCACCGACGTGCAGGAAGTCCTGGAACTGCTGGCGAGCGGCAAAGCGTCCTGACCAGGCATGCGGGCGGGTCACTGACGTAAGAAACAAAGAGGCCTGCCATGGCCCCTTTTTTTCTTAGATTTTTGCTGAGATAATTTAAGGCTAACGTTATGAAAGCATTACATTTCAGAGCAGGGAATATCGGCCGCGGGGTTATCGGTAAATTGTTGGCCGATGCCGGTGTTGAGGTGGTTTTCGCTGATGTGAACCAGCAGGTTTTCGACGCGCTGAACCAGCGCCACCAATACCAGGTGCGGGTAGTGGATGAACAGGCGCAGGTAGAGACCGTGCGCGGGGTCAGCGCGGTGCACAGCGGCAGCGACGACGTCGTTGCGGCTATCGCCAGCGTGGATTTGGTGACGCCGGCGGTCGGTCCGCAGATCCTTAAACGCATTGCGCCCGCCATTGCCCGCGGTCTGGTTAAGCGACATGACGGCGGCAGCACACAGCCGCTGAACATTATCGCCTGTGAGAACATGGTGCGCTGGCGCCGCGCTATCATGCCTGGGTTGACCAGCATGTCGGCTTTGTCGATTCCGCCGTGGACCGCATCGTGCCGCTGGTTGAAGCGGCCAGCGACGACCCGCTGGCGGTGACGGTCGAGAGTTTTAGCGAGTGAATTGTGGATAAAACCCCATTCAAAGGCGTTCCGCCCGCTCTCGCCGGCATGGAACTGACCGACAATCTGATGGTTTTTGTGGAGCGTAAGCTGTTTACTCTAAATACGGGCCACGCCATTACCGCTTATCTGGGCCAGCTCGCCGGCCATCAGACCGTCCGCGATGCCATTCTGGATCTGGCTGTCCGCCAGACGGTGAAGGGCGCGATTGAGGAGAGCGGAGCGGTGCTTATCAATCGTTATGGTTTTGATGCGCAAAAGCATGCCGCCTATATCAACAAAATTCTTCAGCGCTTTGAGAATCCCTGTTTGCATGATGACGTGGAACGCGGTGGCCGGCAGCCGTTGCGCAAACTGGGCGCTGGCGATCAATTAATCAAGCCCTTGCGCGGTACGTTGGAATACGGTCTTGGCCATGCCAATCTGGTGACCGGCATAGCCGCAGCGATGCACTATCCACAGCGACCAGGACCCGCAGGCGGAAGTGGGCGGCATTGCTGGCCGAGGTCGGTCCGCAGGCGTCGCTGGCCAACGTCTCCGGACTGGAAGAAGACAGTAAAGTTGTCGCGCAAGTGGTGAATGCCTATAACGCCATGCAGTAACCGACAGAACCGAAGGCGAACACGATCCTGCCCCCTGGCCCGCTACATGGTGTGCAACATGACGGAAAAACTCAGCTGCTGGAAAACTGCGTGCTCGAACGCCTGAATGCCGGAACCACGGTGCGGGAGTTTTTGCGGGCGGCGATTACGCTGCTGGCGGAAGCCGTAGCCATTTTGGTGACGCAGGTGTTCCGCAAGGATGACTATGCGGTCAAATACGCCGTGGAGCCGCTGCGGGCGGGCGCCGGGCCCCGCTGGCGGAACTGTGTCGTCGCGCCTGAAATTGGTTTATGCGCTCGGGGTGATAAGCCGCCAGGAGTACGAAGACGCCGGACTGCTGATGGCGCTGCATGAAGAATTGCAGCAGGATCCAAGCGATTATCGCTTTACCGACGATAAAATTTTGAGGCCGTTTGGCGAGTTGCATTGTGTCGCCGCGTTTCCGCCATCGCCGCAAATCTCGCGTGCGCCGGAGGATGAAGCGCTGGCGAAGATGCAACGGCAGTGCTAGCAGCAAATGGTGCGCTCGACCATGGTCCTCTCCGCCACCGAATATCTGGTGCGAAGTTAGTGCCAAAAAAGCGTTCTCCGATCAGTTATTGCTGAAATAACCGCCGCGCCGGTTTCACGTCGGCGCCTTCGCCCTGCGGTCGCGGCGCTTGCGGATCGGCGGTTGCCTTCACCTAAGGCCTGCTTCCTCCGCAAATGCATGGCTGCACATGTGTCACTGCTGACGTCACGGCCTAGACTCAGGCCTGGCCGCGCATTAATTCGCCGGTGCACGGGCAAAAAAATCCCCGCCGGGGCGGGGACGGGCGGGCGCTACCCGGTGTCGGTGTGCGCCGCAACGCGAATCAGGCGTGGCTGAAACGTGCGGCCGCTTCATCCCAGTTCACCACGTTCCAAAATGACTTGATGTAGTCCGGGCGGCGGTTCTGGTATTTCAGGTAGTAAGCGTGCTCCCAAACGTCCAGGCTCAGAATCGGGTAGCCAGAGGTCCCGGAAATCGCTTCGCCCATCAGCGGGTTGTCCTGGTTAACGGTGGACACGACGGCCAGTTTGCCGTCTTTTTTCACAAGCCAGGCCCAGCCGGAACCGAAGCGGGTGGTGGCGGTCTTCTCAAACGCTTCTTTAAACGCGTCAACGCTGCCGAAATCACGTTCGATAGCGCTTTTCAGTTCGCCCTGCAGGGTCGTACCTTGTTTCAAACCCTTCCAGAACAGGCTGTGATTGGCATGGCCGCCGGCGTTGTTGCGCAGCACGGTCTTTTTGTTCACCGGAAGCTGGTCCAGTTTTTGGATCAGGTCGTCGACGAGCAGATTGGCGAATTCCGGCAGGCTTTCCAGGGCGCCATTGGCGTTATTAACATAGATCTGATGGTGTTTAGTGTGATGGATTTCCATCGTTTCTTTGTCGAAATGCGGTTCCAGGGCGTCATAGCAATAAGGCAGGGAAGGTAGCGTAAAGCTCATATCAATCTCTCCATTTTAGTTGAACCGGCCCCTTTTAAATGCATGTTAGGGTCGCGTAAGCAATCCGATCATTATAGTTAATTAAACGTTGAATAAAACGTTTGTCGGTGACTTTAAAAAGAACAAGGTTAACTTAGGTTTTCAACGATCCGCGTCGGATGGGTAAAGACCATGGCGCGTCCCGGGTTACTAAACCCCACCAACGTCATGCCGCAGCGTCCGACAACCTCCACCGCCAGCGACGTGGCGGCGGAAACGGCGAACAGAATTTCCATGCTGCACATGGCGGCCTTTTGCAGCATTTTATAACGGGCACTGCTGGGCCTGCGCCACGTGGCGGCCGACGTCCTCGGCGCCATAGCACAGTTCCCCTTCCGGCGAGATCCAGGCTGCGGCGTGGGTGCAGCCCGTAAGCCGGCCGATGAGCTGCACCTCTTGCGATCAATCCAGCGCCCGATCAAGCCGCGCCAGCGCCCCCGGCGCCCGGCGCTGCGCTTTCAGCGCCATGAAGCGACGGCTGGAAAGCTCGACCTGAACCTGTAGACCCTGTCGGGCCGGCCCGATGTCGATTCCGTAGATATCCGCCGGCGAAGCGATAATGCCTTCGGATAGTGAGAAGCCGAGGGCGAAGGCGTCCAGTTCTTTTGGCGACGCCATCACCACCACGTGGGAGATACTGTTGTACAAGCAGCGCGACCGGCACTTCTTCGGTCAGCGAGTCCGGCTCCGTTCAATCGAGCTGCCCGCGCCGGCGGCCGCTGGATTGACTCATGCCGGGCCGGGTGTCCTCAGCGTGGAAAGCGGTGTGTTTCACGATGGTTTTCTCCCTCAATGCTAGTAGGGCGTTATTATTCGCTGCTCTGGCGGGCGCTGCAAGCCCTCAAGGCGGGCAAACGGTTGACTTTACCTAAACAGTTTTCTTTTTCAGTAAGTTGCGTAATTCAGAGCCCCTTGCTACGTTTAATGGAACACCATTGCGGAGAAGGGTTGAGGGCTATGACCAGGCATAATATTAAAATCTCACTATTCCTTATGATGACGGCCGCCGGGCTGGCAGGCACGTCCGGCGTGGCGTCGGCGGCAGATAGCGGGACGGGCAACGCGTCTGCATCGTCGGCGAAGGGCATTGACGTCGCCGCGCTGGGCGGCAAAGTGACGCTGCAGGTACCTGGCGCTTTCGTTAATCAAACCCGCGAGGATTCTGCTGCGCAGAATCCCGGCGTGAAAATTCAGGTGTTTACCGACCGGCAGCGCCAGCAGGTGATTGGAGTGAGCGAAGTGCCGACCGCGGGCGGCGATGCCAACGATACCAGCACGGATGCTTTCAACAAAATGGCTTAGGGCAGCTTGTCCGGTCTGAAAACCCAGTATAAAGACATGCAGAAAACTGGCCAAAGCGTCGAGACCGTCGATGGTCATAAATTCCTGCGCCTGGATACCCGCCAGACGGTAGAGGACAATGCCATGCTTGGCTCCACCATTACGACGCCTTACGCCGGTAATGTGTTGACCTTGCAGGTACTCACGCCGGCCAAAAATCTGACGCAGCACAATCTGCTGGTGAAACAGGTGCTGGGGACGGTCGCGTTTCATTAACATCTGACCGCGGGCGGCCTGTGCTGATGGTTAGTGTCGGCACCCGGCCGAGGAATTTGCTGGACGCGCCGCAAGGGCCGCCAGTATGCTGTTCAGGAGCAGGCGGTGAAAGCGGCTCTTTCACCGACTATGTCCCTTTGCGCCATACTGTCTATCTCAAAACCGGCAAACGGAGGCGTATCATGAAGCTCATCGGCAGTTATTCCTGTCCCTTTGTGCGCAAAATTTTGATGATATTGCTTGAGAAAAATCTGCCGTTTACCCTGGTCCACGCGGTAGATAGCACGCTATCGACAGCCATCAGTCCTTTGGGTTGCGCGCCGGTATTGATTGACGCGCAGGGGGAAACCCATTGCCACCCCTCTTTAGATCGCGGACTATCTGGAATGGTTACAGCCCGAACCGGCATTACTGCCGGCCGACTCCCGTGACGCGCTGCGGGTGAAAGAATGGGCGGCGCTGGTGGCAATGGCCGAGCGGCTATTCAGTCGTGAAAGTTTTGCCCGGACTTTGCCGCCAGCCACAGCCGGCTTGTATAGCAATGAAACCCTCGCCGCTAAAGTGTGAAGCCGCTCTGATAACTGCGATTTTCCTTCCCGCCGGTCCTGTTCATCGCCGTGGCGCGGCGTTAACGTTATGGATAGAGCGTTCAGACCGCTTATCGCCGCGTGTCGATGTTGTACGCTGACATCGGTCAACCGACCGGTAAGGCAACCAGCGTGAAGGAGAGAGCCATGGCGCACAATCCCCCTATCACAAGCCTGATTCCCGGCGAAGCGATATCGATCTGGCGCTTGACGCCGCCCATGCGGCGTGCGCCGCATGGGCGGCAACCTCGGTGCAGGAACGGGCCGCGATACTGCATCGCATCGCCGAGCGTATGGAGCAAAATCTGGAGCTTTTGGCATCGGTGGAAACCTGGGATAACGGCAAGCCCATCCGCGAAACCCTGGCTGGCGATGTGCCGCTGACGATTGAGCATTTCCGCTATTTCGCTTCCTGTATCCGCGCGCCGGAAGGGGGAATTGTGGGACGGCAATCATTTCTGGACTCTTAAGTTAAACGATGGGTTAGCCGGAAGCCCTTTAATGGCGAGGCTTACAGAGATTTTATAGATTCTGGACTCGTCGCAAAAAAATAGGCAAAAAATGATTTTTTTGCACTAAATTCTAGACTCGGATGACTGTGGTTTGAGCAGATTTAAAGGTAGTTTAAACGCCTTTTGGGCATCCATTAGATATATGTGAATTAGGTTAAAAAATATTAGTAAATCATAAAAATAATGAAATGAGATAGATAATGGCCT
>NZ_JBPESN010000052.1:0-15485 GCF_051710625.1 Sodalis sp. (in: enterobacteria) | reverse complement strand
CTCCGTTACAGCGAACTGGCGCTCAAGATAATTCGGGATCGCAACATGCTCCTGACCGCCACGCTTATACCTGTGCGTCGGCTGCTGACAACTGACCAGCCCCAGCTCTTTCATGAGCCTGCCTGCGCGCCAGCGCCCCATCCAGAAACCTCTCTAGGTTGCCATGGTGGCGATACTTCTCGCGCCAGCTGCACTATGGCTGATACTGTGTAGTTCATGAACCTGACTGCGCAATACCGTTCGCCTGCCGTCTGGCCTGTCAGGACGACTTTTCCAGTATTTGTAACTGCTGCGATGAACTCTGAACACGTGGCAGAGTGTGGGCACAGGATAATGCGCTCTGAGTTTCCCGATTAACGAGAACTGTTCAGAGAGTCTGACATCAAGAGCGCTGTAGCTTTTTTTAATGTCTCGTTTCCTATTTCAATGCGTTGTACCTTCTTCTTGAGCTCGCATATTTCGATTTGTTCCGGGGTTATGGGAGAGGCTTTTGGCGTTTTCCCCTGTCGCTCATCACGCAGTTGTTTTACCCATTTCGTCATCGTAGAAAAACCGACGTCCATGGCTTTTGCTGCTGGCGCGGCGGTGTAATTTTGGTCGATAACCAGTTGAGCGGATTTGCGTTTGAATTCAGGACTAAAATTTCTTTTTTTCATTGGTGCACCCGGGTTGTTCTGAGGTGAGCATATCACCTCTGTTCAGGTGGCCAAATTCAGTGTGCCACTACAGTCCAAAATGGACACTTTTTAGGGTTTAAAGGAGTCCAGAATTGACTGCAAATTAGTCCAGAATCTTTTGCATCGCTACAACAGGGCAACGCGCGTGCGCGGGAGAGAATGTGACAGACGATTTTACGCCCCAGGGTATCCTGGCGAAAGCCCTGAACGGTTTCAAGCCGCAGGAGTCTCAGCGCCTCATGGCTGAAGCCATTCGTGACGCCATCTGCGCGTAACACCCGCTGGTGGTGGAGGCAGGTACCGGTAAGACCTATGCCTATCTGGTGCCCGCCCTGCGCGTCGATAAAAAAGTGATTATTTCCCCCGGCTCGAAAGCGTTGCAGGATCAGCTGTAGGCCCGGGATCTGCCCCGTATCGCGCAGGCGCTGTCTTGCCGCGGGCAACTGGCCCTGCTGAAAGGGCGGGCTAACTACCTGTGCCTGGAAAGGATGGCGCAGCATGCGGCGGCGGGCGGCGCGCTGACGGCGGAGACGCTTGATGCGCTAAGTCAGGTACGCGCCTGGGCGTCGAGAACCGAGGATGTGGACATCGCTAACTGTAGCGGTATACCCGAAGACAGCTCTATTTGGCCGCTGGTGACCAGTACTAACGATAATTGTCTCGGCAGCGACTGCCCCGAATACAAAGAGTGCTTTGTGGTCAAGGCCCGCCGCCGGGCCATGGATGCGGATGTTGTGGTGGTCAACCATCATCTGTTTTTGGCGGACATGGTAGTCAAAGAAAGCGGTTTCGGGGAGCTTATCCCCCGCGGCGATGTCATGATTTTCGACGAAGCGCATCAACTGCCGGATATCGCCAGCCACTATTTCGGCCAGCAATTGACCAGCCGCCATATGCTGGATTTGGCGCGCGATATGCCGCTGGCTTACCGGACCGATGTATGCGATATGGCACAGTTGCAAAAGAGCGCCGGCCTGCTGGCGTGCCGCGCCCAGGATTTTCGCCTGGCGCTGGGGGGGAACCCGGATTTCGCGGTAATCTGCGCGACGTTCTGGCGCAACCGGCGGTGCAGCGCGCGCTGATGCTGCTGGATGATGCGTTTGAGCGCGCGACGCCCTACCGCGCCCGGCTTAAACGGCTGCGAAACGCCAGCGAGCCGGGATTCGGCTATTGGTACGAATGTAACGCGCGTCATTTTCTGCTAGCGCTAACGCCGTTGTCGGTCTCGAATCACTTCCATGAAGTAATGGCGGAAAAAACCGGCACCTGATCTTCAACTCGGCGACCTTGCCGGTGTTGGTGCAGGGTGAAACCAGTAAACGCGAAATCCTGCGCCAGTTTGTGGATGCCGGTAACGCGGTTCTGGTGGCCACCAACAGTTTTTGGGAAGGGGTGAACGTGCGCGGCGATGTCCTGTCCTGCGTCATTATCGATGAACTGCCGTTCACCGCGCCGGATGCTCCGCTGCTGAAAGCCCGTATTGAAGATTGTCAGCGGCGCGGCGGCGATCCTTTTGCAGAGGTGCAGATCCCGCAGGCGGTCATCACCCTGAAGCAGGGTGTTGGCAGGTTGATACGCGACAGCGATGACCGTGGCGTGCTGATTATCTGCGATCAGCGACTGGTAACCCGCTCGTACGGCAAGATTTTTCTGCAAAGCCTGTCGCCCGCGCGCCGCACCCGCTCCCTCGAACGCACCATCGCCTTTCTGACCGGCGGCGGCGCGCTGTATCCCCTTGTCGCAAGGGTATGTTATCATAAACGCCCATTAAAGTTCATTGTGTTCCCGCCTGAGGTTTGGCATGTCTACCCGCATTTTAGCCCTTGATACCGCGACCGAAGCCTGTTCCGCCGCCCTGATGCTCGACGACGATGTCTTGCTGGAGCGCTTTACCTTTGCCCCGCGCGAGCATACGCAGCGCATTCTGCCCATGGTGGACAGCCTGCTGGCGGAAGCCGGTATCACGCTTAACAGCCTGGATGCGCTGGCGTTCGGCCGCGGCCCCGGCAGCTTTACCAGTGTCCGCATCGGTATCGGCATCGCCCAGGGACTGGCGTTGGGGGCCAATCTGCCGCTTATAGGCGTGTCCACGCTGGCGGCGCTGGCGGAAGGCGCCAGGCGCCAGACAGGTGTTTGTCAGGTATTGACCGCCATCGATGCGCGCATGGGTGAAGTGTATTGGGCACTTTATCAACGCCAAGCAGGCGTTTGGCTGGGTGAGGAGCGCGAAGCGGTAGCGGCACCTGAGGCTCTGGCGTCGCTGGGCGCGAGTCTGTCGGGCTGCTGGGCCACCGCCGGCACCGGCTGGCAGACCTATCCGACGCTCTTTCATCATGAGGGGTTGACGCTGGTTGCGGGGCACACGTTGTTGCCGAGCGCGCGGGATATGCTGCCGCTGGCGCTGCAACATTATCGCCACGGCGGCGCTCAACCGGTGGCGCTTGCCGAACCGACCTATTTACGTAACGAAGTGGCATGGAAAAAGTTACCCAGCCGGGGCTGAGCGCTAAACTTATCCAGTCGGTGCGGGTCAAAGTAGTAGATTAATTAACTAGATCAAGCACTATTTTCAGCCCAAAAGCTTTACCTGTATCGATTCGCCGGCTGGTGCCGGTCGGCTTCATGGCGGCAGTGTTAACGCTTTCCGGCTGTGTGACGGTACCGGAAGCCATCCGCGATACCTCCCCGACATCGCAGGATGATTTGGTGCGGGTGATGAATGGCTCGCAATTGTATATCGGTCAGGAAGGGCGCTTCGGCGGTAAAGTGGTTTAAGTGACCAACGAGACCTGCCGCACCCGGCTGGAAATCGCTACCGTTTCGCTAAACGACGGCGCAGTGCCGTTGATGCATCGGCCGTCTGTGGGGCGCATTATTGCCCAAATTAACGGCTTTGTGGAGCCGGAGCCGTCCGATTTGAAAGGCCAATGGATTAGTGTTGTCGGCCCGATTACCGGCGGCACGGAAAAAGGGCACATCGACAAAGCGGACTACACCTACATGGTCCTGCAGGTAAACGGTTATAAACGCTGGTGGGTGGTGCGCCAGGTCTCGGCGCCTATAGGGCCTCCGTTCGGGCCGTGGTGCTGGGATTATCGCTACGGTTCCCCGTGGGGGCCCGGATACGGCCCGGCCTGGCGGGGGGTACTACGGCGACACACTGGTCGACACCGTGCTGTCAGATTAACCCCGCGACGCTGCCCGAGTGCGCCGGCGCCTGGCGCGCGCGAGGCCCGTTTAGGCGGCCGTCATTTTTTCCTCTATCACGTAATAAGAGAGAGCAGTGTTAGATTATCAATTGATTACCACGGATCAGGCATTACACGACAGATGTCAGCAAGCCCGTCAGCATCCCTGGGTGGCGGTAGATACCGAATTTGTGCGCACCCGCACCTATTATCCCCAATTGGGCCTGATTCAGATGTTTGACGGCGAGGCGCTGACGCTTATCGATCCGATGGCTATTACCGATTGGCAACCTTTTATTGCCCTCCTGGCGGATGAGCAGGTAACTAAATTACTGCATGCCTGCAGCGAGGATCTGGAAGTGTTCTGGCATAGCTTCGGCCAAATGCCGGTGCCGATGATCGATACCCAGGTGCTGGCCGCGTTTACCGGCCGCACGCTTTCTTACGGTTTCGCCGCGCTGGTAGCGGAAACGCTGGATGTCACGTTGGATAAAACCGAATCCTGTACCGACTGGCTCGCGCGCCCGCTCAGCGATCGGCAGTGTGACTATGCCGCCGCCGATGTGTATTGGCTGCTGCCGATGGCGCACAAGCTGATAGCGCAAACGCAGCAGGCAGGTTGGTGGTCGCAGGCCAGCCAAGAGTGCGAGGCTATTTGTCAGCGGCGCCGCGAGGTGGCCGATCTTGAACAGGCCTATCTGGATATCGCTAACGCCTGGCAACTGCGCACGCGCCAACTGGCCTGTCTGCGGCTGCTGGCCAGCTGGCGTCTGAACAAAGCCCGCGAGCGTGATATGGCGGTCAATTTCGTCGTCCGCGAAGAGCATCTGTGGCAGGTGGCGCGCTATATGCCGGGGTCGCTTGGCGAACTGGAACAGCTTGGCCTGAGCGGGCCAGAAATCCGCTACCATGGCCGGGCCTTTCTGGCTAAGGTGCAGGAGGCGGAGGCCCTGCCGGACGAGGCATTGCCCGCGCCGGTGCTGAATCTTGTCGATCGTCCCGGCTATCGCCAGATGTTCAAAACGCTAAGAGAGCAAATTCAACTGACGGCCGCAAAGACGGGGCTCAGCGGTGAATTGCTGGCGTCGCGTCGCCAAATCAACCATTTAATCAGCGTGATGTGGGGGCTGACGCCGCCGACGCGGAAGCCGGATCTGATTAGCGGCTGGCGCTGCGCGCTGTTCGGCGCGCAACTAGAGACAATATTGCATCAGGATCAGAGTGAAACGGGCCTCTAGCAGCTGCGAAGGCCAACGCCTGGCGTCTGTAGCTGACGGCCGGCCTGTCGCTTAAGTAACAAGGAGTGGGGACGGCGCTTGACGGTATGGCGTGCAGCGCTTACGGCGGCGCCATAAAAGCGTTGGCGGCCTGCCGGTCGGTTGTAGGCGTGTCAGGCGCAGACGCTTATTTCGTAGTCTCTTCCGTTTCCGGCAGGGTCACGTTCAGCTCCAGGATCGAGATATCCCCATCCTTTTTTTCCAGCTGCACCGAGAGCATTTCGGGGTCGATTTGCACATATTTGCTGATGACCTCAAGCAGGTCACGTTTCAGCTGCGGCAGATAATGCGGTTCGTTATCACCTCTGCGCCGTTCGGCCACGATGATCTGTAGCCGTTCCTTGGCTATATTGGCTGTCGATTTTTTACGAGAGAGAAAAAAGTCTAGCAATGCCATGGTTTATCCCTTAAACAGGCGTTTCAGGAATCCCTTCTTCTCTTCTTCGATAAAGCGGAAGGGACGTTCTTCTCCTAACAGGCGATCAACCATATCTGAATAGGCCTGGCCAGCATCAGATTCCTCATCGAGAATCACCGGCTCACCCTGGTTGGAGGCCCGCAATACCGATTGATCCTCGGGGATCACACCCACCAAGGGAATGCGTAGAATTTCAATGACATCTTCCATGCTAAGCATGTCGCCGCGGCTGACGCGTCCAGGATTGTAGCGGGTCAACAGCAGGTGCTCTTTGATTGGCTCTAGGCCCTTTTTGGCGCGGCGCGATTTCGACGACAGGATACCTAATATACGGTCGGAGTCACGCACCGACGAGACTTCCGGGTTAGTGGTGATAATGGCTTCATCGGCAAAATACAGTGCCATCAGGGCACCGGTTTCAATACCGGCCGGTGAATCGCAGACGACGAAATCAAATTCCATCGTGCCCAAATCATTCAACACTTTTTCCACGCCCTCTCGGGTCAGGGCATCTTTATCCCGCGTTTGGGACGCTGGCAGAATATATAAATTTTCGGTCCGTTTGTCTTTTATCAGCGCCTGATTCATCGTGGCATCACCCTGGATGACATTGACGAAGTCATAGACCACCCGGCGTTCACAGCCCATGATCAAATCAAGATTTCGCAGCCCGATATCGAAATCGATCACTACGGTTTTCTTTCCTTTGCGGGCTAAACCGGTAGCGATGGCCGCGCTCGATGTGGTCTTGCCAACGCCCCCTTTACCCGAAGTAACAACTATAATGCGTGCCATAAATGGATTCCTTGTCAAGGGCTAAATTAAAGGATGAATGGTAAGCGTGCCGTCCTGCAGACATAAGCGCGCAGCTTTGTCTGAAAACGCGGCCGGAATTTGATCGCTCAGCCAATACTGGCCAGCAATAGATACGAGTTCGGGGGAGAGATGGGTGCAGAAAATCTGGCACTCTCCGTCGCCCGCCGCACCGGCCAGCGCGCGGCCCCGCATCATGCCATAAATATGTATATTGCCATCGGCAATAAGCTCGGCGCCGGGGCTGACGCTGCTGGTGACGATCAAATCGCTATTGCGGGCGTAAATTTGTTGCCCGGAGCGCACCGGCGTGTTGATAAGCCGTGTTTTGACCGCCGCCGGCGCCGGGGCGGGTGCCGCAGCGACGTTGCGCTTCGGCGCTTTGCCTTCGGTCAGCAGCGGCAACCCGCTGCGCACAACAGCCTGTTTAAGCTTACTGTCGCTGCAACCGCTGACGCCGACGACGTGCAGACCGGTGGCCAGCACCGCCTGCGACAGCACCTCCCAGGAGGTGTCACGACCGAGACCGGCGACGTTAATGACCACCGGCGCATTTTTTAAAAATTCAGGTGCTTGTTCGACTTTTTCCTCTATCGCCCGACGGATTTCCTCTGGCTGCGCATCATGCACATGAATTACCGATAAAGTAAAATTACTGCCTTTCAACTCAATTGGCGTTTGCGACATCTATCCTGACTCAGTCTTAGCACGTGTATTTCCCGTTTCGTCACGGGAGGCGATATTCCGTAGTACTGCATGCATGTTATAGTTACCGCTATATACAGGCAAGACACCAGACCACGTTAATAAAGTAAAAAATATGTTTTGTGTGATCTATCAAAGTTCAAAACAGGATCAAACCTATCTGTTTGTCGAAAGACGAGAGGATTTTTCCAGCGTCCCGGCCAACTTAATGGCACACTTCGGCAAACCCCTATTCTCAATGATTTTTTCCCTAGACGGTAGCAAAAAACAGGCTTCGGTGGATATAGGAAAGTAAAAGAATTACTTAAGGAGCAGGGGTTCTATCTTCAAGTCCTCCCGCCGGTGGGAAGTTTATTGGCCCAGCATCAGCGCGTCGGAAAAAAACCTGATCATTGACCCCTGTATCTTAGCGTCGGAATAACAACTCTCGCACCTTAGCGGCTGAATCAATTATGCTTCAAGTGATTTTGCCGTTTTCCTATAGCCGCATTGCCCCGTGTTGTTCTGTCAATGTGGCGGTATTGCGCATTGTATAAGTGACGCTCTCACGAAAATAAAACAACCCCGGGGTTTCAAAGCTGTAGTGGCACACTGAATTTAGCCACCTGAATAGAGGTGAGATGCTCACCTCAGAACAACACGGGTGCACCAATGAAAAGAAGAAATTTTAGTCCTGAATTCAAACGCGAATCCGCTCAACCGGTTGTCGACCAAAATTACACCGCCGCACCAGCAGCAAAAGCCATGGACGTCGGTTTTTCTACGATGAGGAAATGGGTAAAACAACTGCGTGATGAGCGACAGGGGAAAACGCCAAAAGCCTCTTCCATAACCCCGGAACAAATCGAAATACGTGAGCTCAAGAAGAAGGTACAACGCATTGAAATGGAAAATGAAATATTAAAAAAGGCTACAGCGCTCTTGATGTCAGACTCCCTGAACAGTTCTCGTTAATCGGGAAACTCAAAGCGCATTATCCTGTGGCCATACTCTGCCACGTGTTCAGGGTTCATCGCAGCAGTTACAAATACTGGAAAAGTCGTCCTGACAGGCCAGACGGCAGGCGAACGGTATTGCGCAGTCAGGTTCATGAACTGCGCAGTATCAGCCATAGTGCAGCTGGCGCGAGAAGTATCGCCACCATGGCAACCTAGAGAGGCTTCCGGATGGGGCGCTGGCTCGCAGGCAGGCTCATGAAAGAGCTGGGGCTGGTCAGTTGTCAGCAGCCGACGCACAGGTATAAACGTGGCGGTCAGGAGCATGTTGCGATCCTGAATTATCTTGAGCGCCAGTTCGCTATAACGGAGCCAAACCAGATATGGTGCGGCGATGTGACGTATATCTGGACCGGGAAACGCTGGGCATACCTTGCGGTTGTTCTTGATCTGTCCGCAAGGAAACCGGTGGGCTGGGCTATGTTGTTCTCCCCGGACAGCAGACTAACCATCAAAGCACTGGAAATGGCATGGGAAACGCGTGGCAAACCAGCCGGAGTGATGTTCCACAGCGATCAGGGTAGCCACTATACGAGCAGGCAGTTCCGACAGTTGCTGTGGCGTTACCGGATCAAATAAAGCATGAGTCGGCGGGGTAACTGTTGGGATAGCAGTCCGATGGAGCGCTTCTTCAGAAGTCTGAAAAACGAGTGGATACCCGTAACGGGCTACATAAGCTTCAGCGAAGCAGCTCATGAAATTACCGACTATATCGTGGGATATTACAACGCACTCAGGCCGCATAAATATAACGGTGGGTTGCCACCAAACGAATCAGAAAATAGATACTGGAAAAACGCTAACGCGGTGGCCAGTTTTAGTTGACCACTACCCCGCTTATGGTGATAGGCAGCCAAAAGAGCGCTTTTTTACGGTCCGGGCGCGCGGGCTAACCTCAATAATAGTAAAACGGCGCGGCCTCAGGCGTACGGCCGGCGGAAAAGACGCTGGTTTCTGTTGTTTTTTGATTTAGAATACTCGTTTTACGCCACTTAACTGTTCTGGACACTCTTTATGATGCGATCGTTAAACCGCTGCTCCAAACATCGCGCAGCCTGGTTACTATTGGCACTCACCGCCTTCGCGCTGGAACTGGCCGCGCTTTATTTTCAGCATGTTATGCTGCTCAAACCCTGCGTTTTGTGTATCTATCAACGTTGTGCCCTGTATGGGGTCGTTGCCGCCGGGCTGGTGGGCGCCATCGCTCCCGCGACGGCGCTGCGTTTCGCCGGCCTGGCCATATGGTTGTACAGCGCCTGGGAGGGCCTACAGCTGGCAATAAAACACACCGATATTCAACTGTATCCCTCCTTGTCTGTCACCTGCGACTTTTTTGTCAGTTTTCCTACCTGGCTACCGTTGGATAAGTGGCTGCCGTCGGTCTTCAGCGCCAGCGGTGACTGCGCCGTCCGCCAATGGCATTTTCTGTCGTTGGGAATGCCGCAATGGATGATCGTCATCTTCGGCGCCTATCTGGCGGTAGCGGTACTTATTTTGCTTGCGCAATTCTTCCCCGCGCCCAAACGGGATTTTTTTTCACGCTGATGACGGCACGACGGCGTTACGACGCCGTCACACGTAGGTCATCGTTCCCAGGCGAGCGGATTATCTCGCCGCTGGCGACAATCGTTTCTGCATGTTGCGCAAACTGGCTTTGTAGTGGCACACTGAATTTGGCCACCTGAACAGAGGTGATATGCTCACCTCAGAACAACACGGGTGCACCAATGAAAAGAAGAAATTTTAGTCCTGCATTCAAACGCGAATCCGCTCAACCGGTTGTCGACCAAAATTACACCGCCGCACCAGCAGCAAAAGCCATGGACGTCGGTTTTTCTACGATGACGAAATGGGTAAAACAACTGCGTGATGAGCGACAGGGGAAAACGCCAAAAGCCTCTTCCATAACCCCGGAACAAATCGAAATACGTGAGCTCAAGAAGAAGGTACAACGCATTGAAATGGAAAATGAAATATTAAAAAAGGCTACAGCGCTCTTGATGTCAGACTCCCTGAACAGTTCTCGTTAATCGGGAAACTCAAAGCGCATTATCCTGTGGCCATACTCTGCCACGTGTTCAGGGTTCATCGCAGCAGTTACAAATACTGGAAAAGTCGTCCTGACAGGCCAGACGGCAGGCGAACGGTATTGCGCAGTCAGGTTCATGAACTGCGCAGTATCAGCCATAGTGCAGCTGGCGCGAGAAGTATCGCCACCATGGCAACCTAGAGAGGCTTCCGGATGGGGCGCTGGCTCGCAGGCAGGCTCATGAAAGAGCTGGGGCTGGTCAGTTGTCAGCAGCCGACGCACAGGTATAAACGTGGCGGTCAGGAGCATGTTGCGATCCTGAATTATCTTGAGCGCCAGTTCGCTATAACGGAGCCAAACCAGATATGGTGCGGCGATGTGACGTATATCTGGACCGGGAAACGCTGGGCATACCTTGCGGTTGTTCTTGATCTGTCCGCAAGGAAACCGGTGGGCTGGGCTATGTTGTTCTCCCCGGACAGCAGACTAACCATCAAAGCACTGGAAATGGCATGGGAAACGCGTGGCAAACCAGCCGGAGTGATGTTCCACAGCGATCAGGGTAGCCACTATACGAGCAGGCAGTTCCGACAGTTGCTGTGGCGTTACCGGATCAAATAAAGCATGAGTCGGCGGGGTAACTGTTGGGATAGCAGTCCGATGGAGCGCTTCTTCAGAAGCCTGAAAAACGAGTGGATACCGGTAACGGGCTACATAAGCTTCAGCGAAGCAGCTCATGAAATTACCGACTATATCGTGGGATATTACAACGCACTCAGGCCGCATGAATATAACTATGGGTTGCCACCAAACGAATCAGAAAATAGATACTGGAAAAACGCTAACGCGGTGGCCAGTTTTAGTTGACCACTACATTTCTTCTATCAGATAAACGATACAAGGATTGGAGTTAATCACAATCTCATAGGCCAATCCCTGTTAACCGTGCTTATAGCGCTGTTCCGTTTCAATGAACTTTTTGCCGAAAGACCAGTGGGTGTAATTGATAGGCATACCCACGCTGGAGTAGGCATCCATCATTTGTTCGGAAGTGATAACTTCTATTTGATGGGGATAGGTGTCCAGCCGATAATGTTTGGCTACCCGGTCAATTTCATCGAGATATTGCTGGAGCAGTTCAAATGTCTAATCCGGTCCATCGCTAAGACATGTGGCAGAAGGTGATCGTTCATCAATAGATATCGTCATCAGCGCACCTCATCGTTACAGACAGCACGAGATCATGCTGTCTTATTATTAATCCTAGCGCAAGATGAAAATCGCGAATGATGCGATAGGGCAATCCCTTGTTTAGGGCAACCGCGTGCGCGCGGTGATATTTGCGCTTCGGCAGGCCTTGCGGGCTGGGGCGAAGTGTCGCAGATGCGTTATGTGTCCGCCTGGCGGGAGGCTATGTGCGGCGACCACGCGCCAGAGACACCGTCCCCGGCAGCGTGGCGTGCCAAGCCGTATGCGTTACGGCGCGGCCTGGGCTGCTGCAAAAGGCCTGAACATGGACAAGTGAAAGGCCGCGGGACGGGGGGAAATTCATAGGCGCGGCGGGGTGTCACAGGGAAATATTCATTTCCTCTTCCGTAAGTCCATATTAAATTCTTATCGCCGTGATCGACGGCGGGTCGACTGTTCTGGCAATAAATGACCAAGGGTGGGGTTTTTCATGCTGCAAAATAATGACTGACAAAATATTAATGCTATTTTATCCCGCTTCTAATCACTTTGTATGATTAAATCAATTTTTTCATTTTACTATTGAATTAGCCATGCAGCAAAGTATTTAATAAAATGTCAACAACTCTCCGGCCGGCGTGTATGACGCTCGCGGTGCATCTTTTTACTTATCTTTCGCACGCCAGCATTTTCTGTTGTAGCGGATAGGGGTTTGGGATCAGACAACCATGCAGGTAATTGTTTTAGGCAGTGGCATCATCGGTGTGACGTCGGCTTGATATTTAGCGCAACAAGGGCATGAGGTTACCGTACTCGACCGTCAGCCCAGCTTGGCGCTGGCAACGAGCGCCAACAACGCCGGCCAGATATCGCCCGGCTATTCCGCGCCCTGGGCCGCGCCGAGCGTTGCGCACAAGCTTTCCGGCCGTTTACGCCTGCCGAACGATGAAACCAGCGATTGTCAGTTATTTACCTGCCATCTTGCTGGCATGGCGGTAGAAAGGGTGTTGAATTCCGTTATAACTGTCCTATCGACTTGCTGGTGCGCAGGCGTGAGCTGCGGGCAGTAAAATCCTGCACGCCGATGCGTACGTGATGGCACTGGGATCCTATTCCACCGCGATGCCGCAGGATGTTGTGTCTATTCCGGTTTATCCGCTAAAGGGGTATTCGCTGACGATCCCATTGGCGAATGAGCAGGGTGCGCCGGTGTTTACCGTGCTGGATGAAACCTATAAAGTTGCCATCACCCGCTTCGATCGGCGTATTCGGGTAGGCAGGATGGCGGAAATCACCGGTTTTAATACCGATCTGCCGGCAAAACGTCGGCTGACGCTGGAAACAGTGGTGCGGGATCTATTCCCCGCGGGGGGACATATCGACCAGGCGACGTTCTGGACCGGCCTGCGGCCGCTGCCGCCGGACGGCACGCCGCTGGTGGGCGCCACGGCGCTGCGGAATCTCTATCTGAAATACCGGCCACGGCACACTTGCCTGGACAATGGCATGCGGCGCGGGGCGTCTTTTAGCGGGTATTATCAGCGCACGGGTACCGGAAATTCGTTATGACGATCTCTCGGTCGCGCGTTATGCACCGGGGTTTGATGCCGTAGCGGTAGCGCGGAGGGTCTAAGGCCGCCTCCAGCGGCTATTTTGTAGAGGTAAGGAGCTGTTTTCATGCCACGTCCGATTGTTGCCACGGTGGATTCCGCGGCGTTGGCGTCTAATTTAACCGTCGTCCGCCGACATGCGCCGCAAGCGCACGTGTGGTCGGTTATCAAAGCCAATGGCTATGGCCATGGTCTGAATGCCGTTTGGCAAGGGTTGCAGCAGACGGATGGTTTTGCGCTGCTGGATCTTCATGAGGCGGTAGTGCTGCGGGAAAAGGGCTGGCAGGGCCCCATTTTACTGCTGGAGGGTTTTTTTCAGCCGGCGGATTTAGCAGTTATCGATCGCTATCGATTGACCAGCGTCGTGCACAGCGACTGGCAGACTGAGGCCTTAAGGCGGATGACCCCGCGAGCGCCGCTGGATATCTACCTGAAACTCAATAGCGGCATGAATCGGCTGGGCTTCAGCGAGCGGGCATTGCCCGGTGCCTGGCAGGCGCTGAACGCGCTGAAACACGTGGCGACCCTAACGTTAATGACCCACTTCGCCTATGCGGATATGCCGGAAGGGGTTGAGGGGCAAATGGCGGTCGTGGCGCGCGCGGGTGACGGTTTGACAGGCCCGCGCTGTCTGGCAAATTCCGCCACCACCTTGTGGCATCCCGAGACCCACGGGCAATGGGTGCGGCCTGGCATTATTCTCTATGGCGCGTCCCCCAGCGGGAACTGGCAGGATATTGCCGCCAGCGTTTTGCGGCCGGTGATGACGCTGCAAAGCGAATTGATTGCCGTGCAGTCGGTGCCGGCAGGTGGCCGTATCGGTTATGGCGGCCGTCACCGGGTGAGCGAGACGCAGCGGGTCGGCGTCGTCGCCTGCGGTTACGCCGATGGCTATCCGCGCTACGCGCCGACTGGGACGCCGATTTGGGTCGACGGCGTAAGGACGCGCACTCTCGGCGCGGTGTCCATGGATATGCTGATGGTGGACTTGCAGCCTTGTCCGCAGGCCCGCATCGGCTCTGCGGTAGAGCTCTGGGGAGATAACGTTAAAATCGACGAAGTGGCGGCGTCTGCTGGCACCCTGGGCTATGAACTGATGAGCGCGCTGACGCCGCGGGTCACGGTGCAAGTTCGCTGAGCGGGTCGCTTTGGCTTTATTGTGGCGTGAAGGGCGCGCAAGGTGCGCCGCTGTCGGTCCGGGCACGCCGCGTCCATGGCATGACGCCCGGGCTTTAAGGCGTCAACCGGCTAAGCCGTGGCGCAACATGGCGGCGCGTGTGTAGCCAGTTGACGCCGGCCCGCTGCACAAACCCGTTCAGCGCCGACGCGACGCCGGCTTCTGCGGCGAACGGCTCCAGCGCATAGCTCGTGGCCGGTCCCATTAAAAATGCCTGGCCGGCACAGGCGGTCGCAACGGGTAACATGTAGCTCAGCCAATGCGTCTGCCAGCTCGTCAGCGCCGTGGTGACGCTGAGCACTAGCATCAGACTGCCGAGCACCATCAATACTGTCCCGAGCGTCAGACACGTCGGGCGTCCCATTTTACGAATCACCCGATTGGCGATAACGCTTGCCAACATAATCCAAAAGCCGTTGGCGCCGAACACCATGGAAAAGCCCAGAGGCGACAGCCCGCCTTCCCCCATGAGCACCTGCGACGACAGCGAGACGTAGGTCAACGCCATCGGCATGGCGCCAATATTCACCAGGGCAAACACAATAAAGCGGCGATGGCCGCTATCTGCCCATAGCAGACAAAGGGCAGGGTAGTTGACATCCGGGTCCCCGCGGGACGGGTTTCCGGCAGGCCGACGGCCACCAGCGCCCAGACCAACAGTGAATAGCCGGCCAACGCCCAGAACGGCGCGCGCCAACCGAAGCTTACCGCCTGCGAACCCCCGCCATCGGCGCCAGCGCGGGAACAATATTCAGCGTACCATTAAGAAAACTGAAGGAGCAGGCAGCATCGTTGCCGTCCAACCTGTCACGCACGCAGCTAAATAACGCAACGGTGGTACAGCACACCGCCAGCACCTGTAGTACACGCGACAGAACAAATAGCCAGGGGGTCGTCGCCACGGCAGCCAATATGGCACCCGCGCCGTACAGCACTACCCCGACCAGCACCAGCGGACGATGGCCAAAATAGTCTACCAGCGGTCCGGTAATAAGCTGGCCGATACCCATGACACCGATGAAAAGCGGGATTGTCGATTGGATGAGGGATTCATCAATATGGAGCCCGTGGGCGATGAGGGGAATAACCGGTAGGTAGAAATCAATGTGTAGTGGCACACTAAATTTGGCCACCTGAACAGAGGTGATATGCTCACCTCAGAACAACACGGGTGCACCAATGAAAAGAAGAAATTTTAGTCCTGAATTCAAATGCAAATCCGATCAACTGGTTGTCGACCAAAATTACACCGCCGCGCCAGCAGCAAAAGCCATGGACGTCGGCCTTTCTACGATGACGAAATGGGTAAAACAACTGCGTGATGAGCGACAGGGGAAAACGCCAAAAGCCTCTCCCATAACCCCGGAACAAATCGAAATACGTGAGCTCAAGAAGAAGGTACAACGCA
>NZ_JBPESN010000051.1:4535-15885 GCF_051710625.1 Sodalis sp. (in: enterobacteria) | reverse complement strand
TGAAATGGAAAACGAAATATTAAAAAAGGCTACAGCGCTCTTGATGTCAGACTCCCTGAACAGTTCTCGTTAATCGGGAAACTCAGAGCGCATTATCCTGTGGCCACACTCTGCCACGTGTTCAGGGGTCATCGCAGCAGTTACAAATACGGAAAAGTCGTCCTGATAGGCCAGACGGCAGGCGAACGGTATTGCGCAGTCAGGTTCATGAACTGCACAGTATTAGCCATGGTGCAGCTGGCGCGAGAAGTATCGCCACCATGGCAACCCAGAGAGGCTTCCGGATGGGGGGCTGGCTCGCAGGCAGGCTCATGAAAGAGCTGGGGCTGGTTAGTTGTCAGCAGCCGACGCACAGGTATAAGCGTGGCGGTCAGGAGCATGTTGCGATCCCGGATTATCTTGAGCGCCAGTTCGCTCTAACGGAGCCAAACCAAGTATGGTGCGGCGATGTGACGTATATCTGGACCGGGAAACGCTGGGCATACCTTGCGGTTGTTCTTGATCTGTTCGCGAGGAAACCGGGGGGCTGGGCTATGTCGTTCTCCCCGGACAGCAGATTGACCATCGAAGCACTGGAAATGGGGTGGGAAACGCGTGGTAAACCAGCCGGAGTGATGTTCCACAGCGATCAGGGTAGCCACTATACGAGCAGGTAGTTCCGACAGTTGCTGTGGCGTTACCGGATCAAACAAAGCATGAGTCGGCGGGGTAACTGCCGGGATAACAGTCCGATGGAGCGCTTCTTCAGAAGTCTGAAAAACGAGTGGATACCGGTAACGTGCTACATAAGCTTCAGCGAAGCCGCTTATGAAATTACCGGGTATATCGTGGGATATTACAGCGCACTCAGGCCGCATAAATATAACGGTGGGTTGCCGCCAAACGAATCAGAAAATAGACACTGGAAAAACGCTAACGCGGTGGCCAGTTTTAGTTAACCACTACAATGATGTATTCATAAAATTGCCTCCAATACAATTAGTTATACTATCATGTTTTTCTATGTATTAGGATTCTAAAAAACGCAACCTGCCGTTTAGTCACGATGCGGCAAACATAACCGTCAGTACATCTGCAATGCACTGGCACAGCGAGAACCGAGCGCGTTTAAATGACAAAACCGGTGCTACGACGCTGCAGGGACGTGCCAGGTTTCACCGATGCAACGCGCGGTGATTAAGTAGTGAAGGGGAGATTAATCGGTTTAATGATAAAAAAAAGGGTTAGGCCGCGGCCTAACCCTTGGGTGTGGTTATTAACTTTTGGATGAGGCGTGAGCCGCACCTTAGTTCAGGCGTTCTTTGATACGCGCTGCTTTACCGGTACGTTCACGCAGGTAATACAGTTTGGCCTGACGCACGGCGCCACGACGTTTTACGGTAATGCTATCGATGACCGGAGAGTGCGTTTGGAATACGCGCTCAACGCCTTCGCCGTTGGAAATTTTGCGAACAGTGAATGCAGAATGCAGACCGCGGTTACGAATAGCAATAACCACACCCTCGAATGCCTGCAGACGTTTTTTGCTGCCTTCAACAACCCATACCTTGACTTCCACCGAGTCGCCCGGGCGGAAAGACGGTACGTTCCGCTTCATCTGTTTTTGTTCAATTTGCTTGATAATGTTGCTCATAATTTGGTTTCTTACCTAGGTGAACTGATAGTTCAGGTTAACCAGCCATCAGGCCGATCCCTTTAATCATTGTGTCGCCTTACCCGATATTCCCGCTGGAACTCGGTCAGCAACGTTGCTTGCTCGTCAGTCAGAGCTAGGCTTTCCAGAAGTTCAGGTCTTCTGAGCCAGGTACGGCCCAAAGACTGTTTTAGGCGCCAGCGACGAATCTCAGCATGATTACCCGACAGAAGAATTGACGGTACCTCCATGCCGGCCAACACCTCAGGACGAGTATAGTGCGGGCAATCCAGCAGCCCTCTGGCGAAGGAGTCCTCCGCCGCGGAGGCCTCATGTCCCAGCACACCCGGGATGAACCGGGATACCGAGTCAATCAGCGCCATCGCCGCTAATTCACCGCCGCTGAGCACATAATCACCCATTGACCATTCTTCATCAATCTCGGTGGCGATTAAACGCTCATCAATACCTTCGTAACGGCCGCACACCAGAATCATCTTCGGGTTAGCGGCCAGCTCGCTCACGCCTTGCTGATCAAGCTGGCGGCCCTGAGGGGAGAGATAAATCATCTTTGCCCCTTCGCCTGCCTTGTTTTTTGCCTCGTGAATTGCATCCCGCAAGGGCTGCACCATCATCAGCATTCCCGGTCCCCCGCCGTAAGGGCGATCGTCCACGGTACGATGCCTGTCGTGGGTAAAATCACGCGGGCTCCAGCACTGCACATTCAGCAGACCATTCTTCATTGCCCGGCCGGTTACCCCGTAGTCGGTAATGGCACGGAACATCTCGGGGAACAGGCTGATGACGCCAATCCACATTCTACCGCTTCCACTATCGCCACCCTCAAGTTCGGGGTCAAAAGCCCGGATCCCAGTCAACTTCAATGACGTGGGTCGCGAGATCGACGTTCTTAATCACCTGCCCGTCGAGGAACGGAATTAACCGCTCCTGAATGCCAAAGGCATCTTTCAGGTTGGCTTTCACCACCAGAACATCGTTCGAGCCGGTTTTCATCAAATCAATGACTTCGCCCAGCTGATAAACGCCAACGGTGATAACCTGGCACCCCAGGAGGTCTTTCCAGTAATACTCACCGCTGTCGAGATCCGGCAATTGCGACGCGTCGACGACGATTTCGCAATTGGTCAGCAGCGTGGCCGCTTCCCGGTCTTCAATGTCCCTGACCTTGATAATCAGATCCTGATTGTGGCGCTTCCAGCTTTCCAGCCCGATCGGCTGCCACTCACCTGCCCTTTTGATAAACCAGGGCTGGTAATCAAAAATGCTTTCGGTTTCTTCAGTGGATGAAAACACTCCGAGCCAACCGCGAATACCATACGCCGAGCCCATCTTGCCCACGACTATCGGCTCAACGGGCGCTGCGATACGGAGTTGTTTGCTCATTTTCACCACCAGCAGGCGTTAGGCTGCTTTTTTCACGTCTTTAATCAGCGCGGAAACGCGTTCGGAAACCGTTGCGCCCTGGCCAACCCAATGTTCAATACGATCCAAATCCAAACGCAGACCTTCAGCCTGACCGGTTGCGATCGGGTTGAAAAAGCCAATACGTTCAATAAAGCGACCGTCGCGCGCATTGCGGCTGTCGGTCACGACGATTTGATAGAACGGGCGTTTTTTAGCGCCGCCACGTGCCAAACGAATTGTTACCATAACATCCTCTTTAGTTAATAGAACAACCGGGCCCTCTGTCGGGGAACGGGCCCGCTTGCCGTATAAAAAGCCCCAGGATTCTACTCGTTTCGGGGTAAAAAGCAATCGATAGTTAACGTCCGGGGAAGCCGGGCGGGATCATGCCCTTCATATTGCGCATCATTTTCGCCATACCGCCCTTTTTCATTTTCTTCATCATGCGCTGCATGTCGTCGAACTGTTTCAGCAAGCGGTTGACGTCCTGGACCTGCATGCCGGAGCCGGCGGCGATACGACGCTTGCGCGAACCTTTAATAATGTACGGGCTGACGCGCTCTTTGGCGGTCATGGAATTGATAATCGCCTCCATGCGCACCAGGACTTTATCGTCCATCTGTGACTTGACATTGTCCGGCAGCTTGCTCATCATGCTGGCCATACCGCCCATATTACGCATCTGCTTGAGCTGGTCGAAGAAGTCGGTGAGGTCGAAGCCATCGCCTTTTTTCAGCTTGCTGGCCAGCTTTTCTGCCTGAGCGCGATCGACTTTGCTCTCAATATCTTCGAGAAGCGACAACACGTCACCCATACCGAGTATACGTCCGGCCAGACGATCGGGGTAAAACGGCTCCAGCGCATCGGTTTTCTCGCCGACGCCCATGAATTTGATCGGTTTACCGGTGATATGCCGGATGGAGAGCGCCGCGCCACCGCGCGTATCGCCGTCCACCTTGGTCAGGATAACCCCGGTCAGCGGCAGTGCCTGATTAAACGCTTTGGCGGTATTGGCGGCGTCCTGCCCGGTCATGGCGTCAACCACAAACAGGGTTTCCACTGGTGTGATAGCAGTGTGAATGGCGATGATTTCTGCCATCATCGTTTCATCCACGTGCAGGCGGCCGGCGGTATCCACCAGCAGCACATCGTAGAACTTGAGCCTGGCCTGATTCAGCGCCTGATTGACGATGTCAAGCGGCTTCTGACCGGCGTCGGATGAGAAGAAATCGACGCCGACGGTTTCGGCCAGCGTTTCCAATTGCTTGATCGCCGCCGGGCGATAGACGTCGGCAGACGCCACCAGCACTTTCTTCTTCTGCTTCTCGCGCAGATATTTGCCGAGCTTGCCGACGCTCGTGGTTTTCCCGGCCCCCTGCAAGCCCGCCATCAGCACGACCGCCGGCGGTTGCGCCGCCAGATTAAGGACGTTGTTTTCGTCGCCCATGACGTTCACCAGCTCGGCGCGCACGATCTTGACGAACTCCTGCCCCGGCGTCAGGCTTTTATTGACTTCCTGCCCCAGCGCGCTCTCTTTGATCCGGCTGATAAAATCCCGCACCACCGCTAACGCCACATCCGCTTCCAGCAGCGCCATGCGGACTTCCCGCAGGGTATCTTTAATATTGTCTTCAGTCAGGCGGCCTCTGTCGCTGATATTGCGCAACGTGCGCGATAATCGATCGGATAAATTGTCAAACATCGTTTTTACTCAACGTGGCGTCCGGCCGCTTGCGCGACATCATTAGCGACAGTATAACACGAAGCAGGCCGTGATCGCTGCACCCCTTACGACAATGGTTGGAGCATGGCGCGCTGAAGGCTATACTGGTCGACTCTTTTATTTAAGTCAGACGATGGCGCTGCTATGTCCTGGATTTCCCTTCTGGCCTTTATTGCCTACTCTTTAAGCCTTGGCCTGATTTTGCCTAGCATTTTGCGCTGCAGCAGCGCTTATCGCCGGCTGGCCCTGCTGTCGGCCACGGTGGCGATGTTGGGACACGCCGTGCTTATCTGGCTGCGTATCTTCGGCGTGCAGGCGGGGCAGAATCTAAGCTTATTGAACGTGGGCTCCTTGATCAGCCTTATTATTTGCGTGATTATGACAGTGGCGGTGGCGCGCAACCGCGGCTGGTTCTTATTACCTATCGTCTATATCTTCGCGATGATTCATGTGGCGTTCATTACGCTGATGCCGGATGAGTTCATTACCCACTTGCAAGCAACGCCCGGTTTGATGGTGCATATCGGCCTTGCGCTGTTTTCCTATGCGGTGCTGATTATCGCCGCGCTGTACGCGTTCCAATTGAGCTGGCTCGATTACCTGTTGAAAAACAAAAGGGTGAATTTTCATTCCGATATGCCGCCGCTGATGGGTATTGAGCGTAAAATGTTCCACATCACGCAGGTCGGCGTGCTGTTGTTGACGCTGACGCTTGCTACGGGTGTTTTCTTTATGCGGGATTGGTTTGTCGCCGAAAACCGGCATAAAGCAATACTCTTTTTCATCGCCTGGCTGGTTTATATAGTAATACTATGGAATCATTACCGGCAGGGCTGGCGCGGCCGCCGGGTGGTGTGGCTCAGCGTGCTGGGCGTGCTGTTGTTGACGCTGGCCTATTTCGGCAGCCGAATCTGGCAAAATGTGATGGCGTAAGATAACGCCGATAAGAAAAGCCCACTTTGAAATATGTTTCAACCAGTACACTGCTGATCATCCTGATTATCATGGTATTGGTTTCCGCCTATTTTTTCGCTTCCGAAACCGGCATGATGACGTTAAACGCTATCGTCTGCGTCATCAGGCCAAACAGGGCAACCGCGGTGCCCCGCCGCGTTGAGAAGTTGCTGCGGCGTACGGATCAATTGCTGAGTCTGGTGCTGATTGGCAATAACCTGGTCAACATTCTTGCGTCGGCGCTGGCGACCATTGTCAGGATGCGTCTGTACGGCGATCTCGGCGTCGCCATCGGCACCGGCGTTTTGACCTTTGTGGTGCTGCTGTTCGCCGAGGTGCTGCCGAAAACCGTGGCGGCGCTCTATCCTGAACGTATCGCATTCCCAAGCAGCCTGCTATTGGTGCCGCTGCAAAAACTGATGTTGCCGATAGTGTGGCTGCTGAATCTGATTACCCGGCTGCTTATTGCGGCTGATGGGCATCAGGCTCCCTTCCAACGTGCGCGATGCGCTCAGTAAGGAAGAGCTGCGCACCATCGTGACGGAATCCCGCTCGATGATTTCGCGTTGCAATCAGGACATGCCAATTTCCGTGCTGGACTTGGAAAAAGTAACCGTTAACGACATCATGGTGCCGCGCAATGAGATTGTCGGCATCAACATCAACGACGAGTGGCGGTCGATTATTCGTCAACTGACCCACTCCCCTCATGGCCGTATCGTGCTGTATCGCGATAATCTTGATGACCCCATCGGGATGCTGCGGGTGCGTGAAGCCTACCGCCTGATGACAGAAAAGCAGGAATTTACCAAAGAGAACCTGCAGCGCGCCGCTGACGAAATTTATTGTGTGCCGGAAGGAACGCCGCTTAATGTGCGGCTGGTGAAGTTCCAGCGCAATAAAGAGAAGGTGGGCATCGTCAATGAGTACGGCGATATCCAGGGGCTGGTGACGGTGGAAGATATTCTTGAGGAGATCGTGGGAGATTTCACAACCTCCATGTCCCCGAGCCTGGCGGGAGAAGTCATTCCGCAAAGCGACGGTTCGGTGATTATCGAGGGCGGCGCCAGTATCCGGGAGTTGAACAAGGCGTTTAACTGGTCGCTACCGGAAGAGGAAGCGCGGACTATCAACGGCATGCTGCTGGAGGTGCTGGAGGATATTCCGCTGGCCAATACCCATACGCATATCGGCAGCTATCAAATTCAGTATGCCACTACACATTGTCCCTGGCGGCTTCGGTGTGGCAAAAAATCTCAGCAATCTGGCGCAAACGGGCGCCGACTGCAAAGTGGATGCCGAGCTGGCGCGACTGGTGCAGGCCCTGCATTTGCAGCGTAAACCTTTGGGTTTTATCTGTATCACGCCGGCGCTGTTGCCTGAAATACTCGCTGTTCCGTTACGGTTAACGCTGGGCACCGATGTTGACGCCGCCGAGATGGTGGACGCCATGGGGGTTATCCATGTGACGTGTCCGGTGGACGACATTGTTATAGATGGCGATAACAACATCATCACGATGCCGGCTTATATATGCAGGAAACCTCCATCGCCGAGGAGGCCAAGGGGATCGATAAGCTCGTAGCGCGCGCTGGAATTTATCCCATGGAGCGCCGCAGCAGCCATCCGTTCCTGCTGCGGCGCCTCTGGCGCTGGCTATTGCGGGGTTGCCTGGCCTTGATGGCGCTGTGGCTACTGGCGGTAATGCTATTTGCTTTCGTTCCGGTCCCGTTCAGCGCCGTCATGGCGGAGCGGCAGATAGACCACTGGCTTAGCGGGGATTTTCACTATGTCGCCCATTCGCGCTAGGTGCCGATGCGGTTGATTGCGTCGCCGATGGCGGCCGAAGATCAGAAATTTTCCCGCCACTGGGGATTTGATATCACTGCTATTCGCGCTGCGCTCAATCATAATGCGTGCAGACGGCATATCCGTGGGGCGTCAACCCTATCACAGCAGACGGCAAAAAATCTGCTGCTGTGGAATGGGCGCAGCTGGCTGCGTAAAGGGCTGGAAACCGGGCTGACGCTCGGGATTGAAGCGGTATGAACCAAGCGACGCATCCTGACCGTTTATTTAAATATTGCAGAGTTTGGCGAGGACATTTTCGGCGTGGAAGCGGCGGCGCAACGCTATTTTCTTAATAGCCGCTAGCCGGCTGACCGCCGAAAGAGGCAACCTTGCTGGCGGCGGTGCTTGCCCAACCCGCTGAGTTTGCGCGCCGACGCGCCCAGCGCCTATGTCCGCCAGCGGCAGCGCTGGATCCTGCGCCAGATGCGTCAGGTGGGCGGTGACGCCCATCTGGTGCAGACCGGTCTGCGCTAAACCGCGGCTACTGCAAGTAGGTGAAGGCGGTGGTAACGTGTTTCACGCCGTTCACTTTACTGGCCACTTCGGCCGCGGCTTTGCCTTCGGCATTGGTCACGAGCCCCAACAGGAAGACTTCGCCGTTCTCGGTGGTCACTTTCACGTTGGACGACTTGACAGCGTCGCTGGCCAGCAGCTGTGAACGGATTTTGGTGGTGATCCAGGTATCCATGGACGCGCGTCCGAGCGATACCGGCTGCCCCTGGCGTATTTCGTTATACACCTCGGTCGCGCCGTCGACGCCCATCGCAATCTGCTTAGCGCGTTCGATAAACTCGGGGGTCGGCGCCTGACCGGTCAGCAGGACTTTGCCCTGATAGGCGGTATTGACGATGTGCGCGTCTTTCTTCAACTGCTGATCTTTAGCCAGCGCGTTGGTGACCCGTGCTTCAAGGGTGCCGTCATCGACTTGTGTACCTACGGTGCGGGGATCAATGGCGGTTTTGGTGGCGACCGCGGCGGTGCCGACCACCACCGCGCCGACGCATCCTTGCAGCATCAGGGCGGTGCACAGCAGGAGTAATGGCGTATGTATTTTCATCTGGGCTCCTTAATCGTCCAGGTGAGGAAACAGCTTATTATCAATCAAATCACACAAACAATTCACGGTGAGCATATGCATCTCCTGGATCCGCGCGCTGCGATGGGACGGGATGCGGATTTCCACGTCCTGCTGACCCAGAAAACCGGCCAATTCGCCGCCGTCGTAGCCCGTCAGTGCTATAATTTTCATGTCCCGCGTGACGGCAGCTTCGACGGCTTTCACGATATCACGGCTGTTGCCGCGGGTGGAAATCGCCAGCAGGACATCGCCGGCCTGTCCGAGCGCGCGCACCTGCTTGGCGTAAATTTCGTCATGCTGGCGATCGTTGGCGATGGCGGTCAAGACGACGGTGTCCGCATTCAGTGCCATTGCCGGCAGGCTCGGGCGCTCGGCTTCAAAGCGATTCAGCATGCAGGCGGCGAAGTGCTGCGCGTTCGCGGCGGAGGTGCCGTTGCCGCAGCATAAGATTTTTTTATCGTCGAGCAGCGCCTGCGCCAGCACGTTGGCAGCATGGGCAATGGCGTCCGGCAGGGCCTCCGCCGCCGCAACCTGGGTTTGAATACTCTCGGTAAAACAGCCTTTTATTCTTTCCAGCACGTTTAACAACCTGATAAGTCAAAATGAATGGGGCGCCATTACGGTGCGCCGAAGGCGTCTTTCAGCCATTCAACCCGGCTTCCGGTAATGGCGATAATATCGAAACGGCAACCAGCGGCGTTTGCACGGCGTGACGCTTTCGGCGGCGGTAGCGGATTTCGACGAACACCCAGGTAAAACGATCCAACATGATCAAATCAATCTTGCCGCCGCGGATATGCATATTGGCGGCGCCAAAGTGGAGTCCAGCCTGCTTAAAGCGGCAGCGCGCGTACCGCTACGCCTGTGCGCCACGTGAGCGGCCGCTTAACTGCGCCGTTATCAGCTAGCCCCGCTGGTATTTCAGCCATGACAACGTCCTGTTGATCACGCAATTCGGCATTGCCGATGGCGTGCCGGTTTCGCCCGCTACCTGGAAGCCCGAAATCTGCCGCATTTCGCTGAAGTGGTTAGCCAGCGCCCAGGCATCCATGCCCATGGCGTACAGCCGCACCAGTGAATAATCGCCACGGAACTGGCTACTTATCTGCGACAGCAGCGCCAGCCGGGCGCGCGAACTGACGCGCATATCAATCATGGGCTTAATCAGCGCCAGTTCGTCAGGGGTGGCGATGATATAAACCGCGTCGATAGCGCCGCCGGCGCTGCCGGACGGCGAGACCGCGCCATTATCCTGCGGCGCGGAGATAGTCAGACCCGCGATGGTCGTCACCGCTGCGTTGGCCGGCGCTTCGCCAGCGGCCAACGGCGTGCCGGTCAACGGGATGCCGGCGCCGCTGTTAATGTTTTGTTTCAGCTCGGCGGAGGAGCCGAAGCGCTGTTCCAGTACCGTGGCGCCGCCTGCCTGACGCCAGGCGCCGGAAAACGCTTTCGCTATCCTATCGCCCAGAGCGCCACACGCCAGCCGCAGCAGCGGTTGCTGCTGAGCCTGCTTGGTGGATGTGGTTGGCTACATCGCGCGCCTCATCTTCCGGAGACAGGGCAAAATAACAGATGTTAGGCCGCGCCTGCCGGTGTTCAGGCTGATTAAGCGCCAGGATATTCAACGTGCCGGCGGACGCGGCGCCAGCATTATTGTTGTACAGCTGCTCAACGTTGTTTTTCAGCAACGGACTGATTATCAGGCTGGCGCCGTCCCGCTGCGCCTGCGCCAGCAGCGCCGGCAGCGGCTGGCTTGACGTATCATAAACCTTGACCGGCACTCCGCTGGCGGCGGAGGGCGCTGCCGACGGTTGGCCGCCGGCGCTCTGCCCGCTAAGGGTCGTCGCCTGGGGCGCATTGTCCGCGGCGGAGGCCTGCCCGTCGACGCCCGATGCAGCGGGGTCAGGACGGGTGCCGGGGGGGGTCACCGGTCCGTTCTGATTGGCGCTGCCGCTGGCCGGCTCTGTCCCCGCCGCCCCGTCGTTCTGGGGAACGCCATCGGCGGACTGGCCCGCGGCACTCGCGTCCTGTTCCGGCGCGCTTTGTTGCGTCGTCAGGCCGTTTTTCGCCGCCGAGAATCCTTGCTGAATCGCGTTGGAGAAAACCTGGGCCTGCCCGTTAAGCGGCAGCAGCAAAGCAATGCCCCCCACCGAGGACGAGGAGTAGTTTTGCGCCTGACTAAGCGGTGTAGGCAGCGTTTTCGCCGCCGGGTTTTGCGGATAGCGGGTCTGCCAGTCTTTGATGGCCGCCTGCAACAGCGTAGGATCCTGGCGATTGTCCTGGTATACGCGCAGCAGATCCAGCCAGCCCTGCAGTATGTTTTCATCGGCGTTAATCACCAGATTGCTCTGCGGGGACGGGAGAGATACCAGCGTTTGCCAGGTTTTATCGATATTTTGCTGGCGCGCCGCATCAAACTGGGGCGGCAGGGCGGCAAGCTGCTGCTGCGCCTGCGGCGGGCGCCCTTCTTTTATCAGCGCGCGAATGGCGAGTAATTGGTAGTCGGTCTTGGTATCATTGCTACTTTTGCTGCATCTGCTGCAAATAATAGTCGGCATTGGCATTGGCATTGGCATTGGCATTGGCATTGGCATTGGCATTGGCATTGGCATTGGCATTGGCATTGGCATTGGCATTGGCATTGGCATTGGCATTGGCATTGGCATTGGCATTGGCATTGGCATTG
>NZ_JBPESN010000051.1:0-4435 GCF_051710625.1 Sodalis sp. (in: enterobacteria) | reverse complement strand
GCCGTGCGGCCGGTTTGGCTTTCCGGGCCCTGGGCGGTACAGGCGGCCAGAATCAACGAGGCCAGCACGACAGGAAGAAGACGTCCCGTTTTAAAACCCAATACATAAGAGGAAAGCATACTGTATCCAGTGATATTCTTTTTAAGATGCTCTATATTAAATAGACAATCCGGATGAAACAATGAATCAACGCCAACAAGCAGATATTTCCGCATCAACGCTGTATGTAATACCGACTCCCATTGGTAATCTGGAGGACATCACCCGGCGGGCGCTGTCTGTCCTGCAGGGCGTTGATCTTATTGCTGCTGAGGATACTCGTCATACCGGTCTATTGTTACAATATTTTGCCATAAATGCGCGGCTATTCGCGTTGCACGACCATAATGAACAGCAAAAAGCAGATATTTTACTGGCGAAGCTGCAAGACGGACAGAGTATAGCGCTGGTTAGTGACGCTGGCACGCCGCTTATCAACGACCCAGGCTATCACTTGGTACGCCGCTGCCGCGAGGCTGGTATCCGCGTGGTGCCGTTGCCGGGCGCCTGTGCGGCCATCACCGCGCTATCGGCCGCCGGGCTGCCGTCCGATCGTTTTTGCTATGAAGGCTTTCTGCCGGCGAAGCGTAAAGCGCGTCTCGATTTCCTCCAGGTGCTGACGCAGGAGCCGCGTACGCTGATTTTCTACGAATCGACTCACCGGCTGCTGGAGAGCCTGGAAGATATGACGACCGCCTGGGGCCCGCTGCGCTATGTGGTGCTGGCGCGGGAGCTGACTAAAACCTGGGAGGCGCTTTATGGCGCGCCGGTCGCTAAGCTTCTGGCCTGGGTGCAGGAGGATGAGAAGCGTCGCCGCGGCGAGATGGTTCTTATCGTCGAAGGCTATCACGCGCCGGACGACGTACTGCCGCCCGAGGCCCTGCGCACCTTAGCGCTATTGCAGGCCGAGCTGCCGCTGAAAAAAGCCGCGGCGCTGGCGGCGGAGATCCACGGTGTAAAAAAGAATGCGCTATATCGCTATGGCCTCGATCGGCAACAAAAAGCGTAACGCGGCGCGCTGAGCTGTTCCTGGCGCCGCATATCGCAGATGACAAGCGCCGGGAAAGTCCCTATACTCCGCCCCGGAGTTGACCAGACAGTCGCCGCTTCATCGTCGTCCCCGCAAGGGGAAACAGGTGGAGGGGAGGAAAGTCCGGGCTCCATAGGGCAGGGTGCCAGGTAACGCCTGGGGGGTGCAAACCCACGACAAGTGCAACAGAGAGCAAACCGCCGATGGCCCGCGCACGCGGGATCAGGTAAGGGTGAAAGGGTGCGGTAAGAGCGCACCGCGCGGCTGGTGACAGTTCGCGGCACGGTAAACTCCACCCGGAGCAAGGCCAAATAGGGGTTCACATGGTACGGCCCGTACTGAACCCGGGTAGGCTGCTTGAGCCAGCGCGTGAGCGCTGGCCTAGATGGATGACTGTCCACGACAGACAGAACCCGGCTTAACGGTCAACTCCACTCTTGCGTTAACCCCGTCCCCTATCCTGGCGCGGGGTTTTTTGCCGTCGGCATCCGCCGGCTTAGGATGTCGGGCGGTCGTCGCCGGCCAAATCAATCAATAACGCCCGCAAAGGTGCGCCGGCTTGCAGCGTAAGCGGTTGCTCATCATAGACAAAGGCGCCGGGGCGCCGCAGGAAAGTCGTCCGCGCGCGCCCTGCGGCCCGCCAATCTCCCCCTGACCGTAGACCGATTGCAGATAAGCATGCCGGCCGTTGAGCGGCACCGTCAGGCTTTCTCCCGCCGCGAGCGTCACCTTGGGGTCCACGCCTGCTGGCGCAATTGCAGGCTGCCCTGCTCGCCCTGCGGCGAGGCCGGCAAGACGTGGGCGGCAGCGGGCAGCGTAAGCGATTGCACGGCGGGATTTTCCCGCGTGAGGCAGGCGTCGAGCCATAGCTGCACTCGGGTCAGGGGCACGGCGCCGACATTGTGCTCGCTGTAGCTAACGCCTGGGCGGGCCGATATCGTCATTGCCCCGGATCTTCATTCTCGCGCGTCGTCGGAAATTAACAGCCGCAAACTGTACCGCTTGCTTAATGTCTACGTCGCCACCCCCGACTACCCCATTCATCAAGAACCGGAGTCGCTGTCCGAGGTTGCCCGCGTCAAATATCGCGGTATCGACGATGGCGATACCGCACGGGAGCGGCCGGTGCTGACGGTGCAGCTACTGGATAAATAGCAGCGCCTGACGGTTGAGTACCATGGCGGATAAACACAAGGCGCTGCTCGCCGGGATGGGGGTGGCGACAATGCCTTATCCTCTGGTGGAGGCGGATATCGCCGCCGGGCGACTGCGGGTGGTAAGTCCGGAGTACAGCGCCGGGAGCGATATCATCCTGGCCTGGCGCCGCGACAGCATGGGGGAAGCCAAATCCTGGGTTCTACGCGAAATTCCCAAACTGTTCAGCTAAAGTCCTGCGGCCGTCCCAGGCAGCAGGGGATCATTCATCGTCGACGCCGAAACACTGCGTCGCGGCCGTGGGGCTCGCCAAGATCCTGCTGCGGTCCGATAGAAATAATGCCGTGGGGATTGAGCGTCGGATGGCTGCGGAAATAATGGTGGCGAGTATGGGCAAAATCCACCGTTTCGGCCACGCCCGGCAGCTGATAAATATCGCGCAGAAATCCCGATAAATTTAAATAGTCGCTCAGGCGCTGATGATCGCATTTAAAGTGGGTGTGATAAATCGCATCAAAGCGGATAAGCGTAGTCCACAGCCGTAAATCCGCTTCGGTCAGGCGGGGGACCCGTCAGATAGCGATGCCGGCCGAGGAGGAGCGTCTCCAACCGTGCCAATGCCGCGAAAACCTTTTCTACCGCTTCATCATCGGCCTCCTGACGGGTGGGAAGCCGGCTTGGTAGACGCCATTATTCACCTGCGGATACACGCAGCCGTTAATCTCATCAATGGCGGTATACGCAGATGGGCGGGATAATAGTCGCCGGCCAACAAAGCAGCGCCGTCAAACGCACTGTTGAACATGCGCAGGATATCCGCCGATTCGTTGCTGACAATGGTTTGTTGCTGCTTATCCCAGAGTACCGGTACCGTGACGCGGCCGCTGTAGCCGGCGTCCGCCTGCAAATAAAGTTGATATAGAAAGGCTTTACCAAACAGGGGATCGCCGGTGGCGCCGGGGGAATCGCGGCTGAAGGTCCAGCCGTTCTCGAGCATGAGCGGATAGACCACCGAGACCGGGATCAAAGGTCCAGCCCTTTCAACTGGCGCATCAGCAGGGTTCGGTGCGCCCAGGGGCAGGCCAGCGATACGTAAAGGTGATAGCGGCCGGCTTCAGCGCGAAAGCCGCTGCGTCCTTCCGGCCCGGCGCTTCCGTCGGGGGTAATCCAGTGGCGGAATTGGGACGCCGAGCGATGAAAACGTCCGCCGCTGGCGGCGGTATCGTACCATTTGTCCTGCCACTGCCCCTCTACCCAGTAATCCCATCTCTTCACTCCTTCCAACGTCAAGCTGCTCGACTGCGTGTACAGACGGCTTATTTATTGCCGGCTCTCGCGCCGATGACTTACCTGAACCGGAGGAGCGCGCCGGCTCTGGGCCGTCGCGCCAGGTGATTGCCCGAATCGGCGAACCGCGTCGGCGTTCCGGGCGATAACGCTCATCGCACGTTGGAACCGGCGGAAGGCGCCGTTACCCGCGGTGCTCCTTTTCTCTTCAACAGGTAATCCAGGCTGAAGGCGCCGGGGCCGCTTACCGCCAATAGCAAATAGCCGCCGGCGATAGTCAGGTTTTTCATAAAGTTAATCTGGTTGCCCGCCTGGGTAAAATCCGCATGAAAAATAAACGCCGTCATTAGCGTAAATATCACGGCGATGAGCGCTATGCTGCGGGTAAACGGACCAAACAGGACAGCCAGGCCGCCGCCGACTTCCAGTAAGATCGTCAACGGCAGTAAAAAGCCCGGCACGCTTATCGCCGCCATGTATTGCTGGGTGGCGGCATAACCGGCGCCCACTTTGCCGTAGCCGGCCACTATAAACAGCATAAGCATCAATACACGCGCCACCAGCAGGGCTGTATCATCTAATTTTTTCATGGTTCTCTCTTTGACTAGGTCAGCCGGCGCGACGCACGGCCAGGGCTTGAAAAGATGTAGTGGCACACTGAATTTGGCCACCTGAACAGAGCTGATATGCTCACTTCAGAACAACACGGGTGCACCAATGAAAAGAAGAAATTTTAATCCTGAATTCAAACGCGAATCCGTTCAACTGGTTGTCGACCAAAATTACACCGCCGCACAAGCAGCAAAAGCCATGGACGTCGGTTTTTCTACGATGACGAAATGGGTAAAACAACTGCGTGATGAGCGACAGGGGAAAACGCCAAAAGCCTCTTCCATAACCCCGGAACAAATCGAAATACGTGAG
>NZ_JBPESN010000050.1:0-16311 GCF_051710625.1 Sodalis sp. (in: enterobacteria) | reverse complement strand
ATTTTTTATTTTCATTGGTGCACCCGTGTTGTTCTGAGGTGAGCATATCACCTCTGTTCAGATGGCCAAATTCAGTGTGCCACTACACCCGTGAATAAATCATTATTGGCAGGCGTTGGCATCGGTATTGCCGCCGCGGCGGGTATCGCGGCGGTAGCCGGGCTGGACGTGTTTTCCTCCAGCCCGAAATACGCCCAGGTCGTCACGGCATCGCCCATCAATGAAACGATTAAAACGCCGCGTCAGGAGTGCCGTACGGTCACCGTGACCTACCGCCGCCCGGTGCAGGACGAGAACAAAATCGCCGGTTCGGTATTAGGCACCGTGGCTGGCGGGGTCCTCGGCCATCAGTTCGGCGGCGGGCGGGGCAGGGATGTCGCAATCGTCGCCGGCGCGCTAGCGGGTGGCTTATGCGGGCAATCAGGTCCAGGGCAACCTACAGGATCGCGATACGTATACCACCAACCGCCAGCGTTGCCAGATGGTGTATGATAAATCGCAAAAACTGCTGGGCTATGGCGTCACGTATAAAATTGGCGATCAGCAAGGCAAAATTTGCATGGACCACGATCCGGGCACGAAAATTCCCCTGGACCGCAACGGTCAACTGGTGCTGAACGACCAGGCCTAATATTGCTAGACGGCGGGTTGTCACCGCAGCCATAGCCGCATCAAAATCTGTAACGCCGCGTCGGGGGTGCTACCCTGGCGCGGCGTTTGCGCATGTTAAGCGCTCAGCGTATGTTGCTGCAATTCTCGCAACAGCCCGTCGACATACTGCAGTCGCGTCATGCGGTCCGCCAGGTCGCAGATAAACTTCAAGCGGGTCGGTTTGTCTAGCCGATAAGTCCCAGGCTCGCGCGTGGGCAGACCAATAAGATAAACAGGATCGACGCGATTGGTGGCGCTGAATTCGATAAAGCCCCCTTTATTGTTGCCCTCGATACGCTGGATCCCCAGACTTTGCGCCCGCTGCCGCAGGCCGGCTATCGCCAGCAAATAGCGTGCCGGATCGGGCAGCAAACCGAAGCGATCAATGAGCTTCACTTTCAGGTCTTCGATTTCACGATCGTCGGCGGCGCTGGCAATACGTTTATACAGCGACAGGCGGGTATTGACGTCGGGGATATACTCTTCCGGCAGCAGCGCGGGCATCCGCAGTTCCACCTCGGTCAGCTGGCGAATGAGATCGTCCAGCGAGGGCTCGCGGCCGGCTTTAAGGGCGCCCACTGCGCTTTCCAAAAGCTCCATATACAGAGAAAAGCCAATCGTTTCCATTTGGCCGCTTTGATCTTCCCCCAGCAGCTGGCCGGCGCCGCGAATTTCCAGATCGTGCGTCGCCAGCGTGAAGCCGGCGCCGAGATCCTCCAGCGAGGCGATCGCCTCCAGCCGTTTATGGGCATCCTGGCTTAGTGCTTTCGGCAGCGGGGTCAGCAGGTAGGCGTGAGCCTGATGGTGCGAACGGCCGACCCGGCCGCGCAATTGATGTAACTGCGCTAAGCCGAAATGATCCGCCCGCTCGATGATAATGGTATTGGCATTGGCGATGTTGATACCGGTTTCGATGATGGTAGTACACACCAGCACATTAAAACGTTGATGGTGAAAATCATTCATCACCCGCTCCAATTCACGCTCGCGCAGCTGACCGTGGCCGATGGCGATACGTGCCTCGGGCACCAGCGTTTCCAGGCGGCGGGCGGCTTTCTCAATATTTTCCACATTAAAGATAATAGACCTGGCCGCCGCGCAGTACCCTCGCGCAGGATGGCTTCACGCACCACCAGCACGTCGTATTTACGCACAAAGGTTTTCACCGCCACCCGCCGCGCCGGCGGGGTGGCGATAATCGACAGATCGCGCATGCCGCTCATCGTTATATTCAACGTGCGCGGGATAGGCGTGGCGGTCAGGGTCAGGATATCGACGTCGGCACGCATCGCTTTGATGCGCTCCTTGTGGCGCACGCCGAAGCGGTGCTCCTCGTCGACGAGGAGCAAACCCAAATCGTGCCATTTGACATCGCTTTGCAGAAGCTTATGGGTACCGATGAGAATATCCACTTTGCCTTCGGCGGTCTGCTCCAGCACCTGCGCCTGATCCCGGGCGCTGCGGAAACGAGAAATCATCTCGATACGCACCGGCCAGTTAGCGAACCTGTTGCAGAAATTGTCGAAATGCTGCTGCGCCAGCAAGGTGGTCGGCACCAGCACGGCTACCTGTTTGTGGTTTTCAATTGCCAGAAAAGCGGCGTGCATCGCCACTTCCGTTTTTCCGAAGCCGACATCGCCGCAGACCACGCGGTCCATGGCCAGCGGCTGGTACATGTCGCTCAGCACCGCGTTAATCGCCTGGCTCTGATCTGCGGTGGGCTTAAAGGGAAATCCTTCGCAAATCAGCGCCCGTGCGCGTGGGGCATCGATAAAGCCGCGCTCGCTGGCGCCGATGATGAGATAAGCGCCCGGTGCGGCGGCGTCCTCCAGCCGGTTTATCAGCGTCGGCAGAATTTTCACCCGCGCCAGCAGCTCGCTCAGGGTTTCCCGCCGCCCCTCGCTTTCCACCGAGAAAATCACCGGACCGTCAAACTGCTCGCGCCACTGACTGCGAAACAGCTCTATGGCGGCTTTGTCGGTGGGGAATTCGTGCGCTGGCAGCAAATTGATGGAGGTCACTTCCTGCAATGTGCGCTGGGTATCGACACCGAAAATGCGCAGGCTGTCTATCCCATCGTCAAAAAAATCGATGCGGTAAGGCTCTTCGCTGCCCATGGGATAAAGATCCAGCAGCGCGCCGCGGGTGGCTAATTCACCGTACCTGATCGACGCGGCGATAGCCGGCCTGCTCCAGCTGCGCGCGCAATGTCTCCCGGGACAGACGCTGGCCTTTGGTCATCAACAGGGTGTGGCGATGCAAAAAGGTGTGCGGGCAAACCCGCTGCATCAAGGTATTTACCGGCAGGATAATAACGCCGCGCGCAAGCGAAGGCGGCTGGTAGAGGGTGGCGATCCTGTCGGAAATAATTTCCTGATGGGGAGAAAAGCTCTCGTAGGGCAGGGTTTCTCGGTACGGTAGGGTCAATACCGGGTGACGGGTGAATTGCAGGATCTCATCGTGCAGCCGCAGCGCGCTTTGCATGTCGGTGGTGATGAGCAGCAGCGGTCCCGAATAGCGGTCGACGATGGCGGCGCATTCGACGGCGCCGCTGCCGGTAAGCTGACCCAGGATCAGCTTCTTGCCGGCTTGGGTAGGTAAGGTATAACGATCGCGTTCTGAACATAGCCAATGATGAATCTCTTTTCTCACATCACGGGGCTATCGCAGCACAGCCTGCGGTGAAATGCGGCAGCGGCGGGGGCGATGGCTAAAAAATGCGCGCTTTCAGGAATAAAAGCCGGCCACAACGGCGCTTAATGGTTCCATAATGCCATACGACCCTTTATTATCCTTGATCACTTTGCTTTCGCAACCGCATCCAGACGGAAATCAATGTATCAACCTGTCGTATTATATATTGGCCTGCGCTATATACGCGGGCGGGCAGCAGACCGCTTCGGCCGTTTTGTCTCCTGGCTCTCCACCATCGGCATCACGCTTGGCGTCATGGCGTTGGTGACCGTATTGTCGGTGATGAACGGTTTCGAGCGTGAACTGGAGAGCAACATTCTCGGGTTGATGCCTCAGGCGCTGTTGACCAGCCCCGAGGGGCGCCTAGATCCTAAACGTATTCCGGCCTCGGTGCCAGACGCGCTTGTGGGCGTGACGCGCGTGGCGCCGCTGACCACCGGTGATGTGGTGCTGCAAAGCGCGCGTAGCGTGGCGGTCGGCGTTATGCTCGGCGTAAACCCGACCGATCCCGAACCCTTGTCGCATTATCTGGTGGACACGCGTCAGAACGACCTCGTGGCCGGCCAATACCGGGTGATCCTGGGCGATGAGCTGGCCGCGGCGCTCGGTGTCAAACACGGCGATGCAGTGCGGCTGATGGTGCCCGGCGCCAGTCAATTCACGCCGATGGGCCGGATTCCCAGCCAGCGGCTCTTTACCGTGGTCGGCACCTTCGCCGCCAACAGTGAAGTGGATGGTTATCAACTGCTGGTCAATCAGCAGGATGCATCGCGCCTGATGCGTTATCCGGCCGGCTGTATCACCGGCTGGCGCTTGTGGCTGCAGCAGCCGCTGGCAGTAGATGAATTAAGCGCCCGGCCGCTGCCTGACGGGCTGGTGTGGCATGACTGGCGCGAACGTAAGGGCGAGCTGTTCCAGGCCGTGCGGATGGAAAAAAACATGATGGGCCTGCTGTTAAGCCTTATCGTCGCGGTAGCGGCGTTCAATATTATCACCTCGCTCGGACTGCTGGTGATGGAAAAACAGGCCGAGGTAGCGATTCTGCAAACCCAGGGGCTGACCCGCCAGCAGGTAATGCTGGTGTTTATCGCCCAGGGGTCTAGTGCCGGCATTGTCGGTGCGTTATTGGGGACCGGGCTGGGGGTTTTACTGGCCAGCCAGTTGAACCGGCTGATGCCGATACTCGGGGCGCTGCTTGACGGCGCCGCGCTGCCGGTCGCTATCGAACCGCTACAGGTGACAATCATCGCGCTGTCGGCCATGGTCGTGGCGTTGCTTTCGACAATCTATCCTTCCTGGCGCGCTGCCTCCGTTCATCCCGCTGAGGCTTTACGCTATGAATGAGACCCCTTTGTTACACTGCTCCCAACTCAGCAAACGTTATCAGGAAGGTAAGCTTTACACCGACGTATTACGTAACGTCAGTTTCACGCTAGAGCGCGGCGAGATGATGGCGATTGTCGGCAGTTCCGGTTCCGGTAAAAGCACCCTATTGCACCTGCTGGGCGGACTGGATGAACCGACCGGCGGCGAGGTGATATTTGAAGGACAGCCGCTGAACAAGCTCTCATCGGCTGCACGCGCCATGGTGCTCAATCGGCGGCTGGGGTTTATTTATCAATTCCATCATTTGCTGCCAGACTTCACCGCGCTGGAAAATGTGGCAATGCCGCTGCTGATTGGCGGCGCTCGTCCAGCACAGGCACAAGAAACAGCGCGGGAAATGCTGGCGGCGGTGGGGCTTGAGAAACGCGGCCATTATCGACCGGCTGAACTGTCTGGCGGCGAGCGGCAGCGGGTGGCGATCGCCCGCGCGCTGGTGAATCATCCGGCGCTGGTGCTGGCCGACGAACCGACCGGCAATCTGGACCAGCGCAATGCCGCCAGTATTTTTGAACTCCTGTGCGCGCTGAACATGTGCCAAGGCACCGCTTTTCTGATCGTGACCCATGACTTTCAATTGGCGAAGCGGCTACATCGGCAGTTGGAAATGCGTGACGGCGCGCTACAGGCTGACGGCGCGCTGCTGGGAGCCGCGCAATGAAGATGCCGCTGTCGTTACAGATTGCGCTTCGCTTCAGCCGCGGGCGGCGGCGGGGCGGTATGGTGTCGTTAATCTCGGTTATCTCCACCATTGGCATTGCCCTCGGCGTGGCGGTTCTGATTATCGGCCTCAGCGCCATGAACGGGTTCGAGCGCGAGCTGAATAACCGGATATTGGCGGTCGTGCCGCACGGGGAAATCGAGCCGGTGGATCCGCCGTTTGCCGATTGGCAGGGGGTGTTAAAACGCATTGAAAAGGTGCCGGGTATCCTCGCCGCCGCGCCTTATCTGAATTTCACCGGCCTGGTCGAACGTGACGATAAGTTGCAAGCAATACAGGTCAAAGGCGTCGACCCGGCGCTGGAAATGCGGTTAAGCGCGCTGCCGCGCTATGTTCAGGATAATGCTTGGGCGCGTTTTCAGGCCGATCAACAGCAAATCATCGTGGGGAAAGGGGTTGCCGACACGCTTAAAGTCAAGCCCGGCGACTGGCTGACGGTGATGATCCCCAACAGCGACCCGCAAATGACGCTGCTGCAGCCAAAACGTATCCTCTTGCAGGTTAGCGGCGTTTTGGCGCTCAACGGCCAGCTGGATCACAGTTTTGCGATGGTGCCTCTGGCGGACGCCCAGCGCTATTTGCAGCGCGGCGAAGATGTGGGCGGCATCGCCATTAAGGTCAGCGATGTGTTTAACGCCAACAAGCTGGTTCGCGATGCGGGCGAGGTCACCAACGCCTACGTCAAAATTCGCAGCTGGATCGGCACCTACGGCTATATGTGCCGCGATATTCAAATGATTCGCGCCATCATGTACCTGGCGATGGTATTGGTGATAGGCGTCGCCTGTTTCAATATCGTTTCTACGCTGGTGATAGCGGTGAAGGATAAAAGCGCCGACATCGCGATTTTACGCACGCTAGGGGCCAAAGACGGGCTGACTCGTGCTATTTTTATTTGGTATGGCCTGCTGGCGGGCTTGAGCGGCAGCGTTTGCGGCGCGGCGGTCGGCGTGCTGATGGCGCTCAATCTGACCACGCTGGTGAAGGGGCTGGAGCGGGTGCTGGGTCATCGGTTATTGTCCGGTGATATCTATTTTATCGATTTTCTGCCCACCGAGCTGCACTGGGTGGATGTGACCAGCGTGCTGGCGAAGGCGCTGCTGCTGAGTCTGCTGGCGAGCTGGTATCCGGCGCGGCGTGCAAGCCGCATCGATCCCGCCCGGGTATTGAGCGGTCAATAAGGCCCCTTCCATAAGGAACAGCGTGCATGCGTATACATCGCCGGTTAATCCGGTTTCGCAAAGGTAAAAGGTTAAAGCAACAGCGCCTGCGCGCCCGTATTTTTCACCGAGGCTCACTAGCGGTGACCAAAATGAAAAAACCTTTCGTTGTGGTACTGACAGGGGCGGGTATTTCCGCCGAGTCGGGGATTCGCACTTTCCGGGCCGAGGACGGGTTGTGGGAGGAGCACCGGGTAGAGGATGTCGCCACGCCCGAAGGCTTTGCCCGCGATCCTGCGCTGGTGCAGGCGTTTTATAACGCCTGCCGCCGTCAGCTGCAGCAACCGGAGATCGCGGCGAATGCCGCCCATCTGGCACTGGCTGAACTGGAGCAAATGCTGGGTGATAATTTCCTGCTGATTACCCAAAACATCGATAATCTGCACGAACGCGCCGGTAACCGCCGCATTATCCATATGCACGGGGAGTTGCTGAAGGTACGCTGCAGCCAAAGCGGCCAGATCCTTGACTGGATCGATGACGTGACGGAAACCGACCGTTGTCATTGCTGCCAGTTTCCCGCCGTGCTGCGTCCTCATGTGGTGTGGTTTGGTGAAATGCCGCTCGGGATGGATGACATTTATCATGCGCTGGCCCGCGCCGACTGTTTTTTGGCGATTGGCACCTCGGGGCATGTTTACCCGGCCGCCGGCTTCGTGCATGAAGCTCGCCTTTGCGGTGCGCGCACCATTGAGTTGAATTTGGCGCCGAGCCAGGTAGAAAGCCAGTTCGAGGAAAAATTCTATGGCCCGGCCAGCCGGTGCGTGCCCCAGTGGACCCGCAAGTTTATCGACGGTTTTATCGCCCAGCGCGGCTGAGCTGTGTCGGTTTTGCTCTCTTTAGGCATAAAACTGACCTGACACAATATTTTCCAGCGCGGCGCTGGTCATAATGGGCCGTGGCGAAGTGTAGTGGTCAACTAAAACTGGCCACCGCGTTAGCGTTTTTCCAGTATCTATTTTCTGATTCGTTTGGTGGCAACCCACCGTTATATTCATGCGGCCTGAGTGCGCTGTAATATCCCACGATATAGTCGGTAATTTCATGAGCTGCTTCGCTGAAGCTTATGTAGCCCGTTACCGGTATCCACTCGTTTTTCAGACTTCTGAAGAAGCGCTCCATCGGACTGTTATCCCAACAGTTACCCCGCCGACTCATGCTTTGTTTGATCCAGTAACGCCACAGCAACTGTTGGAACTGCCTGCTCGTATAGTGGCTACCCTGATCGCTGTAGAACATCACTCCGGCTGGTTTACCACGCGTTTCCCATGCCATTTCCAGTGCTTTGATGGTCAGTCTGCTGTCCGGGGAGAATGACATAGCCCAGCCCACCGGTTTCCTCGCGAACAGATCAAGAACAACAGCAAGGTATGCCCAGCGTTTCCCGGTCTAGATATACGTCACATCGCCGCACCATACCTGGTTTGGCGCCGTTACAGCGAACTGGCGCTCAAGATAATTCGGGATCGCAACATGCTTCTGACCGCCACGCTTATACCTGTGCGTCTGCTACTGACAACTGACCAGCCCCAGCTTTTTCATGACCCTGCTTGCGAGCCAGCGCCCCATCCCGGAAGCCTCTCTGGGTTGCCATGGTGGCGATACTTCTCGCGCCAGCAGCGGTACCATGGCTGATATGTGCAGTTCATGAACCTGACTGCGCAATACCGTTCGCCTGCCGTCTGGCCTGTCAGGACGACTATTCCAGTATTTGTAACTGCTGCGATGAACCCTGAACACGTGGCAGAGTGTGGCCACAGGATAATGCGCTCTGAGTTTCCCGATTAACGAGAACTGTTCAGGGAGTCTGACATCAAGAATGCTGTAGCCTTTTTTAATATTTCATTTTCCATTTCAATGCGTTGTACCTTCTTCTTGAGCTCACGTATTTTGATTTGTTCCGGGGTTTATGGGAGAGGCTTTTGATGTTTTCCCCTGTCGCTTATCACGCAGTTGTTTTACCCATTTCGTCATCGTAGAAAGGCCGACGTCCATGGCTTTTGCTGCTTGCGCGGCGGTGTAATTTTGGTCGACAACCAGTTGAGTGGATTCGAGTTTGAATTCAGGACTAAAATTTTTTCTTTTTATTGGTGCACCCGTGTTGTTCTAAGGTGAGCACATATCACCTCTGTTTAGGTGGCTAAATTCAGTGTGCCACTACAGATTTGCCGATGCGGCCGCTTATCGGAGACGTGACGCGGGTGTAAGCCAGATTAATGCGGGCGGTTTCCAGCGCGGCTTGAGCGGCCTGCACGGCGGCATCATTTTGCGCCAAGGTGGCCACCGCCTAATCATAGTCCTGGCGGTTGACATGGCTGGTGGAGAGCAGTTTTTTATAGCGGTTGACGGTCACCCGGGCAATGCCGGCATTCGCCTGCGTCTGGGCCAGATCGCCCTTGGCGCTGTTATAGGCGGCCTGATAGGTTGCAGGGTCAATCTGATACAGAGACACACCTGCCGTGACATCGCTGCCTTCGACAAAGTTACGTTTCAGGATAGTACCATCGACCTGCGGGCGGACTTCCGCGACACGAAAAGAAACTGTGCGGCCCGGGTAAGTCGGTAGTGACATTCAGTGCTTGTTTTTTTAGCGTCACAACGCCCACTTCGGGAGCCTGCTGCTGATTTCCTGCTTTGTTAGCCTCTTTATTATCGCAGCCTGCGAGAATAAAACTGCCGGAAAGCATCAGAACGCCCGCCAGAGGCAATAGCCCTCTGTTTTTGTTCATAGATAAACTCCAAGATTCCGATTTGAAAAAATTGATCAAGTGATCACAAGCCCCAAAGACAGTGCTGCGTTATATTTTTCGTTATGCTATGTTACATACATTCAAGAATGTATGTAAATCCAAAGACCCCGCTAAAACGGGGCTATGGCACAAAAAACCAAACGACAGGCTTAGGAAACCTGTCTGCATATACTGGACGCCGCCATCAAGGCCTTCCTCAGAGAGAGGGGTATCCGCCACATCACTGAATGATATCGCGGTACTGGCCGGGGTAACGCGCGGCTCAATTTATTGGCACTTCAAAAATAAAGCTGAGTTATTCAATGAAATACTTCACACGGCTGACAGTAAGATCCAAGATTTTGAAACAGAGTATCAAACAAAATATCCAGACAATCCACTTTATGTGTTAACCGAGACAATGATTTACATTCTTGACGCTACCGTTTCTAACCGCCAGTGGCGTGAGCTTATAGAAATATTGTTTTATAAATGCGAATTTGTGGGTGAAATGGCGCAGTACCAGGAAGTGCGATCGTAACTGTTTGATGAATGTTACGGCCGGCTGGAAGCGACACTCAGCCGCTGCATCGAACAGCAGCAATTACCCGCAACACTGCACTACCGGCGTGCGGCGATCATGTTGCGCGCTTACATGACCGGCCTCATGGAAAACTGGCTGTTCATTCCCGGCAGTTTTGATCTGCAAGCCGAGTCGCGCACCCTGGTATTTGGGCTTATCAACATGCTACGCATCAGCCCGATGTTGCGCTGCGGGCAAAACGACGCGCCGCACTCCGCCTGAGGATCTGCGCTTACACAGCCTGAAAACGCTTACTCCGCTGTATCCGTTTTGCGCAAGTAATCATTTTTGACGATTTCCAATGCCGCCAGCACCAGCTCCCGGCGCCAGTTCATTTTTTCCAGCAGCATAATCAAATCGATTGCCAATCTGATTTCGGGAGATTCGTCTTCGAGGGTCACCTCGCTCTCCTGCACAACTCAGGCTGTAAACTGAAGCATAAATGATATTATTTACATTTTTAAAGATGAATAGGTAACTAATTTGTGCCACCGGAGGAATTATTTTGTTTATTCGCCCCGTTCGCGGCGCTCTATTTGATATTCCAGACGGGTCAATGCCTGCCGGCAACGTATAAGACGTCCTTCCAGCGCGGCGATTTCCTGCTGTAGCTGCCGAGCACGGGCGAGATCGTTTGCAGCGGTGCGCAAGCTATCGCGATCGCGGATCATCGCCAGCAGCCGCCGCTTATAATCCTGATATTCGGCCAGGCGGGCATACACATCTTCGGCCGGCGCGCTGGCAGGGTGTCCGTGCAGCAAATTTTGCGTGGCCAGCTCGCGGGAGAGTGCCAACATTTGATCGGTGAGCCGCTGGGACAGCCAGGCAACGCGCTCGGTGCGGCCCTGTTCCACCGCGCTGGTCAAATGAGAGAGCGTTGCGCGGCTCTCGGACAGGTAATCCTGAAGCCGGTTGCCGCGTACGCTGAACAACAGGGGATCGAAACGGGATTGCTGCACCAGTGGGTGCCCCTGAGCGTCGATGCGTGCGGCTAATTCGTTAAGTCGGGCGCCAAGGGCGGTAATCAGTTGAGATGCGTGCACGCCATTTACCTGTAATGAATGACATCGGAGTCGACTTTTATGATAATACCCCATCATTTTCAGTGATGCACTGCATTAACGCAGAGGACGCGGCGGCGCAGCGTGCGCCACGTCAATAATTTGCCTCCTCAACGTTTACCGGCGGTTGCATTTTTGCGGTAGTTTGCATAGATTTGAGCGCTTTCGTGCGCGGTCAGTCTTGTTTAAGCCATGACAGGCGCCGCGTTGATGATGAATTGAGGCTTTTCCAGGCATACCCACTATGACCGCTACGGAACAACAATTAGCATTAATCAAGCAAAACATCAAATCGCTTCCGGACTATCCGAAACCCGGCATTCTGTTTCGCGATGTCACCAGCCTGCTGGAAAACTCGCGCGCCTATGCCGCCAGCATTGCGCTGTTGGCCGATCGCTTTCGCGATGCCGGCCTGACGAAAATCGTTGGCACCGAAGCGCGTGGATTTCTGTTCGGCGCACCGGTCGCGCTGGCGTTGGGGCTGGGGTTTGTTCCGGTGCGCAAGCCCGGCAAGCTGCCGCGTGAAACCATCAGTGAAAACTATGTGCTGGAATATGGCACCGACAGCCTCGAAATCCATAAAGACGCTATAGTCCCCGGCGATAAAGTACTGGTGGTGGACGATCTGCTGGCCACGGGAGGGACTATCTGCGCCACGGTGAAACTGATTCGGCGGCTCGGCGGCGAGGTGCAGGATGCGGCCTTCGTTATCAATTTGGCCGACCTCGGGGGTGAAACGCTTCTTAACAGTATCGGCGTAGCCAGTCATAGCCTGGTACTCTTCCCTGGCCATTGATGACAACAGCCTCGCGCTGCGGTGCGGGGCTGTGTTAGCATGGCCCTCTGTTCCCCCGACGTAAATCGCGACTCATGAGCTATCAGGTGCTTGCCCGTAAGTGGCGTCCGCAAACATTTGCCGATGTAGTAGGCCAGGAGCATGTCCTGACGGCGCTGGCGAACGGCCTTTCATTGGGCAGGATTCATCATGCCTATCTTTTATCCGGCACCCGCGGCGTGGGTAAAACCACGATTGCCCGTCTGCTGGCCAAAGGGCTGAACTGCGAAACCGGTATCACCGCCACCCCCTGCGGCCAATGTGATAATTGCCGGGAAATCGAGCAGGGCCGCTTTGTCGATCTGATTGAAATCGATGCCGCCTCGCGCACTAAAGTTGAAGACACCCGTGAGCTGCTGGATAACGTTCAATATGCCCCGGCGCGCGGCCGCTTCAAGGTGTATCTGATCGATGAAGTGCATATGCTGTCCCGCCACAGTTTTAACGCTTTGCTGAAAATCCTTGAGGAACCGCCGGCACACGTCAAGTTTTTACTGGCCACCACCGATCCGCAAAAACTGCCGGTGACTATCCTTTCCCGCTGTCTGCAATTCCATTTAAAGGCGTTCGATGTTGAGCAGATCCGCAACCAGCTGTCCTCCGTCTTGCAGCAGGAGCGGATCGTTGCCGAGCCACGCGCGCTGCAGCTGCTGGCCCGCGCCGCCGACGGCAGCATGCGCGACGCCCTCAGTCTGACCGACCAGGCCATCGCCATGGGACAGGGGGAGGTGAGCGCCGAGGCGGTAAGTCTGATGCTCGGAACGCTTAACACCGAGCAGCCGCTGGCGCTTATCGAGGCGCTGGCCGCCGCCGACGGCGGCGCGATGATGGCACAACTTGCGCAATGCGCTGCCCGCGGTATGGATTGGGAAAGTCTGCTTGTCGAGATGCTTTCTTTACTGCACCGTCTGGCGCTGGGCCAGCTGGTGCCCGACCAGTTGAATGATGAGGACGATCCGGGCAGCGTACCGCGTTTGCGCGACCTGGCCCGGCGTTTGCCGCCGGCCGATCTGCAACTGTACTATCAGACCCTGCTTATCGGGCGCAAGGAGTTGCCCTTTGCGCCGCATCCCCGGATGGGGGTGGAAATGACGCTGCTGCGCGCGCTGGCGTTCCATCCCGCCGAGGTGGGAACGGTGACGACCGCCGCCAGCACGGGAAAAAAAACGGCTGAATTCGGCGCTACCGGGCGCCACGACAGCACTGCCACCGGCGCGGCCGCAGCAGTCGGTGCCCCGGACGCGTCCGCTGCCAGGCCTGCACCGGCGCAATTAGCGCTTGACAATGCCAGGCGCGCCGGCGCGAACGCGGCGACGCCAGCGCAGGGGGTGCCCGAGTCGTTCTTCTTCTCCGGCGGTGCTGGCGCCGGCCAGCAACCGGCAGTGGTAAAGAGGCAGAATACGCGCGCCAATCCTGCGGCTGGACCGGCAGCGCCGGGGCCTGCGCCCGTCGCTGAGGGCGGCCTTAGCGTCGGCACTGCTCCGGTAGCGGGATCATTGACTGGCGCGCAGACCTCGTCGTCGTCTGGCGGTCGTCAGCCCAGCCGGGTCGATAGCGACGAAGAGAGTTTAATGCAGGCCTATGCCGCCAGCGGCTTCGATGATGATGAAGCCCAGGGCGAGTGGCAAGACGGCGTGCTGAGGCCTGAGAAGGACGCGTTGCGGGCATCTTTCGCGCCGTCTTCTAAAGGCGATAGCCCGTTGCCGGATGCGACCACGCAGCTTTTGCAGGCCCGCACCGCCCTATTAAAGCGGCAGGAAAGCCAAAAAATAAAAAAGGATGAACCGCCGCCGGCGCGCCAAAAAACCGCAGTCACCGCGCTGGAGCGGCTGGCCACCGTGGGCGAACGCGCACAGCAGCGCCAACCCGCCGCCGGCCGGGAAGAGCCGGCGAAAGCCCCGCGGCCGCAGGCGTACCGCTGGCGTGCCAGCCAACAGCACGAGGCAGCTCCGGAGCCGGTAACGACCCCGAAGGCGCTGCGCACGGCGCTGGAGCATGAAAAAACGCCAGAGCTAGCGTTGTGCCTGGCCGAAGAGTCGCTGACACGCGATCTCTGGGCGGCGCAGGTCAACCGTCTGGCGGTGCCTAAACTGGTGCAGCAGCTGGCTTTGAACGCCTGGAAAGAGGATTTGGCGCCGGGCAAAGTCTGTTTGCACCTGCGCGCCTCGCAGCGTCATCTAAACTCGGCCTCGGCGCAAAGCGCCCTGTGCGCCGCGCTGAGCGCCGAACTGGGGGCGCCGGTTGAATTAACCGTAACGGAAGATGATAATCCGGCGATGAAAACGCCATTGGAATGGCGCCAGGCGATTTATGAAGAGAAACTGATGCGGGCGCGGGAAGCGATTCTGAACGATGCGCACATTCAGATGCTGCGACGCTTTTTCGACGCCGAGCTGGATGAAGACAGCATCCGGCCCGTATAACCCGCCGCGCTGCGGCAAGACGCCTCCAGTGCGGCCCGATGCAACTAAGAGAGGAGACTATGTTTGGTAAAGGCGGAATGGGTAACCTGATGAAACAGGCCCAGCAAATGCAGGAAAAAATGCAGCGGATGCAAGAAGAGATCGCGCAGCTGGAGGTGACAGGGGAGTCGGGTGCCGGCCTGGTCAAGGTCACAATTAATGGCGCGCACAATTGCCGCCGTGTCGAAGTCGATCCCAGTCTGCTGGACGATGACAAAGATATGTTGGAAGATCTGATCGCTGCGGCGTTCAACGATGCCGCCCGCCGTATTGCCGAAACCCAGAAGGAAAAAATGGCCGCTGTTTCCAGCGGCATGCAGCTTCCTCCTGGTTTTAAAATGCCGTGCTGATGCAAACCAGTCCCTTACTGGAGGCATTGACGAAGGCCTTGCGCTGCCTGCAGGGCATCGGGCCGAAATCGGCGCAGTGTATGGTTTTCCATTTACTGCAGCGCGATCGCAGCGGCGCGATGCCTCTGGCGCAGGCGCTGACCCGCGCGATGTCGGAAATTGGCCATTGTGCGGATTGCCACACCTTCACCGAGCAGCCTGTCTGCACGATTTGCGCCAATCCCCGCCGGCAGCAGTCGGGCCAAATCTGCGTGTGGTGGAAAGCCCGGCGGACATCCATACTATTGAGTAGACCGGCCAGTTCGCCGGGCGCTATTTTGTGCTGATGGGGCACCTGTCACCTCTCGATGGTATCGGGCCCGGACGACATCGGTCTCGGGCGGCTGCAGGAGCGGCTTGAGAACGAAAGCATTGAGGAGGTCATCCTGGCCACCAACCCGACGGTAAAAGGGGGAGGCGACAGCCAACTATATCGCTGAAATGTGCGCGCATTACGGTGTCATGGCCAGCCGTATCGCCCATGGCGTGCCCGGTAGGCGGCGAACTTGAAATGGTGGACAGCACCACGCTGTCCCATTCGCTGGCGGGCCGTCATCCCATCAAGTTCTGACGCCACTTTGGGCCGGTCCGCCGGCCGGGGGTACGCTTTTTTCACCTTCCGCTTGAAATAGTCCTCCCTTATCCTTATTTGTACTCCATTGCCGTCTTTAACCGCCTGTTTGGTCGCATTTTGGATTAAGGTATAACATGAGTATGAAAGGATAAGAAACCCGCGGGTTTCAATCGGAAGTAAAGCGGCTGCTTCATCTGATAATCCATTCCCTTTATTTTAATAAAAAAATTTTCCTGCGCGAGCTGATTTCCAACGCATCAGAGCGGCGGACAAATTGCGTTTTCGCGCCCTGTCACAGCCCGATTTATACGAAGGGGATGGCGAGTTACGCGTACGCCTGTCCTGCGATAAAGAAAAACGCACTATCACCCTCAGCAATAATGGTATCGGCATGCATCGCGAGAAAGTGATTGACAATTTAGGTACGATTGCCAAATCCGGCACCAAGGCGTTCCTGAAATCAATGGGATCCGATCAGCTAAAAGACAGTTAGCTCATCGGCCAGTTCGGCGTTGGCTTCTGTTCGGCCTTTATTGTTGCGGACAAGGTCACCGTCCGCACCCGTGCTGCCGGCGCTAAACCCGACGAAGGGGTGTTCTGGGAATCTGCCGGCGAAGGGGAATTACACCATCGCCGATATCACCAAGCCGGAGCGCGGTACGCAAATCACCTTGCACCTGCGCGAGGGCGAAGACGACTTCCTTGATGACTGGCGTCTCAAAAGCGTTATCGGCAAATACTCACTCCGACCATATTGCGCTGCCGGTGGAAATCGAGACCCGTAGTAAAAGCGACGAAGAGGGCAGCGACGAAGCGAAGAGGTCGTGACTTGGGAAAAAATCAACAAAGCACAGGCGCTGTGTGTAGTGGTCAACTAAAACTGGCCACCGCGTTAGCGTTTTTCCAGTGTCTATTTTCTGATTCGTTTGGTGGCAACCCACCGTTATATTCATGTGGCCTGAGTGCGCTGTAATATCTCACGATATAGTCGGTAATTTCATAAGCGGCT